>NZ_VFWW01000012.1:0-270322 GCF_006442955.1 Mesorhizobium sp. B1-1-1
ACCTTCGACTACACCGCGACGCTTTCGGGACTTTCGATGATGCCTGGCGGCATCGCCATGCTGATGCTGATGCCGATTTCCGGCTTCGCCTCCGGCTTCGTGCAGCCGAAATACCTGATCATGATCGGCATGTCGGCGGTTGCCGTGGGATTGTGGCACCTGACTTCACTGTCGCCGAATGCCGGTTTCAGCTATTTCACCTATGCCCGCATTTTCATCACGGTAGGGCTTCCCTTCCTGTTCATCCCCATTTCGACGGCCGCCTATGTCGGCCTGCCGCCGCAAAAGACCAACCAGGCCTCGGCGCTGATCAATGTCGCCCGCAATATCGGCGGCAGCGTCGGCGTATCGCTCTCCAACACCGTCGTGGCGCAGAACGCACAACTGCATCAGACCCATCTGATCGGCAACACGGCGCAGTCCTCGCCTGTCTATCAGCAGATGCTTCGGCGCATGACTGACTATTTCGTCGCTCAGGGCTCGCCCGCGGTCGAGGCGAAAGTCCAGGCGGTCGGCTGGATTGGCCAGACGATAGGCCGGCAGGCGACGCTTCTGGCTTACGTGGACTTGTTTCGCTACTCCGCGATCGCGACCGCCCTGCTCGTGCCGCTCGCACTTTTGCTGCGCTCTCCCAAGTCGAGTTCCTCCGCGAAATAGCTTCTACCGAGGCAGGCGCTCCTTCGAGCAAGGCAGTTTCATGGAACCGGGCGGCGCTTGTCTGGTTACGTCCCATGACACGGAAAAAAGGAGACAGACCGATGGCCAAGGAAAAGATCCGGCCACAAGACGAAGATCGCGAAGCCGTGCATCTGGCCGAAACGACCGACGTCTCGCCCAAGCAGGCGAAAGATCTTATCCGCAAGCACGACAACGACAGGAAAGAGGTGAAAAAGGAAGCCAAGAACTTCAAGGCTGAGGGGTAGGCGTTCGGGCGGATACTGCCGGCCGCTTCGACGCCGCGCGCCTGCCGCAATATGGAACCGGGACGCGAACGGTTCGTTCGAATAAGTGGGCCGGCCTGAAAATTCACCGCCAAGGTTTCTGCACCTTGGCCACAGGACAACGGCAATGAAATCGAAACTGGTTTCGAAAGTCGCGGGACAGAGGACCTTCGTGGTGGTGCTCGAGCCTGGCGAAGAGGCGATTGGCGTGCTCACTGCCTTTGCCAGCGAAGAACAGATCGACGGCGCATCGCTGACCGCGCTCGGCGCGTTCGAGCGAGCAGCGGTCGGTTGGTTCGATTTCGAGGCAAAGGACTATCGCAAGATACCGGTCAACGAGCAGTGCGAGGTTCTCAGCGCGATCGGCGACATTGCCTTGGGCGATGACGGCAAGCCCAGCCTCCACCTGCATGCCGTGCTCGGACTGAGCGACGGAGCGACGCGGGGCGGACATCTGCTGGGCGGCGTGGTGCGACCGACCCTGGAGGTCACACTGGTCGAGTCCCCCGCTCATCTGCGCCGCACGAAACACGCCGATCTCGGCATCGCCTTGATCGACCTGAGCGCCTGACCTGGACATTGCTTCGAGATCAGGTCCAGTTGGAAAGAACCGTCTCCATCTCGACCGTTTCGACCTGCTGCGCGAACCGCTGATGATAGACGGTCATCAGCGCGTCGTGTGTTGCATCCGAAGAGCTGCACAGGGCATCCGTCACCAGAACCACGCGGTAGCCGATATCGATCGCGCCAAGCACTGTCGCCAGAACGCAGACGTCGGTCTCGCCGCCGGTGATGACGAGAGTGTCGATCCGGCGGGATGAAAGCAGCGTGTGCAGATGCCCTTCGGGCCACGGTGAGTAGATGTGCTTGTCGACAACGATCGCCGGCGGGCAGCATGCCGCCAGCGGCGGCAGGAGTTCGATCATCTCCTCGCCGATCCTGTCGATGGTCATCGATGCCCAGCGTTCATAGTACCGCTTCCAGGTGCCGGTGCCCTGCCCCGGGCGTCGCGCCGGAAGGAAGCGAGTGAAGATCGTTTGTGAAGGATATCTTTCGGCAAGGCTGACGATCCGGGGAAGGACACGGGTGATCCAGGGTGTCGCCCACTCCGACGGCTCGGCGAACAGCCGCTGCATGTCGACACACAGATGGGCACAATGATCGCCCAGAGGTCCATATGCCAGACCCGGAGCCGACATCAGCAGCGACCCGCTTTGTCGTCTTCGGCGTCGAGCCGGCACAAGGCGGCCAGGGACGGATACCTGAACGCACATGCCAGCCGCATAGGGGTTCCGTTCAAGTCGACATCCTTGCGCTAGTCCCCAGTTTCTCGAGTGCCGACCAAACGCGAGGCAGCGAAACTCGTTCCCCTCGGGCTCTCGGAAACCACATCATCGGTGGAACGTTGACCAGCATCGAGGTTCGAGAGATCGGCCAATGGTCGCGCAGCAAGAAATGAGAGAACGAACCGGGGGATGCCTGTGCGGCAACGTCCGCTATCGCACCATCTCCAGGCCGCGCACTCACTATTGCCACTGCGACATGTGCCGACGCTCGACCGGCAGTGCGTTCGCAGTCCTGGCGTGGGTACCATCAGCCAGCTTGGAATGGCTTTCCAACAAGCCTTTCTGCCGCAGGTCATCACCCATCGCACAAAGAAGCTTCTGCCGCGACTGCGGATCGCCCGTCGCGTTGGCCTACGATGCATCGCCGGATGAGATCGCCCTGCATGTCGGAACCTTCGACGATCCCGCCGATCTCGAGCCACGCTACAATTACGGATCCGCGCAACGGCTCGGATGGACATGCTGCGGTGTGGACCTGCCGCACCACGACGCCGAAGAGCGGTGGTAGAAGCCGTGGCCGCTGCTTTTCCGCTGCCTTTGGATACCCGCCCCATGGAGGCCAAGGCGGCCGACGCACTGCCGGGCGACGACGGTCTCTGGCAGTATGAGCCGAAGTGGGACGGATTCCGCTGCCTGGCCTTCAAAGGCACCGCAAGCGTCGATCTCAGGGCCAAGTCCGGCAAGCCGCTCAGCCGGTATTTTCCGGAAATAACGACACTGTTGCGCGATCTCGATACCCAGTCTTTCGTTCTTGACGGCGAGATAGTCATCGAAGTGAATGGCGATCCTTCCTTCGAGGCCTTGCAGATGCGGCTTCACCCTGCCGAAAGCAGGATTCGCATGCTGAGCGCGCAAACCCCGGCCCGTCTCGTCCTGTTCGATATTCTCGCCGATCCGGACGGGGGGATCATGCTCGACAAGAGCTTGACGGAACGACGGGCCGCGATTGAGCGCTTCGTCATGAGGTCGGGCGTTTCCTCGTTGCGGTTGTCGCCGCGCACCACCGACGTGACCACCGCCAGGCGCTGGCTGGGCGAGGCCGGCCACGGCTCCACCGATGGAGTTGTCGCCAAACTGCTGATGGACCCTTATCGGCCGGGCGAGCGCACCATGATCAAGGTGAAGCGGCTGCGCACCGCGGACTGTGTCGTCGGCGGGTTCCGCTACCTGACGGGCAGCAGCCAGGTCGGATCCCTGCTGCTCGGTCTCTATGACGACCACGGCAAACTCGACCATGTCGGGTTTACGTCGACGATCGGCAAGGACGACAGGGCAGAAATTACCGCGAAGCTCGAGAACCTGAGAGGCGGACCCGGCTTTACCGGCAAGGCTCCCGGCGGGCCGAGCCGCTGGAGCACCGAACGCAGCGGGGAGTGGGAGCCCGTGCGGCCGGAGTTGGTGGTCGAAGTCCGTTTCGATCACGTCACCGGCAATCGGTTTCGCCATGGAACGAAACTGCTGCGATGGCGGCCGGACAAGGCGCCCCGGCAATGCGGGTTCGAACAGATTGAATGAAGGGAGGCTGGCAATGAGCATGCTCTACCGCGCGGCCAAGATTGCCGAGGACGCGCATCGATCGCAGACCGACAAGACCGGGCAACCCTATATCGAACACTGCAGGCGCGTGGTCGACACGGTCGAAACCCTTGACCAGAAGATCGTGGCTTATCTGCATGACGTCCTCGAAAAAGGGGAAGGCTGGACAAGGACAAGGCTGAAATCGGCGGGGTTTGGTCCCTCGATTGTCGCTGCGGTCGATGCGCTGACGAAGAGGCCTGGCGAGAATGAAATCGCTTTCGTGCGCCGGGCTGCGTCAAATCCCCTGGCGCGGCCGGTCAAGCGTGCGGATCTGGCCGACAACCTGTGGCAAGCGCGGCGGGCCGGGATTCCCCTCGCGAAATTTGAAGAGGGCCTGCGCATTCTCGACGAAGACCGCGCAGCGTGAAGGCGACCTGGGCCCGGTGTCATCGCACGACAACCCAATGGAATCGGTTCCCTTGGATAAATCCTGCCGCTGTCCTGCTATTCCACTATGTGAGGCGTGTGGCGCTCGTCTTCAGCGGGATCGGCGTCTATGCGAGCCTTGCCGGGATCGAAGGCGGCGTGGCGAGCAAGCACCCGGACAGGCGCCTCGGGCTCTTCATACGCCCACATGAAATCATCCGCCGATCCGCCAACGGCATGCACGCGCCAATAGCTCGCAGTGCCTTTTGGCGATATCGAGGTGGTATCGGTTTTCTCGAGCAGGTCGAAATAGATGTCCTGGAACGGGATGTAGAACACAGGATCCCTCCCCGTTTCCTGGACCTGCAGCGCATGTTCGGTGGAGGCGATGATGGCGTCGGAGAATCTGACAGTCACCGTTCCATGGAAAGGCTGAATATGGAGATTGTTTCCCGACGGTGATCGGGGCTCGGCTGAAGGGTTCATTTGAGTGTCTCTGAGATTTCCAATTGGTAAAGTTCAAGGGCCGGTCTCAAAGGCAAAACGAGGTAATGCGGGATTGGTTGCGCGAATGCGGCGGCTACCCCGCGATGCTGCATCCCAGGCCCAAGGCGGAACACCAACCGATCCCACTGAGAGGAACAACGGGCCGGGTCGGCGGTTATCCGTTAGCCTTTCCGATTCCACGATCCATCAGGATAGCCGAGTTCTGGCGGCGGAAAGCGACGCAACTGGCGACAAAGGGGCCACATGAGGCACCCGTTCATATCGGAGACATGAGATGGAACCGCGCAAGAAGCAACGATCCGAACAACGGGACGAAACTGAAGCCCCGGCAATCCAGCAGGCGGACTGGGATGCAATCAAGGGCGGCAGGGTTCTTCCAGACAAGGTGTCCGACAATGTCGACGCCGTCGTCGACGTCGAGAAGGAAGGCGACCTGCCGGAGGAGGACGATGACAACGCCTACCAGAACAGCGACGAGGCATTGCCCGATGACGAAGAGGAAGGTGCCATATCGCGCGATCTGGCCAGGCGAGCCGGGCCTTTTGACGAGCCCTGACCCCAAGGGCGCCGACACGGGCACTCCGTGCGTCACGAAAATCTCTTCACTTTCCGACGCCGGGATACTGCCTTTCCTTCAGCACGCTGGCCAGATGGGCCGCATTCGAAGCCGTCATTTCGATCATCTCGACCACGGCTTTCGGCGTTCCGGGCAGGTCGACATAGTTGACGTCGCCCATAGCCTGCCCAACCCAATACACGCCGCCATTGGCAGGAATCGTGAAGCCGACGTCGTTTAGCGCCTGAAAGCACGCCGCGTGACAGGCGTGAGCGCCGTCTTCATTGCCGACGATCGCCACGATCGCGACCTTGCCGGCGGCCGGCATCCGGCCTTGTTTGTCGGTCTCCGATAGAAACGCATCCATGCGCTCCAGGATGCGCTTGGCGACACTCGACGGCTGGCCGAGCCAGATGGGCAGGCCCAGCACGAAGATGTCGGCGTCGAGGATCTTCCTGCGGAGCTGCGGCCAACCGTCTCCCTCGCCCATGTCCGACAGCACGCCGGGTTTGACGTCATAGTCGAGGGCGCGAACAATCTCGCCGCGGACCCCATGCGGCACCATTGCCGCCAGCAGATCCGCCAGCAGGCGGTCCGTGGACGACTTCTCGGCGTCGTCGGAGGCCTTCAAGGTGCAATTGAGCGCAAAGGCGGTGAGCGGCATGGAAAGATCTCCCGAGTGAGTTCTGTGCCAAACGCAGCGGGACGTCATGGGTTTCCTGAAACCCGACAAGAAGCTTCACCTTCCATCCTTGGGAACCATCGAACGCTCCGCGGTGTTGGAGAACGAGCCATTGCGTGAGTCGTCCCCGCTATGACCATGCCGCTTCATCCAACCTTGACCGACCTAGCCCTGCGCCTGGCTCTTGCTTTTGTTGCCGGCGGGATCATCGGAATGAACAGGGAAGCCCGCGGCCACACCGCCGGGCTCAGAACAACCGTTCTGGTCGGCCTGGCGGCCGCGATCGCGATGATGCAGGCCAATATCCTGCTCGAGGTGGGTGGCAAGGATGCGGATTCGTTCAGTGTGATGGACGTGCTGCGTTTTCCGCTGGGCGTGCTGACGGGTGTCGGTTTCATTGGCGGCGGAGCCATTCTCCGCCGCGGCGATTTCGTGACGGGTGTCACCACGGCCGCCACCTTGTGGGTCATGACCGCAATCGGCCTCGCCTTCGGCGGCGGGCAACTGGCACTTGGCACAGCGGGGACGGTTTTGACGTTGATAACGCTTCAGGTGCTGAAGCAGGTCGATCTGTGGGTCCCACGAACCCATCATGCGATCCTGGCGATCTCGTCGGCGAACGGCGTTCCGCCTGACCTCGACGCGCTGGTTCAACCGCTGGGCTATCGCTGGCGCTTTCTCGGAATGCAGCACGACATCGAGCGCGGCCGGTTCGTATTCTCCTTCGAGCTGAGCTGGAAACAGCCCGACGCGGCCAAACCCTCCGTCGAGATACTGGCGCGGATCAGTCCGCGCTACGACATCGAACGGTTTGACGCGATCAGCGATAAAGGTCCCCGACCATAGGCAGGGCAGCGATGCGTCCTCGTCCCTGCCTTGGATTCGATCGGAGCCGGAACAAATCCGGACTTCGCGCTTTGAACACGCAACACTGTTCGAGGCGATGGCTTGCTGTCCCTGTCGCGCGTCATCCCGATCGACCCTCCTCGAACAAGGAAGGAAGATATCATGAATAAGGCAATCATCATCCTGGCGGCACTCACTCTGGCTTTGCCTGCCCATGCTCAGTCCCAAAACGCACCCCTTCCCCCGGACGCACCGGCACCGGAAGCCGTGCCAGGTCAGACCGGCCCCGACCAGGGCATCACCGGACAGACATTCACCAACATAGCCATCGTCGCATTGGCGGACTTGCCACCCGACCTCAAGGCCAAGGTCGAGACCGTGGTTGCCCAGACCAGTCAGGAAGACCTTCACGTCCTGCAGCGCTCGGTCAGCGCGTCGCCGGAAGCCTCCTCGGTCCTGGCCGCGAATGGGCTCGATGCCTCCGAAGTGGTGGCGGCCAACATTGACGGCGACGGCACGCTGACGCTGATCATCCAGACCACGACCTGACGGCGTGGGGCAGCACTCGATGCTTCGGCGGATGTCCCATTTCCGCTGCCAGGCGGCAAAGGTCGAAGGACGGCGTCATGGCTGACGCGACGGTCCGCAATTTCACGATAAACTTCGGGCCGCAGCACCCTGCGGCGCATGGCGTCCTGCGGCTGGTACTCGAACTCGATGGCGAAGTCGTCGAACGCGTCGATCCGCATATCGGGCTGCTGCATCGAGGCACGGAGAAGTTGATCGAGTACAAGAACTACCTGCAGGCCCTGCCCTATTTCGACAGGCTCGACTATGTGGCGCCGATGAATCAGGAGCACGCCTTCTGCCTGGCGGCGGAGAAGCTGCTCGGGATCTCGGTTCCACAGCGCGGCCAGCTCATTCGCGTGCTGTATTGCGAGATCGGCCGGCTGCTGTCCCATCTGCTCAATGTCACCACGCAGGCAATGGATATCGGCGCCCTCACGCCGCCGCTCTGGGGTTTCGCCGAACGCGAGAAACTGATGGTGTTTTATGAACGGGCATCGGGCGCCCGCATGCACGCCAACTATTTCAGGGTCGGCGGCGTACATCAGGATCTTCCCCCGGACCTGTTGGACGATATCTGGGATTTCTGCGACCCGTTCCTCAAGGTCTGCGACAATCTCGAAGAACTGCTCACCGAAAACCGCATCTTCAAGCAACGCAATGTCGACGTCGGTGTCATCGGTCTCGACGATGCCTGGGCTTGGGGGTTTTCGGGCGTAATGGTGCGTGGGTCGGGCGCGGCATGGGATTTGCGCAAGGCGCAGCCTTACGAATCCTACCCGCAGATGGAATTCGATATTCCCATCGGCAAGAATGGCGACTGCTATGACCGCTACCTCGTACGAATGGAGGAGATGCGCCAGTCGGTCCGGATCATGAGGCAATGTCTTGACAAGCTACGGTCGCCGCAAGGCCAAGGACCGGTCGCAATTCCCAACCGGAAGATCACGCCGCCACGCCGCGCGGAGATGAAACGCTCCATGGAAGCGACCATTCACCATTTCAAGCTTTACACGGAAGGCCATCACGTGCCCGAGGGCGAGGTCTATGCCGCCGTCGAGGCGCCGAAAGGCGAGTTCGGCGTCTATCTGGTTTCGGATGGGGGCAATGTTCCTTACCGGTGCAAGATTCGCGCGCCGTCCTTCGCACATCTGCAGGCGATGGACTATCTGTCCCGGGGGCACATGATCGCCGACGTCTCGGCGATCATCGGCTCCCTCGACATCGTCTTTGGAGAGATCGATCGCTGAACCGCCGTCGCCGCCCGCTGGGCGCGGGCAGCGCTCTCGCTCTGTCATCGATGGTCAGTGTGCCGTCTGCGAATGCGCGCCGCCTGGCTGTGAGATGCCGTTCAGCGCTTCGCCGGCTCGTGCGGCCTCGCCATTCTTCGTGAGATCGCCAAGCGAGATGATGCCAACCAGCCGTTTTTCACGGCTGATCACCGGCAGCCGTCTAACCTGAATGTCCCCCATCTGCTGGAGCACGTCTTCGATCTCCTCGTCGTCGTAACAGTACCTGATCTCGGCGCTCATCACTTCGCGTATCCGCGTATCCGGGCCCCTACCCTGGGCGACGCCACGGACGGCGATGTCGCGATCAGTGATCATTCCGACCAGCCGGTCGTCCTCGCCTACGGGCAGAGCGCCGGCATCGAGGCTGGCCATGGCGGCGGCGGCCTCCCGCAGGGTCTGGTCCGGACTGGCGACCTGAACGCCTTGCGTCATGCAGTTGCCAACTTTCATGATGTTCTCCTTTGGTTGAAGCGCCCCTTGCCGTTGCTGTGATGGAAACACGATGGAGGGACAATGGCGCCGGCCCAAGAGGTTCCATTGCCACGGGATCGGGATTCATGCGTCGCACGTTCAGACGACGCGGCTGCCGGCATGCATCGGCGACTCTTCGTTCTCGTCGGGATTGGGCAGAGGCGCCTCGTCCGGGAGTTGTTCCGGATCAGGCTCCTCGATCGGTTCGGGCTTCCAGGTCGGCGCCGGCATCGGCACGTCGCGATTGGGATCTGGTTTTCCTGGGTTTGGCATCGGGATCACCTCCCTTCATTCGGGACGCAACTCCTGGCCGGCGTCATTTGTTCCATGGCCAATTCGCGGTCGCCTCCGGCCTTGCCGCCACGGATCGAGACGGCGCGCTGCCGATCGGATCCGCCGGTCGACTTCAGCCCCGTCTTTCGGAACCGGACGGTTTTCCAATCCGTTGTCTCGACATCGATCGAGGAGAAAGACGATGGCTGGTGACGAGAGAATTTCCGGCAGCAACTTGCCCCAAGTCGCGGTCGACAGTGAACAGGTCCGGCAACTGGTGGCGACAGCCGATCTGCCGTCCAATCAGGCACGCGAGCTCGTGCGCCGTCACGGCAACGATCCGCACAAGCTCGAAGAACTGGCAAAATCGATCAAAGCGGTAAGCTGACCGTCGGGACGGCGCCCCGACTCCGTCAGATTTCAAGCAAGGCATAGGGTCGGCCGGTCGGTTTGGAAACGTGCATGGCGACGTTGTAGACCCTCGCCCCGCCGGGCGTGCGGCCCTCATAGCTTCCCCGATGCGCATGGCCGTGCACGACAGCACTGACCTGGAACCGGTCGATCGTTTCCGCCAGCCGCGACGAGCCCAGAAACGGAAATATCTCCAGGGGTTCGCCGGCGATGGTCTCGACGATCGGAGCGTAGTGCAAAATGACAAGCGTGCGTTTTGCGCGAACCTGGCGCATCGCGTTCTCAAGCCGCATGGCCTCGCTGACGCTCTCGGCGACCATCGACTTGATGGCCGGCTCGCCGAAGGAGCCGAGCATGCGTGAACCGAACCCCCCGACGAACCCTTTCACGCCGACAAAACCGACCTCCTCTATTTCGGTCGTCTGCCCGTCGAGGAGATGGACGCCCGCTTGACGCAGGATTTCCGCGACGTCCTCGACCGCACCGGATTCATAATCATGGTTGCCGAGCACGCCGACCACCGGGATAGAGCAGGCGCGCAGGTCTTCGGCGAGGATCTCGGCTTCGCGGGGCTTGCCCAGATTGGTCAGATCGCCTGGAAGAACGAGGATATCGGCCTCGCGCGACATTTCGCCGAAGAGATCGCGATACGATGTCTGGGCGTCCTCCTTCACATGCAGGTCGCCAACGGCCGCCACCTTGATCGTGGCGGTGCCCTCCATCGCCGGAGCGTCTTCGGTCCGTTCAGCCATCACGAAATTCTCCTGTACCGCCGACGCCGGCGAAGCCCCATTCCTTGACGTCGATTTCGTAATCGGTCTGCGAAAGCAGGCGCCCGCGGCAGATCTTCATTCTGGGGGAAGGCAATTGGCGCTGCTTGGCAAGGCGGTCGAGCAGTTCGTCAAGCAGCCATGTGGGGATGCGGTCGCGCTCGCTCGGATAGATCCATCTGAAACTGAGAATCTGCATCAGCAGCACTTCCCAGTGGACTTCCAGGTAGGACAGCAGCCTGTGCCAGTCGATCTGGTCCTGCGCCTTGAGGATCGTATGGGCGATGTCCGCCCCGTCATGACGCCCTCGGTCCTGGATGAAGCATTTGGACCATATGAGCTCGGTCGGGCCGACGATCCTCACCCGGCTTCCCAGCAGTTCGGTTTGGCGGGCATGCTCCATCCACTGGTCACTTACCGGCATCGTTCCATTCGCCGAGGCGAATATGATGTCGAAGAAATGCGTGCCCTTGAAGACCTTCCCAAGCCACCGGTCATCCTCGATTTCGACCGCATAGCCGAGCTGCTTGAAATGGGCCAGGATGCGCGAGAAGTCGCCTGCCTTGCAGAAGATATCGAGATCCTTGGTCTGACGGATGACGCCGGTGTAGGCGCTTACCGCATAGGTTCCGGCGACAAGGAAAGGAATGTCGGTGGCGGCGAGTTCGCGAATGGCTTCGGTATAGAACACCTCCGCCTCGGCGTTCTTGAGCGTCGGGGCGGCCTTTGCGTCGATCGCGGGAAGGGATGCCGGAACAGTTCCCGGCAACGGATCGTTGATCATGGCACGCATGGCTCCCACACATCGGCAACCGATTGATCGCCCGCGTTGTTAACAGCGGGAACCCTGCCTGGTTCCGCCACGGTCGCGTTGCGGCCTGAAGGAAATCGGGCGCGACGGGCAAAATTACCCGCGGAGTCCTGGGTTTCAATATGGTTGCATGGGCCGTTTCCCTGCATGGAACCATCGCCATTCGGCATCGTTAGCCCGGACAGCCGAAGCTGCCTTCGGGCGATCGGGGTGTCTGGTTTCAAGCGCAGACGATATCCAGGATGTATGTTCTTGCCCTAGCGACAGACTATGACGGCACGCTCGCCGAAGACGGGGTCGTCTCCGATGCGACCTATGCTGCGCTCGAACGGCTGAAGCAGACGGGCCGCAAGCTGATCATGGTGACCGGCCGCGAGCTTGCCGATCTTGAGCGGGTCTTTCCGGCACTCGACATCTTCGACAGGGTGGTCGCCGAAAACGGCGCGTTGATCTATACGCCCGCTTCGAAGAAGGAACGGCTTTTGGCGCCGGCGCCTCCGGCTGAATTCGTCGACCGGCTGAAGCGTCGCGGGGTCGCGCCGCTGTCGGTCGGACGCTGCGTCGTGGCCACTTGGGAACCACAGGAAGCCGCCGTGCTGTCGGAAATCAAGGAGCTTGGACTTGAGCTCGAGATCATCTTCAACAAGGGCGCGGTGATGGTGCTGCCAAGCGGGGTCAACAAGGCCACCGGCCTTGCCTGCGCACTCGAGGAATTGGGGTTTTCCGCCCACAACGTCGTCGGTGTCGGCGATGCCGAGAACGACCATGCATTCCTGCGCGCCGTCGGCTTCGGCGTCGCCGTGGCCAACGCATTGCCGACCGTTAAGGAAACGGCGGATTTCGTCACAGCCAGCCCTCGAGGTGCCGGCGTGGTGGAACTGATCGAACAGCTCATATCGCGCGATGCCGGCTTCGTGGAGACGGCTCGCCAACACGTGGAAGTGGGAACCGACATAGCGGGCGCGCAGGTGCACCTTTCACCGCATGGCGGCGGCGTGCTGCTGGCCGGCACGTCCGGGATCGGCAAATCCACGCTTGCCACCGCGTTGACCGAGCGCTTTGTCGAGAAGGGGTTTCAGTTTTGCGTTCTCGACCCCGAAGGCGACTATCAGGAACTCGAGAATGTGGTGGTGGTTGGCGACGCCAAGACCCCGCCGATCTCGCGTGAGGTCTTCGATCTTCTGTCCAAGCCAACCAACAATGTCGCTGTCAACATGCTGGGGCTGAAGACCGCCGAACGGCCCGGCAATTTTGCCAAGCTGCTGCCGGACATGGCCAGCATTCGAGCGCGCACCGGCCGACCGCATTGGCTGATCATCGATGAGGCGCACCATCTTTTGCCTCAGGCCCGGGACGGCGCGTCTTTCGCGCTGCCCAAGAGCCTCCCCGCGACCATTCTGATCACCGTGCACCCCGATCTGGTTTCGCGCGACGTCCTGGCTGGCGTCGAAACCGTTCTGGCGCTTGGACCGGAAGCCGACAAGATCGTCGCAAGCTTCTGTGCCGCTACCGGCATCGACGTTCCCGACGGCGCCGTGCCGCCTCCAAAGGACGAAGTCCTGTTTTGGAACCGATCATCGGGCGAGCCGATCAGGACGGTCAAGGTCGAACGGCCTCGCCAGGTTCGCAAGCGGCACATGCGCAAATATGCCGAGGGCGACCTTGGCGACAACAGCTTCTATTTCCGGGGGCCGGACGGAGCGCTTAACCTGAAAGCGCAGAACCTGATGATGTTCCTTCACATCGCAGAAGGCATCGACGATCGCACCTGGGAACATCACCTGCGCGCCGGCGATTATTCGAAATGGTTCCGCAGCAAGATCAAGGACAAGAACCTCGCCGACGAGGTGGCGGACATAGAAACGGATACCGGCACGGACATGCAGGAGAGCCGCGCGGCCATCGCCGAGGCCATTGGCCGCCGTTACACTGCTCCCGCGGACTGACCTTGAGCCGGGGTAGACGCAAGCCCATCCCGATTCCTCGGGATGGACCTTTCTCATGTCATGATACGGAGCGAGCGTCAGCGCGCCTGGCTGAAATGCCTAGCGGTTTTTGTGGCTCTGTTGGCCCGCTCTTACATGTTGTTCGTGCGAGCCGCCCCGCATGTTGGAGCCGTCGCCCTGTTGCCGCTCATTGTTGCCTGCGGCCTGTTGCTGCTGGCGGTTCTTGTTTTCCGTGTTCTTGTGGCTCTGCTGGCCCGCCTTCACATGTTGCTCGTGGCTACCACCTTGATTGGGCATGGTAATTCTCCTTTCAATCCAACTTCGAGACGACGGTCGTCTCCCCCGGAGAATGCAGATTTCGGCGCCGACGTTCCCTCACGTAATATTTCGTGACATCCTGCCAAAGGGACGAAGGCGGACCGAGCTTGATGCCGACCGGCGGGAGAGCGACATGCCTGAACCAGCGATCATCACCCCGAGGGTGTGACGCGCCACACTGTGTTTCCGACATCGTCCGCGATCAGCAGCGCTCCGGTTTTGTCGATGGCAACGCCGACCGGCCGACCACGCGCCTCCTCTTGGTCGTTGAGGAAACCTGTGACGACGTCTTGAGCCATGCCGCTCGGACGGCCACCGCTGAATGGCACGAAGACGACTTTGTAGCCATTCAGCCCGGGACGGTCCCAGCTGCCGTGCTCGCCGACAAAGGCGCCGCCTCGATATGTCTGCGGCAGGCTGGTTCCGGTGTAGAAGGCCATGCCCAACGGTGCCACATGCGAGCTCAGCGCATAGTCGGGAACGATCGCCTTGGCGACCAGATCGGGGCGCTGCGGCATTACCCGGGGATCGACATGCTGGCCGTAATAGCTGTACGGCCAGCCGTAGAAGCCGCCATCCTTCACCGATGTCATGTAGTCCGGCACCAGATTTGGCCCAAGTTCATCGCGCTCGTTGACGACGGTCCAGAGTGCTCCGGTCTGCGGCTCGAAGCTCAAGCCGTTCGGATTGCGCAATCCGCTGGCAAAAATGCGCGATCGTCCGGTGGCCCTGTCCACCTGCCAGATCGCGGCACGATCCTTTTCCGCGCCGATGCCATTTTCGGTGATGTTGCTGTTCGAACCGACGCCGACATAGAGCAACGAACCGTCCGGGCTGGCGACGAGGCTTTTGGTCCAATGATGATCGATCGGACCGCCCGGCAATTCCGTCAACCTGACACCCGGCGCGGTGATCTTGGTGTCGCCTGGTTTGTAGGGGTAGCGCATGATCGCATCGGTGTTGGCAACATAGAGGTCGTTTCCCACCAGGGCGACGCCGAAGGGCGAATTCAGGTGATCGAGGAACACATCCCGGACGTCAGGCACGCCGTCGCCATTGCTGTCACGCAGCAAGGTGATGCGGTTGCTCGGTCCCGTATCGCCGCCCGAGGTGACAAGCGATTCGATCAGGCCCATCACGATATCCTTCGGCCGTTTGGCTGGCGGTTCCGGCGGGGCCTTCGATTCGACGACCAGCACATCGCCGTTCGGCAGGATGTAGAGCGAGCGCGGATGCTGAAGCCCGGTCGCCAGCGCATGGATCTGCAGGCCCTGCGCTACCGTCGGCGTTTCGTCCTTCTTCCAACCGACGACGGATGCAAGATGCATCGGCGGGAACAGATATTGCTTTATCTCCGGCAAATTCGGGTTGGGGCCGATCTGAGTGCTTGGGTCGGCGGCGTCGTCGCTGCAGCCGGCAGTGCCGAGCGTGGCAAAGCAAAGGAACGCAAGCCCTGTACCATAAGCGCGTCGCTTGCCGGATCGATCAAACGGTTTCATCGGCCACTCCCACGTGGTGGCGGTAGACAAGGGCCCAGCCCAGCCAGCCGGTAAATATCAGGATGAGTACCACCAGTGCCGACAGGATCAGGCCTGTCGGCAGGACCGAGGTCCAGGCATCACGGGTATGTATGAGCATGTTGAAGAAGGAGAGTATGACCGCCAGCGCATTGCCCAGCATGTGCAGCCACGCCGTTTTATGTGCGCGCACCCGGCGATCGCCCAGGAAGTCGGTGAAGCCGGCAATGGCGGCCAGCACGCCGACGATCACCCCGACCGTCAGCAGCCAGGCGGAGAAATTCGCCCACATCATCTCCGCCGTCCGCCAGTAGTTCAGGTCCGTCAGCAATGCGCCGACGAAGCAGGCGATGGGAATGGGCACGAGCATCGGATGGATGGGATGGCCGGCGATGCTGGCCGTGGAAGCCGGATTCTCCCTTGCCATGAGGAAGTCCTTCCATATCAACTCTTGGTTGGCCCATAAACAATCCCCAAGGCCGGAGGTTCCTGCCTGATGGTCCCGGCGGGTCGCCGCGGACCGAGTTCAGCGGTCAGATCGGCACGGTCGCCAGCACCTGGCGGGCGATGATCAATTCTTCGTTAGTGGCGATTGCGTAAACATCGACCGCGCTGCCCTCGCCGGTGATCCGCCCTTTTCCCGACCGGTTTGCATTCGCGTCGAGCAACACGTCCAGCCATCGCAGGCGCTCGCAAACCGCTTCACGGATCTGCCAGGAATGCTCTCCGATCCCTCCCGTGAACACCAGCGCCTCGATACCCTGGAGCGTGGCTCCCATCGCCGCGATCTCGCGGGCGATCCGAAACGTGAAGAGATCGATCGCCTCCGCCGCACGAGGATCCTTGCTGCCAAGCAAGGTCCGCACATCTGCCGACACTCCCGAAACGCCGAGCAGGCCGGACTTGTGATAGAGCAAGGTCTCCAACTCTTTCACGGACATGCCGCGCGCCTGCTGAAGGTAGAGAAGCACGCCGGGGTCGATGGCGCCCGGCCGCGTGGCCATCATCAACCCGTCAAGCGCGGTGAACCCCATGGTGGTGTCGAGACTTCTGCCTTCGCGCATGGCGCACAGGCTGCATCCGCTGCCGAGATGCGCGACCACGCAACGCTTGCCCCGGAGTCCGGGCGAAAGCGCCTGCAGCTGGCCTGCGACGAATTCGTAGGA
This sequence comes from Mesorhizobium sp. B1-1-1, assembly GCF_006442955.1. Taxonomy (NCBI): domain Bacteria; kingdom Pseudomonadati; phylum Pseudomonadota; class Alphaproteobacteria; order Hyphomicrobiales; family Phyllobacteriaceae; genus Mesorhizobium; species Mesorhizobium sp. B1-1-1. Next base: position 16,365 of record NZ_VFWW01000012.1, read on the forward strand.
AAGGCCGTGGAAGCCGTAGCGGCGGATCCCGCTTTCCTCGAACTCGCGCGGCAGCGCATAGCGGTTGACGGGCGGCTCCAGCGTGCGGTGAAAGGCGGTGTCGAAGCAACCGATCTGGGGTAGGCCGGGCAGCAGTTTGGAGATCGCACGAACCGGCGCCAGGCCGGCCGGCTGGTGGAGCGGTGCCATCGGCGTCAGCGCGTCGAGCGCCTCGACGATCTCGCCGGTCAGCAGGACCGGAGTCGAAAACCGCTTGCCACCATGGACGATGCGATGGCCGACCGCGCTCAGCGGAGCCTGCGCAAGATACGGATCGAGGACATCGAACAAGTCCCGCAGGAGAACCTCTACGGGCGGGCTTGCGGGCTTGACGGCGCGTTTGAAGATGGATTTGCCCGACGCGTCCTTGGCGACGAGGCTTGGCTCGTCGTCCAGGCCTTCGAATGCGCCGCTCAGCCTGAGCACTGGCCCCTCTTGCGATCCAGCTTTGAACAGGCCGAACTTCAGGCTGGACGAGCCTGCATTGAGGGCGAGTATTGCGCTGGTCACGAGCGGCACTCCCCGGCGGGCACAGCCTTAACCATCCGCCGCGCCCGCTTTGTCGCGCCAGGCCCAGTTCCGGATCTCGGGCATGTCCTCGCCATGTTCGCGAACATAGCGCGTGTGCTCGTTCAGGCCGTCGGCAAATCGGGCCCTCGCATCGGCTGCCCTGGCGCTCAGCCCCGGCACCCGGTCGATCGCCTCGATGGCTAGGTGAAAACGGTCCAGTTCGTTGAGCACCGCCATGTCGAAGGGCGTGGTCGTCGTGCCCTCTTCTTTGTAGCCGCGAACGTGGAAGTTGTCGTGATTGGCCCGTTTGTAGGTCAGCCGGTGAATGAGGTAGGGATAGCCGTGGTAGGCGAAGACCACCGGTCTGCCGGTCGTGAACAGCCTGTCGAATTCCGCGTCCGCCAGGCCGTGGGGGTGCTGCTCCTTGGGTTGCAGCGCCATCAGGTCCATTACGTTGACGACGCGTATGGCGAGATCCGGTATCGCCTGGCGAAGAAGGTCGACAGCCGCGAGCGTCTCCAGCGTCGGCACGTCTCCCGCGCAGGCCATCACCACGTCGGGATCCTCCCCTCCACGCTCGGTTCCCGCCCAATCCCAGATCCCGATGCCGGCCTCGCAATGACGTATGGCGTCGTCCATCGGCAGCCACTGGGAAGCCGGCTGCTTGCCGGCAACGATCACGTTGACCCGATTGTAGGTTCGCAGGCAGTGATCCGTGACCCAGAGCAGCGTATTGGCATCCGGCGGGAAGTAGATGCGCACGATGTCCGCCTTCTTGTTGGCGACGAGATCGACGAAGCCGGGATCCTGGTGGCTGAAACCATTGTGGTCCTGCCTCCACACATGGGAGGTCAACAGATAGTTGAGCGACGCGATCGGCCGCCGCCAGACAAGTTCACGCGAGACCTTCAGCCATTTGGCGTGCTGGTTGAACATGGAATCGACTATGTGGATGAACGCCTCGTAGCATGAGAAGAGGCCGTGCCGGCCGGTCAGCAGGTATCCTTCCAGCCAGCCTTGGCAAAGATGTTCGCTCAGCACCTCCATGACGCGGCCGTCGCGCCCCAGATGCTCGTCATAAGGCTCGATCTTTTCCATCCAGACGCGCTCGGTCGCGTCGAACACGGCGTCCAGCCTGTTTGACGATGTCTCGTCCGGTCCCATGAGCCTGAAATTGCGGGCATCGGCATTCAGCCGTATGACCTCCTCGATGAACGCTCCCATGAGCTTCGTCGCCTCGGCCCTTGCGCCGCCGGGTTTCGGGACCGCGACCCGGAAGTGGCGGAAATCCGGCAATCGCAACTCCTGCTTGAGCATCCCTCCATTGGCATGTGGATTGCTGCCCATGCGCCGCTCGCCGTCCGGCGCCAGGGCCTGTAGCTCGTTTCGAAACCTGCCCGCTTCATCGAAAAGCGTCTCGGGCCGATAGCCGCGCATCCAATTTTCCAGAGCTGCGAGATGGCCTGCATCGTTTCGCGGGTCGGTGATCGGCACCTGGTGCGCGCGCCAGAAACCCTCGACCTTCTTGCCATCCAGCTCCTTCGGGCCGGTCCAGCCCTTCGGGCTTCTCAGCACGATCATCGGCCAGCGGGGCCGATGATCCACTCTGCCGGTCTCGCGCGCTTCCTTCTGGATTTCATCGATCCGATCGAAGACAGTATCGAGCGTTTCGGCCATCAGCCGGTGCATCGCCCGCGGTTCGTCGCCTTCGACGAAAAAAGGTTCATAGCCATATCCAGCCAGCAGGCTCCGCAACTCTTGCGCCTCGATCCGGGCGAGCACCGTCGGGTTCGCGATCTTGTAGCCGTTGAGATGAAGGATCGGCAGGACAGCGCCGTCATGGACCGGATTGAGGAATTTGTTCGAATGCCAGGAGGCTGCCAGCGCGCCCGTTTCCGCCTCGCCGTCGCCGATCACGCAAGCCACGACGAGCTCCGGGTTGTCAAACGCGGCGCCATAGGCGTGAGCCAGCGCATAGCCGAGTTCGCCGCCCTCGTGGATCGACCCCGGCGTTTCCGCGGCCGCATGGCTCGGGATGCCGCCCGGAAAGGAGAATTGGCGAAAGAGCTTGCGCAACCCATCCTCGTCGCGACTGACCTCGGGATAGATTTCGCTGTAGCTCCCTTCGAGATAGGTATTGGCGACCATCCCCGGTCCACCATGGCCTGGGCCGCAAATGTAGATTACGTCGGCATCACGCTGCCTGATGATGCGATTGAGATGGACGTAGATGAAATTCAGCCCAGGCGTGGTCCCCCAGTGGCCAAGCAGGCGAGGTTTGATGTGCTCCGGCCGCAACGGCTCCTTCAGCAGCGGGTTGTCGATCAGATAGATCTGTCCGACCGACAGAAAATTCGCCGCCCGCCAATAACGGTCGATAAGATCGAGCTCTCCTTGTTCAGGCCGGCTACGCATTGCCCGCACGAGTTTCTCCTTGGCAAAGCTGGTTGAAATACGATGCGTCCCGCCCGCATTGAATAATCCGACAGCGAAGTCGAGGTTCCCATGAAATGCGAGCCGCACCACGCGGGCGGCCGGGTAAATCTTGCCTCAGCCGCGGATTTCACCATCTAAGGGCGATGCCATCGCCCGGATCCAGCAATCCCACGGACCCTCGCCAGGACGACCTCTTTGGTGCGCCCGACAGCTTGCCGGAAGGATTTCGTTACCGGCCCGAACTGATCACGCTGGCGCAGGAAGCTGAACTGGTGCGGGAGCTCGAGAGCCTGCCCTTCCAGCCATTCGATTTCCACGGCTATCTCGCCAATAGGCGCGTGGCAGGCTTCGGCCTGCGCTACGACTATGAGCGGCGCCAGGTGATGGAGGCGCCGCCCATACCAGGTTTCTTGCTGCCCTTGAGGGACAAGGTAGCCGGCTTTGCCGGCCTGCCTGCCACCAATTTCGTGCAGGTCCTGATCAACGAATATCGGCCGGGCGCCGGCATCGGATGGCATCGCGACAAGCCGCACTTCGGCATTGTCGCCGGAGTGTCGCTGTTGGCTGCGTGCAGTTTCCGCCTGCGCCGCAGGAACGGTGCGAAATGGGACCGCGAAACCGTCACGGTCGAGCCGAGATCCGCATATCTGATGGCGGGCGCCTCGCGGACCGAGTGGGAGCACAGCATACCGCCGGTGAAAGAGCATCGCTATTCGATCACGTTGCGGACGCTCCGGCCGTTGTGATTGTCGGACAGCGACTGCGACAGCCGGTGCAGCATCTCGCGTGAACTGCCGAAGCGAAGAAATTTCGGCCGGGCATGAAACTTTCCCTGCCACCGATGGTTTTGCCGACGGGTTTTGCGGGTGAGCGATTCGATTGAGGAGGCGGCGATGAGCGCTACCGGACTCGAGATTTTCGACAAGACCACCCAAACCACCAATGTCTGGCTGGACGAGATCATGGCCGACCACGGACAGGATCGCCAGTTCGCTTGGCACCTGCTCGGCGTCGTCTTGCGCACCGTCAGGGACCGGCTTCCGGTCGACATGGCTTCGCATCTTGGAGCGCAGTTGCCGCTGCTCGTGCGCGGCACCTACTATGAGCAGTTCGAGCCGTCACGCATGCCGCAAAAGAGCCGTTCCCTGGAAGAGTTTCTCGGCCCCGTTGAGCAGGGCATGGACGATACGCGTCCCGTCGACCCGAAAGCCGCGGTTCAATCGGTCTTCAAGGTCCTCTTTCACCATATCGACCCCGGCCAGATCAGAAAGGTCCGCGCCTCGCTGCCTGAGGACGTACGGCAGCTCTGTCCCGATCCCGATACGAAACACTGAACCTCCTCCCGGTTCGAGAGGCCGGCGTGCTCAATAAAGGAAATCCGCCATGCCCAATGCCGCCGAAATCCTCGTCGACACGCTGATCAACTGGAAAGTGGAGGTCGTCTTCGGCCTGCCGGGCGACGGCATAAACGGCATCATGGAGGCGTTGCGCACCCGTCAGGACCGCATCCGGTTCGTCCAGGTCAGGCACGAGGAATCTGCCGCCTTCATGGCGTGCGCCTATGCCAAATGGACCGGCAGGCTGGGCGTCTGCCTGGCCACCTCGGGACCGGGGGGCACACACCTCCTTACCGGGCTCTATGACGCCAAGCTCGACCAGGCTCCCGTGCTTGCCATCACCGGCATGCAGTTCCACGACCTTATCGAGACTTTTACGCAGCAGGACGTCGACCTGACCCGCGCCTTCAACGACGTAGCGATCTTCAACGCACAGGTCTCCGATGCCGCCCATATGGAAAACCTGGCCGGTCTCGCCTGCCGCTCGGCCCTTGCCCGGCGCGGCGTCGCCCATCTGTCGATTGCCAGCGATGTACAGGAAAACGAGTTGCCCGAGGCGGACCGCTCGAAGCGAAACCGGCCCTCGCACACCCCCGATCGATGGTTCGAAGGCAGCCGGCTTCCGGCTGCCGACCAGCTCGACCAGGCGGTTGAGATTCTCAATGCAGCGAAAAAAGTCGCTATCCTGGCCGGGCGCGGCGCACTCGGCGCGCGCGAAGAACTTGAACGCGCGTCGGACCTGCTGGCGGCGCCCGTCGCCAAGGCGCTGCTCGGCAAAGCCGTGCTGCCCGACGACCATCCGAATACGACCGGCGGCATCGGCATTCTCGGCACCCGCGCCTCGCAGGATGCGCTGAGCAAATGCGACGCCCTGCTGATCGTCGGATCGACCTTCCCCTACATCGAATACTATCCTGAACCCGGCAAGGCGCGCGGCGTCCAGATCGACCGTGACGCGCAGAGGATCGGCCTGCGCTATCCCGTCGAGGCGGGGCTTGTAGGCGATACCGCCGAAACCTTGCGCCTTCTCAACGAACGCCTCGAGCGCAAGAGCGACCGCTCCTTCCTGGGAAAGGCGCGGCAGGAAATGACCCGCTGGCGCAACGCAATGGCATTGTCCGAAGCCAAGCCGGACGTGCCGCTGAAGCCGCAACTCGTGGTCAAGGCGTTCGGCAGGCGTATGCCCGAGAACGCGATCCTGGCAGCCGATTCAGGACAGAATACCGAGATGGCTGCCAGGCACATCGACATGAAGGCCGGACAGGCGTTCGGGGTTTCTGGAGCGCTCGCCTCGATGGCCTGCGGCCTTCCCTATGCGATTGCCGCCGGCATTGCCTTTCCGGGGCGCCCTATCTTCGCAGTGGTTGGGGATGGTGGGCTTGCCATGCAACTCGGCGAATTCTCGACTGCGGTACGGCACGGCATTCCCCTCAAGGTCCTCGTGCTCAAGAACGGCATGCTGAACCAGATCGCCTGGGAGCAGATGATGTTCCTTGGCAATCCGCAATTCGGCTGCGAGCTGCAGCCCATCGATTTCGCCATGGCCGCCGAGGCCATGGGCGGCATCGGCTACAGCGTCTCGCGGCCGGAAGAGGTCGAGGGCGTGCTTGAGGCGGCCTTCGCCACGCAGGGACCGGTGATCATCGAGGCCGTCGTGGACGCCTATGAGCCAATGATGCCGCCCAGGATGCCGCCGGATTATGCGAGGAATTTCCGCAAGGCGCTGCCGGACACGCCTGGACACGACCAGATCGAGGACAATGTCGGCGAGGAGCCGCTGAAGTCCATGATGAACGAAGTTTCCGAGGAAGCGTAGGCACAGCCGATCTCGCCCCACGTCCGCGACGGATGGCGACGTGCGCGGCGACACTGCATAGGGATACTTCTACCGAGTCCGTGGGATCGGTATCGGCGCCCCGACCATCGCGGAAGTCTCGGGCCATGTACCGCTTCGGGGCAGATCCTGCTGTTGCAAGAGTGAAAGGGTCGTGCGGCAGAACTACCGCAAGCCACTGTTCTTGCATGGCAACTTAGCATCAAAAAATTTTTGGGACCCCTCTTGAAGAGATTTCTGGCCGTTCCCAGATCGTTTCGCGTCGAGGCTCCGGCTCGATGAAAAAGGCGTCGCGACACCTGCGGCGTCCCATGTTGCTTTTCGGAGGATATGGATATGAGAAGCGTGGATTTTGCACCCCTTTACCGCACGACGGTCGGCTTCGACCGTCTTTTCGACATGCTCGACAGCAGCATTCGCTCGGACTGGCCTCCCTACAACATTGAAAAGAAGAATGAGAACAATTACCGCATCACCATGGCGGTAGCAGGCTACGACCTGGACGAGCTCGAACTCGTGCAGAACGGCGCCGAACTGTGCGTTACCGGACGCAAGAAGCCCGATCCAGAGCAGCGGCAAGTTCTCCACCAAGGCCTTGCGACAGGTAATTTCAGACAGGCCTTCAGGCTGGCCGACCACCTAAGGGTGAAGGCTGCGACGCTGAACTGCGGTTTGCTCGCCATCGAGCTCGTGCGTGAGGTGCCCGAGGAACTCAAGCCGCGTCGCATCGAGATTGGCGTCCGCGGCCCTGAAAATACAACGAAGTCGATAAGCCAGGATGTGTCGCGCAAGGCGGCCTAGAATGTCGCAACAACCTGCGGTCCGCCTCCCGGCAACGCCGGGAAGCCAAGATTGCGGAGAACGGAGATGAGAAGCGAAGCTGATATCTTTCTTCAAGCCGGCACAAGAAAACCGACCCGCATCGACGTCTCGCCGGTGCCGAAAAACCCCGGCGACGTTCTCAACTGCTCAACCATGAGCCTTGAGGCGAAGCGTGCCTTGCTTGCCTCATGGGCCTCGGACGCGCATGCGGTTGACGACGCTCCGTCGCTGCGCAGGCTGGATGACGGCTCGGTCATGAATGTGGATGAGATCCTTCGCGCGCTGAAGGCACTGGATGAGCGCGAGCAAGGGCATCCGCCGCACAGGGCGGCGTCTCGGTCCCAGCGGCGTTCTTTCGGCCGCTTCCGTCGAGGGAGTTGGTCCCGCTGGATCGCGGGCATCCGAGGTGAAGACGATGATGACGATCCACCTCCGAGCCCGGTCTGCGCGGCGATCCCGCCGAGGGCAGGCGGTGGCGGGGCATTTTCCCTGCCGGAACCTGAAGCAGCCTAGAGCAATCCCGGGAAAAGCGCATACCGCTTTTCCCTGGAAATTACGTGGAAACAAACAGTTAGAGCAGTTCGGCGTCTCGTGAAACGATGAACTGCCCCAATGAAGGGGTTGGGGCCAACCCCTCAAAAGCATCCAGCCAATGGAGGAAGTTCATGAATGACAAAATGTTCGAGCAGCCTGTTCTGGTGAAGAACGGGGATTTCATGATCGAGGAAGTAGCGTGCCTCGAAGATGCATTCGAGTTTCTGCAGAATTGGCCCCGGAACCGCAGAGGCCCGATTTTCGAAACCGCCCTGCGCGCGTGTCAACGCGCCTATGACGGCCATGTCCCAGCCTCGCTGGCACGCGATGCTTTTGCCGGCTTTGCGCGCTCGGCCAGGATCCTTGAAGACGTCTCGACCTCCATACCCTGGATGGCGGGGATCAAGACGGGCAGAGGCGGCATTTCCGCCTGAGGAGAACGTTCGCCGAACCTTCGGTTTCAAGTATGTCAGGTTCCGAGCAAAGTCATGGAGAGCGCCTAATTCCGTAGGTCGTGCCGCCGGCAGGGCGCGGTGACCGGTGCTAACGCCGGTCACCATGCTTGGCGGTGCCGGTCAGCGGAACATCGAGCCGCCATCAACGTCGAGCGCCGCGCCATAGACGAAGCTCGCGGCGTCCGAGCAAAGGAATAGGATCGCGGCGGCCATGTCGTCGGGCCGGCCCATGCGGCGCATCGGCAAATTGGCCGCGATGCGGTCCTTGAGAGCCTGGTCGATATGGGAATGCATCGGCGAATCGGTCGGCCCCGGATTGAGGGCGTTGATGCGCACCTTCTTTCCCGCCAATTCGCGCGCAACCGACTTCACCAGCGACAGCGTGCCGGCCTTGGACGCCGCATAGGCGGTGTCGGCGATGAGCCCGCCGCCGCCATGCACACCGGCGTCGGAGGCCACGCACACGATATTCCCCCCGCCGGCATTGCCTTGCATGCGCTGCACCGCCCCCTGGACGGTGAAGAAGGTGCCCAGCAGATTGACGCCGAGGACGCGCTGCCAGTGCGCCCAATCCTGCTCCGCGATTCTCTTGGCAGTGATGATCGCCGCGCAGGTCACGACGTTGTCGAGCCGCGCCAGCCTGGCGTCGCAATAGTCGAACATGCGCGCGATGCTGTCGGGGTCGCCCATGTCGGCCACCACCTTGTGCGGTGGGGTCCCGGCCCTTCCGCTCAATTCGTCATGGCGCTTCGCCAACCCCTCGGTATCGCGGTCGCACATCACGACCTCGGCGCCCTTGGAAAGAAAGGCACGGGCGGTCTCGAAACCCATGCCGCTCGCGGCACCGGTCACCAGCACGGTCTTGCCGGCAAAACTGTCCTGGGCAAACGTCGCATAAGGGTCGATCATGATGTCTCCGTGAACAGTAAGGGTTGGCCGGCGGCAACGTTTGGCGAGGCGTGTTCAGGCCTTCAGGTGCAGCGTCACGAGCACGCTGCACTCCGCGCCGCTGTCGAAACGCGCCGCGACGCGCAGCCAGTTGCCAAAATGGCTAAGCCGCGCCATTGCCATGCCGTCGCGCTCGGCCGGCATGACAAACTCGGTGCCTTCGCGCAGCCAGTGCATTCCATCCGGCGAGATCTCGATCCACGCCGTTGCCGCAGGGCCGACAGGTTGCTTCAACGCGCGCACGAAGAAGATCGCCTCGCGCGCCCATCCTGCCTCGTAAGGCTCGCTGGCGGCCTCGCCGCGCCAGCGCTCGTTGCGCGAGACGACCGCGGTGATGTTCTCGGGCAGCATCAGAAGTCTCCGGAAATGCAGATGGAATCGACATAGAGGAAGGCCCGTTTGGCAACGTCGGTTTCAGCGAAGAGGCCGAAATTGAGCATGCACCACAGGTTCTTCATCGCCGGAATGCGGATCGAATCGAATCCCGAGAGATCGAAGCTGCGATCGTTGCAGCGCAGCCCGAGCGCCGTCATCGATTCCAGATCGAAATCGAAGCACAGATAAGTCCAGTTCACCTTGGTGGGGATCTCGTTGTAGCACAGGCGCTGCGATCCGCCGGGAAGGTCGAGCCATCCCTCCGGCGACAGGTGATAGTGGCTGATCGTCTTGTCGTCGCTGCCGATCGGGATGATCTTCTCGGTCTCGCGCTTGTATTGCCATTTTTGCAAGTGCTGGCCGTCGAGCGCGTTCAAAAAGCGCAGATGCGGCATGACCCGATCGCTGTTGCTATCCTGGTCTCCGCCCTGCAGGTCGAACAGGAAGCCGACGGAGCGCACATCGGTTTCGGACAGCTTCAGCGCATTGGCTTCGGGCTTGAAGGTGAAATACATTTCGAAGCGGATCGGTCCGCGCTTCCTGAATGTGTGGCGTTTGATGGCGACGTTGCGGGCTCCCGGCAGGGGACGTGTCGCAACCTTCAACGCATAGGATGAATCCATCCCCCCGTGTGAGCCGGCGTCCCAGTGCGCGAGCGTCGACAGCATCGCGCTGGTATGTTGCGCGTAGCCCGGCAGCATGGTGTCCAGATCGTTCTCATAGTTGCCGACAAGCTGCGACCAGCCGCAATGGCCGCGCGCGAAATCGTCGAACGACAATATCCGCGGCAGCGGGTCGAAGCGGCTGAGCGCGGGGTCCGCGCGCAACAACGCCAGCCGCATCGCCTCGGCGAGGTCAGCGCCCTGGTTTGGAACCTGGTTCTTCATCTCGGCCTCATCCGGCTTTCAGTTTCTTGACGGCGTCCCAGTCGATCTCGATGCCGAGCCCGGGTTTCTGCGGGACGTCGAGCGTGCCGTTCTTCTGCCTGACGCAACCGGGCGCGAGATCGGCCAGGCTGGCCTTGAACGGGCTGGCGTCGCACTCGCACTCCATGACGCCAAAGTTCGGCATCGCGGCTGACAGATGGACGCTTGCGGTCTCGCAGACGATGCCCGACATGCCGATATGCGGCGCGTAGCGGACATCATGCGCCGCGGCGTAGTCGGCCATGCGACGCGTCTCGGAGATGCCGCCCGCGCGCGCCACGTCGGGCTGCAGCACGGACAGGGTCCGGTTGGCGATCAGGCGCTGCGCCTGGTCCAACGTGAAATTGCTCTCGCCCGCGGCCAGCGGCACGTCGCAGCGCCGGCGCAGTTCCTCATAACCCTGCTCGTTTTCCGGTTGCAGCGGCTCCTCGAACCAGAAATAGCCGTTTGCCGAAAGCGCATGACCTACCTCGACCGCCTCGTCCAGATTGTAGGCCCAGTTCGCATCGACGCAGAGCCCGATCGCATCGCCGGCGCGCTTGCGGATGCGCTCGATCCGTTTGCAGGCTTCGCGCACGGGCCGCGCCATCTTAACCTTGATGCGCGTAAAGCCCTCGCCGAGATAACGATCGAGTTCAGCGTCGGCGGCATCGTCGTCGACCCAGTTGACCGCGGCGGCATAGACGTCGATGCGGTCGCGTCCGACACCGCCGAGAAGCTTCGCGATCGGCTGCCCGGTCGCCTTGCCCAATATATCCCATAGCGCGATGTCCACGCCGGCGATGGCCTCGATCAGCACGCCGCCCGCCCTGCCCGAAAGCACGCGGCGCATGGACTGCCATAGGGCGCCGATGTTGCGCGCGTCCTGGCCGAGCAGGCGCGGCTTGAGCGAGCTTTCGATCAGCTCGACATAAGCCTTGGGCGAGAACCGCGCCAGGGTTTCGCCTACGCCGACAATGCCCTCGCTCGTGCGCACTTCGACCAGGACCAGCGAGACCTTTTCATAGACGCCCCAGGACGTGACCGTGGGCCGGGGCAATGTCTGGCTGAGGGGATGGGCAATCACCTCGGCAATCTTCAGCGGCCCCGCCGCGATTGGATCGCTCACGTGCATCGGCTCCAGATTTCTCCCTTGGTCCTCTCGCACCGCCTTCATAGCTTTCACTTGTAAACTTAGCAACCAAAAAACTTAGTTGCTATGTTCGGGAAAACCGTGCTAGTGAGCTCGGAAAGGATTCCGAATGCCCCTGGACGAAGCACGCAAGCCGATTTTCTCCGCGAAACTCGCGAGCCCTTCCCGCCTCGCGGACGGCGTCTCGGATGCGATCGCCGCGGCGTTGTTCGACGGACGCATCGCGCCTGGCGAAGCGCTGCCGCCGGAAGGCGAGATCGCCCGGGAATTCGGCGTCTCCAAGCCCATCGCACGCGAGGCGCTGCGCCAGTTGACCAGCGCCGGCCTCGTTTCGACGCAGCAAGGAAAAGTTGCCCGCGCCAAGGCACTCAGCGGCGAGCCGATGGAGCGCATCTACGCCTATGCGGTCCGTTCGAGCCTGACGCGGCTTCAGGAAGCCAACGAGATGCGCCGCGTCATCGAGGTTGGCATAGCCAGGCTGGCCGCCGAGCGCCGCGATCCGCGCGGCCTGGAAATGATGCGCCAGGCCGTGCTCGACATGCACGCCGGCATCGGCAGGCCTGGCGATTTCACGCAAGCCGACATTCTGTTCCACCTCGGCCTCGCGACGGCCACGGGCAACTCCATGATCCGTATTCAGATGGAAGGGATGCGGTCTGTCCAACGCGAGGTTTCGGAACTGTTCTCCCAGCGCTCCAACCGCACGGAAGCGGATTGGAGGGCCACCGTCGAACGGCACCAGGCGATCTACGACGCGATCATGGCGGGCGACACCGATCTCGCGGACCGGCGCATTCACGAGCATTTCGACGCGGCCGACATCGCCTCGTTCGAGGTGGCCGGCAAGCTCGGGGAGCCGTCGCCGTGAGCAAGGACCGTTTTTCCCTTGCCGGACGGCGGGCGCTGGTGACCGGCGCCAGCTCCGGCATCGGGCGCGCGGTTGCGATCGCCCTGGCGCAGCATGGCGCCAGCGTCGCGCTGCATCACTTCGGTGACGCCGCCGGCGCGCGCGAAACGGCTGCCGCTATCGGCCCGGGCACCGCGGTTCTCGAGGCCGATTTCACCGATAGCAAGTCAATGTCGGCCTTTACCGATGAAGCCGCCGGCGCCGGGCCCATCGACATCCTCGTCTCGAACGGCGCGATCGAGCGGCGCCGTGCATGGAGCGAGATCGACGAAGCGCATATCCAGGCCCATGTGGCGGCAAACTTCACGGCCCTGCTCACCTTGGCCACGCGGCTCGTTCCCGCCATGGCCAAGCGCGGATGGGGACGCGTGGTCGCGACCGGCAGCGTGATGGCGAGGCGTCCGCGCGCGGAAACGATCGTCTATGCCTCGCTGAAGGCGGCGCAACTTACGGCGGTGCGCGCCCTGGCGCGCGAGGTTGCGCCGCATGGCGTCACCATGAATGTGGTATCGCCCGGCGCGATCGAGACGGAGGCAACGGCCGAGCGCTACCGGGACGCCGCCTTCCGCCAAGCGGTCGCCGCGAAGATTCCCGCCGGCCGCCACGGCCAGGCCGACGACCTCGTCGGCGCCTTCGTTTTTCTGTGCAGCGACGCCGCCCGCTACGTCACCGGGGCTGACCTGCCCGTTGACGGCGGTTGGACGATCGGCGACGCGCCCGGCGCGCTGCCGGGGACAACGGCATGACAAGTCGCCGCCGCCTGCCGGCCCGTTCGTTGCGCGCCCGCAGTTGTTGATTGGACCATCGGCGTTTCGGGAGGAAACCATGAAGACCGCAATAAAGCTTGCACTATCGACCTTGGCGCTGTGCGCCCTGTCGGCGCACTCGCTGGCCCAGGAACTCCGAGTGACCGTGTGGACGGGCAGCGAGGCCCACCTCAAGATGCTGAACGGCATCGCCCAGGGCTTCATCGCCAAGCATCCGGGCGTCACGGTGAAATTCGAGACCGTTCCGGTCGCCGACTACACGCAGAAGCTCACTTTCCAGGTCGCCGGGGGCAACGCCCCCGACATCGCCTGGATGATGGAGGATGCCGCACCCGCCTTCGAGAACGCCGGGCTGCTGATGGACATCGGCCCGACGCTCAAGGCGACCGAGGGATACAATTTCGACGATTTCTCCCAGCCCGCCATGGCGCTCTGGCAGAAGGACGGCAAGGTCTACGGCGTGCCCTTCTCCACCTCGCCTTTCCTGATCTACTACAACAAGGACATGTTCGACAAAGCAGGTGTCGAAGATCCCAACCAGCTCGCCGCGAAGGGCGAGTGGAACATGCAGAAATTCCAGGAGGTCGCCAAGAAGATCACCGAGGCCAATCCCGGCAAATGGGGCTTCGAATTCAAGGATGGCGAAGGTTACGCATCGCGTATGACGCACGCCTTGCTGCCGCCCGTGCGCGCTTACGGCGGTGATCTGTGGGCCGACGGCCAGTGCGGCCTCGACAAGCCTGAAGCGGTGGCTGCCATCAAGCAGCTCCATGATATGGTGTTCAAGGACAGGTCGATCGTGCCGCCGGGAGAGCAGGGCGACTACTTCTCCGGCAATTCGGCGATGACCGTGAACCAGATCTCGCGAGCCTCGAAGATGCCCGAGGCAGGCTTCAAATGGGGCATCGCCCCCTTGCCTTCGGGACCCGCCGGCGAAGCTCCGGTCATCGGCCAGGCCGCGCTGACAGTCTTTGCGTCCGGCAAGAACAAGGAGCTTGCCGCGCAACTGGTGGCCGACATGACCAGCAAGGACAATGTGGCTGTCATGGCCCAGTTCTTTCCGCCGGCCCGCAAGAGCGTCCTGGAGAGCGACGCCTTCGTCAACTCCAACAAGCTGATCCCGCCCGAGCAGATGAAAAGCGTCGCCGCAGCGATCGTCAACGGCCGCGTTCACCCTTCGCATGAGCATGTGCCGCAGATATTCGCCGCGATGGCGCCGCGCGTCGACGCGCTGTGGCGGGCCGACGCCAATGTCGAAGAGGCGCTGAAGGGCGTCTGCGCCGCCATTCAGCCATTGCTCTGACAGGATTTCGGTTCATGGCCGGCATGGCATCCCGGGACAATGCGGCGCGCCCTGCCAGCGCGCCGTGGCTGAGCTTGAAGGCCAGGGAGATGCTGGAGGCATGGCTGTTCGTCAGCCCGACCTTGATCGGCTTCCTGGTCTTCTTCCTTGGGCCGCTGGTCGCCATCTTCTATTATTCGACGACCGAGTGGAACCTGCTCAGCCAGCAGGCGACCTTCGTCGGGCTTCGCAATTTCCAGAATGCGCTGCTGGAGAACCCCGACTTCTGGCATGTCGTGCGCAATTCCGTGATCTTCGCGCTGGGGCTCGTTCCCCTGAACATGGCGCTGGCGCTCTCCCTCGCGCTGGCGCTTTCGCGGCCGTTCTTCGGTGTCGTCTTCTTTCGCACGGTCTTCTTCGCGCCGGTGGTCACATCGGCAATCGCCTGGGCCATCGTCTGGAAATTCATGCTGCAGGGCGAAGGCGGCGCCGTGAACCAGATGCTCGCCTGGATCGGCATCGATGGCCCGAATTGGTTGCGCGAGCCCAACTGGGCGATGGCGGCCGTCATCGTCACCCGAGTCATCAAGATGGTCGGCCTCAACATGATCCTCTACATCGCCGCGCTCCAATCGATACCGCGCGACTACGAGGAGGCAGCGGCGCTGGAAGGCGCCTCGCGCTGGCAGGTCTTTCGCATGATCACCTGGCCGCTGCTCGCGCCGACGACGCTGGTCATCATGGTTCTGACGACGATCGGCTCGTTCAAGGTGTTCGACCACATCTACCAGATGACCGGCGGCGGCCCGGAAAACGGCACCCTGGTGCTGGCCTTCTACATCTATCAGCAAGGCTTCAAATTCTTCAACGTCGGCTACGCGGCCGCGCTGGCCCTGATCATGTTCGTCATCGTGATGGCGCTCACCCTCGTGCAGGTGATGTTGCGGCGGAAGGAGATGGAGTGACCCAGCGCCGGACCGAGATTCTCTATCGCATCTGCTGGACCATGGCGCTGCTGCTTTTGGCCGTGCCCTTCGTGTTCCCGTTCCTGTGGATGATTTCCGGCGGCTTCAAGAGCACCACCGAAATCTTCGGCGCGCCGACCTTGATTCCCCGCGTCTGGCGCTTCGAGAACTTCGCGGAAGTGTTCACCTATCAGCCCTTCGCGCGGCAGTATTTCAACTCGCTCTACATCGCCGCGACGGTGACGGTGCTGACCTTGTTCATCGCCTCGCTCGCGGGCTACGCGCTGGCGCGCATCCGCTTTGCCGGCGCCGGGCTGTTGATGCTGTTCCTGATGATGGCACTGATGGTGCCGGAAGAGGTCACCATCATCCCTAATTTCTTCCTGATCCGCGCCATGGGCCTGATCGACACGCACTGGCCGCTCATCCTTCTGCCGGTCTTCGGCCCGCAGGGCGTCGTGGCGACCTTCCTGATGCGTCAGTTCTTCCTGGCGCTACCCAGGGAACTCGAAGAGGCCGGCAAGATGGACGGCCTCTCGCGCTTCGGCGTCTGGTTGAAGATCGCCCTGCCCATGGCGCGGCCGGCGCTTGCGGCGGTTGCGATCATCACCTTCCTGCATTCGTGGAACCTGTTCCTCGAACCGCTGATCTTCCTCAGTTCGCTTGAAAAATTCACGCTGCCGCTGGCGCTGTCCAACTTCAACGACAGCTACGGCCTGCCCTTGTGGAACCTGCAATTGGCGGCGACGAGCCTGGCCGTGGTTCCCATCCTCATCATCTATCTGATCGCCCAGCGCCAGATCATCGAGAGCTTCGCCCTCTCCGGCGTCAAGGGATAAGGGGAGTCATGACAAAGCTTCTGCTCAAGGACATCCGCAAGCGGTTCGGAACGGTCGAGGTCATCCGTGGCGTCGATCTCGAGATCGAGGATGGCGAGTTCGTGGTCTTCGTCGGCCCGTCGGGATGCGGGAAGTCGACGCTGTTGCGGCTGATCTCCGGCCTCGAGCATCTCAGCGAGGGCGAACTCCACATTGGCGGCCGTCTGGTCAATGAGGTTCCGGCGGCCAGGCGCGGCGTGGCCATGGTGTTCCAGTCCTACGCGCTCTACCCTCACCTGACCGTCCGCGACAATATGGGCTTCGGCCTCAAGGTCCGCAAAGTGCCGGCCGGCGAGCGCGCCCGGCGCGTCTCGGAGGCCGCCGCGACGCTGAAGCTCGAGCCGTTGCTCGACCGTTTCCCGCGTCAGCTGTCGGGCGGGCAGCGCCAGCGCGTGGCCATCGGCCGCGCCATCGTCGCCAATCCCGACGTCTTCCTTTTCGACGAACCGCTTTCGAACCTCGACGCCGAACTGCGTGTGCACATGCGCTCCGAGATCGCCGCGCTCCACCAGCGCCTGTCGACGACGATGATCTACGTGACCCACGATCAGATCGAGGCCATGACGCTTGCCGACAAGATCGTGGTTTTGCGCGACGGAAAGATCGAACAGGTCGGCTCACCGCGCGAGCTCTACGACAGCCCCCGAACCATTTTCGTCGCCCAGTTCATCGGCAGCCCGAAGATGAACATCCTGCCGCTCGCCGATGGACGGCCAATCACCCACGGGGCGTCCGTGCCCGCGACGGCCGTCTCGGTCGGCGTTCGGCCCGAGCACCTGTCGCTGGCCCAGCCCTCGTCCGCCACGCTGCGCGGCAAGGTAAAGCTTGCCGAATACACTGGCGCCGTCACGCTCATCCACGTGGAATTGAACGCGGGCCAGACATGCCTTGTCATCCACAATCAGGGGACGGCGCCCGAGATTGGCGCCGAGATCGGCCTGAAAGCAGCCCCCGCGCACCTGCATTTCTTCGACGGCGAAGGGCGCGCGGTCTGACGCGATCATGAATGGCCGCCAGCGCGTAGCCGGCGTGCGGACGCGATAACCCGCGGAAGCATGGGAACGCGGCGAATGACCGGCCGCATTGCCTTCTGTATCCGCTCGCTGGATAGTTCCGGCCATGCTGCAGAGCCTGGCGACTCACTGGCCTCAAATCCTGGCGATCATCTCGGTGGTGATCGCGAGCGTTGGCATTGCCCATGCCGTCATGACCAAGGAGGACGTCCGGGCCGCCACCGGCTGGGTCGGCGTGATGGTGCTGTCGCCGATCCTGGGCGTGCTGATCTATGCCGTGGCCGGCATCAACCGCATCCGGCGCGCCTCGATCAGCGCACAGCGCTCGCTTGCCGGCGATCTGGCGTCCGCCAGGCACGACCGCGACATTGCCGCCGAGGAGGCCCTGATCGTCGAACGATACGGGCCGCGCTTCATCGGCCTCAGGACGCTGGGCGATAGGGTGGCGCGGCGCGCGCTTCATCCGGGAAATGCCATCACGGTCCTGGAAACAGGCGACGAAGCCTACACCGCGATGTGTGCGGCCATCGACGGCGCCGAACGCAGCGTCCTGCTCGAAACCTATATTTTCGACAATGACCCCGTCGGCCTGCTCTTCGTGGAATCCCTTGCCCGGGCGGTCCGCCGCGGCGTCAGCGTGCGCGTGTTGATCGACGCCGTAGGCGCCCGCTATTCCGTGCCCAGCATATTGGGCCACCTGCGCGGCGCCGACATCACCGCCGGGCTCTTCAACGGCAACATCGTCATGGGCCTGCACCTGCCCTATGCCAATCTGAGGACCCACCGGAAGATCCTGGTGGTCGACGGCACGGTTGCCTTTACCGGCGGCATGAACATTCGCAAGGGCTTTTCCGCCGAGTTTGCCGGCTCCAACAGTTCCAGGGACACGCATTTTCGCGTGACCGGTCCAGTGGTAGCCGACCTCTTTTCGGTTGCCGCCGAAGATTGGCGTTTCGCCAGCAACGAGGCGCTGAAGGGCGATGCCTGGCGAATTGCCCCGCTGTCGCCGGCGCCCGCCACGCCCATGCTGGTGCGGGCGGTCGCGTCCGGCCCGGACGCCAGCGTCGAGACCAATCACAAGCTGCTGATCGGCGCCTTCTCCGTCGCGCGCAAATCGATCCGCCTCATGTCGCCCTATTTCCTGCCGGACCGCGAACTGATCAGCGCCCTGACGACCGCGGCAAGACGCGGTGTCGAAATCGATATCGTGGTGCCGGCGGTGAACAATCTTTTCCTTGTCGACCGTGCGATGACGGCGCAATTCGACCAGGTTCTGAAGCACTATTGCCGCGTCTGGCGCACGGAAGGACCTTTCGACCATTCGAAGCTGCTTTCGATCGATGGCGCATGGGCCTATATCGGGTCTTCCAACCTTGACGCCAGGTCGCTACGGCTCAATTTCGAGATCGACCTGGAGGTACTCGACGCCGGCTTCGCCAGCGAGGTCGAAAAGCGGATCGCGGCGGCGATCGAGACGGCCGTCCCTGTCACGCTGGAAGCATTGCGGGCGCGGCCATTCGTCATCCGTCTGTTCGATCGCATCCTGTGGCTGGGCTCGCCCTATCTTTAACAAAAGGACGTGTTTGCCAGATAGCTTGAAATCGATGATGGAACAGATGCCGAAAGGTTCTATTTTTTGAGGTGCATGGTGCAAGCAGCAGGAATGGCGGGCAAACGATGCGGGTGAACGGGCGCAGCCTGCCGGCAAGCATGCTTTTGTCCATTCGCGACAAGCGGATGCGGAAGGCCAATGCCACGTCGACCAACAAGGCGGACGCCACCGGAACGCTGGTCGCCTCCTACAATGTCCACAAATGCATCGGCGTCGACCGCAAGTTCGATCCCGAGCGCACCAGTCGCGTCATCCGCGAGATCGACCCGGATGTCATCGCCCTGCAGGAAGCGGACAACCGTTTCGGCGACCGGACCGGACTTCTCGACCTGTCCCGGCTCGAACTGGAAACCGGCCTGGTGCCGGTGCCGATTTCGGCGACCGGCAAGGGCCATGGCTGGCACGGCAACGTCTTGCTTTTCAAAAAGGGCGTCGTGCGCGACGTGCATCAGATCAGGCTTCCCGGGTTGGAACCGCGTGGCGCTCTGGTGGCGGAAATCGACCTCGACGGAAGCCAGTCCCTGCGCGTCATCGCGGCGCATTTGGGCCTGCTGCGCCGTTCGCGGTCGCAGCAGGCACAGGTCGTCCTGGATATCATGAACAGCCCCGACGAGAAGCCGACGCTGCTGCTCGGCGACCTTAACGAATGGCGCCTCGGAAACCGCTCCGCGCTGAACACGCTGCATCTGACGTTTGGACCGCTGCCTCCGGCTGTTCCCACCTTCCCCTCGAACCTGCCGCTGCTGGCGCTCGACCGCATCATGGCCAACCGGCACGGAATGATCGCGGCCGTCGAAGCGCATGACACGCCGCTGTCGCGGGTCGCCTCCGACCATCTGCCGCTGACCGCCTTTGTCCGCCTGTAGCCACGCGCCGATAACGCCTTGATGTCGACCGCGTTGGAAAGCGTGTAGGGCGGTATCGGAACGGCGGCTCCTTTTGCGAGTTGATATGGCTTGGACAACAGGAGGACGAGACATGAGAAGCTTTTTCCTGGCCTCGATGATGGCGTTGGCCGCTTCGGCTTCCGTCATTGCGCCGACGCAGGCCGCGAGCGTCACCATCCAGTCCGGCGACGAGCCCCAGTATTCGCCCGACGACGACTATGACAATGGCGAGGTCGTCGTGCGCCGCCATCACGATCGCCAGCGTTATATCGACAATCGCTATAACGACGACGAGGACAGCGATGTTCGTTACAGCGACCGCGAATACCGCCGCTACCATCGTCACCACCGCTGCCACATCGAGTTGGTGAAACACTGGCGCCACCATCACAGGGTGATCGAAGAGGTTCGTGTTTGCACCTGACCCGAGGATCGCTGAAGTGCATCTGCGTGGCCTGATTGCAATGCGGTAAGCTGCGGCCACGCCCCTTCCGCTGCACTGGCTATGCCGCATTGCACAATTCCGCGACCTTGCCCACAATGCGGGGCATGGTCCTATCCTCCCCAGCCGTCCTGGTGATCGACGAAAACCGTATCCGCGCCTCGATCATCGAGGCGGGACTGCGCGAGGCCGGCCATCAGCGGGTGACCGTCGTCCATGACGTGGCGGGCATTGCGCGCCGCATCGCCGAGATCGAACCCGACGTGATTGTCATCGACCTCGAAAACCCCAACCGCGACATGCTGGAGAACATGTTCCAGCTGTCGCGCGCGGTGAAGCGCCCGATCGCCATGTTCGTCGACCGTTCCGACCAGGCCTCTATCGAGGCCGCGGTCGATGCCGGCGTGTCCGCCTATGTCGTCGATGGCCTCAGGCAGGAACGCGTGAAGCCGATCCTCGACATGGCCGTCAGCCGCTTCAACGCCTTTTCGCGCATGGCACGCGAACTGGAGGAAGCGCGCAGCGAACTCGAGAACCGCAAGGTCATCGACCGCGCCAAGGGGATATTGATGAAATCGCGGGGTCTGAGCGAAGACGCGGCCTACACGCTGCTGCGCAAGACGGCGATGAACCAGAACCGCAAGATCAGCGACATCGCCCATAGCCTGGTGACGACAGCCGGGCTGCTCGGGCCGCTGGAGGATGAATGAGCATGACAGCTGCGCATCAGATCACCGCCGGCTTCATGCCCCTGTTCGACAGCGCCGTGCTGGTCGCGGCCGGCGAAATGGGCTTTGCCGCGCGCGAAGGCGTCGATCTCGTCCTCCACCGCGAGACCTCCTGGGCCAACATCCGGGACCGCATCGCCATAGGCCATTTCGACCTTGCCCATATGCTTGGGCCGATGCCGCTCGCCTGCAACCTCGGGCTCACGCCGCTGGCATCCGAGACGATCGTGCCCTTTTCGCTCGGCCTCGGCGGCAATTGCGTCACCATCTCCAACGCCGTCTGGGAAGGCATGGCGGCGCATGGCGCCGTATCGGATCTCGATCCGGCCCGCGCCGGCACGGCGCTCGGCGCGTTTATCCGCGAACGCGCGGCGGCCGGCCGCGACCCGCTGCGCTTCGCCGTCGTGCATCCGCATTCCGGGCACAATTACGAACTGCGCTACTGGCTCGCCGCCTGCGGCATCGACCCCGACGGCGAGATCGAGATTGTTATCGTGCCCCCGCCCTTCATGGCCGACGCGCTGGCCGCCGGCCGCATCGACGGCTATTGCGTCGGCGAGCCCTGGAACAGTGCGTCCGTCGCGGCCGGCACCGGCCATATCGTCACCGTCAAAGCGCTTTTGTGGCGCAACAGTCCCGAAAAGGTAATCGGCGCGCGCAAGGCCTGGGCCGAAGCGCAGCCGGAGGCGCTGGCGGCGCTGCTCAGGGCATTGCACCACTCCGCCCGCTGGTGCCAGGACCCGGCCAATCGAGGCGAACTGGCGGCATTGATGGCGCAGCCCGGCTTCCTGGGCCAGTCCACCGAGATCCAGATGCCGGTCCTGACCGGACATCTCCGCCTCGGCAGCGGCGCCGAGCGGAACGTCGAGGACTTCTTCGTTCCGTTCGACAAGGCGGCGAACTTTCCCTGGAAGAGCCATGCGCTGTGGTTCTACACCCAGATGGTGCGCTGGGGCGATATCGCGCACACGCCTGAAAACCTCGCCGTCGCCCGCGACTGCTACCGGCCCGACCTCTATCGGGCGGCGCTGAAGCCGCTCGGCGTGGCGCTGCCGGGCGCCAATGCCAAGGTCGAGGGGGCGTTGAAGATCGCAACGCCCGTCGGCTCGGCCGGGGCAAGCCTGGTGCTCGGCCCCGACGGTTTCTTCGACGGCCGCATCTTCGATCCGGACCAGATCGACGCTTATATCGGGGCGCAGCGGCCAGGGTGATCATTTCCGCGCCGTTCTTGTGCATTGCACAAAATTTATGCGGACTGATCGCATAGCTGACCAATGTTTGGCCTTGTCACTTGGTGGCCGGATCTGCCCGTGAATCGGCTATTCAGCTGAATTCATTCGAAATTCCTTTCTAAGGCGAGACTGGCACGGTTCCTGCATTGAAATAACCGGACCCTTAGTGGGTCACGGAACAGGCGTCCAATGGCGGGCGCCCACAGGCAAAGCTGCCGCTCAGGTCAAGACGCGATCCGGATTCCCGGACGCGAAGACCTGGCCGGCGGCTTTTTTGTTTGGCCGTTCAACCGGAGACGATGATGAAGAAGACGATGAAGAAATGGCTCGGCACCGGTACATCGGTCGGTGATGTGACGCGCCGCGATTTCCTGATCAGCAGCGCCATGACGGCAGGCTTGTTCGTGGCCGCCCGCAAGCTCTTCCCCTCCGGCGCCTATGCCGCCACCTCCGCTCCCGAAGTCACCGGCGCCAAGCTCGGCTTCATCGCGCTGACCGATGCCGCGCCGCTGATGGTCGCCAAGGAAAAGGGCCTGTTCGCCAAATTCGGCATGCCCGATGTTGAAGTGCTCAAGCAGGCTTCCTGGGGCGCGACGCGCGACAATCTGATGCTCGGCGGTGCCGCCAACGGCATCGATGGCGCCCATATCCTGACGCCCATGCCCTATCTGATGCACACTGGCAAGGTGACGCAGAACAACCAGCCGCTGCCGATGGCGATCGTGGCGCGGCTCAATTACGACTGCCAAGGCATTTCGGTCGCGCAGGAATATGCCGTCACCGGCGTCGGCCTCGACGCCTCGAAGCTGAAGGAGGCCTTCGCCGCCAAGAAGGCTGCCGGCAAGGAGGTCAAGGCCGCCATGACCTTCCCGGGCGGCACGCATGATCTATGGCTGCGCTACTGGCTTGCCGCCGGCGGCATCGATCCCGACAAGGACGTCTCGACCATCGTCGTGCCGCCGCCGCAGATGGTGGCCAACATGAAGGTCGGCAACATGGACGTGTTCTGCGTCGGCGAGCCGTGGAACGAGCAGCTCGTCCATCAGGGCGTCGGCTTCACCGCCGCCACCACGGGCGAATTGTGGAAGGAGCATCCCGAAAAGGCGCTCGGCCTGCGCGCCGAATTCATCGACAAATATCCGAATGCCACCAAGGCGATCCTGATGGCGGTCATGGAAGCCCAGCAATGGTGTGAGGCCACGGAAAACAAGAATGAGATGGCCGCCATCATCGGCAAGCGGCAATGGATGAACGTGCCAGCCGCCGACATCATCGGCCGCCTCCAGGGTGACATCAATTACGGCAACGGTCGTGTCGCCACCGGCACCGATCTCTACATGAAATTCTGGAAGGGCGGCGTCTCGTACCCGTTCAAGAGCCATGATTCCTGGTTCCTTGCCGAGAACATACGCTGGGGCAAGTTCGCGCCGACCACCGACATCAAGGCGCTGGTCGACCAGGTCAACCGCGAGGATCTGTGGCGCGAGGCGGCCAAGGACCTCGGCGTGGCGGCCGCCGACGTTCCGGCGTCCTCCTCGCGCGGCGTCGAGACCTTCTTCGACGGCAAGGTCTTCGATCCGGCCAATCCGTCCGCCTATCTCGACAGCCTGAAGATCAAGGTCGCGGCGTAGGCGCTAAGGCCGCCTCCAGTGCAATGGCGCGGAGCGCGGTTGTCGCTCACCAAGACCCGCCCAAGGAGTTTTTCCCAGACATGTCGATCCAGACTATCGAGGACAGCAAGGTGAAGGCGTTCCCCGCCAAGTCGGCCGAAATCATCACCTTCACCGCCAACGCGCGGCGGCGCTTCGATCCGCTCGCGATCGTCGGCAGGCTGGCCAGCACGCTGGTGCCGCCGGCCATCGTCATCGCGCTCATGCTGGTCGTCTGGCAGACCGCCTGCTCGTCGCCCACATCGAGCCTGCCGCCGCCCAGCCAGGTGTGGAACGAGGCCTACGACCTGATCGCGCATCCGTTCTTCGACAACGGCCCGCAGGACATCGGGCTCGCCTGGCGGGTGCTGATCTCGCTGCAGCGCGTCGCCATCGGCTTTGGCCTGGCGGCGATCGTCGGCGTCGCGCTCGGCGCGCTGGTCGGCCAGTCGATCTGGGCCATGCGCGGCCTCGATCCTGTGTTCCAGATCCTGCGCACCGTGCCGCCGTTGGCCTGGCTGCCGCTATCACTGGCGGCGTTCCGCGATTCCAGCCCATCGGCGCTGTTCGTCATTTTCATCACCTCGATCTGGCCGATCATCATCAACACCGCGGTGGGCGTTCGCAACATCCCGCAGGACTATCGCAACGTCGCGCGCATCCTGCGGCTCAACCAGTTCGAATTCTTCGTCAAGATCATGGTGCCGGCGGCCGCGTCCTACATCTTTACCGGCCTGAGGATCGGCATCGGCCTGTCCTGGCTTGCCATCGTCGCCGCCGAAATGCTGACCGGCGGCGTCGGCATCGGCTTCTTCATCTGGGACGCTTGGAACTCGTCGCGGCTGCCCGACATCATCGTCGCGCTCGCCTATATCGGCGTCACCGGCTTCTGCCTCGATCGCATGGTCGCGGCGGTCGGCGCCTTCGTCACCCGCGGCACAACGGCAAAGTGAGGAGACGCTGATGCCCGCCTATCTGAAACTTGACCATATCGACAAATCCTTCGCCCGCGGCGGCCAGGTCAGCGAGGTCCTGAGAGACATCAGGCTGACCATCGACAAGGGCGAATTCGTCTCCATCATCGGCCATTCCGGTTGCGGCAAGTCAACCTTGCTGAACCTGATCGCCGGCCTGACCACAGTGTCCGCCGGCGCCGTGCTGCTCGAGGACAGGGAGGTCGACAGCCCCGGTCCCGAACGCGCCGTGGTGTTCCAGAACCATTCGCTGCTGCCCTGGCTGACAGTCTACGAGAACATCAACCTGGCGGTGTCGAAAGTCTTCGGCCGTTCGAAAAGCAAGGCCGAGCGGCATGACTGGATCATGCGCAATCTCGACCTCGTGCAGATGGCGCACGCCAGGGACAAGCGGCCGGCCGAGATCTCCGGCGGCATGAGGCAGCGCGTCGGCATTGCGCGCGCGCTCGCCATGGAGCCGAAGATCCTGCTGCTCGACGAGCCGTTCGGCGCGCTCGACGCGCTGACGCGAGCCCACCTCCAAGACGCGGTGATGGACATCCACGCCAGGCTCGGCTCGACGACGATCATGATCACCCATGATGTCGACGAGGCGGTGCTGCTCTCCGACCGCATCGTCATGATGACCAACGGTCCGGCGGCGACCATCGGCGAGGTGCTTCCGGTGCCGCTGGCGCGGCCGCGTAGGCGCATCGAGCTCTCTTCCGACCGCACCTTCCTGCACTGCCGCGAGGCGGTGCTGAAATTCCTCTACGAACGCCACCGCTTCGTCGAAGCCGCGGAGTAACGCCATGACCCAAAAACTCGTCATCATCGGCAACGGCATGGCCCCCGGGCGCATGCTGGAGCACCTGCTGGAACAGGCGCCGGACCGCTACAGCGTCACCATCTTCAACGCCGAACCGCGCGTCAATTACGACCGCATCATGCTGTCGCCGGTCCTCTCGGGCGAGAAGGCCTACGAAGAAATCATCATCCATGGCGACGGCTGGTACATCGCCAACAACATCACCCTCTACAAGGGCCATAAGATCGTCGCCATCGACCGCGCAGCGAAGACCGTCACGTCGGACCACGGCGTCACCGAACCCTACGATAAGCTTGTCATCGCCACCGGCTCGGTGCCGTTCATCATCCCGGTGCCCGGCCACAACCTGCCCGGCGTTCTCACCTATCGCGACCTCGACGACGTCCAGGCGATGATGCTCGCGGCCCAGTCGCGCGCCAAGGCTGTGGTCATCGGCGGCGGACTGCTCGGACTGGAAGCAGCAGCGGGCCTCAACGCGCAAGGCATGGACGTCACCGTGCTGCATGTCATGCCGACGCTGATGGAGCGCCAGCTCGATCCGGCGGCAGGCTATCTGTTACAGCGCGCCGTCGAGCAGCGCGGGATCAAGGTTGTCACCAAGGCCAATACAAACGCGATCACGGGCAACGGCAAGGTCGAGCAGGTCGAACTCGTCGACGGCACCGTCATCCCCGCGACGCTGGTGGTGATGGCCGTCGGTATCCGGCCGAATGCAGCGCTGGCGAAGGAGGCGGGCATCGCCGTCAACAGAGGCATCGTCGTCGATGCCGGCATGCGCAGCAACGACCCGGACATCTACGCGCTCGGCGAATGCGCCGAGGTGAACGGCCAGATCTATGGGCTGGTCGCCCCCCTATACGAGATGGCCCGCGTCGCCGCCCGCCAGCTCGCCGGCGACGAGGCGGCCGGTTTTGTCCACATGGACACGCCGACCAAGCTCAAGGTCACCGGCATCGACCTGTTCTCGCTCGGCGACTTCGCAGAGGGCGAGGACCGCCAGGAGATCGTGCTGCGCGACGCGGCGGCCGGCGTCTACAAGCGCCTCGTGCTCAAGGACGACCGCATCATCGGCACCGTGCTCTACGGCGAGACCGCGGACGGCGCCTGGTTCAACGACCTCAAGAAGAAGCAAACAGACATATCGCAAATGCGCGATACGTTGATCTTCGGCCAGTCCTACCAGGGGGGTGCCCCACTGGACCCTATGGCGGCCGTTGCAGCCTTGCCGGATGATGCGGAAATCTGCGGCTGCAACGGCGTCTGCAAGGGCAAGATCACGGGCGCGATCGCGGCCAAGGGGCTGACTTCGCTCGACGACGTGCGCGCGCACACCAAGGCGTCGGCCTCCTGCGGCTCCTGCACCGGGCTGGTCGAAAAACTGATGGTGCTGACCATCGGCGACAAGTACAACCCGGCCGCCGTACAGCCCATGTGCTCCTGCACGACGCTCGGCCATGACGAGGTGCGCCGGCTGATCAAGGCCAAGGCGCTGAAGACCATTCCCGCGATCATGCAGGAACTGGAATGGAAAACCTCCTGCGGCTGCGCCAAATGCCGGCCGGCACTCAACTATTATCTCGTCTGCGACTGGCCGGACGAATACGCGGACGACTACCAGTCACGCGTCATCAACGAGCGCGTCCACGCCAACATCCAGAAGGACGGCACCTATTCGGTGGTGCCGCGCATGTGGGGCGGCGTCACCAATGCCGCCGAACTGCGCGCCATCGCCGATGTCGTCGATAAGTTCGATATCCCGATGGTCAAGGTCACCGGCGGCCAGCGCATCGACATGCTGGGCATCCGCAAGGAAGACCTGCCAGCGGTGTGGGCCGACCTCGGCCAGGCCGGCTTCGTCTCCGGCCACGCCTATGCCAAGGGTCTGCGCACGGTGAAGACCTGCGTCGGTTCCGACTGGTGCCGCTTCGGCACGCAGGATTCCACCGGTCTCGGCATCCGCATCGAGAAATTCATGTGGGGCTCGTGGACGCCGGCCAAGGTCAAGATGGCGGTTTCGGGTTGTCCGAGGAACTGCGCCGAGGCGACCTGCAAAGACGTCGGCGTCATCTGCGTCGACAGTGGCTACGAGATCCACTTCGCGGGTGCGGCAGGCCTCGACATCAAGGGCACCGAAGTGCTTGGCCTGGTCAAGACCGAGGACGAAGCGCTGGAGCATATCGTGGCGCTGACGCAGATGTACCGCGAGCAGGCCCGCTATCTCGAACGCATCTACAAATGGGCCAAGCGCGTCGGCATCGCCGAGATCAAGCGCCAGATCATGGACGATGGCGACAAGCGCAAGGCCTTCTACGACCGCTTCGTCTTTTCCCAGAAATTCGCCCAGGTCGATCCGTGGTCGGAACGCGTGTCAGGCAAGGACAAGCACGAGTTCCGGCCGATGGCCTCGGTCGGGTTCGCGGAGGCGGCGGAGTGATGGAGATGTTCGCGCGAGCCACCCTCTGTCCCGCCGGCCATCTCCCCCTCAAGGGGGGAGATTGGATGCCACAACGGCCTTTGCCAATCGCCAACTTCGCAGAACGGACGCCATCAGCAAAACTACCGATCTCCCCCCTTGAGGGGGAGATGTCCGGCAGGACAGAGGGGGGCGCCTGGGCGCATTCGTATCAAATAAAGGCGACCCAATGACCTGGACACCGATCGGCTCCCTGTCCGACATCCCCCGCCGGGGCGCGCGCTGTGTTGCCACGCCGCAGGGCAAGATCGCTATCTTCCGCACCGCCGAGGACCAGGTCTTCGCCATCGACGATCATTGCCCGCACAGAGGCGGGCCGCTGAGCCAGGGCATCGTGCATGGCGCGGCGGTCACCTGCCCCCTGCACAATTGGGTCATCTCGCTGGAGACCGGCAAGGCGCTCGGCGTCGACGAGGGCGCGGTGCGCACCATTCCGGTGAAGATCGAGGGCGAGCGTTTGTTCATCGCGCTCGAAGCGCTGGCAAGCCGCGCGGCCTGACCCATGCAGATTGGCGAAGCACGCGAGGTGAGGACCACTTGCCCCTATTGCGGGGTAGGCTGCGGCGTGCTGGCGAAGGTCGCCGCGGACGGACAGGTGTCGGTCCGCGGCGACCCCGACCATCCCGCGAATCTCGGCCGGCTCTGCTCCAAGGGCTCTGCTCTTGCCGAGACCATCGGCCTCGACGGCAGGCTGCTCAACCCCGAGATCCACGGCCGCCGCGCCTCCTGGAATGAGGCACTCGATCTTGTCGCGTCGACCTTCTCGCAAACCATTGCCGAACATGGGCCGGATGCGGTCGCCTTATATGTCTCCGGCCAGTTGCTGACCGAGGACTATTATCTCGCCAACAAATTGATGAAGGGGTTCATCGGCTCGGCCAATATCGAAACCAATTCGCGCCTCTGCATGGCCTCCTCGGTCGCCGGCCATCGCCGCGCCTTCGGCTCCGACACGGTGCCCGGAACCTACGAGGATCTGGAGCTTGCCGATCTCATCGTGCTGGTCGGCTCGAATCTCGCCTGGTGCCATCCCGTGCTCTACCAGCGCATAGCTGCCGCGCGTGAGAAGCGCTCGGAGATGAAAATCGTGCTGGTGGACCCGCGCCGCACCATGACATCCGATATCGCCGACATGCACCTGGCGATCGCGCCCGATGGCGACGTCGCCCTGTTCACCGGCCTGCTCGCCTGGCTCGGCCAGCACAATGCGCTCGACCGCGCCTACATCACGGCGCACACGACCGGCTTCGGACAAGCCCTTTTCGCCGCCTCGGCACTCGACCTTGCCGGCATCGCTGCCGCCACGGGCCTGAGCGAGGACGAGCTCGCCCGCTTCTACGGCCTGTTCGCCGCGACCGCCAAGACCGTCACGGTCTATAGCCAAGGCGTCAACCAGTCGTCGTCCGGCACCGACAAGGTCAACGCCATCATCAACTGCCACCTCGCCACCGGTCGCATCGGCAGGCCCGGCGCCGGGCCGTTCTCGGTCACCGGCCAGCCCAACGCCATGGGCGGACGCGAGGTCGGCGGCATGGCCAACATGCTGGCCGCGCATATGGAGATTGAAAATTCGGGGCATCGCGAACGCGTGAAGCGCTTCTGGAATGCACCTGACATCGCGCAAAAGCCCGGCCTGAAAGCGGTCGACATGTTCCGGGCGGTCGCCGACGGGCGGATCAAGGCGCTGTGGATCCTCGCCACCAATCCTGTCGATTCGATGCCCGATGCCGACGCCGTCGAAGCAGCGATCAAGGCCTGCCCGTTTGTGGTGGTGTCGGACGTGCAGGCCGACACAGACACGGTGCGCCATGCCCATGTCCGGCTGCCGGCCACCGCCTGGGGCGAGAAGGACGGCACCGTTACCAATTCCGAGCGCCGCATCTCGCGCCAGCGCCCGTTCCTGGCCGCGCCCGGCGAGGCGCGGCCAGATTGGTGGATCATTGCGGAAGTGGCGCGGCGGATGGGGTTTGGCGAGGCGTTTTCCTATGACGCGCCGGCCGGGATATTCGCCGAGCACGCGGCGCTGTCGGGCTTCGAGAATGATGGCGCGCGCGATTTCGATATTGGTTGGTATGCCGGTGTCGATGAGAAAGCTTACGAAGCGCTTGCGCCATTCCAATGGCCGGCGCCGAGCCCAGGCGCCCCCCTCTGGCCTGCCGGCCATCTCCCCCTCAAGGGGGGAGATTGGATGCCACGACGGCCTTCGCCAATCGCCGATACCGCAGGACGAGCGCCGTCGACAAAACTGCCGATCTCCCCCCTAGAGGGGGAGATGTCCGGCAGGACAGAGGGGGGCGCCTGGGCTCGACATCTCTCGGAGGGGAACGTTCAAGCTGAGCCCCAACCGGAGAACGATAAAGCAGGGCCACCGAACACCCGCTTCTTCGCCGACGGCAATTTCTACACGCCCGACCGCAAGGCGCGCTTCATCGCCGTCCGCCCTGTCACGGAAACCCGCACGGACGAGAAATTCCCCCTCATCCTCAACACCGGCCGTGTCCGCGACCATTGGCACACCATGACACGCACCGGCAAAAGCCCGCGTCTGTCGCAGCACATCGCCGAACCCTTCGTCGAGATTCATCCCGACGACGCCGCGCGATACGGCATCGGCGACGCCGACATCGCGCGCGTTTCCAGCCCGCGCGGCGCCGTGCTCGTGCGCGCGCTGATCACGTCCCGCCAGCGCCGGGGCAGCATCTTCGCGCCGATGCACTGGACGGACCAGTTCACCGCCAAGGGCCGGCTCGACACGCTCACCGCGCCACTCACCGACCCAGTTTCCGGCCAGCCGGCACTGAAGCACGTCGCGGTGCACATCGAGAAATTCGCCGCGATGGCGTTCGGCTTCGCCGTGACCCGACAAAGGCCCGAAGCGATCGCCGGCGACTATTGGGCCGTGGCCCGCTGCAGGGATGGCTGGCGGGTCGAGCTCGCCTTTGCAGACGACAAAATCGACTGGACGACTTTTGCCCAATCCCTGTTCGGCGCCTCGACCGATGCCGAAATACTCGCCTATCACGACCGCGATGCCGGCCAGCATCGCATCGCCGCCTTCGATGGCGTACAGCTCGCGGGCGCCCTGTTCGTCGCTCCCGGCCCGGTCGCCGTGTCGCGCGGATGGGCAACGCAGCAGCTCGAAGAGGCCCATGCCAGCCAACGCGAGCGCTTCCGCATCGTCGCCGGCCGCGCCGGTGCCGAACGGCCCGATGCCGGCGCGACCGTCTGCTCCTGTTTCAACGTCGGGATCAACCAGATCACGGCGGCGGTGGCTTCCGGCTGCACGAACGTGGAAGCCATCTGCGCCGCGCTGAAGGCAGGCACCAATTGCGGCTCCTGCCGCTCTGAGATCCGCGCCATCATCCAGGCACATCGCGTTCAGGCGGCCGAGTAGGCGGCAGAACCCGCCATCGGCGGCCTCCCGATGCGTATGCGCCGGCGGACCCCGCGTCAGCCCATCATAGCCGGGCGGCAGGACGACAACCGCGGCTAGCTGCGGTTGTCCAAGATCGCTGAACGCGCCGTGCTTGCCCGTGTGGGGTTGCCGCCGACGTCTCGCCGCCATCATTGGCTACAGAACTGGACTTTAGTCCGAGCCGTCTCATCTGGACACAAATGCGCAAGGCTGAAAATGTCTAAATGCGTGTCGCCCAAGAGTGACCTCGGTTTTGGGAGAACGACATGCACTAAAGAAGCCAAAAGCGCGTCGCATGAATCCGCTTCGACGCGACCCGCTCTTGGAGCGCAGTAAGCTTGGCCAACCAGAAGGAGGCGGATGCTGGACATCGAGGACATAGCCGCTCATCCGGATCTGCACCGCCACGTCCAGGAGCAGTCGCTGGCGCTGATCCACATCTACGAAGCCAGCCCGCGGCTTGCTTCCATATTCGCCACGCAGCAGCGCTGGCTGATGGGCCATGTCGGCCTTGCCATGCATTTCAGGCGCGACCCGGGCGACCGTCGCACCGCGTTGACGGTGTCGCGCTTCATCGAGTTCGTGCATCAGCACAAGATCGCCAGCCGCAACACCGCCGACGCTTTCATCAAGGAGATGCTGAATTACCGCATCGCCGAATACGTCGCGGGCGGAGACGGGCGCACCCACCCGTTGCAGCCGACAGCGGACACGGTGCGGACATTCACCGGATGGGTGCACGCACATCTACGGACCCTTGACCGACTCGACGGCGCGGACCGGCTGGCGAAATACCTGGAGCGGCCCGATATGCTCGCCGCCCTGCAGCCCCTCGTGGCCGACGGCCTGCTTTCGTCCAAACCGGTGCGCGAACCCAACCAGACCTTTTCCCTGTTCATCTGGCTCAACAATGGCGGCATCGTCATGGATCGGCTCATGTCCGGCATCGACCCCGACCATGCCGGCCTAGATCGGATTCCGACCAGCGTGGTCTCGGTGGCGGAATTCGCCAGTTGGCTCAAACTGTCGCGCACCCACCTCGCCCGAAAACTACGCGATGCCGAGGCGCTCGGCAGCATCGGCTGGCTGGGCCAGCGCGGCAATTCCGTGATGTGGGTCTCGCACCGCTTCTTTCAGGAATACATGACCGTCCAGGCCGCCAAGCTGGCCATCGTGGATGCCGCCTTCGCAGCATGCTTTTCCACCGACCACTGAGAGACTCGCCGCTGCCCAGGCTATGAAGGGGGTCCGTGCCGCTGCGTATCCTTCGAAACAAAAAACCGCCTCGGCGGCGGGACGTCAGCACCATACGAAGAATGACAGCATAACTGCCCTCAGCAGTGAACCTCAGGCCGCAGAACGGCCCGGGTGCGCAAGGTCACCCGAGCCGGAACCCGCAATGTCACTCGATGTCGAAGGAGACACCCTGGGCGAGCGGCAGCGCCTTGGAATAGTTCACCGTGTTGGTGGCGCGGCGCATATAGGCTTTCCACGCATCGGAGCCGCTCTCGCGGCCGCCGCCGGTTTCCTTTTCACCACCGAAGGCTCCGCCGATCTCGGCGCCCGACGTGCCGATATTGACATTGGCGATGCCGCAGTCCGAGCCGTCGACGCCGAGAAAGCGCTCGGACTCCTGCAGGTCGCGGGTGAAGATCGACGACGACAGCCCCGCTCCCACCGCATTGTGCTCGTCAAGCACGGCGTCGAAATCGGAATACTTCATCACATAGAGGATCGGCGCGAACGTCTCTTCGGTCACCGGCGACACTTGGCTGGGCATTTCGACTAGCGCCGGATGCACGTAGTAGGCGTCCGGATGGCCATTCTCGACCCGCGTGCCGCCGGTCACCTTGCCGCCGTGGGCGGACGCTTCCTGCAGCGCCTTCCGCATGGCTTCGTAGGCTGCCTTGTCGATCAGCGGCCCAACGAGCGCCGACGTCTCCAGCGGATTGCCGACAGAGACGCTCTGATAGGCCTTCTTCAGCCGCGGTACCAAGGCGTCGTAGACGCTGTCATGCACGAACAGGCGCCTCAGCGTCGTGCAGCGCTGGCCCGCCGTGCCCATCGCGCCAAAGGCAATCGCGCGCAACGCCATGTCGAGATCGGCGGTCGGGCAGACGATGCCGGCATTGTTGCCGCCGAGCTCCAGCACCGCGCGTGCAAAACGCTTGGCCAGGCGCGGGCCGACGTCGCGGCCCATGCGGGTCGAGCCGGTGGCGGAGACCAGCGGCACCTTGGGATGATCCACCAGAATCTCGCCGACGGCGCGGTCGCCGATCAGCACCGACGCGAGCCCTTCCGGCGCATCAGTGCCGAAGCGCTTGACGGCGCGCTTGAAGATCGCCTCGCAGGCAAGCGCCGTCAGCGGCGTTTTTTCGGAAGGCTTCCATACCACCGCGTCGCCGCAGACCAGCGCGAGCGCCGCATTCCACGACCACACCGCGACTGGGAAGTTGAAGGCGGAGATGACGCCGACCACGCCGAGCGGATGCCAGGTTTCCATCATGCGGTGTCCTGGGCGCTCGGTGGCGATGGTCAGTCCGTACAATTGCCTGGAAAGACCGACGGCGAAGTCGCAGATGTCGATCATCTCCTGCACTTCGCCGAGCCCTTCCGAGGGGATCTTGCCGACCTCGATCGACACCAGCCGGCCAAGTTCGGCCTTGTGCGCGCGCAATTCCTCGCCGAGCAGCCGCACCAGCTCGCCGCGCTTCGGGCCCGGTACCAGCCGCCAGGCCTGGAACGCCTTGTGCGCGGCATCGATGGTCCTGGCCGCATCGGCCTGTGAGATCGTGCTCAATGCCGCGATCTGCTCGCCCGTGACCGGGCTGCGCACGATCAGGTCGCCGCCGACAAGCGCCTCCTTGGCAACACCCAGTTTCGCCAGCAGCTCGGCGGTTTCCTTCGCTATCGTCATGTCTGTCCCTTTCAGATCCCGCCATTCATGTGGCGTGGTCAAGCATTGCGCCGTGCATTCCCTGTGCGGTCAGGCGCAGGGTGGCGCTGTCTTGGCGTGCCAATAGCGGTTTCAGGAAAAAATCGCCACCCCGGCATGGTCCAAGCTCGGGCCAGACCATTGAACCAGGGTCAGCTTGCGGTGCGCGCTGCGCTGTCCTTCATCAGCCGGTCGATGTGCATGCGTATATGGGCCGCTTCCGCCGCGGTGTTGGCAAGCGCGATGGCGCGATCGAAGGCGACTCGCGCCTCCTCGCCCCGGTCGAGTTGCATCAAAAGCCCGCCCTTGAGGCCGAAGAAGTGGAAATAGCCGGAAAGCCTCTGCTCCAGCGGCTCGATCATGGCGAGCGCGGCCTCCGGGCCACGCACCTTGGAGACCGCAACCGCACGGTTGAGGGTGACGACAGGCGACGGCTGCATTTGTTCGAGCAGGCCGTAGAGCAGGTCGATCTCCACCCAGTCCGTGTCCTCGGCCTTTTCAGCCCGCGCATGCAGCGCGGCAATCGCCGCCTGCACCTGGTAAGGGCCGGGCTTTCGGTGGCGCAGCGCCTTGTCGACCAGCGCCAGCCCCTCGTCGATCATCTTGCGGCTCCACAGGCTGCGGTCCTGATCCTCGAGCAGAACGATCTCTCCGTCCGCATCGAAGCGGGCCGGTGCGCGCGCATGCTGGAGAAGCAGCAGCGCCGTCAGCCCCATGATCTCCGGCTCGGTCTGGAACAGCCTGAGCAGCAGCCGGGCCAGCCGGATCGCCTCCTCGCACAGCGGCGCGCGGGCTGGCGCCTCGCCGCTGTTGATCGAATAGCCCTCGTTGAAGATCAGGTAGACCATGGCTGCGACTGCGGCGAGCCGCTCCGAGCGCTCCACCGCGCCCGGCGTCTCGAACGGCACGCCGGCGTCGGCGATACGTGCCTTGGCGCGGGTGATGCGCTGCTCCATGGCGCTTTCGCCGACCAGGAAGGCGCGCGCGATCTGCTTGACCGTAAGGCCGGAGACAATGCGCAGCGCCACCGCGATCTGCTGCGTTGCCGGCAGGTCGGGATGGCAGCAGATGAACAGCAGTCGCAATATGTCGTCGCGGTAGTGCGCGCCATCGAGCCGCTCGGCGATGTCGCTCTCTGCGTCCTCGAGATCAGATATCTGGTCCTCTTCCGGCATCGGCGCCTGCTTGGCGCGCTTGCGCACCGCGTCGATGCCGCTGTTGCGTCCGACGAAGATCAGCCAGGCCGCCGGATCGCGCGGCGGACCGTTCTGCGGCCAGTTCTTCAGCGCCCTGAGGCAAGCGTCCTGGAAAGCTTCCTCCGCCGTATCGAGGTCGCGGAAATAGCGCAGCAGCGCACCCATCGCCTGCGGGCGGGCGGCGCTGATCGCTGAGCTGATCCAGGCAAGTTCGGTCATACGGCGACCCTAGTGGGATTGAAGATGGATACCGGCCGGATTTCGTAGGAGCCGCCGCTCGGATTGACCTCGGAAAGTTCGCGCGCGAACTCCACCGCCTCGTCGAGATCGGCGCATTCGAGCGTGTAGAAGCCGAGGAACTGTTCCTTGGTCTCGGCGAACGGCCCGTCGATGACGATCGATTCGCCCTTGACCTTCCTCAGCGTCGTCGCCGCCGTCGTCGGCAAAAGCCGCGCCACCGGGCCAAGCCGGCCGGCGTCCGCGTATTTCTGCTGGACATCGAGAATGTTGGCCATGACCTTGTCGTCCTGTTCCTTGCTCCAGGAGCAGACGACGTCTTCGGAAGCATAGCACAAGATCGCGTAGAGCATGGTTTGTCCTCTTCTGTGTCAAAGGACGAAACACTAGGACCGATCCCGACACGGCGTCGATAAAAAAATCGAGGCGCCGTGGATTCAGCGGCCGGTGGTTGCCGCGGGTCCGCTTTCGTGCGTCTTCAGCCATCGCAGCACGAGCGCTTCCTCGTCATCGAGACCGTCTATCGACCGTTTGCGCTTGTTGGCTTCCGCCATTTCGGCAAGCAGCCGTCCCTGCAGCCATGCTTCGAAGACTTGCGGATGGATATAGCATTGGCGGCAGACGGCGCGCGTGTTGCCCAGCCGCTCGGCGACCCTGTCGATGACGCTGTTCATCGCCCGTTTCTGCTGTGCCTGGCTGTCGGGCAGCACCGTTTGCGCGAACAGCGACGCGGCGTGAATGGTGCCGCCCCATGTACGGAAATGTTTCGAGCTGAATGCATCGCCGATGGCCTCGCGGATGTAGCGGTTGACGTCCTCGGAGCGCACCGGGTGTCTGTTGCCGTCCTCATCGAGATACTGGAACAGCTTTTGGCCCGGCAGGTCCTGCGCGCCCCGCACGATTCGCGCGATGCGGCGATCGACCAGCTTCAATTTCCATTCCTTGCCCGATTTGCCCTTGAAGGCGAACCGCAGGCTCGATCCCTTGATGTCGACATGGCGGTCCCGCAGCGTCGTCAGGCCGAAGCTCTTGTTGTCGCGGGCGTAAGCGGCGTTGCCGACTCGGATCATGGTGTTGTCGAGCAGCCAGACGATCGCGGCGACGACGCGTTCGAGCGGCAGGCCATGGCGGCGCAGGTCGCTGTCGATCCTGCGCCGAAGCTCCGGCAGGCTTTCGGCGAAAGCGACAAGGCTCGAATATTTGGCGCTGTCGCGTTCCTCGGCCCAACGCGGATGGTAGCGATATTGCTTGCGCCCGCGCTGATCCCTGCCGGTTGCCTGGATATGGCCGTCCGCCTCGGGCGAGATCCACACATCCGTCCAGGCCGGCGGGATAACGATCGCCTCGATGCGCGCTCGGGTGGCATCCGAGACCGGCCTTCCGTCAGCTCCCCTGTAGGAAAATCCCTTGCCCGCTTTCAGTCGGCGGATACCGGGCTCGGTATCGCTGACATAGATCAGTGCGGCATCCTCGGCAGAGATCTGAGCGCCGTTCTTTGGTGCGGCCTCGCCGTCGATAGTCAATCCGGATTTCTGCAGCATGCTGGCCCCACGGAAACACCCGTAGATAAGCCTCTGGGCCGAGCGCTGGTTCCATTCCTGTCCGAAAAGTCGGCGGCCACCCACGTCGGGCGGAACCCTGCAAGGCGCTTTGCGCAAGCAGGCCTGACGTCAGGTCTTCTCCAGCACCACCGGAATAACGTCGACGGCTTGCTCTCCGACCTGTCCGCCGGTGGTCTTGAGAACGCCGACGATCGGCGCGACATCCGAATAGTCACGGCCATAGCCGACGGTGATGTGATCGTTGGAGGCCCGCATGCCGTTGGTCGGGTCGAACTCCTGCCAGCCGGCATCGCGCCCGCACCACACCTTGACCCATGCATGCATGGCGTCGGCGCCCTCCAGCCTGGCCTTGCCCTTGGGCGGAATGGTGCGCAGGAAGCCGCTGACATAGCCGGCCGGTATGCCAAGCCCGCGCAGGCCGGCGATCATGATATGCGAGAAATCCTGGCACACCCCGCGCTTCAGCCGGAATGCGTCGCCAGCCAGGGTCCGCACGGTTGTCGCCTCGCCATCATAGGTGAAATCGCGGTGGATGCGATTGCAGAGGTTCATCGCCGTACCGGCGGCCGAGCCGCCGACGCTATCGCGCGCATAGGCGGTGATCGCCGCATCGATGCCGGCGTGACCGCTGGCGGCCAGGAAATGGTGCGGTGTATCCGGCGCCAGGGAGCGCATGGCGGCGAGCTCCTGACGCAGCCGGCTAAGATCGGGCGACACGTCGAGCCCGAGTTCCGGTCGCGACACCGCCACGCGCGCGCTCATCCTGATGTCGAGCGCGTCATGCGCGTCGCGGAAGGCGATCGAGGTGACGTTGTTGCCGAAGAAATCGGAAAAATCCGAGCGTTCGTTTGGCGCCGGCGCGAAGGATAGCGACGCTGCGACGACGCGCTGCACGCCGTCGATGGTCGGCGGCAACACGCGGACCTGGTGACGGCCGCCGCCGGCGACGGCGGCGTAGTCGTAGTGAAGGTGAAGCCTGATGTCGTAGAGCATGCCGGAGCGCCGCCTTAACCGAAATAGGCCTTGGCGAGGCTGCTGTAGAGCCCGCCTATCTCGCCGGCGAGATCGTTCAGCGCCTTCACAGTCATGTCCGCTGGCTCCTTGATGGCGATGGCTGTGTTGAGCTGCAGGATTTCCTTGGCCGCAGGCGACATGTGCCCCTCGCCGCCGATCGCCGGCAGCAGCCCGATCTCGGCCTTCAGCCGTTCGAGCTGGAACAGGATGGAACGCGGATTGAGCGGATCGAGCGCCAGAAGGTCGATCACCGTGCGGCGGCCGGCTTGCACAGGGTACTGCCGCCGGTGCGTCATGACGCTGTCGCCGATCTCCAGCATCATGTCGAGCGCGCCGTCCGGCGCCTTGTCGCTGGTCAGCCGGGCGAGCGTGCTGGCGATCTGTATGCCGCGTTCCAGCCGCCGGCCGATCTCCAGGAACCGCCAGCCCGCGAAGCGGTACATGTTCTCGTGCAGCAGGCCGGAAAAACCGGCGAGCTTGCGCAGGATGACGGTCATCGCCCGCGTCGCGTCATCCCCCGGCGCCACCGTCGTCGCGAACTGATGGATGGTCTTCGACAAGTCCTTGAGCGCCAGCCAGCCGTCCGGCGAGAAACGGTCGCGGATCTGGCCGGCGCTGTAGACCGCGCTGTCCAGCGTACCGATCAGCCCCGATGGGATCGCTGTTTCGACATCGATGCCGAACGGTTCGAGATGATCCCTGATGTCGGCCAGCAGCGGCATATCCGGATCGGAAGTTTCGGCGAGCCGCACATGATAGGCGCGCAGGATGCGCACCGTGTCTTCCGAGCGTTCGATGTAGCGGCCGAGCCAGGTCAGGTTTTCCGCTGCGCGGCTGGGCAGGCTGCCCGGCCTGGTGCGGCTGAAGCTGTCGCCCTCTTGTGGCAGCAGCGTCTCGCGCTCCACCGGCCGGTCGCTGACCACCCAGACATCGGCCGCCTGGCCGCCGCGCTGCATGGCGATCGCGGTCGGATCGAGCGACAGGCCGACGCGGGCGAACCCGCCCGGCATCACCGTCCAGCCCTCGGGCGTGCGCGCCAGGTAGACACGCAGGCTTGCCGGCCGCGGCTCCAGCCAGCCGCCGACATAGACGGGCGTCGTCGAAAGCGTCACCGCTTCCTGGCCGAAGAAAGCGTCGCCGTCGCGTTCGATGCGCGCCACCAGGTCCGCCCGCTCCCCGGCCGACAGCGCGGAGCCAAGCCTAGTCTGGTCGTCGTCCTCGAAGGCCAGCCTCGTCGACAGCGCCGGCCCGATCACCATGCGGTCGATATTGGCGAGCACATGCGCTCGGTCGGATGCCTGACCGCACCACCATGTCGCGACGGTGGGCAGCTCGAGTTCCTCGCCCCGCAATTCGCGCGCGATCTTGGGCAGGAAGGCAAGCAGCGCGCGCGTTTCCATCAGGCCCGAGCCGAGCGCATTGACGGTGGAGACGCTGCCTTGCCGGATCGCCTCGACCAGGCCCGGCGTACCGATTTGCGACTCCGAGCGCAGTTCCAACGGATCGGCGAACGCCGCGTCCAGCCGTCGCCACAGCACGCTGATCGGCATCAGCCCGGAAACGGTGCGCACCATCAGCCTGCCCCCGGAAACGGTCAGGTCCTCGCCTTCGAGCAGCATGATGCCGAGATAGCGGGCGATATAGGCGTGTTCGTAATAGGTTTCGTTGAGCGGTCCAGGCGTCAGAATGGCGACGCGGCCGTCGGCTTCCCTGGCCATGCCGATCAGCGCATCGCGAAAGCGCCGGAAGAAGCCGGCGAGGCGATGCACATGCATCTCGCCATAGATGTCCGACAGCGCGCGGGTCGTGGCGACGCGGTTCTCCAGAGCGAAACCGGCGCCGGATGGTGCCTGAGTACGGTCGCCCAACACCCACCAGCGGCCGTCCGGCCCGCGGCCGAGTTCGAAGGCGCAGAAATGCAGGAAATGGCCGTCGGCCGGCCTGGTGCCGACCACCGGCCGCAAATATTCGGGGCTTGCCGCGATCAGACCGGCCGGCAGGATGCCCTTTTCGACCAGCCGGTTCGGCCCGTATATATCGGCGATGATCTCCTCGAACAGCTCGGCGCGCTGCACCAGGCCGGCGCTGATCGCTGCCCACTCGGCGTCCTCGATGAGCACCGGGACATGCGCCAGCGGCCATTCGCGCTCGTTGGCGCCGGCCTTGTCGTAGACGCGATAATAGACGCCGGCGTCGCGCAGATACTGGTCGGCACGGGCAAAACGCTGGGCGAGTTCTTCGGCGCCGAGATCGTCGAGCGCCTCGATGAAATGCTTCCAGGCCGGACGGGGATTGCCCGAAGCGTCGACCATCTCGTCGACGACGCCGTCGATCGGCTGGTAGTGCTCCAGCAGGCAATGGATCTGCGCCTTGCCGCGTACCCGCTTGTGATTCCCCTTTGCCATGTCAGATCAGAATCTTGGTGGACGCCGAAGGTCAAGCGTCATGGGGAAATCTTCCGTGGGTTGTTCCTCGCGCAACACATAGGCCGACGGCGTGTGGCCGCGCGCTTCGAAGCGGGCGAGCCGGCGCGCTTCCGCCTCGTTGCCGTTGACCGGAAAAGTGTCGTAGCTGCGCCCGCCCGGATGCGCGACATGATAGACGCAGCCGCCAACCGCCCGACCCGACCAACGGTCGTAGATATCGAACACCAGCGGCGTATTGACCGGCAGTGCCGGATGCAGGCCCGAAGCGGGCTGCCACGCCTTGAAGCGCACGCCCGCCACCGCGACTTCCCTGTTGTCGGTAACCTTCATCGGCACGATGCGGCCGTTGCAGACGACGGCATGGCGCTCCGGATTGAGACCTTCGGTCTTGACCTGCAACCTTTCGACCGAGGAATCGACGAAGCGCACGGTGCCGCCGATGGCCCCCTGCTCGCCCATAACATGCCACGGCTCCAGGGCCTGCCGCAGTTCCAGCTTGACGCCCGCATATTGGACCTCGCCGCAGAAGGGAAAGCGGAACTCGAGCTGCGCGTCGAACCATTCGGGGCGGAACGTGAAACCGTTGAGCTTGAGGTCGTCGAGAACGTCGAGAAAATCTGCCCAGACATGATGCGGCAGCATGAAGCGGTCGTGCAGCGACGTGCCCCAGCGCACGAAACGGCCGTAGAGCGGGTTCTTCCAGGCGCGAGCGATGATCGCCCTGACCAGCAGTTGCTGCGCCAAGCTCATGCGCGCATTGGGCGGCATCTCGAAGCCGCGGAATTCCACCAGCCCCAGCCGTCCCGTCGGTCCGTCAGGCGAAAACAGCTTGTCGATGCAGATTTCCGAGCGGTGCGTATTCCCGGTGACGTCGGTCAAAAGGTTGCGGAACAGCCGGTCGACCAGCCATGGCAAAGGCGCGTTGCCGTGGTGCGGATGCGGCATCTGCGCCATGGCGATTTCCAGCTCGTAGAGCGAATCGTGGCGCGCCTCGTCGAAGCGCGGCGCCTGGCTGGTCGGGCCGATGAACAGGCCGGAGAAGAGATAAGACAGCGAGGGATGCCGCTGCCATTTCAGCACCAGGCTCTTCAAAAGATCGGGGCGGCGCAGAAACGGGCTGTCATTGGGCGTCGCGCCGCCGACCACAACATGGTTGCCGCCGCCGGTGCCGGTGTGGCGGCCGTCGATCATGAATTTATCCGCGCCAAGCCGCGTTTGCCGCGCCTCCTCGTAGATCGCCGTGGTCGTCGCCACGCAGTCCTGCCAGTTGGCAGCCGGGTGGATGTTGACCTCGATGACGCCAGGGTCCGGCGCGACGCGGATGACGTTGAGGCGCGGATCATGCGGCGGGCCGTAGCCCTCGATATGCACTGGCAACCTGATCGCCTTGGCCGCGTTCTCGGCTGCCGCCACCAACTCAAGATAATCCTCCAGCGCCTCGACCGGCGGCATGAACACGCAGAGCCGTCCCTCGCGCGGCTCGACCGAAAGCGCGGTACGCACCGCGCCGCCGATCTCGGTGATCTCCTGCTCGACCCGGTCCTGCTGGGCGGTCGCGGCCGTGAACGATGCCGCCTGCTGGCGGCGTGCCATTTCATCGGCGCCCTGAGGTTCGGCCGGAGCCGCCATGGGCAAGATCGCCTCCCGCACGGGCAGCGCACCGCGCGGCTGCGAAGGATCGACCGGAACGATATAGGGAAACTGCTCCGGCGGCACGTGAGGCAGCGTGCCGAGCGGCAGGCGGTAGCCGACCGGTGAATCGCCCGGCACCAGGAACAGCCGCCCGCGCCGCGTCGTCCATTTTTCCGAGCGCCAGCGCTGGCCCGACGCCTGGCTGTTCCAGCGCTGCACCGGCAGCACATAGCCCGACGGCTTGGTCAGCCCGCGTTCGAACACCGTCGCCATGCGGCTGCGCTCTTCGGGATCCTCCAG
This sequence comes from Mesorhizobium sp. B1-1-1, assembly GCF_006442955.1. Lineage (NCBI taxonomy): Bacteria > Pseudomonadati > Pseudomonadota > Alphaproteobacteria > Hyphomicrobiales > Phyllobacteriaceae > Mesorhizobium > Mesorhizobium sp. B1-1-1. Next base: position 59,047 of record NZ_VFWW01000012.1, read on the forward strand.
CTTCGAATTGGACGGATCGACATTCTCCGGCAGCTTGCCTTCCTTGAGCAGCCACTCGGCCGGATCCTCATAGGCTTCGCTGACCATGGACGTTTCGATGCCGAGCTCGCCGGCGATCGCGGTCAGCAGGCTCTCGGCCTGCTTCGGACCGATATCGGCTTCGCTTTTCTCCCGCGCGATCAGCGACGGGTCGCTCCACACCGGCTGGCCGTCGGTGCGCCAGTAGAGCGAAAAGGTCCAGCGCGGTAAGCTTTCGCCGGGGTACCATTTGCCTTGGCCATAATGGAGGAAGCCGCCAGGCGCGAAGCGCTCGCGCAGCCTCCGGATCAGCGCATCGGCCTTTTCGCGTTTTGTCGGGCCGACGGCGGCGGTGTTCCACTCGGCGGACTCGAAATCGTCGATCGACACGAAGGTCGGCTCGCCGCCCATGGTCAGCCGTACATCCCCGTCCGCCAGCGCCGCATCGACCTTGTTGCCGAGCGCATCAAGCGCATGCCAGCTTTCATCCGAGAACGGCTTGGTGATGCGCGGATGCTCCGCGATGCGGTCGACCCGCATGTCGAAGCCGAACTCGACATTGGCAAAGCTCGCCATGCCGGAAATGGGCGCTGCATTGCGAAAATGCGGGGTGGCGGCAAGCGGTACATGGCTCTCGCCGGTAAGCAGGCCCGAAGTCGGGTCGAAACCGATCCAGCCAGCGCCGGGAAGATAGACCTCGCACCAGGCGTGCAGGTCAGTGAAATCCACTGATGTACCGGCCGGCCCATCGAGCGCGACGAGGTCGGGCTTGAGCTGGATCAGATAGCCCGAGACAAAGCGCGCGGCGATGCCTAGATTGCGCAGGATCTGCACCAGCAGCCAGCTTGAATCGCGGCACGACCCTTTGGCGGCCGCCAGCGTTTCCTCCGGCGAGAACACGCCGGTCTCCATGCGCACGATATAGGCGATTTCGCGCTGCAGCCGGGCATTGAGGTCGACGAGAAAATTGACCGTGTTTTTCGGGCTGGTATCGATGGTTTTCAGGAACGCCGACAGCAGCGGGCCTGCCGGTTCCGGTGTGCGATAGATGGCGAGGTCGTTGCGTGTCTCTTCCGGATACTCGAACGGGAAATTTTCCGCCGTCTCCTCCACGAAGAAATCGAACGGGTTGTAGACCGTCATGTCGGCGACGAGGTCGACCTCGATCTTGAGTTCGCTCACCGGGTCGGGAAAGACGAAACGGGCGAGGAAATTGCCGTAGGGGTCCTGCTGGAGATTGACGAAGTGGTTCGCCGGCTCGACCTTCAACGAATGGCTGAGCACTTTGGTGCGCGAATGTGGCGCCGGCTGGAGCCTGATCACCTGGGGACCAAGAACCACCGGCCGGTCGTATTTGTAATGGGTCAGGTGATAGACGGCGGCCAGAATTGCCATGGAGCCCCGGAAGATCGGCGTTTAGCTGGCCGAACCCTGACACATCTGGCCGTCATTCTCCAAGCGGATGTTGCGCTGCACCTAACTTAAACGGCTACCGAACCTCAGAAAAACGCTTGGATCCCCGTCTGCGCCCGTCCCAGGATCAGCGCGTGCACGTCATGCGTGCCCTCATAGGTGTTGACCGTCTCCAGATTCTGCGCATGGCGCATCACGTGATAGCCGATCTGGATGCCGTTGCCGCCATGCATGTCGCGCGCCTGGCGGGCGATGTCGAGCGCCTTGCCGCAATTGTTGCGCTTGACGATCGAGATCATCTCCGGCGCCATCTTGCCTTCGTCGAGCAGCCGCCCGACGCGCAACGAGGCCTGCAGCCCGAGCGCGATCTCGGTCTGCATGTCGGCGAGCTTCTTCTGATAGAGCTGCGTGCTGGCCAGCGGCTTGCCGAACTGCTTGCGGTCGAGGCCATACTGGCGCGCGCGATGCCAACAATCTTCGGCCGCGCCCATCGAGCCCCAGGAAATGCCGTAGCGAGCCCGGTTGAGGCAGCCGAACGGCCCCTTCAGCCCCGACACGTTGGGCAGCAGAGCATCCTCGCCGACCTCGACGCCTTCCATAACCACCTCGCCGGTGATCGACGCCCGCAGCGACAGCTTGCCGCCGATCTTCGGCGCCGAAAGCCCCTTCATGCCCTTTTCCAGGACGAAGCCACGGATCTCATCCTTGCCGTTCTCGCCCTTCAGCTTCGCCCAGACGACGAACACGTCGGCGACGGGCGCATTGGAGATCCACATCTTGGAGCCGGTAAGCTTGTAACCATTGGCGGTCTTCTCGGCGCGCGTCTTCATGCCGCCGGGGTCGGAGCCGGCATCCGGTTCGGTCAGGCCGAAACAGCCTATCCACTCGCCGCTGGCGAGCTTGGGTAGATACTTCCTGCGCTGTTCGTCCGAGCCATAGGCATAAATGGGATACATCACCAGCGACGACTGCACCGACATCATCGAACGATAGCCGGAATCGACGCGCTCCACTTCGCGGGCGACCAGGCCGTAGGTGACATAGTTGGCGCCGAGGCCGCCGAATTCTTCCGGAATGTTGATGCCGAGCAGGCCGGCCTCGCCCATCTCGCGAAAAATCGCCGTGTCGAAGGTTTCGTTGAGATAGGCCTCCTCGATGCGCGGCGCGAGCTTGTCGGCGGCGAAGGCCGCCGCCCCATCCCGCACCATGCGCTCGTCTTCCGAAAGCTGGTCCTCGATCAGGAACGGGTCTTCCCAGACGAATGCATTCTTGTCGGCAGCCATGGCGTCTCGATCCTTAAAAACGGGTGAAGTCCGGCTTATCGGCCCACGGCCTGAAAAAATCAAACGAAATTGCTTCACCGATCAATGAGCGTTAGGAATAGATCATGAGCGTCCAACGTCGTCTTTTGCCTAACATCAACGCGCTTGCCGCCTTCGAAGCGGTGGCCCGGCTTGGCAGTTTCACCGCTGCAGCCCAGGAGCTGGATTTAACCCAGGGCGCCGTCAGTCGGCAGATCAGGCTGATCGAGGACCAGTTTGGCCGCCGGCTGTTCGAGCGCGACAGCCGCAATGTCCGGCTGTCGGCGGCGGGCGAAACCTACGCCGAAGTGGTCCGTTCGGCACTTGGCCAATTGCGCGACGCAGCGCTTGGATTGATGAGTAATCGGCATAGCGGCATCCTGAACCTCGCAATCCTGCCGACCTTCGGCACGCGCTGGCTGATGCCGATGATCCCAGACTTCGTCGACAACAATCCCGACATCACCATCAACTTCGTCACCCGCGTCGGCCGCTTCGACTTCGCCAGAGAGCGGCTGGACGCCGCCATCCATTATGGCCTGCCGGACTGGCCCGAGGCAGACTCGACGCTGCTGGTGCGGGAGGTGGTGGCCCCGGTGGTGTCGCCCGAATTTCTCGCCGAGCGCTCCATCGCCACGCCGGCCGACATCGGCCGTCTGCCGCTGCTGCACATGGCGACGCGGTCTGGCGCCTGGACAGAATGGTTTGAGCATCAGGGCCTGAGCGCGCCGACCGGACCGGGTATGCAGTTCGAACAGTTCGGCACCGCCGCCCAGGCCTGCATGGCGGGTCTGGGCGTGGCTCTGCTGCCGCAAATCCTCATCTCAGGCGAGTTGCAGCGCGGCCAGCTGGTGCCCGCGCCCGGCCAGCCTATGCACAGCCGCAGCGCCTATTATCTAGTCGTCCCGCACGACAAGCGCGGCCATCCGCCGGTCGCGAGTTTTCGAGATTGGCTGACGAGCCAGGTTGAAAAGGACCCGGCTGTTCTGGCGTGGTAGCTACTTCCGCTTCAACGCATCCGCCAACGCCGCGCCGAACGCACCTTGCTGTGGCGGCCGCTCCGGCTGGCGCTGCGGCGCGGGCGAGCGTGGCGCCGGCCTGCCGCCGCCATTGTCTCGCGGGCCGCGCGATGCGCTGCCCTCGCCACCATCCCTGCGCATGGAAAGCGCGATTCGCTTGCGCTTGATGTCGACGTCGACGACCCGCACCTTGACCACGTCGCCGGCCTTGACCACCTCATGCGCGTCCTTGATGAAACGGTCGGCCAGTTGCGAAACGTGCACCAGCCCGTCCTGGTGGACGCCGATGTCGACGAAGGCGCCGAAGGCGGCGACATTGGTGACGGTGCCTTCCAGCAGCATGCCGGGCTTCAGATCCTTGATGTCGTCGATGCCATCGGCGAAGGTTGCCGTCTTGAAGCCGGGGCGCGGATCGCGGCCGGGCTTTTCCAGCTCAGCCAAAATGTCGCGCACCGTCGGCAGGCCGAACCGCTCGTCCACGAAAACGCGCGGATCGAGCGCCTTCAGCGCCGCACTGTCGCCCATCAGCGAACGCACATCGCGCCCGCAGGCGGCGACGATCTTTTTGGCCACGCCGTAGGCTTCCGGATGCACGGCCGAGGCGTCGAGCGGCTCGGAGCCGTTCGGGATGCGCAGGAAGCCGGCGCATTGCTCGAACGCACGCGGCCCGAGGCGGGAGACCTTGAGCAAATCCTTGCGGCTGGCGAACGGGCCGGTGGCATCGCGATGCGCGACGATGGCGTCTGCGAGCGACGCCCCGAGCCCTGAAACCCGCGCCAGAAGCGGCGCCGAAGCCGTGTTGAGATCGACGCCAACCGCGTTGACGGCGTCCTCGACCACCGCCTCCAGCGAGCGGCCAAGCCGGTACTGGTCGACATCGTGCTGATACTGGCCGACGCCGATCGATTTCGGCTCGATCTTGACCAGTTCGGCCAGCGGATCCTGCAAGCGGCGCGCGATCGACACCGCACCGCGCAATGATACGTCGAGACCGGGGAATTCCGCCGCCGCCGTCGCCGAAGCCGAATAGACCGAAGCGCCGGCCTCGCTGACGATCACCTTGAGCGGCTTCGGCCCGCCGTCGGAAGGCATGTCGGACAGCATGTCGGCCACCAGCTTCTCGGTTTCGCGGCTGCCGGTGCCATTGCCGATCGAGATCAGCTCGACCTTGTGCAGGCGAACGAGCTTGGCGAGCTCCGCCTGCGTGCCACGCACATCGTTCCTGGGCGGGAACGGATAGACCGTTGTCGTCGCCACCAGCTTGCCGGTGCCGTCGACCACCGCGACCTTGACGCCGGTGCGGATGCCAGGGTCGAGCCCCATCGTCGGCCGCGATCCGGCGGGGGCGGCGAGCAGCAGATCCTTCAAATTGCGGGCGAAGACGTGGATCGCCTCTTCCTCGGCCCGTTCGCGCAGGTCGCGCATCAGATCGAGCGTCAGGTGCAGGGATAGTTTTATGCGCCAGGTCCAGCCTGCGACCTCCATCAGCCAGCGATCGCCCGGCAGGCTGCCGCCGATGGCGTAGGCATTGGCGATCATCCGCTCTACCGGCTTCACCGGCGAAGAGTCGTCGGCATCGACCTCGATGTCGAGCGACAGCACCTCCTCGTTGCGGCCGCGCAGCATCGCCAGCGCGCGGTGGCTCGGCACGGTGGCCCAGCGCTCGACATGGTCGAAATAATCGGAGAATTTCGCACCCGCCTCCTGCTTGCCGTCGACCACCCTGGCGCGCATGAAGGCGCGTTCCTTCATGTAGCTTCGCAGCTTGCCGACCAGGTCGGCATTCTCGGCGAACTGCTCCGACACTATGTCGCGCGCACCCTCAAGTGCCGCCTTGGCGTCGGCCACGTCCTCGGTCAGATAGGCCAGTGCGAGTTCCGCCGGCACCAGCGAGCGGTCGGCCAGGATGGCTTCCGCCAGCGGCCCCAGCCCACGCTCCCGGGCGATCTCCGCCCTGGTGCGGCGCTTGGGCTTGTAGGGCAGGTAGATGTCTTCGAGCTCGGCCTTGGTGACGGCGGAGGCGAGCTTGGATTCAAGCTCGTCGGTCAGCTTGCCTTGCTCCCGGATCGAGCCAAGGATGGTGTCACGCCGCGCGTCGAGCTCACGCAGATAGGCAAGACGCTCCGACAGCAGGCGCAATTGCGTGTCGTCGAGCCCGCCCGTCACCTCCTTGCGGTAGCGCGCCACGAACGGCACGGTCGCGCCTTCGTCGAGCAGCCCGATGGCAGCGGCGGCCTGTTCGGGCCGCGCTGTGATCTCGGTCGCGATAATGGCTGCGATGCGCTTGATGTCGGATGCCATGCCGTTCCTGCTCTTCTCGAAAAGAGCGGCGACCATAGGCGCAGTTATCCTGCCCGCCAACCTTCGCGGTTTCACCGGCGACAGAGGTCCACAGGAAAGCGCGCCCTAATGTTGCGGCCGCTCAGACCATCCGGCTCAGCGCTTCGAAGAATACGACGATCTCGAGATCGAGCGGATCGTCGACCGGCTCGGGCTGCGACGACATCTTGGCGATCACCACTTCCGTCCGGGGGTCGACATAGAGCCACTGGCCATGGATCCCGATGCCGCAATAGGCCCCGTTCTCATGTCCTGTCTGGTACCATTTGTTGCGGTAGCGGCCCTTGGGAAACAGCGGCAGCATGGCGCCACGCTGCCAGGCTTCAGAACTGCCGCCGGTTACCGTGGTGTCTCGCACCCAGGCCTCGGGCACGATGCGGCGGCCATTCGCAGTGCCCCCTTGCCGCATCATCTCGCCGACGCGCGCCAGATCGCGCGGCGTCACCGAGATGCCGCCGGCAGTGCGCGCCGTGCCCTCCATGTCGACCGCCACCGAAGCTTCGCCGGCAGCACCCAGCGGCAGCCACAGTTTCTCGCGCATCAGGTCGGCGAAGCGCTGGCCGGACGCCCGTTCGAGCAGCAGGCCAAGCAGGTCGGAATTGGGGGACCGGTAGCGGAAGGTCTGGCCATGCGGCTCGGCGAGCCGCTGCAGTGTCAGGAGGAATTCACGCAGGCTTTCCGTGCCGCCGCCCGGGTTCCACAAGGTGGCGCGACGGTAACGAGCAAAGGCGCTTTCGGGATCGAGGTAGGCCTCCTCGAAATCGAGGCTGACACTCATATCGAGCACATGCCGCACGGTAGCCTCGCCATAGGCCGAATCGCCGGCTTCCGGTATGTAGGCCGTCACCGGGGCTTCCGGATCGAACACGCCCTCGCCTTCCAATATGCCGGCCATGATCGCGGTCACCGACTTGCTGATCGAAAAGATGATGTGGCGGGCGCCGAAATCCATATGCGGCGCAAACCAGTCGCCGACGATCCTGCCGCCTCTCATGACGGTCAGCGCATCCGTGTGCGAGCGGCTGAGAAAAGCCGCGACGGTTTCCGGCGTGCTCGCCACCGCGATCTTTTCGTCGAGCAATCCGCCGAAATCCTCGGCCGGCGCCTCGTTGACCGGCAGGGCGGCGACACGCGCGCTCGGCACCAGTTCGCCGACGTTCTGGAATGACCATCGGTTGAACGGATTTTCCCGCCAGTTGGCGAGCAGCACCTGGTTGCGGCGGAAGCCGTAACGGGTCTCGAACGCGGTCTTGCCGGTCATGGCATTTCCTTCCAGGTCGTGTCTTGTGGGGGTTCAGCTCAGCGCGGCGGCGATGGCATGCACGGCCTTCAGCGTCGCCATGGAATAGGCGACGTTGCTGAAATCCGGCCAGCTCGAAAGCTTGACCACGACCATCCGCGTATTCCAGTCGATGTGGATCATCTGCCCGAACACGCCCCGGCACATCAGCGCCCGCGAATGGGGATTCTCGATCCAGAACTGGTTGCGATAGCTGCCCTCTGGCAGGCTCGGACTGAAGCCCGGCCCGTGGCTGCCGCTGCGCGTCGCCTCGATCCAATCGGCCGGCACGATGCCGCCGCCATTATCGAGGATCAGCTGGCCGAAGCGGGCATAATCGCGCAGCGTCGCGTTGAAGCCGCCATCGGCCAGCGCGTAGCCGGCGCTGTCGACGGTGAAGCAGGCGCTTTCATCGGCGCCGAGCTTTTGCCAGAGTTCTTCCGAGACCAGTTGCGCCAGCCGCTTGCCGGTCACCCGCTCCAGGATGAACGCGAGCACATCGGTTTCGACCGAGCGGTACTCGAATGCCGCCCCATGTGGCCGGACCGTCTCCGTCAAGCCCAGGATCAGCTCGAACATGTGCGCGGGCCAGCGAAAGTCCGGGTCGCTGCCCGGCGGCACCGGCTTCCAGCCGGTGGCGACATCGACCTGGCCTATGTCGGAATAACGGTCGTTATATTCCTCCGAGAAACACACGCCCGTCGTCATGTCGAGCACGTGCTGGACTCTGGCGCCGGCCCACCCGGTTGCCTTCAATTCCGGCAGGTAGTCCGTCACCGGCCTCGCCGGATCGACCAGCCCGCGCCCGGCCAGTATGCCGAACACCGAGCCGGTGACCGACTTGGCCATCGACTGCGACAGATGCAGCGTGCGCTCGTCCATGCCGTTGAAGTAGCGCTCAAAGGCTATCTTGCCGTCCTTGAGCACCAGGAAGCCATCCGTATAGGTCTCGTCCAGCAGGCCCGCGAGCGTCGTCTTCCGTCCCGTGCTGTCCTCGACCGGCAGCCCGTCGAGATCGACCTCGGCGCGTTCGAGGCGGTGACGGTGGCCGTTGCCGCGCCAGACTTCGACGGTCGGCAGAATTTCCCTGATGTGCTGGAAAGCCCAGCGGTTCCAGGGCGGCCTGTCCCAGTCGAGCCTTGGTGGCACCATGGCGGGCGGCGAGCCCTGCATGATCGGCGGCCGCGGATCGCTGTTGCGATAGGAGTCCATGAAAGCCATTCCCGGAAACGGAAAAGACCCGGCGGCATGTGCCGCCGGGTCCGTCATGCGGCGATTACTTCTGCAGTTCGGTCCAGATCTTGGTGTAAAGTTCCTGCGTCTCTGGCGCGCACATCTGCTGCAGTTCGCCAAGCGGCTTGGCGTCGGCCGGAATGACGACTTCCGGCGCGTCCTTCATGTCGGCCGGCATGTACTTGTCCGAACCGGCGATGGCATTGGCGTAACGATGGAAGGCCGAGAGGCCGGCCGCGTTTTCCGGATCCATGATGAAGTTCTGGAACAGCTTGGCGTTCTCGACATTCTTGGCCTCTTTCAGGACGACGACGTTGTCGCTCCACAGGCCATAGCCTTCCTTCGGGTAGTTGAAGTGGATGGCCGGGTTGGCGAGGCGCTGACGCAAAGCCGAGCCATTCCAGTCGCTGGTTGCCTTGAAGTCGCCGGCGCCCATCTTCTCAATAGTGTTGTATTCCATGGCGATCCAGTTCGGCTTGGCCGCCACCAGCAGGTCACGTACTTTCTTCAGCACCGTCTTGTCGTTGGTGCATTGCTGGCCGCCGACATACTTGATCGCGGCGAACATCACGTCGCCCATCTCCGGTACGACGTTGACCTTACCCTTCAACTCGTCGGGCGTGTTGAAGATGATGCCCCACGTGTTGGCCGGGCCCTTGTAGGCGTCGGTATTGACGACGACGCCGATAGTGCCCCAGGCCCACGGAACCGTGTATTTGCGGCCCGGATCGAACTCAGGATTGGCCCATTCCGGCGCCACGTTCTTGAAGTTCTCCATCTTGCCTGGATCGGTTTCCTGAACGAGGCCTTCCTTGATCCAGATCGGCACGTAGGTCTGCGAAGGCACGGCGATGTCGAAACCGGTGCCGCCCTGGCGCACCTTGGCAAGCGCGGTGTCGTTGGAATCGTAGTCGGTGATGGTCACCTTGACGTTGTATTTGGCTTCGAACTTCTTGATCACGTCGGGGCTGGTGTAATTGCCCCAATTGTAGATGTTGAGCACGCCGTCGGCGCGGGCAAGGCCCGTCGAAGCGAGCAACGCCAACCCCATGGCGGACGCCGTTGTCTTCCAGTTCATCGTTTTAACTCCCATTATCGGTTTCAGTCTCGTTTCCTGCTGACAAAGAAAAACAACGTGACGATCGCGACCGAAAGCAGCAGGAAGGCGGTCGATATCGCGTTGATCTCGGGTGTGATGCCGCGGCGGATCTGGCCGAGCATGTAGGTGGGCAGCGTGTCCTGGCCGCCCGACTTGACGAATTCGGTGATGACGACGTCATCGAGCGAGATGACGAAAGCCAGCATCAGGCCGGCGAGGATGCCGGGCCACAAAAGCGGCAGCGTGATGCGGCGGAAGGTCTTCCACGGCGTCGCATAGAGGTCGGCGGCGGCGCGTTCCAGCGTCAGGTCCATATTCTCCAGCCGCGCCCGGATCGGCAGGTAGGCAAACGGGATGCAGAACGCCGTATGCGCGGCGATCAGGTAGCCAAGGCCGGAATAGCCGGTGAAGATCTTGATGCGCGAGAAGAAGATCAGCAGCGCCACGCCGGTGACGATTTCGGGCACCATCAGCGGCTGGTTGATGGCCGCGTATTTGAAGGTCAGCCCGGGATAGGGCGGTGTGCGCGTGGTGGCGAGCGCGGCCATGGTGGCGAAGATGGTGGCAAGGGCCGCCGCTATGGCGCCGATCTGGAAGGAACGCATCGTCGCATCGATGACCTGCGTGTTCTGCCAGGCCGACTGGAACCATTTGAGCGAAAACCCGCCCCATTCCGAGGTCGAGCTCGCCGCGTTGAAGGCGTAGATGACCAGCACGATGATCGGCAAATAGAGCACGACGAAACAGGTTGCCGCGATGGCGGTGAAGCCAGGCTGGTGCTTGATGGAGAAATTGCTAGCCATGACGCACCCCCGACTTGCCGGCGTTGCGCACATAGGCCAGCAGCGCCACCATGACGATTATCATGACCGTGATCGACAGCGCCGAGCCAAGCGGCCAGTTGCGGCCCTGTCCGAACTGCAATTCGATCAGGTTGGACAGCATCATGTTCTTGCCGCCGCCAAGCACGCTCGGCGTCACATAGGCGCCAAGGGCCGGAATGAAGACCAGGATGGAGCCGGCGATGACCCCGGGTTTGACCAGCGGGAAAATGATCTTGCGCAGCACCTTGAAGCGCGTCGCGTAGAGATCGTAGCCAGCCTCGACCAGCCGGAAATCGAGTTTTTCCATGCTTGCATAGATCGGCAGCACCATCAGCGGCAGGTAGACATAGGCCATGCCGATCAGGATCGCCGTGTCGGTGTAGAGGATCTGCACCGGCGCCGAGACGATGCCGAGCTTCAGAAGGATGGTATTGACGATGCCTTCGTTGCGGATGATCTGCAGCACCGCGAAGGTACGGATAAGGAGGTTGGTCCAGAACGGAATGGTGATCAGGAATAGCCAGAGATCCCTGGTCTTTTCACTGCGCGTCGCCATGAAATAGGCGGTCGGGAAGCCGAGCGCCAAAGTCGCCAGCGTCGTCACCACCGCGAGCTTGATCGAGCGCAGGAAGATGGTGACGTGGGCGGCCGCGAGCGACAGCGTGTCGTCGAAAATGTCGCGTTCCATGAACACCGACACCCAGGCTTCCGGCGAAAATTGCCACTTCACGTCGCCATAGGCGCCGGGCGTCAGGAACGAATAGACGAGCACGATCAGCAACGGGCCGGTCGCGGCGAGCAGAATGACCAGCAGCGCCGGCGCTGACAGCAACCAGCGGTCGCGGACGTCGCGCCGCTCCGCTGCCTTGGCGACTTCTTCGGCGGTGGCCATCAGTCCCTCAGCACTTGCGCGGCGTCGTTGCCGATCAGGATGCCGACCTTGTCGCCGCGCTCGAAACCGCAGCCGGCGCTGCGCGTGTTCTGCTGGCGCACGGTGAAGGCTTCGCCGCTGTCGAGCTGGACATGGATATGCGTGTCGGTGCCGAAATAGACGATGTTGTCGACCCTGCCCGCCAGGTCGCCCTTGCTCTTGGTCAGCTTGGCATGCTCCGGCCTCACCACCACGGTGGCGTTGTCCTTCGGCTGGAAACCTTCGGCGACGGTCGCCTCGATGGTGGTGCCGGATTTGAGCGTCGCGCGCGCCTTGCCGTTGCCGGTGCCCGATATGGCCGCGGTGAGAAAGTTGGTCTCGCCGATGAAGTCGGCGACGAAGCGTTCGGCAGGCTTGTCGTAGATATCCCAGGGCGAGCCGACCTGCAGGATCTTGCCCGACGACATCACGGCGATGCGGTCCGACATCGTCAGCGCTTCTTCCTGGTCATGGGTGACGAAGATGAAGGTTATGCCGGTCTCGTGCTGCAGCCGCTTCAACTCGATTTGCATCTCCTTGCGCAGCTTGTAGTCGAGGGCGGAGAGCGGTTCGTCGAGCAGCAGCACCTTCGGTTGCGGCGCGAGCGCCCGGGCCAGCGCCACGCGCTGCTGCTGGCCGCCGGAAATCTGGCCGGTGCGCCGGCCCGCCAGCGCCTCCATCTTGACCAGCTTCAGCATCTCGGCAACGCGCGCCTTGATCTGCGCCTTGGGCTTGCCCAGCATCTCCAGGCCGAAGCCGATATTGTCTGCCACCGTCATGTGCGGGAACAGCGCATAGGACTGGAAGACGGTGTTGACCGGCCGCTTGAAGGGCGGCAATGGCGCGATGTCCTGGCCGTAAAGCAGGATTTCGCCGGCGGTTGGAAAGTCGAAGCCGGCGATCAGCCGCAGCAAGGTGGTCTTGCCGCAGCCGGATGGTCCCAGCAGTGTGAAGAATTCGTTTTCGCGGATGGATACCGAGACTTTGTCGAGGGCAGCGACCTGCCCCTCACCCGATCCGAAAATTTTGCTGACGTTTACTACTTCAATCGCATTCCGATCCGGTTTGTCCGGCACGATTACGCCTCACTGTTGACCCCGCTCTTGCTGGCGGAGCTTTTCCCCTGTTGGATGTGACCACACGGCCGATGGGTTGGCAAGTCCGGCATTGAATCACAGTTCAGTCGGTCATTTCAGTCCGCCATTTCAGCAGGCAAGCCGCATGCCATGTCAGGCCTGGTAGGTGACTTTGCCGCCGCAGATCGTTGTTACCGGGCGCACCTTGTGCAGGTCGGCCGGCATAGTCTTTTCGATGTCGGCCGACAAAACCACCAGATCGGCCATATAGCCCGGCTTCAGCGTGCCCTTGCGGTGCTCGGCGAATTCGGCATAGGCGCCCTCGACCGTGTAGGCGGCAAGCGATTCACGCAGCGAGAAGCTCTGGTCCGGATCGCTTGATGCCCATGGTTTGCGCATCGCTGCCGCCTGGATGCCCAGGATCGGATCGATCGGCGACACCGGCCAGTCCGACGCGAACACGACATGCGCGCCGGCATTCTTCAGGGTGCGCCAGGCATAGCTCAGCGGCCAGCGCGCCGGCCCGATGCGCGACACAGTCGGCTCCAGCGGAAAATCCATGGCGCCGGGCGGATGCGGCGGCTGCATCGAAGCGATGGCGCCGAGTTCGGCGAAACGCGGCACATCAGATGCGCCGATGACCTCTATATGTTCGACACGATGCCGGCTGTCGCGCCTGCCATTGGCCTTTTGCGCCGCCTCGTAGCCGTTGAGGACGGCGCGCACCGCGCCGTCGCCGATCGAATGCACGGCGATCTGCAGGCCGCGCCTGTCGACGGCGACGGCGAGATCGATGAATTGCTGGGGCGTGAACAGTGGTTCACCCACCCAGTCGGGACGGTCGGCATAGGGCTCGATCATGACGGCCGTCCAGGAATCGAGCACGCCGTCGTAGAACACCTTGACCATGCCTGACGACAGCCACTCGCCATTGTAGCGCTCGGCCATCGCCGAGGCCTTGTCGAGTATGTCGAGCGTCATGAAATTCTTGTAGTGGAAGGGTATCTGCACCCGGCAGGACAGACCCTCCTCGGCCTCGATCTCGGCCAGCAATTCGAGCTGGTAGAGATTGCCGTCCATGTTCTGGATCGAGGTGATGCCGTGGCGCGCGCACCAGGCGAGCCCGCGCCGCATGATGTCGCGGTCGGCGGCGCGTTCTTCCGCCGATGGCATCGGGTCTGGCTCGCCGCCCGTCGCCAGCCCGAGCCGCACCCGGCCCTCGCCGGCAAGATCGAGCACCGGGCCGAAAGCCTCGCCCTCGCGCAGTTCGCCATTGGCCAGGCCGTCGTCGCCCATGACGATCTCATTGCCGGGGCCAAGCGTGCGCCCATTCAGGATGCCAGCCAAGTCCAGCGCCTTGGTGTTGGCCCACATCGTATGGTGGTCGGGCGCGGCCATGATGAAGGGCCGGTCCGGCAGGATCGCATCGAGATGATGGCGCGTCACTCGCTCGTCGTCGAGCACGGTGTAGTCGACGCCCTGTCCGACCAGCATCTTGGCATCGGGGTGCGTCGACGCGTAGTCGCGGATCGCCTTTTGCAGCGCCTCGAAACCGTGGACGCCCGACAACTGGAGATGGGCAAGCTCGGCCGCGCCTGAAAACAGATGCATGTGGGCTTCGATGAAACCCGGGATCACCGAACCGCCCCTGGCGTCGATGACCCTGGTGGCCGGCCCCTTGAACTCTTCGATGGAGGCGTGGCTGCCGAGAGCGACGATGGCGCCATCCTTGACGGCAACGGCTTCGGCGGTCGGATTGTCATCGTCCATGGTCAACACACGACCATTGATGACGATCAGATCCGCCTTGTGACCCGCACCCGTGACAGACATCGCGACTCCGCGCTTTTGACTGAGACCGACAACCACTGCCCACGAGCTGCCGCTCCGCGGGAGGGGCGATGGGGAAAGATGATGCCGGCGCGCTGTCTTCGAAATTCCCCTTGTTATCCCCAAGGCAGCGTGGATAAAAGAATGCGACTAATCATTCGCGTTTGTCAACATGCGGAATTTGCAATGTATTGTGGACAACACTCTGCGCCGATGTTGGGACTGGGCGGGGAACGAGGACGTCAAGCCGTGAAGCGCAGTCTCGATCGCAAAACCAGGATAGCGCTCGAACCGCGCAAGCAGCCGCGCCAACAACGGTCGAGCAAGGTGGTGGACCGGATTCTCGACGCGGCGCTGATCCTGACCCGCGAGCAAGGGACAAGGACGCCGACGACGCTCGCCATAGCGCAGCGCGCGGGCCTGTCGGTCGGTTCGGTGTACCAATACTTTCCCAACAAGGAAGCCATTCTCCTGGACCTCGCCCGGCGCTGGCTGTCATCCTTTCCCGAAGTGATCGCGAGGCGCATCAGGGTCGATCCGCCCACCAACCGCGAGGAGTTTCGGCGGGAGGTGCGCAGGCTCTTCACCGATACCTCCAGGCTTTATCTCGACAATGCCAGCCTGATGCCGGTGATCGAGGCTATTTCAGGCAACGCCGACCTGAGACCGATCCAGAACGAGTATGACGACCAGATCATCGCCCTCTATGCGGCATGGCTGCGGCACGTGAACCCGGCTCTCGAAGACAAGGTCGCCAACCGGCTCGGCGTGCTGATGATGGAGGTCGGACACGCCTGCCGTCTTGTCGGCCTGAAAAGGGATCGCCGGACATACGACCTCATCGAGGACGATGTCGAAACCATGTGGCTCGCTCTGGTGACCCCCTACCTCAACCTTGACTGATTTCGCATTTCGAGAGGAATTTTATGAAGACTGTCTATTCGCCGCTTCACGCCGGCCACGCCGGCCAGATGGAACTGGTCACATCGGCGATCGTGCCGGGTTTCGAAAAACCCTCGCGCGCCGAGTTCATCAAGGCGCGGGTCGACAGCGAGAAACTCGGGCCGATCATCGCGCCGGCCGAGCATGATCTTGCCGCCGCCAAGCGCATCCACAGGGCCGACTACGTCGATTTCCTGCCGACGGTCTGGCCGCAATGGATCGCCGAGGGCCACACAGGCACAGCCATGCCCTTCACCTGGCCGACACGCGGCCTGCGCGGCGACGTGCCGCCCAAGCGCGTCGACGCCCTGCTCGGCTATTATTCCTTCGACGGCGGCGCCACCTTCGTCGAAGGAACATGGGATGCGATCAAGTCCTCCTACGACGTCGCGCTGACCGCCGCGGGCCTGGTCAAGGCCGGCGAAGCCTCCGCCTTCGCGCTCTGCCGTCCGCCCGGCCACCATGCCGGAGCCGGCTTCATGGGCGGCTATTGCTACATCAACAACGCGGCCGTTGCCGCGCAATGGTTCCGCGACCAGGGGGCCGGCCGCATCTCGATCCTCGATGTCGACTATCATCACGGCAACGGCACACAGGAGATCTTCTACGACCGCGCCGACGTGCAGGTCCTCAATTTGCACGGCGACCCGATGGTCGAATATCCGTTCTTCCTCGGCCATGCCGACGAGCGTGGCGCCGGCGCGGGCGAAGGTTTCAACATCAACTATCCCATGCCGTTCGGCACCGGCTGGGACGCCTGGAGCGCCTCGCTGGAAGACGCCTGCGCCAGGCTCGCCGCCTACGCGCCAGACGTCGTCATCGTCTCGCTCGGCGTCGACACGTTCGAGAAGGATCCTATCAGCCAGTTCAAGCTGAAGTCGTCGGACTATCCCATGATCGGCCGCCGCATCGCCAGGCTCGGCCTGCCGACGCTGTTCGTCATGGAAGGCGGCTACGCCGTCGAGGAAATCGGCATCAATGCCGTCGGCGTGCTGACCGGCTTCGAGGGCCGGTGACACCGGCTGCCCGAAGCGCGGCAGCTTTCAGGGAAACACGAAAAAGGGCGGCGTCAGCCGCTCTTTGACATCCTCTAGCCCGTTGGTGGGCGCGACCGAAACAGCCCCGGCCGAGAAGACTGGCTTGCACGGCTCGAACATTTTCACGCACCGAAACGCGCGAAAATCGGCCCCTGAGTCGCAGCTTGAGTCCACTCGATTCGATTTTGTCAAATCGCGTTTGATGTCAGATTCATCTACGGGTAGATTAGACCCGAATCAGCCGGTCCTCGGGGGGCGCGGCGACCACCCAAAGTCTCAAGTGCCGGAATTTTCTGGCGCCAGACGCGGACGGCTTCGCGTTCCCTGAATGGATTCCGTCTGATCGGGCGCGACCCCGCGCTTGTGTGTGTCTCGTAAATGTAACGCGTTTTCAGGTTCGGCGGCTGGCTCTCCAGCATCCGGACATCAGCATCGATTCCGGCCAAAAACAGCAATGAGCAGTCCCGCCGCGCTTCTTCAATCCGACACATTGGGCTCGCGCCTGACGTCGCGCGGCGATCTCACCAGCTTTTTCATGGAGTTGACCGCCGAGATCGGTGCCGACAGCTATATGCTGGTCGCCATCGTCCACGATCAGGACCGCAACGACGCGCGCATCGTCTCGTCCAACTGGATTTTCGACGCCATCGAACTGATCGGCAAGCGGCTGATCGCTGGCCTTGCCCAGGGCGCGCTCACCGTTGCGCCGGGCATGCGTCCAAGGCCGCTGGTGTCGGCGCAGGCACCACAGGCCGAGGGGCTGGTCTCCGGCGAAGAGGCACGTCTGCTCGACGTGCTCGGCCATGCCGAAATCTATTCGCTCAGGCTGAATGTCGGCCGCCAACGCCTGTTCGCGCTGTTCTCGGCGGCAGCCGCCGGTCGGATCGACCAACCGGCGCTGATGAAGGCGCAGTTGAAGTGCTGCTACGCGCTCTCGCATATTCCGCAACTGATCGCCGCCGCCGCCATGCAGGATCCGCTGTCGGACCGCGAGCGCGAATGCCTGTTCTGGGTCTCGGAAGGCAAGACCACGGACGAGGTTGCCGTCATCCTTGGCGTGTCCTCCAACACCGTCAACAGCTACATCACCCACGCCATCCAGAAATTCGCGGCCAGCAACCGCGCGATGGCCATCGCCACGGCGATCAGGAGCGGCATCATTTGAAACAGGCCGACGTCAAGCAGGCCGCCGAGGCCCTTTTTAACGACCAGCGCAATCCGTTCGGTGCCTTCTCGCTCGGCTCCGAAACGCATCACGCCGTGACCATTCCCGATGCTGTGCGGCGCTGCCGGTGGATCGCCGTCGACATCAATGCCTCGGCCTTCGGCCTGTTCTTCGTCAGCCCGTCGCTCGAGCGGGCGCGGCTGGTGCCGTGCTTCGATTCCGACTATCCCGGCATATCGGTGGCGACCAAGTTCATCTCGGGCGCCAATGGCGAGGAGATCGTGCGCCATAGCAGGATCTCGACCGAACCGCGCTGGTGGACGGATGACGGTGTGGCGGCCATGAGCGAGATGTTCGGCGGCCTTGCTTGGACCGAGCAGATGGCGCCGCTGGCGCCCGGCAGCAGCGGCATCGCCTTTCCCGTCCACGCCGATCGCGGCCAATGCGGCCTCGTCGTCTTTCTCGGCTCGGAGATCGCCCTGCCGCAGGACGCGCTCTATGAAATCCACGCCCGTTGCTTTTCGCTGTTCGCCGCTGTCGCCCGCATGCGGCCGGGCGATGTCGGCAAGACGCGCGCGATCTCCAAGCGCGAGCTCGAATGCCTGAAGCTAACCGCCAACGGCAATACCAGCGAGGAGATAGCGCGGCTGCTGAAACTGTCGGTGCATACCGCCAACCAGTATCTCACCCAGTCGACCCAGAAGCTCAACGCCGTCAACCGCAACCAGGCGGTCGCCAAGGCGCTGCGGCTCGGCCTGATCGAATAGTTAGAACGCCAGCGGCTCGACCTTGCGGATACGCGCCTGTTCGACCACCGCCTCGAGCAGGGCGGTGTTGTGCTCGGGGTCCTCGCCGGGCTTTTCGAACGACACGTAGTTGACCGCGACCGAGGCGCCTTTTTCGCTCAGCGTCAGCTGGAAATAGACCGTGACGCCGGGCGGCCGAAGCTCGAGATCGAGCACGATGCGCGGGCTGCCGCTCCAGTCGACATGCGCCTCGCCGCCATGGCCGAGCCTCAGCGTGCCCGGCTTGAAGAACAGTTCCGCCGCGGAATCGACCAGGTCCGACAGGCAGGCGAAATGCTCCAGCCGGATGAAGGCGATATAATCGGCGACATCGATCAGCCTGAGCTCCGCCACGACTTGCTCGATGGCGCTGGCGACGATGATCTCGCGGGAGTTGGCGTGCGGTTGGCGGTTCATGAAATCTGTCTGCGCTCAGCCTTTTTCGAGTAGACGATCCGCACCAGTTCGGCGACGGCCTGGTAGAATTGCGACGGGATCACACTATCGACCGAAACTTGCTTGTACATGGAGCGGGCGAGCGCCACGTCCTCGAAGATCGGGATGTTGTGCTCGCGCGCGATTTCGCGGATCTTGAGCGCCACCAGATCCTGCCCCTTGGCCAGCACCAGCGGTGCCGAATCCTCGTCGCGCACATATTTAAGCGCGATCGAGAAGTGCGTTGGATTGGCGATGATCAACGTCGCGCGCGGCACCGCCGTCATCATCCGCTTGCGAGCGCGGTCGCGCGCCAGCGAGCGCAGCCGCGACTTAACGATCGGGTCACCCTCGGACTGCTTGAACTCGTCCTTGACCTCCTGCTTGCTCATGCGCAGGTCCTGCTTCCAGTGGAAGCGCGACCAGACGATGTCGATCGCCGCGATCAGGCCCATGACGAAGACGATCGCCACCAGTATGTCGACCGCGATGCCGCGGATGACGAGGCCGAAGGCGACGGGATTGGTGATCATGCCGGCGAGCAGCTTGCGGTGATCCTCGGACAGCGTGAAGGCGAGCACGACGATGGCGAAGCCCACCTTGCCGAGCGCCTTCAGGAACTCGACCCAGCCCTGCACCCCGAACAGCCTGTTCCAGCCCTTGACGATCGAGATGCGCGACAGCTGCGGCCTGATGCGTTCGCCGACGAACTGCGGCATGTTCTGGAACACCGAGGCGCCGATGCCGGCGATGGTCAGGAGCACCAGCAGGCTGAGGATGGCACGGCCCACCTCCAGCATGACGATCTTGTAGAGCGCGATGACGTCGGTCTCGGTGTCCATCGGCCAGGCTTCCGGCTTCTCCAGGAACATCGACAGGAACATGCCGAGATCGACAATGGCATCCTTGGCGTAGAAGACGGTGAACACCAGTATGGCGACGAAGGAGGCCAGGAGCGCGGTCTCCCTCGAATGGGGCAGCTTGCCCTGTTCGATGGTGTCGCGGATCTTCTTTTCCGTCGCTTCTTCGGTTTTGGAATCCTTGTCGACCGCCTCTGCCATGATCCGGCCTTAGGCGGCGGCGTTCTGGGTCGCGGGAAGCTCGAACGCGCCTTCGCGCGCCAGCCGGATTGTCGTCGTCACGATCGTCTTGCGCGCCGCCATGATGTCGGCGAGGGGAACCCCTTCGGATCCTTGTCCGAGTTCGGCTTCGATCATGCGCCGCGAGCGCGCGCCGATCGCCGACAGCGCCGCTTCGGCAAGGATCGCCGAAGTGCCGCGCAGCGCCAGCGTGACCAGTTCGGTCGACAGCCCATCGAATAGAAGCACGCGCGCTTTCTGGGTAAGCAGCGGCAAATCGTCAAAGGCGAACAGCCGAGCCCGGACGCCGTCGAGATCGGGCGTGCCGGCGGCCTCCAGGTCCTGCATGACCTCCTCGAGCAGCGGCTTGTCCAATTCGTTGAGAACGCTGGCGACGCGCGCCTGTCCGGCCGATGTATCCTTGGTCGCGGTTTCCGCCAGCACGCTGGTGCGCAGCCGGTTTTCGACGATCCTGCTGGCGGCGTCGGGAACATTGGCCATCGTCACCATGCGCTTGATGATCTCGCCGCGCGTCGGCTTGCTCAACGTCAACAGCACGCTCGCCGCCGCCTGCGGCGCCAGCTTCGACAGCACCATGGCCGCAGTCTGCGGATGTTCACCGGCCAGGAAAGTACCAAGCCGCACCGGCTCGAGCTTCTCGAGCTCGGGCCAGATCGGCGGCGGACCTTCCGGCGCAACCTCGAATTTCTTGTCACCCATGATCGCGCTCATCTCTTCGGGTGACAGCGATTCATTGAGGATGGTGTCCATCCTGTCGGCGGAATCGAGCAGTCCCGCCCCTTCGGTGAACTCCGCCTCGAACTCGGCGACGATGCGCTCGAGATCGCCTTGCGGAATGGTCCTGAGCAGCCGGGCGCCCTCGATAAGCGCCTTCAATTCCTCCTGCTTGAAGAATTTCAAGAGGCGGCTGGCCGACGGCTTGCCCATCGCCACCAGTATGGCGGCCGCCTTCTGCGGACGCGTCAGGGAAAGGGACGTCGTCATGCCTTTCGCTCCCGCTGTCGCCGGCAAGACCCGCGGCGCATCTTCACGCGCCCTTCGTGCCGGCGATGATTTCGGTCAGCCTGATGCCGAAGCGCGACGGGTCGCTTTCGAGCACGGTGATCTCGCCGCGCGCTATTCTGCGGCCGTTGACCACCACGTCGACCGGTTCGCCGATGCGGCGGTTGAGCGCCACCGTGGAGCCCTTCTGCAGCGCCATCAGGTCGGACACCGGCATCTCGGTGCTGCCGAGGATGATCTGGACGTCGACGGGGATGTTCATGATGACGCTCGAATTGGCAGCGGACGCGGCCTTGAACGCAATATCGGGGCGCTGTTCCTCTTCATGCAGAACCCCGCGCAATTCCTCGATGGCGCGGTCGAGCTGCTCGTCCGGTTGGTCGATTTCGGCTTCTGCCTTGGTCTTGGCCATGCATCGTCTCCAAAAGCTCAGGCGTGCCCGGCACCAGCCGGCATGAGCCCGTCGATAAAATCCTGTCCGGCATCATAGGGATGCTTGATCCGGACGGTGTAATTCTGTCCCAGCTTGCCGAACTCGCATACGAACAGCGTCTTGCCGCGCGCGCCGAGACGCGCTTGCGATTGCGCCGTTTCCTCGAATTCGATGATCTGGCCAATTTCGAAATCGGCAAGATCGCCGAGCGTCAGTCGGGCCAGCGGCATGGTCGCCTCGAGCGCTACCGTGGAGCGCATCACTTCTTCCGAAAAGCGCGCGCGCCAGCTGGCGCCCTGATCGTTCTCGCCGCCGGCAGCAGCGCTGTCTCGGCTGGCCAGCACGACACGCTGCGGCATCGTCACCGTGACGGTGCCGCTGTCGGCCGGCGTCGAGATGCCGAAGACGATGCGGATTGCAGCGCCGTCGCGCAACACGTGTCGTTTGGCTTCGGTGCCCGACATCGCCCGCGGCACTGGCAGGCGCAGGTCGAGCGACCGTCGTCCCGATCCGTTCAGTGCCTGCGCGACCTGCTGGAACATCATGGTCGAAACATCGACCTCGATCTGCGACAGATCACGCTCTATCGGCGATGCCGGCATCTCCGGGTCGCCGCCGAACAGCGTGCAAAGCGTGACCGCGATCGCCGGCGCATCGATCACCAGGGTCATGGCATCGGAGGACGTGGCTGACGCAACGATGGTCATGGCAAACGTATCGCCGGCACGGGAGCGGGCCTCCGCGACGCGGCTGACCTCGACCCCCCTGAGATCGACGGTGACCGGAACTCCAAGCTCACTGGTCAGGCTCTTCTGCAGCAGCGGCGCAGCGCGCTCTGCCATGCCCCGGCCGGCGCCGATGACCTGGGCGGCCTCGCCGCTGTCGCCGACCAGGCGCTCGATGATCAGGGAGCGCGCTTGTGAGGGACTGCCGGGACTGGTCATGACAATGTCGGCACCGATCTGTCGCGCATCGCTCAGGCGGCCCTTTTCTCGGCGGAGCCGGTGTTCATCGTGCTCTGCTCGACGGCGTCGATGGTCGGCCGTTCATAGGACGATATGGTCTTGCGGCCGAACTCGATCGCCACCTGCGGCAGGGCGCCGTTCATATAGGCGAGCAACGTCTGCTTGACGATGATGTAGAGCCGGTTCTTCTTCTCGCGCACCGTCTTGATCTTGGTGGCGACGGGCCCGACCACCGCGTAAGACAGGAAGATGCCGAGGAAGGTACCGACGAGGGCGGCGCCGATCAGGCCGCCAAGGATTTCCGGCGACTGGTCGAGCGCGCCCATCGCCTTGACCACGCCGAGCACGGCGGCGACGATCCCGAGCGCCGGCAGGCCGTCGCCGACCGCCACCAGCGCGTGGTAGGCTTTCATCTTGTCGGACTTGATGGTCTGGATTTCCTCATCCATCAGCGCCTCGATCTCGTGCGAACGGGCGTTGCCGATGATGATGATCCGGCAATAGTCGCAGATGAAATGCGTCAGGTCGTGGTTCTTCAGCACGGTGGGGAATGCCTGGAAGATCGCCGATTCCTCGGGATTGTCGATATGCGCCTCGACCTCGCTGCGCGACTTCGAACGCAGTTCACGCATCAGGCTGTGCAGCACGCCGAGCGTTTCCAGATAATCCTGCTCCTTCGGCACGGCCTGCTTGAAGGCTTCGAGGATGCCCCTGCCGGTGTCCTTGACCGTTTTCATCGGATTGGCGACGAGGAAGGTGCCGAGTGCGGCGCCGCAGATGACCACCGCTTCCCAGGGCTGCATCAGCACATGCAGATGCCCGCCCATGGCCATGAAGCCGCCAAGGACGCAGCCGAGCGTCACCACCAGTCCAATCAGAATGCCCACGAGAGGTCCTTCCGCATTTCAAGTCAGGTGCAAGGGATAGTCCCCGTGCCTTGTGTGAGGCTTGAATCGGAGCGGCATCGAGCCGATCGGCGCGATTCAGTTTCGCGCAAGGAAGTGAGTCTATTGTGCTGGCATAGCTTCGGCCGGAGGCGCGTCCTTGCTCAGTACCTATACCAGCTACCAGTTGATCACCAGGGACATCGACAAGTCGATCGACCGCATCGAAAAGCAGCCGGCGGTCGATCGCGACACCAAATATTATCTGGACAACATCACCAAGGTGAAATCGATCGACGATTTCGTCAACAATGACCGTTTGTTCAAATATGCCATGAAGGCCTACGGCCTGGAGGACATGGCTTACGCCAAGGCGTTCATGGTCAAGGCGCTCAAGGAAGGCGTTTCCGACCCCGACAGTTTCGCCAACAAGCTGACCGACAAGCGCTACGCCGAATTTGTCAGCGCCTTCAACTTCGCAGCCAACGGCGCCAATACCACGGTTTACAACAAGGCGCAGCAGCTGGTGACCGGCAACTATGCGCTGCAAGTCCAGATCGGCGCCTCGCAGGCGGGCTTCTCTTACTATCAGAGCGAAACCGCCTATTATGTCACCAACATCTCCAAGGTTAAGTCGATCGACGACCTGATGGGCGACAGCCGCCTGCTGACATACGCGATGGCCGCATTCGGGCTCGACGCCGAAACCGAACCGGCCGCAACGGTCAGGGCGATGCTCGAAGGTGGCGTCAGCGATACCAACAGTCCCGCCAACAAGCTGACCGACAAGAGTTACGCCAACTTCGTCTCGGCGTTCGACTTCGCCCAGTATGGCGATCAGACGACCACGCGCGACAACGTCCAGCAGGCGGTGCCTAAGGGCTACATGGCCGGAGCCGGGCTGACGTTGGTCAAGCCGAGCGCGCAGTACGTCAAGGGCGAGGCCGACTACTACGCGGCAAACATTTCCAAGGTGAAGTCGATTGACGACCTCATGGCGGACAAGCGCCTGCTTACATTCGCCATGGCGTCCTATGGACTGGATGCGTCAACCGAAACCCCGCGGCAGATCCGCGCCATGCTCGAGGGCGGCGTGAGCGATCCCAACAGCCCTGCAAACAAGCTGACCGATAAACGATACGCCAACTTCGTCACGGCCTTCGATTTTGCCCAATATGGCGATCAGACGACCACGCGCGACGCAGTGCTGAAAGATACGCCGAAAATCTACACGACAGGGTCGGCGCTTGGCCTGATCAAGCCAAATGCGGACTACATCAAGTCGGAGACCGCATATTATCTGGCCAACATCACGAACGTGAAATCCATCGACGATCTGATGGCCAACAGCCGCTTGTACAATTATGCCCTCTCGGCCTACGCGCTCGATCCGGCGACAGAGAGGAAGGATCTCATCCGCAGCGTTCTGGCCGGTGGCGTCCGCGACCCCGACAGCGTCGCCAACAAGATGACCAACAAAGCCTATGCCGGGCTCGCCTCCGCCTTCAACTTCGAACAATACGGCGAAGCGGCCACCACGACCAATCCGGCACAGCAGCCGACCGTCGACAAATACATGCGCCAGACGCTGGAGGAGGATGCCGGCCAAACCAACGAGGGCGTACGGCTGGCGCTCTATTTCCAGCGCAAGGCGCCTGATATCACCAGCTGGTACGATGTGCTCGCCGACACCGCTCTTGCCAGCGTGGTGCGCACAGTGCTCGGCTTGCCCGATTCCTTCGCCACCGCCGACGTCGACAAGCAGGCGCAGCTGTTCGAGCAGAAGCTCGACATTTCCGATTTCTCCGACCCCGAAAAGCTCGGCAAGTTCCTGACCCGCTTCACCTCCATGTACGAGATCAACCACCCGACCTCGTCAGCCGTGTCGTCGATCAGCGTGCTCTTCGCCAAGCCGGTCACGGCGGGGATCTCCACCGACCTGATGATGGCCATGCAGAAGTTGAAGTTCTGACCATGCGGGACAGTCTCTACGTCGCCCTTTCCTCGCAGATCGCGCTCGAGCGTCGGCTCGACACGATCGCCGACAATGTCGCCAACGCCTCGACCGTCGGCTTTCGCGCCACCGGCGTGAAGTTCGAGGACGTGGTGTCCGGCACCGGGCCGAAATCCGTGTCCTTCGCCTCCTCGGGCAAGACCTACCTTTCCGGCGCCCATGGCTCCCTGACCGAGACCGGCAATCCGTTCGATTTCGCCATACAGGGCGACGCCTGGTTCGCCATCGAGACGCCGGTCGGCACCATCATGACCCGCGATGGCCGCTTCTCGATGAACGAGAATGGCGAGCTGATGTCGGTCGAGGGCCATCCCGTGCTCGACGCCGGCGGCGCACCGATCCAGCTCGACCCCCGCAACGGCCCGCCCAAGGCCGGAGCCGACGGATCGTTGCGCCAGAACGATCAGCTGGTAGGCTCCATCGGCCTGTACAATTTCGATCCGGGTGAGAATTTCGTGCGCTACGGCAATTCCGGCATCGTGCCGGCGCGCACGCCCGAGCCGGTGACCGATCGCGCCGATATCGGCGTCGCCCAGGGCTTCGTCGAG
This sequence comes from Mesorhizobium sp. B1-1-1, assembly GCF_006442955.1. Lineage (NCBI taxonomy): Bacteria > Pseudomonadati > Pseudomonadota > Alphaproteobacteria > Hyphomicrobiales > Phyllobacteriaceae > Mesorhizobium > Mesorhizobium sp. B1-1-1. The sequence goes on from NZ_VFWW01000012.1 coordinate 84,699, forward strand.
GAATCCAACGTCAATCCGGTGTTGGAGATGACGCGGCTGATCATGGTCCAGCGCGCCTTCGAGAACACCGCCGCCCTGATGCGGCAGACTGATTCCTCAACCGACGAGGCGATCAAGACGCTCGGCTCGAAGTAGCATGTCGCTCGACCAGCCAACCCTGCGCGCACCCGAAAGACTGCCCCAGCCAACGCCGGAAGACCGGCTTGCCGCGCTGGAGCGGATATGGCGGCGCTTCAGCGATGCCGAGGGACTGCTCAAACGCGGCGGCCTCGTCACCGAAGTCACATCGACGCATTACAAGGTGCGCGGCCTTTCGGATTTCGCCAGGCTGGGCGATCTTGTCGAACAGCGCGGCCATGCCGGCACGCGCCGCGGCGAGATCGTCAAGATCAGCCGCGACGAGATTGTCGTGGCCCCCTTCGAACGCAGTGCCGATGCCGGCATAGGCGACGCCGTTTTCCGTCGCGGTCCGCTCGCGGTGGCGCCGCATGCCTCGTGGCGCGGCCGCACGATCGACGCGCTCACAAGGGCGATCGACGGCGGTCCGCCATTGGTCAGGGGCGACGGCATGTCGGCCGCCGCCGCAACGCCGGGCGCCATGGCGCGCCAGCGCGTCGGCACCGCCTTCATGACCGGGGTCAAGATCATCGACATTTTCACGCCGCTCTGTTTCGGCCAGCGCATGGGCGTCTTTGCCGGTTCCGGTGTCGGCAAGTCGACGCTGCTGGCCATGCTCGCCGGCGCAGACGCCTTCGACACCGTGGTCGTGGCGCTGATCGGCGAACGCGGCCGCGAGGTCCGCGAATTCCTCGAGGACACGATCGGCGACAGCATGGCCAAGACCGTAGCCGTCGTCGCCACCAGCGACGAAAGCGCCATGATGCGCCGGCGGGCGCCGGACACCGCGATGCGTGTCGCCGAACATTTTCGCGACCAGGGCCACCGCGTGCTTCTGGTGCTGGATTCGATCACCCGCTTTGCCCACGCCCTGCGCGAAGTTGCGACGGGAACGGGTGAGCCGCCGGTCGCGCGCGGCTATCCCGCTTCGGTTTTCACCGAGCTGCCGAAGCTGCTCGAACGCGCCGGGCCGGGAGTGGAAGGGAAAGGATCGATCACCGCGATCATTTCCGTGCTGGTCGACGGCGACGACCACAACGATCCAGTGGCCGATTCCGTGCGCGGCATCCTTGACGGCCATGTCGTGCTCGACCGCGCGATCGCCGAACAGGGCCGCTATCCGCCGGTCAATCCGCTGTCGTCCATATCACGCCTGGCCGGCAAGGCCTGGAGCGTCGAGCAGCGCGCGCTGGTGACGCGGCTGAAGTCGATGATCTCCCGCTTCGAGGACACGCGCGACATCCGCCTGCTCGGCGCCTACCAGGGCGGCGCCGACGTGGAACTCGATATGGCGGTGCGCCAGGTACCCCTGATCTACGAAGCGCTGATGCAATCGCCGAAGGACCGCCCGTCCGCTGATCCGTTCTCCGATCTCGCCCGCCATCTCAAGGGAAAGCAGAATGCCGAACAAGGGGACTGAGCTCCAGCATACCGAGCGTATCCTGCGCGAAATGATCGCTGAGGCGAAAGCCGAAGAAGAGATCGAAGCCAGCCGCAACTCGGCCATCGACGGGCTCTTCGCCGCGCCGCAATGGCCGCAGCCGCCCAAGACCGCGTTTCCCAGGCTGGGCAAGAAGGCCGGCCGGCGCAGCGATTTCGTCATCGCCGCGCTCGGCATCACGCTCGGCCTGATCTGCGCGCTGTTCCCCTGGTATATCTTCTTCAATCAGGAACAGTTCGGCGTCCAGGCAATCAAGTTCGGCGGCACCGGCACCAATTCTGGACGCGAGGGCGGCGGCGTGGTTGCCGAGCGCAGCGCGCCGCTGACGGCCAAGGACGTTCCGAATGCCAATATCGACCTGCTTGCCACCGGAACCGTGCAGGACGATCCCAGCGCCGCCCCGGCACCAGATGACCAGCCCTTTCCGGCCGACGTCACCAAATTCCGCATGGTCCACGTCGCCAATGGCCGCGCCATGATCGAGGACGACACCGGGCTGTGGATGGTCCAGCGCGGCTCGATACTGCCGGATTCCAACAAGGTGTCGTCGATCGAGCAACGCAACGGCAAATGGGTGATGGTCACCAGCGCCAACCAGGTGATCGAGCTTTCCAGATAAGTTCGCCGCGCTTGCCGGTTGCGTCCGCCCGCAAGGTCCGCGCAAGACTGGCGGCTTAGTCTTTGGGCACACGCCCGGAGATTCCCATGGAGCCCGTTTCTCTTTTCGATCTCGCCGCCAAGCAGGCGCAATGGCTGGCCGTGCGTCAGTCGGCGGTCGCCGGCAACATCGCCAACGCCAACACGCCGGGCTATACGGCAAACGATGTCGAGCCGTTCGAAAAGGTGCTCGACCGCGCGGCGGTGTCGTTGCAGACGACACAGGCCGGACACCTCGGCAGCGCCGCGACCAATGCCGGTTTCGCGATCAAGCCACAGGAAGACGACGGCGTCGTCATGCCGTCCAAAAACACCGTCGTGCTCGAGGACCAGCTTCTCAAGGCCGGTGAGGTGCGCCGCTCCTTCGAGCTCAACACGGCAATCGTCAAGGCATTCCATTCGATGATGATGATGGCGGTGAAGAGCTGACCATGGACGCGCTCACAGCAGCCCTCAAAGTAGCAGCCTCCGGCCTCGGCGCCCAGTCGGAGCGGCTGCGCGTGGTTTCCGAAAACCTCGCCAATGCCCAGTCGACCGGCACCACCCCCGGCTCCGACCCCTATCGCCGCAAGACCATCAGCTTCGTCTCGGAGCTCGACCGGACCACTGGCAGCTCAACGGTCGAAGTGAACTCGATCGACCGCGATCCCAGCGATTTTCCCGTGGAATTCCAGCCCGGCAACGAGGCCGCCGACGACAAGGGCTACGTCAAGATGCCCAACGTCAACGTGCTGATCGAAATGGCCGACATGACCGAGGCCAACCGCTCCTACGAGGCCAACCTGCAAGTCGTGAAGCAGGCGCGCGATCTCATTTCAATGACCATCGACCTGATGAGGAACCAATGATCGTGAACGGCATCGGCGCGCTAAACCTGAAGCCTGGACTTGGCGACACGGCGACTGAGCTGCTTCAGGGCGGCGTTGCGCCCGCGAGCGCAGGCAACCTCGGCACCTCCTTCGCCGAGGCGCTGAGCCAGGCGGCCACAAAGACCGTCAACACGCTGCAGAACGCCGAGCAGGTCTCGGTCCAGGCGCTCAAGGGCGACGCCGACACCCGCCAGGTCGTCGATGCCGTGATGAGCGCCCAGCAGGCGCTGCAGACCGCCGTCGCCATCCGCGACAAGGTCGTTTCGGCCTATCTCGAAGTCAGCCGCATGGGCATCTGAGGAGTTCGGCCATGAAAGCACTCGCCATCGCCGCCACCGGCATGAACGCCCAGCAGACCAATCTGGAAGTCATCGCCAACAATATCGCCAACATCAACACCACCGGCTACAAGCGGGCGCGGGCCGAATTCTCCGACCTGCTCTACCAGGTCGACCGCACGCAAGGCGTGCCCAACCGCTCCAACGCTTCGCTGGTGCCGGAAGGCGTCTCGATCGGCCTCGGCGTCAAGACCACCGCCGTGCGCAACGTCCACACCCAGGGCGAACTGACCAGCACCGGCAACAGTTTCGACATGGCGCTCACCGGCAGGGGCTGGTTCCAGATCGAAGGCGCCGACGGCGGCACGCTCTACACCCGCGCCGGCGCCTTCAACACCAACGCCACAGGCCAGCTGGTGACGGTGGACGGCGCCAGCGTCATTCCAGCGATCAACGTCCCGGTCGACGCCGTCGAGGTCATCGTCAACAAGACGGGCCAGGTCTTCGCCCGCATCGATGGCCAGACCGACCTGCAGAATCTCGGCCAGCTCCAGATCGTCAACTTCGCCAACGAAGCGGGACTGGCGCCGCTCGGCGACAATCTGTTCCAGGAAACGACCGCCTCTGGCCCGGCCAATGCCGGCGTGCCCGGCGATCCCGGCTTCGCCACCATCCAGCAAGGCTATCTCGAGGCCTCCAACGTCGACCCGGTCAAGGAAATTACCGAACTGATCTCGGCGCAGCGCGCTTATGAGATGAATTCCAAGGTCATCCAGGCCGCCGACGACATGGCCTCGGTCGTCTCCAAGAACATCAGGTAACGACAATGGCCGGTCCGGTCTCCTGCTCCGCGTTCCGCCGCACCGCGCTCGTCCTTGCGCTGGTGACCGGCGGCATGCCGGCTTTCGCGCAGGACGCGGCCAACCGGTCGGCAACGCAGATCGCCAGCAGCCAGCCTGCCGGCGAGGTCGTGCTGATCCCAAACCGGGTCATTTATCCCGGCGAGACCATCGAGCTCGCGGCCCTCAAGCAGGTGACCCTCATCCCCGGCAAGCACAAGCCCGACGCGGTGGCCACCCTTGCCGAGGAACTCCAGGGCAAGATCGCCAAGCGCACGCTGCTGCCCGGCCGCTACATCCCCGCCGCCGCCATTCGCGACGCCTGGCTGGTCGAGCAGGGCGCAGCCGTGCAGGTCTTCTTCATCGCCGGCGGATTGACGATATCGGCCACCGCCGTGACCTTGCAGCCAGGCTCGGCCGGCGATCTCATCAAGGTTCGCAACAGCGACAGCGGGAAAATTCTCTCCGGCACGGTGATGGCCGACGGAACCATCCAGGTCAGCGCTTCATGATGCGTCCGCTTGCTCTTCTGCTTGCAGCCGCGCTCGGCCTGCAGCCTGCCTTGGCCGACGGCCTCACGCCCAAGGCCAAGCGCGAACTCGCCGCCAGGAATGGCGGCGTCTATGACGATCCTGAATATGATCCGGCCACCACCACGCGCATGTTCCGCGTCTCGCCCGGGCCAAGCTCGCTGCCGCCGGGCCAGGTCGCCTCGCGCATCAAGGACATCGCGCAGCTGCAGAGTTCGCGCGACAACCAGCTCGTCGGCTACGGCCTGGTCATCGGCCTCGCCGGATCGGGCGACAGCTTGCGCAACTCGCCGTTCACCGAACAGTCGATCCGCGCCATGCTGGAGAATCTCGGCATCGCCACCGAAGGCGGCAGAGCGCGCGCCAAGAACGTCGCCGCCGTCATCGTCACCGCCAACATGCCGCCCTACGTACAGTCGGGCGCGCGCATCGACATCGACGTCTCCTCGATGGGCGACGCCACCTCGCTCGCCGGCGGCACGCTGATCATGACGCCGCTGAAGGCGGCGGACGGCGAAATCTATGCCGTCGGCCAGGGCGCGGTCATCGTTTCGGGCTTCACCGCCCAGGGTCAGGCCGAGCAGTTGACGCAAGGCGTCCCGACCGCGGGCCGCGTGCCGAACGGCGCCATCATCGAGCGTGCCGTGAAGGCCGAGTTCGATGACCAGCCGATACTGACGCTGCAGCTGCGCAATCCCGATTTCTCGACCGCCATTCGCATCGCCGACGCGATCAATGACTACACCAGCCAGCGCTTCGGCATGCGCGTGGCGGCCGAGCGCGATTCCCGCACCGTGCAAATCAGACGGCCGAAAAGCGTATCGGCGGCCCGCTTCTACGCCGAGATCGAGAACCTCGTGGTCGAATCCGATACGCCGGCCCGCGTCGTCATCGATGAGCGCACCGGCACCATAGTCATCGGCAACGACGTCAAGATCTCACGCGTGGCCATCAGCCACGGCACGCTGACGGTGCGCATCACCGAAGCGCCGCGCGTCGTGCAGCCCGAACCATTCTCCAAGGGCGAAACCGCCGTCGAGCCGTTCACCGCCATCGACGCCAGCCGGCCCGACGCGCGCGTCGCCGTGCTCGACGGCCCGGACCTGCAAACCCTTGTTTCCGGCCTCAACCGCCTCGGCGTGAAGCCCGACGGCATCATTGCCATCCTGCAAGGCATCAAGTCGGCCGGCGCCCTGCAAGCCGATCTGGTTCTCCAATAGGCGATGCCGATGATCTTCTTCCCCTCATTCCATCAAGGATGCCGCCCCGCCGCGATCCTGTTCGCGGCCTGCGCTCTGGCGGCCTTTTCCAGCGGCGTGCATGCCGAGGAAGCCGTCCGCCAGGTCCTGCCGGGGGCGCCGCCCGCACCCGCGCCGCAGCTGTTGGCCCGGGAGAAGGCTCCCGACCAAAGCGAGATCGAGCGCTTCTGCTCCAACATAGCCGACGCCGCCCGCGACCGCCGCTACGTGTTGCAGGCGGAGGAGTTGAAACAGCTCCAGGCCGGCATCGACCAACGCATGAAGGCACTGGACGAAAAGCGGGCCGAATACGAGACCTGGCTGAAGCGGCGCGAGGTGTTCCTGGCCCGGGCCGAGGACAGCGTCGTCAAGATCTATGCCGGCATGAAGCCCGACGCGGCGGCCGAGCGCCTGGCCATCGTCAATGCCGATCTCGCCGCGGCCATCCTGATGAAGCTGGATTCGCGCAAGGCCGGCGTCATCCTCAACGAAATGGACCAGAAGGCGGCGGCGACGCTCACCGGCATCATGGCCAGCGCAGCCCGAAGGGTAGATCCGTCATGATCCGCAGAACGCTCATCCTGTGCGCGGTCGCAGCTTTGTCCGGCTGCGGCACCAATCTCAAGGAGATCGGCAGGGAGCCTTCACTGTCGCCGGTCGGTTCCGGCATCGGCAGTGAAGGAGCTTCGCCCTACAGCTATCCTGAGCCGCCTGCCGCGCTGGTCAAGAAATTCTCGCTGTGGGACGATCGCCAGAGCCGGCTGTTCACCGACCCCAGGGCGTTGCGCGAAGGCGACATTCTCACCGTCAGGATCAAGCTCAACGACAAGGCCAACTTCAAGAACCAGAACGACAGGAGCCGCACCGCCTCGCGCAAGCTGGGTTACGACGTCACGCTCGGATGGGAAGACAAGAGCACGAGCGGCAAGGGCGACGCCGGCCTGAGCTCCAGCACCGAAACCAATGCGGACGGCGAGATCAAGCGCTCGGAGAACCTGGAGCTCAACGTTGCTGCCGTCGTCACCGAAGTCCTGCCCAATGGCAATTTGATGATCAGGGGCTCGCAGGAAGTGCGTGTTAACTATGAGCTCAGGGTGCTCACCATCGCCGGCATGGTGCGCCCGTCGGATATCGGCGCGGAGAACACCATCTCCTATGAACGCATCGCCGAGGCGCGCATCTCCTATGGCGGCCGCGGCCGCGTCAGCGAGGTCCAGCAGCCGGCCTACGGCCAGCAGATCCTCGACCAGGTTCTTCCATTCTAGGGCATTGGAGACCGCAGCACCGTGGCCAGCGTCGAACAGGTTCCGTCTCGCAAGGGTCCTTCCCTTGCCGTCCAGGGCGCCATGCTGCTCCTGGTGACGGCTGCCGCCATCGGCATGGGCTGGCTGTCCGGCGGCTATCTCAAGGGTGTGGGGGCACCGGCATCGGTACCCGTCGCGCCGGAAAACGAGGGCAAGGTGCCCAAGCCCGCCGACGCGCAAGAGCCCGGCACGGGACCGTCACTCGTCGCGCTGGCGCCGATCACCACCAACATCGCCTCGCCCGCCGAGACCTGGATCAGGATGGAAGTGTCGGTGGTCTACGACGCGCCGCAGCCGCCGGCAATGTCGGATGAGATCCATCAGGATCTTCTGGCCTTCGTGCGCACCCTGAAGATGCACCAGATAGAAGGCGCCAGCGGCTATCAGCACCTGAAGGCCGATATCGAGGAGCGCGCCTCGATCCGCAGCCAGGGGCATGCCAAGGAGGTACTCATCAGGACGTTGCTGCTCGAATGAAGAAATTTCTTCTCGCCGCGGCGCTGCTCGGCGCCGCCACATCGATCGCGACGGCCCAGCAACTGGACCTCGGCGGCATCGGCAAGGCCGACGGCGCCACCGTTGGCTACATCATCCAGATGTTCGGCCTGCTCACCGTGCTTTCGGTGGCGCCGGGCCTGCTGATCATGGTGACAAGCTTCACCCGTTTCGTCATCGCCTTCTCGATCCTGCGCGCCGGCATCGGCCTGCAGTCGACGCCGGCGAACCTTATCCTCATTTCGCTGTCGCTGTTCATGACCTTCTATGTCATGGCGCCGACCTTCGACCAGGCCTGGAATACCGGCGTCAAGCCGCTGATGGACAACCAGATCAGCCAAACCGAGGCTTTCGAGAAGATTTCCGATCCCTTCCGCACCTTCATGCTGCACAATGTGCGCGACAAGGACTTCGACCTGTTCGCCGACCTCGCGCGCGAACGCGGCCAGACCGTTGCGAAGGAAACCGTCGACCTGCGCATCCTGGTGCCCGCCTTCATGATCTCCGAGATCAGGCGCGGCTTCGAGATCGGCTTCCTGATCGTGCTGCCGTTCCTGGTCATCGACCTGATCGTCGCCACCATCACCATGGCGATGGGCATGATGATGCTGCCGCCGACGGTGGTGTCGCTGCCGTTCAAGATCCTGTTCTTCGTGCTGATCGACGGCTGGAACCTGCTTGTCGGCAGCCTGGTGCGCTCCTTCAACTGATCGCGCCCGGCGCCGAACCGCGCCCTCCCGTTTTTTCGACAATATTTTTCGATTAACCGTCCGGTTTAGTCCTTTGGTAGGGACTTGCCGCCATATTCCCCGCAGATGGCGGGTGATCGGGTCTCAGACAGATCATTGGCATGATGCCGCTCCGTCATACCGGCCAATCCGGTATGTCAAAAAACACCTGTAAAAAGTAAGGTACGAGTAGACATGGCCAGTATCATGACCAATGCCTCGGCGCTGACCGCGCTGCAGAGCTTGAACGCCACCAACAAGAACCTCGAAACCACCCAGGCCCGCATCTCGACGGGCTATCGCGTTTCCCAGGCTTCGGACAACGCCGCTTACTGGTCGATCGCCACCACGATGCGTTCCGACAACCAGCAGATGTCGACCGTTTCGGACGCGCTCGGCCTCGGCGCCTCGAAGGTCGATACCGCTTACACCGGCATGAACAGCGCGATCGACACCATCAACCAGATCAAGACCAAGCTGACCGCCTCTTACGGCCAGACGGATGCCGACAAGGAAAAGACCCAGACCGAAATCGCCGCCCTTCAGAAGCAACTGAAGGCCTATGCCGATGGCGCCAGCTTCTCCGGCACCAACATGCTGTCCGTGGACAGCGGCACGGGCACGTCCGTGGCGGACATCAAGATCGTTTCGGCCTTCAACCGTGACGCTTCCGGCGCGGTATCGATCTCGACGATCGACGTCAACGTGGAAAGCACCAAGCTGTACGAGGCGGGTACCACGGCCGGCACCGCGAAGGGCATCCTCGACGCCGCGCGTCTGGGCACCGACGGCAGCGTCACCGCCACGGCGGCTACTCCGGCTGCTGGTGCTACCGTTGCGGCCGGCGACACCTATTCGGTCGCCAGCCTGAAGATCTTCGACTCCGCAACGGGCAAGGGCTTCAGCGACGACCAGATCTCGGGGATGATGAACGTCGTCGACGCTGCGCTCAAGGACATGACGAACGCCGCCACCACGCTCGGCGCCGCCAAGAGCTCCATCGACCTGCAGAAGACCTTCACGCAGAGCCTGATGGACTCCATCGACCGCGGCGTCGGCCAGCTCGTCGATGCCGACATGAACAAGGAATCGACCCGCCTCCAGGCCCTGCAGGTTCAGCAGCAGCTCGGCATCCAGGCGCTGTCGATCGCCAACGGTTCGTCGCAGTCGATCCTGTCGCTCTTCCGCGGCTGATCGCCTTCACCATCCACGAACAGCACCAAGATATCGGGCCGCGCCAAAAGCGCGGCCCGATTGCGTTTGCTCCAGCCCCGCGCAATCCTCGTTCCTTAACTGTCGAAAGCTGACTTTTAATAGGGCGTTAACCATATCGCGCTAGCTATGGTTAACCAATAGCTTACGACAGGTTGTCGAATCGGCCCGACCGGCACGATCGCAGCCGATGGGCAGGCCGACCAGGCCTGTGGGCATGCCGGCTTAGAGAAGGAGCGAGTTTCTTGGCGAGCATCATGACGAACGCTGCGGCGTTGACTGCACTTCAAAGCCTCAACGCCACCAACAAGTCGCTCGAGCAGACACAGGCCCGCGTCTCGACGGGCTATCGCGTCTCCGAGGCCTCCGACAACGCCGCCTACTGGTCGATCGCCACCACCATGCGCTCCGACAACCAGGCGCTCTCGACCGTGCAGGATGCGCTCGGCCTCGGCGCCTCGAAGGTCGACACCGCCTATACCGGCATGAACAATGTGCTGGACACGATCGGCAAGATCAAAACCAAGCTGCTTTCGACCGTCGGCCAGACGGATGCCGCCAAGGCAAAGACGCAGACCGAAATCACGGCGCTTCAGGCGCAGATGAAATCCTTTGCCGACGCCGCCACCTTCTCCGGTTCGAATTTCCTGTCGGTGATCTCCAAGCAGGTGTCGGCCGCCAATGACGGCGTCCAGCCCGACTCCAAGATCGTGTCCTCGTTCAACCGCACCTCGTCCGGCGCCGTCCAGCTCGGGACGATTGACATCGATGTCGAGAGCACCAAGCTTTTCGATTCCGGTCTTGCCGGCGAGGTCAAGAACCAGGGCATTCTCGACCGCAAGACATCGGTCTATTCGACCGCGGCCGCGCAGACCCTGTATGACACCGCCTATGCGGCATCGATCGCGGGTGGATCAACGGATATCGCAGCCAACACCGCCGGCCAGACAGCGGCGGGGGCGGTTACCAAGGTCGACAATATTTCCGCCTACAATCTCGACATCACTGCGGCAGGCGTGACCGACGACATCATCACCCAGATGATCACCAAGATCGACAACGTCATGAGCCAGCTGACCGATTCCGCCACCATCCTCGGTTCGGCCAAGAGCAGCATCGACCTGCAGAAGACCTTCACGCAGAGCCTGATGGACTCCATCGACCGCGGTGTCGGCCAGCTCGTCGACGCCGACATGAACAAGGAATCGACCCGCCTTCAGGCGCTCCAGGTGCAGCAGCAGCTTGGCATCCAGTCGCTGTCGATCGCCAACAGTTCCTCGCAGTCGATCCTGTCGCTGTTCAAGAGCTGACCGCCCACTCGACGTCTTCACCTCAAGGTTGACGGGCCGCGCGCCGAGCGCGGCCCGATTTCATTTTCGCACAAGCTTCGAGGGCTAGTGTTCCAGCGGACAGTCATGCTGGGAGTAGTCGACCGTGCCGGAACAGATCCAGAGCATCATCGCGAATCTCCGCGGGTTTGGCGTGAAGCGCCTGGCCATGCTGGCGGGCATCGCCGCATTGGTGATGAGCGTCATCGGTGTCGCTTCCGTCTATCTCAACCGTCCGGCCTACGACACGCTCTATGTCGGGCTCGACCGCGCCGACGTGAACCAGATCGGCCTCGTGCTGGGCGAGGCCGGCATCGGCTTCGACGTCGGCTCCGACGGAACCTCGGTCCTGGTCCCGGCCGGCACCACCGCGCAGGCCCGCATGCTGCTTGCCGAAAAGGGCCTGCCGACCAGCGCCAATGCCGGCTATGAACTGTTCGACAATGTCGGCTCGCTCGGCCTGACCTCCTTCATGCAGCAGATCACGCGTGTGCGCGCGCTGGAGGGCGAAATATCGCGCACCATCCAGTCGATCGCGGGCGTCAAGGCTGCGCGCGTCCATATCGTTATGTCCGAGCGTGCCAATTTCCGCCGCGACGAGCAGCAGCCCTCCGCGTCGGTCGTCATCCGCTACGCCGGCATCGACGCCGAGAAAAGCGCCATGTCGATCCGCCATCTCGTCGCCGCCGCCGTTCCCGGCCTGTCGGCCGACAAGGTGACGGTGCTCGATTCCAACGGCAATCTGCTGGCGGCGGGAGATGATCCCTCCAACACAAGTGCCGCCCGCACGCTGGGCGTCGAGCAGACCGTCGAGGCGCAGATCGGTGACAACATCCGGCGCGCCCTCACCCCGTATCTTGGCCCGGACAATTTCCGCGCCAGCGTCAAGGCCGACGTCAACACCGATACCCGCCAAACCGAGGAGACGATCTTCGATCCGGAGTCGCGCGTCGAGCGTTCGGTGCAGTCGGTGCGCGCCAACGAGAACAACAACCAGAAGCAGGCCTCCACCCCGGCCAGCGTCGAGCAGAACCTCCCCGAGACGCAGACGACCGCCACCGAGGGTCCGCAATCCTCCTCGCAGAACGACCGCAGGGAAGAGATCACCAACTACGAGATCAACTCCAAGAAGATCGCCACCGTCTCCAACGGCTACAGCGTCACCAAGATGTCTATCGCCGTGGTCGTCAACCAGGATCGGCTGAAGGCGATCCTGGGCAAGGACGCCACGCCCGAACAGATCGCCAAGCGCGTCGCCGACATCCAGAAGATGGTGACCTCTGCCACCGGCTTCGACGACAAGCGCGGCGATGTCATCGACGTCTCGGCGGTCGAGTTCATCGACGGGCTCGACGGCGAGGCGATCCCGCAGGCCGGAATGCTCGATTCCGTCGGCCAGCACGCCGGCACGCTGATCAATGCCGGCGCTTTCATCGTCGTCGTGTTCCTGGTGGCCTTCTTCGGCCTGCGCCCGATGGCGGCGGCCCTGACAGCAAAGGCGACGCCGTCCATAGCGGGTCCCAATTTCGACGAGGTCCAGCGCTCGCTGCCGACGCCGGAGGGCACGGCTTCCGCCGAAGCCGGCTCGGCCGTCGGCGCCTTGCCGGGCGTGCGGGCCGGCTCCACGCCGCTCGACGACCTGCGCCAGAAGATCAGGCCCGCGCCGCAGGAGCGGCTTGCCCGCATGGTCGACCTCAACGAGGAGCGCACAGCGCAGATCCTGCGCAAATGGGCGGCCCAGGAAATCGCGGTGTAGTCCATGCCTTCCCTAGCCCTTTTCGATCTCCTGCCGGATTTCGGCACGCGCCCGCAACGTGTCAGCCAGCCGAAGGCTCCCGCCGACCACGAGCCGGAAGCAGCCGCGCCTCAGGCCGATATCGGCATGCTGATTGCCGAAGCGGTCGCCCAGGCGGAGGCGGCGCTCGGCGAGCGGCTTTCGGCTGCCCACGAAGCAGCGATGGACGCTGAACGCCGGGCGAATGCCGAGGAAGCGAAGGCCTTTCTCGAGAGCTTCGGCGGCGATGTCGGCGAGGCGGTCTCGCTGCGCATTGATGCCATGGAGGCGCGCGTGACGGACCTCGTCGCCGCCACGGTCGCCCGCATCATCGGCGGCATCGTCAGTGACGACCTGCAAAAGCGCTCGCTTGAAGCGCTTGCCGGTGCGGTCCGCGAAGCGGTCGGCGATGGCGAAGCGGTGCGCATAGTCGTTCGCGGCCCGCTTTCCCTTTTCGAAGCGCTGAAGGCGTCGCTCGGAGCGCGCGCCGCCAATCTCGACTTCCTCGAAGCTCCCGGCTTCGATCTCACGGTCTCCATCGACGAAGCGGTGTTCGAGACGCGCATGGCCGAATGGTCGGCAACGCTCTCTCAGGTGTTGGCATGAGCGTCGCCGATGCCGATCAGGCCAGGCACGAGATCATTATCGTGCGTCGCGGCCATGACGACCACGAGGAGGGCCATCACGGTGGCGTCTGGAAGATCGCCTTCGCCGACTTCATGACGGCCATGATGTGCTTCTTCCTGGTCATGTGGCTGATCAACGCCGCCAACGAACAGACCAAGGCGGCGGTCGCCAGCTATTTCAATCCGGTCAAGCTGGTCGACCGCACCTCGAGCCGCAAGGGCCTGGAGGATCTCGGCGACGGTCCGCGCGCCATCGGGCTGACCGCCGACAATCCGGAAGAGGCGGCCACCAAGGCCGGACAGGATGGAGCCGGCGGCGCGGGTTCATCCGATCCCAAAAAGGAAAAGCAGGAGCCGCAGCAGTCGGAGCAGTCCGACGAACACCTGTTCGCCGATCCCTACGCGGTGCTTTCGGAAATCGCCACCAACACCGGCATCATGCAGAACGTCAGCCAGAAGGGCGATGGCGGCGCGCAGAGTGCCGGCCCGGCAACGGGCGCTTCCGGCGGCGCCTCCTATCGTGATCCGTTCGAGCCTGATTTCTGGTCTCAGCAGGTGGCCTCGCCGGGCGCCGAGGCCAGCGCGCAGCGCGCCAGGATCGAAGGTGATCCGGTGAAGCCCGGCGACAAGGCCGCCGAGGCGCAGGTCGCCAAGGTTAAGGCCGTGCCGCCTGCGCCGCCGGTCATCGCGGCGCCGCTTGAACCTCTGGCAAAGGACGGCAAGGCCACAACGGCAATCGCCGAGGCGGGTGATGCGAAAGCCGGCGCTGCCGGGCTCGCGGACGCCAAGGTTGCCGCCGTCGCCGAGGCGGCCAAGCCCGATGCCGGCGAAAAGAAGCCGGGCGCGGCCGCGCTTAAGGCTGCGGCCGATGTCAGGCAGCAGCTGGCCGAGGCCTTCAAACCTGGCGACAAGTTGCACGACGGCGTCTCGGTCGAAGCCACCGACAAGGGCGTCCTCATCTCGATCACCGACCAGCTTGACTTCGGCATGTTCGAGGTCGGCTCCGCGATGCCGCGCCGTGAGCTGGTGCTCGCGATGGAAAAGATCGGCCGCATCGTCAACAGCCAGAAGGGCACGATCAGCATCAACGGCCACACCGACGCGCGGCCGTTCCGCAGCGCCGGCTACGACAATTGGCGGCTGTCGACGGCGCGCGCGCATTCGGCGTACTACATGCTGGTGCGCGGCGGCGTCGACGAGCGCCGCATCACCGAAGTCGCCGGCTTCGCCGACCGCCAGCCGAAGGACCCCGCCGATCCGCTGTCGGCGGTGAACCGCCGCATCGAGATACTGATGGCGACCGGCGGATGAGGCGGGCGGTCTTCACCAGCCGCTTGATGGGCCTTTTGCTGTTGGCCGGCCAGCCTACGGCCGCCCTCGCGCAGGATTCGTTGCAACCCTATCAGCTGGTGCGCTCGCTGCAGCTTATTCAGGACCGTATCGCCGTCGGCGACCACGCCGCGCTGCCGATGCAGTCCAAGCTGCTGGAGATGATCGATACGCGCTTGCGCGAGGCGGACAAGGACGATTTCAGGGATCCGAAGAATTTTCGCGCGCTGCTGGTCTACGGCATGAGCGGCGGCAACCCGGTGACCGTCGAGGCGGCCGTGTCGCGCGCCACCGCCGATGCGCGGGACCTAGCCCTTGCCAGGGGCGTCATCGATTACCTGAACGGCCGCCCCGGCGAGGCCATCGAAGCCTTGAAGCCGGTCGATCCGATGGCGGAGCCCAGCGACCTCGCCGCCTCCCTTGCCCTGGTCAAGGGTTCGCTGCTCGCCAGCGACCAGCCGGCCGCGGCGCTGGTGCTGCTCGACGAGGCGAAATTGCTCGGCCCCGGGACACTGGTCGAGGAGGCGGCATTGCGCCGCTCGGTCGGCATTGCGGTCGCGCAGCGCGACGCGGCGCGCTTTGCGCTTGCCTCCACACAATATGTCGAGCGCTATCTCTATTCGCCCTATGCCAGCCAGTTCGCCGACTCCTTCGTCTCGGGCGTGATTGAGCTGCACATGTCGATCAGCCAGGACAAATTGGCCGATATCACCTCAATGATGGATCCCGAGCGCGAGAAGGTCATTTATCTGCGCATCGCCCGCCGCGCCGCGATCGACGGCCTGAACGAACTGTCCGCCTTCGCCTCGGCGCGGGCCGAGCAAGGCCGCGACGGCAACACCAATCAGGGCGATCCGCGCGCCCTGCTCTACTCAAGCCTGTCCACCGTGACATCGGGTACCATCGAGGACGTGCGCGCCAAGCTGGGCAAGATCGACCGCAGCCGGCTGTCGGACGGCGACCGCGCGCTGCTCGACGCCGCCGAGGCCATCGCCGGCGAAGTGGTGGCGCCGCCCGCTTCCCTTCCGACCGCCAGCCCGGCACCTGCCGAAGTCATGCCATCGCACGAGCCCGAGCCTGCCGCCGCGCAGGCGGCCGACGCCGCCGGATTGCCGCCCGTCGAGGGTGCTGTGTCCGAACGGCCGGCCGTCGCGCCATCCGGCGATACAGTGGCAGTTGCGCCGAACGCGCCGGCTCCGGGCGATGCGGCAACTGTCCTGCCGGCATCGGCGCCGGCGGCCGCGGCCAGCACCGACACGTCAGACCCAACCGATGCCGCCATGGTCAAAACCCGTCGACAGCTCGACCTGATCGACCAGATGCTTGGAGCCGCTCCGAAATGACCCCCAGCCTCGGTCCGGCGCTGCCGGGAATCACCACCGCGCGCACGACGGCGGAACAGCCGGCGACCGGAAAAAATGACGACACGGGTTTCGGCAAGATGCTGGACGACAAGGCCGGGCCGGCCCACCCGGACAAGCATCCGGCAGCCGGGGCCGAATCGCGCGATGAGCGCTGGAGCAGGCTTGCCGCCGGTCCTGCCGGGCAGAAGGACGAGCCACTGCCGGCTGGCAACGCAAGGATCCCATCCAGCGGAATGCCGGCCGCGAAAACAACCAGGGAGGACAAGACCGCCGAGCCGGACAAGGACGCCGATGGCGCAGCGGCCGAGACAGGTACGACGCCGCTCGAGGACCATCTGCCGTTGCTGATCGCGTTCCATGACCTGCGCCATTTCTCGACATCGGCCAGACCGGCCGATACGAGCGAAACCGGACAGGAACCGGCGCTCGACGGGCAGCTCCTGCCGAAGGCCTACCGGCCGAAATCCGCCGCCGGGCATGACGATCTCGAACCGATCTCGAAGCCCGAGCGGACATCGCTCGTGGATGGGTCGCTGACCAAGCTCGATGGCCAGACCGTCCACGACGCCGCCGGCAGGCCAAAACGCGACAATGCGATCGCGGCCGGGCCACTGCCCCAGACAGCGCCGGCCGAAGTGCCGGACCTGGATCCGAAGCAGGCGGCACCGCAGCTGAAATCCATGGCCGATGTTCAGTCCTCGTTGCGGCACGAGCCCGGAAAACAACTGTCGGCGGCAGGGCGCATCGACGTGGTTTCCGAGCGCAGCTTCCCTGCCCCGCCGCAGGCGCCGATGAGCCAGGCCGCCCTCAACGTGATCGGCGCCATAACAGCCGATGGCGGCCCGAAAACGACGCTTTCGACACACTCCGCAACTGCGCAACTGACAGGCCCTGTTGCCGCCGCGACACATGTGTTGAAGATCGAACTTCATCCGGCCGAGCTTGGCATGGTCACCGCCAATCTTCGCCTCTCCGGAGAACAACTTTCGATTGAGTTAAAGCCTCAAACACATGACGCCTACCACCGGCTGTCCTCTGATAGCGATGCCATCGTCAAGTCCCTGCGCGGACTCGGCTTCGAGGTTGACAAGGTCACGATACTACAACCTTCGGTAGCGGTCCCCGCAACGACCCGCACTGATGCGACCGCATCCTTGCAGACGGCGGCGGGCCGCGACCAGTCGTCCTTTCAACCCGGGAATTCCGGCGGCGGCAACAGCGGCGCCGGCGGCCAGCAACCGGGCCAGCAATCCGCCGGAAGACACAATGATGACGCGCAAGCACACGGCCGCCCCGCTTCGCCTTCTCGCGAGCGCGCTGGCGGCGATATCTTTATCTAGTCTTGCGAGCGCCGCCGCTGCCGCCGCCAATGCTTGCGAACCGGAGATCCTGCGCGCCGCCGACCGCTACGGCGTGCCGGCTGGCATCCTCTATGCCGTCGGCTTGACCGAGACCGGCAAGAAGGGCAGCTTGCAGCCCAACGCATTGAATATAGAAGGAAAAGCGGTCTTCCCGACAAGCCGCGCCGAAGCTCTTGCCACCTTCGCCAATGCCCGACGCGAAGGCAAGACGCTGATTGATCTCGGCTGCATGCAAATCAATCACCACTACCACGGCGCGCATTTTCGCAGCGTCGAGGACATGCTAGATCCGCGTCAGAATGTCGACTATGCGGCGCGGTTCCTGGCCAGCCTTCATGCCCGTCACGTGACCTGGTCGATGGCTGTCGCCCGCTATCACGCGGGGCCCGACAACGACCCGGCGCAGAAGGTCTATGTCTGCCGCGTGATATCAAACATGGTGGCCACAGGCTTCGGCAAATGGACCGGCAACGCTCGCACGTTCTGCAATCCATGAGTGTATTGTTGCATCTCATGCAATCGGTCGCAAAGTCTCGGCGTTGCGCTTCGACTTGGCCGGGACTTGGAGCACGAAGCATATCTCACCCCACGCTAATGCAACCGATGCGATTCCGGACTCCCAAGAAACTAGTTACAAGAAATGACGGTTGTTCAGGATTCCTGCCAGCGGATACGGCTTTCCCCACGGGGCAGATGAGCTGATTCGGAGGCGGGGCCGATGATCGTTATCGTTGACGAGCGAGAGCTCGTGACAGACGGATACAATTCACTTTTTGACCGCGAGGGCATCGCCTGCGCGGGCTTCGCTTCCGGCGAATTCGGCGAGTGGGTGAACTCGGCCGCCGATGCCGATCTGCGCTCGGTCCGGGCCTTCCTCATCGGCGACTGCCGCGAAGGCGCGATCTCTCCGCGCCAGATCCGCGACCGCACCGGAGCCCCGGTGATTGCTCTCAGCGAGCAGCATTCGCTGGAGAACACGTTGCGGCTGTTCGAGAGCGGTGTCGATGACGTCATCCGCAAGCCGGTCCATATCCGCGAGATCCTGGCCCGCATAACAGCCATCCGCCGCCGCGCCAACGAGGATGCCGCCTTTACCGAGATCGGCGCCATGCGCATCTTCATGGATGGCCGCGACCCTGAAATCAATGGCCAGCCGCTTCCCTTGCCGCGCCGTGAGCGCCGCATTCTCGAATATTTGGCAAGCAATCGCGGCCGCCGCGTCACCAAGACCCAAGTATTCAACGCCATCTACGGCATCTTCGACGAAGAGGTCGAGGAGAACGTGGTGGAAAGCCACATCAGCAAGCTGCGCAAGAAGCTGCGCGAGAAGCTGGGCACCGATCCGATCGATTCCAAGCGCTTCCTCGGTTACCGGCTGGTGTTCTGATGCACCGCCGCGCCAGCCTCGCGCAAGACAGGACGCGTAGCCTCGCTGCCAATGGCATGGACATTGCGGAGACATTTCGATGAGCCTCTACGGGATGATGCGGACCGGCGTTTCCGGCATGAACGCGCAGGCCAACCGTCTGTCGACGACAGCCGACAACATCGCCAATTCCGATACCACCGGCTACAAGCGGTCCTCCGCCGAATTTTCAACGCTGGTCATGCCCTCGACGGGCGGCGCCTATAATTCCGGCGGCATCACCACCACGATCCGGCAGGCGGTCAGCGATCCCGGCGTTCTCCAATACACCACCTCTGTCTCCGACCTTGCCGTCAGCGGCGACGGCTTCTTTGTCGTCCAGGACCCGAGCGGTACGCCTTTCCTGACCCGCGCCGGCGCCTTCGTTCCCGATGGACAGGGCAGGCTCGTCAACTCGGCCGGCTTCCAGCTGATGGCCTACAGCTACGAAAATGGCGTGCCGGCGGCGACGGTGAACGGTTTTGAAGGATTGGTCCCGGTCGTCATCTCCGACCAGGGAATGACCGCGACCCCGAGCACCGAGGGTCTCTACAGCGGCAACTTGCCCGCAGGCGCGACGCCGGTCGCGGCCGGCAACCTGCCCACCACCAATGCCGCAGGCGCGCAGTACACCTCGAAATCCTCGATGGTCGCCTATGACAATCTCGGCAACAAGAAGCTGCTCGACGTCTATTTCACCAACACCGGCGCCGGCACCTGGCAGGTGTCGGTCTTCGACCAGTCGAAGGCGACCGCCGGAACGTCATTCCCCTACGCCGGCGGCGCGCTGGGCTCGGCCAACCTGACCTTCGACACGACCACGGGCAAGCTCACCGGCGCCGTCGACAGCGTCTCGCTCACCGTGCCCAACGGCAGCACCTTTTCACTGGATCTGTCGGCATTGACCCAGCTCGGCACCGGCTTCACGGTTTCGGACGCTCAGGTCAACGGCAACGCGCCGAGCACCATCGACAAGGTGCAGATCAGCAAGGACGGTACCATCTACGCCCAGTACAAGGACGGCTCCACCAAGCCGCTCTACAAGATCCCGCTGGCCGATGTGCAGAGTCCCGACCAGCTCACCGCGCTGCCCGGCAATGTGTACTCGCAGGGCACCGAATCCGGCGCGGTCCGCGTCGGCTTTGCCAATGAAGGCAAGCTCGGCTCCATCATCTCCGGCGCGCTCGAGAATTCGAACGTCGATATCGCCGAGGAACTGACCAACATGATCGCGGCGCAGCGCAGCTACACCGCCAATTCGAAAGTCTTCCAGACGGGTTCCGACCTGATGGACGTCCTTGTCAACCTGAAGAGATAAAACCGGGCAACGCCCGTGAAAGACCCGCATGTCGCTTTCCACCGCATTGAGCATCGCCCAATCGGCGCTGATGAACACCGCTCGGCAGACCAGCGTTGTCTCGCGCAACGTCGCCGACGCTTCCAATCCGGACTATACGCGCCGTATCGCCGTCGTCACCAGCACGGCGCCGGGCGCGCGCTCGGTTGACATCCAGCGCGTAGCCAACGACCTGCTCTTCCGCCAGAATCTCAGCGCCCTGTCGGCATACAGCGGCCAGAACGCGCTCTATAGCGGCCTGGATCAGCTGGATGTTTCGGTCAATGGCGTCGACAATGCGTCCTCTCCCTCGACCGCGATCGGCAATTTGCAGCAGGCGCTGCAGCTCTATGCCACCTCGCCGTCCAACCAGAATCTCGGCTCCAGCGTTATCGACGCGGCCAAGCAGGTCGTGCGCTCCCTGAACGAAGGCTCCAGGGCCATTCAGGACTTTCGCACCCAGACCGACGGCCAGATCGCCACCGCGGTAGACGATCTCAACTCGCTGCTCAGCCAGTTCCAGGATGCCAACAAGGCTGTCATATCAGGCACGCGCTCCGGCACCGACGTTTCCGATGCGCTGGACCAGCGCGACGCGCTTTTGAAGAAGATCTCGGACTATGTTCCGGTTTCGACCTTCACGCGCGGCGACAATGACATGGTCATCACCACGGGTGACGGCACGACGCTGTTCGAAACCATCCCGCGCACGGTCAGCTTCGCCCCGTCCTCCGGCTACAGCGCCGGTACCGTCGGCAACGCACTCTACATCGATAATGTGCCGATCTCGGCGGGAACCGGCGGCAACACCAGCGCCAGCGGCGAGCTTGCCGGTTTGCTGCAATTGCGCGATGGCGTAGCCTCGACCATGCAGAGCCAGCTCGACGAGACCGCGCGCGGCCTGATCACGGCCTTCGCCGAGACCGCGCCGTCAATGCCCAACGCCGCCGGGCTGTTCACCTGGTCGGGCGCGCCGGCGGTGCCGGCCGCTGGCACGCTGGTCAATGGCCTTGCCGGCACGATCAGCGTCAATGCCGCCATGGATCCAAGCGCCGGCGGCAATCCGGCACTGCTGCGCGACGGCGGCGCCAACGGCGCGGCCTATGTCGTCAACACTGGCGGCGCCTCTTATTCCAGCCTTCTGGTCGCGTATGGCGACCGGCTCGATCAGCCGATGACATTCGACCCCGCCGCCGGGATTTCGGCGACGTCGAGCGTTGCCGACTATGCCGCCAATTCGATCGGGTGGCTCCAGGGCGTGCGCCAGCAGGCGTCGACCGCAGCCGACGCCAAGCAAGCCCTGGCATCGCGCAGCGCCGAGGCGCTGTCCAACGCGACCGGCGTCAATGTCGACCAGGAAATGTCGCTGCTTCTCGATCTCGAACACACCTATCAGGCATCGGCCCGAATGATGAAAACCGTCGACGACATGTTGGCGGCTCTGCTCAGCGCGGTGGGATAATCCATGACCTCAGTCTCTTCGGCCGCTCTCTCGAACGCCATGCGCTATCAGCAGATGCGCATGCAGGCCGAGCTCGTCAAAGCCACGAAGGAGTCCTCGACCGGCAGGGTCGCCGATGTCGGCCTGGCGCTGGGCGGACGCACCGCCCAGTCCGTCACCTTCTCGCGCGATCTCGACCGGCTCAATGTCATTATCGATTCCAACGGCCTGGTGGCCGCCCGGCTCTCCTCGACGCAGACCTCGCTCGGCCAGCTCTCCAGCGTCGCGCAGACCTTGCTGTCGAGCCTGACCACCTCAACGTCGGGCGATTCTTCCGCCAACCTCACCCAGTCGGCCGGCAAGACGGCCGTCCAGCAGCTCGCCTCGATCCTCAACACCAGCGTCAACGGCGAGTATCTGTTTGCCGGCACCAACACCGATGTCAAGCCGATCAACGATTTCACAGCGGCCGGATCACCCGCCAAGGCTGCCTTCGACGCCTCCTTTGTCGCCAATTTCGGTTTCACGCCGGATGACCCCGCCGCGGCAAACATCACCGCGGCCCAGATGGACGATTTCATCACCAACGACGTCGAGCCGCAGTTCTTCGGTTCGGGCTGGCAGGCCAACTGGTCGAACGCCACCGACCAGCAGATCGTCAGCCGCATCGCGCTCAACGAAACCACCGCGACCTCGACCAGCGCCAACAGCGACGGCATCAAGAAGCTCGCCATGGCGGCGGCCATGGTCTCCAGCCTGATGTCGACCAACATCAGCCAGGCGGCGAAGGACACCATCGTCGGCCGCTCGCAGTCGCTGGTCGGCGAAGCGCTGAGCGGCATCGGCCAGGTTCAGTCCGAAACCGGCATCGTCCAGAAGCGCGTGTCCGACGCTGTCGACCGCATGAAGACGCAGGTCGACCTGTTCGAGCGCCACATTCTCGATCTTGAAGCGGTCGACCCGGCCGAAGCCGCGACCCGCGTCGCCGACCTGACGCAGCACATCGAGACCTCCTTCGCATTGACGGCGCGGCTCCAGCAGCTCAGCCTGTTGAATTACCTGACCTGACAACTCTGAACCGGAACGGTAGAGCCAACGATGTACCAATTCTCCTACGCCGACATCCAGAGCACCTCTGTCGCCGATGCGAAGGACCGTGAACGGGAGCTGTTGACCCGCTCGATCGACATGCTGGCGGCGGCCGCCGCCCTTGGCCCCGCTTCGATGGAGGCAGTGGAGGCGCTGCATTTCACCAACCGCGTCTGGACCGCCTTTGTCGAGGATCTCGGCTCCAACGACAACGCGCTTCCCAAGGAACTGCGCGCCAACCTGATTTCGATCGGCCTTTGGCTGCTGCGCGAGGCGGAAGACATCCGCCAGGGCCGCACCCAGAATTTCGAGGGACTGATCGAGGTATCCCAGATCATCCGCGACGGCATTCAATGACCAACACGCTGAAGATATCGCTGAAGCCGAACGAGAAGATCTACATCAACGGTGCCGTCATCCGCGTCGACCGCAAGGTCACCGTCGAACTGATGAACGACGTGCAGTTCCTGCTCGAAAGCCATGTGATCCAGGCCGATGACGCCTCGACGCCGCTCAAGCAGCTGTATTTCATCCTCCAGGTGATGCTCATGAATCCGGCCGGCGCCGGCGAGGCGCGCGAAATGTTCCGCCGCTCCCTGCCGCTGCTGCTTGCAAGTTTCGAGGACGCCGAGATCGGCAGTGCGCTGAAACAGATCGACCGCATGGTCGGCGAGGACCACATCTACGAGGCGCTAAAGGCGATCCGGTCGCTCTATCCGCTCGAACGCCGCGCGCTGGGCGGCAATGACGACGTTCCGGGCGCCTCGCGTCCGCTGGCTGTGGGAGCACGCTGATGACCGTGGACATGACGACGACGATACCGGTTGGCACCAATCAGGCCAGCCAGCAGACCTCCAAGACCGCTGTCGACTACCAGTCCTTCCTGAAGCTTCTGATCGCCGAGATGAAGAACCAGGATCCGACCAAGCCGATGGATTCGACACAGTACGTCGCCCAGCTCGCCACCTTCTCGCAGGTCGAGCAGTCTGTGCAGACCAATACCAAGCTGGACCAGATCATGCAGTCCTCGGCGCTGTCGCAGGCCGATGCGCTGATCGGGCGCTCGATAACGTCCGCCGACGGCAAGACGACGGGCACCGTCGCGTCCGTGCGCCTTGCCAGCAGCGGCCTCATCGCCGTGCTGGGCAACGGCACCGAGATCGCGGTCGGCCCCGGCGTCTCGGTCAAGGCGGCAAGCTGACGGCTCCGGCGGGCCGACCCCATGAACGAGGCCGACGCACTCGACATCGTCCAGTACGCGGTGTGGACGGTGCTGACCGCATCCGCCCCGGTGGTGCTGGTCGCCATGGCGGTGGGTATCGGCATCGCCTTGATCCAGGCCCTGACGCAGGTCCAGGAGATCACCTTGACCTTCGTGCCGAAGATCGTCGCCATCATGCTCGTGGCGGCGCTGACCGGTCCCTTCATCGGCAGCCAGATATCGGCCTTCACCAACGTCGTCTTCGAGCGCATTGAAAACGGGTTCTAGCTGCTTGCGGCGAGCCGGCCCGTTCTGTCCCGACGACTTACCGGCAGCAGCCTGCTGTCGCCGATGCGGACCGTGTACGGCATAGGGCTGCATCCGCGGCGCGGCGTCGAAGCAACGCCGCACGGCTGCGTGGTCCTCCTCTATCCTCTTGTTGGACCATGATCTTTTTTTCAGGACGTTCGCTCTTTGCGGCACGATGCCATAGTTTCGGCAAACCATCCGGGGAAACGGATCACCGCAACGATCGGCAAGCCATGACAGGGCCTTTCCTATGATTGACGAAAAGCCGGAGAGCGAGAGCGTTTCGGCGCTGGCGCCGTTCCGGCACGGCATCTTCCGCGCCGTGTGGTCGGCCAGCCTCGTGTCGAATTTCGGCGGCCTCATCCAGGGCGTCGGCGCCGCCTGGATGATGACCACGATCGCCACCTCGCCCTATCAGGTCGCGCTGGTGCAGGCCTCGACCACCTTGCCGATCATGCTGTTCGCGCTCGTCGCCGGCGCCATCGCCGACAGCTTCGACCGGCGCAAGGTTATGCTGGTCGCCCAGACCTTCATGCTGGTCGTCTCGGTGCTTCTGACCCTGTTCACCTATTCCGGCTTGATGACGCCGTGGACGCTGCTTGCCTTCACCTTCCTGATCGACAGCGGCACGGCCCTGAACAGCCCGTCCTGGCAAGCCTCCGTCGGCGACATCGTGCCCCGCAACAAGGTGCCGGCCGCCGTCGCGTTGAACTCGATGGGCTTCAACCTGACCCGCAGCGTCGGTCCGGCGATCGGCGGCATCATCGTCGCCGCAGCCGGGGCGGCGGCCGCCTTCGCGGCCAACGCGGTGAGCTATATCGGTCTCATCGTCGTGCTGGCGCGCTGGAAGCCGCAGGTTCAGCCATCGACGCTGCCGCGCGAATCGCTTGGCGCGGCCATGGGCGCAGGCCTGCGCTATGTCGCCATGTCGCCCAACATCGGCAAGGTGCTGGTCAGGGGCTCCGCCTTCGGCTTCAGCGCCGGCGCGGTGCTGGCGCTCCTGCCGCTGGTGGCGCGCGACGTCGTCAAGGGCGATGCCTTGACTTATGGCATCATGCTGGGCGCCTTCGGCATCGGCGCGGTCGGCGGCGCGCTGATCAGCGTGCGGCTGCGCCAGCTTTTGTCCAGCGAGACCATGGTGCGCTCGGCCTTCGCCGGCTTCGCCGTCTGCGCCTTCAATGCCGCCGTCAGCCACAACGCCTGGCAGACATCGCTCGGCCTGCTGGTCGGCGGCGCGTGCTGGGTGATCGCGCTTTCGCATTTCAACGTCACCGTGCAGATGGCGACGCCGCGCTGGGTCGTCGGCCGGGTGCTGTCGGTCTATCAGACCGCGACCTTCGGCGGCATCGCGCTCGGCAGCTGGATCTGGGGCATCGTCGCCGACGCGCATGGCGCCGGGACAGCGCTGATCGCGGCGGCCATCGCCATGCTGGCTGGCGGCGCCATCGGCCTCGTGCTGCCGCTGCCGCAGCAGCAGGTGCTGAACCTCGATCCGCTCAACCGCTTCAAGGAGCCGCATCTCGCGCTCGACCTGAAGCCGCGCAGCGGCCCCATCGCCATCATGATCGAATACATCATCCGCGACGAGGACGTGCCGGAGTTCCTGGCCACCATGGCCGAGCGCGGCCGCATCCGCCGCCGCGACGGTGCCCGCAACTGGACGCTGGCGCGCGATCTCGAAAATCCGGCGATCTGGATCGAGCACTACCACACGCCGACCTGGCTCGAATATGTCAGGCACAACGGCCGCATCACCCAAGCCGACGCCACGGTCGGCGAGCGCCTGCGGGCGCTGCACAGCGGCGACGAGCCGCCGCGGGTGCGCCGCGTGATCGAGCGCCCGACAACCGCGGGCACGGCGCTGGTCATGGCAAAGGGCCCGATCGAGCATTAGGAGTGCAGGATAGCGCGAAGACGTTTTCGTCCGGGCTTGCATCAACACAAAGCGTTAGAGCGGACCCAGCCAGCGGAACGCGCGCTTCAGTTCGGCGACGCCATCGCGTTCGTACCAACGGCCGTGCGCCATGATCACGCGTTCCGGATTCCATTCTAGCATCTTTTCGACTGCCGCCTTGAGTTGCCCCCTGGGGAAGGTCAATCGCAAATCGCGCGGCGTCTTGCCATCCGGATCAACGACACCAGCCGCCCTGGCAAGCCAGCGCCACGGCCAGCCAAGCTTCCGCGATTCGAAGTTCTCGATCAGGTCTGTCAGGATCAATGTTCGGCTGACGGAATGGAAGAACACCATCTCCGTCATGAAGCTGCCCTCCACCGGCAGCGACTTGAGGTCATCGTCCCACGGGTAGCCCCTCTCGGCACCAAGCTCGTTCGCCTCGAAATCGATCCTGTCGCCCGCCTGCTCGCGAATGCCCGGTGCCAGCCAGATACCCGCATCCGCAAAGGCCCTGCGCCACATCGGAATCCACCAATAGTGGATCCGGTTCGGCCCGATGATGTAGCGGACCTTGCCCAATCCAGCGATCTCGGCCTCGAGGCTCCCTGTCAGCAAGGTGGGTGAATGGACGAACAAATCGCCGTCGTTGACGCGGATGACGGTCATCCGTGTCGGAAACCGCATTTTCGGCCAAGGCATGCCGAAGCGGATGACCGGGCCATCCACGATCCAGACGTCCTTCGAAACCAGCTTTAACGTGTTGAGCGGCGGATATGGTGTGCGGTCGGCCATGGTCTGCTGATGTAGGGTGGAGAACAAGCTTGGCACGGCAGCTTCGCCTTGCACGAGCTCAGCCGGGCCGGCTCGGCAGCCTACCTTCGCCCGACCTACCCTTCGCCCGACAAGTCCCGGCGCGCTTTTTCCAGCTCCTCGGCATAGCGCCGCATCAGATGGCCCTCGGTCAGCAGTCCGAGCACGATGTGGTCGGTGAAATCCTCGACCACGGCCAACTCCTCGGCGCCGGCCCGCTGGAAGGTCTCGGCGGCCGACTGCACGTTCATGCTCGGCACCAGGACGGCATCCTTGTATTGCGCCAGATCGCGCACCGCCGTCTCGCCGTCGGACAGGTCGCTGTGCAGTTCGGCAACGATCAGCACGCCGACATACTGATCGCCCGCGTCGACGGCGATGACGCGCTGGGCCGAGCCCAGCGGTACCTGCTTGCGGAAGGCCGCAAGCGTCGTGTCGGCATTGATGGTCTTGATGTCCTTGCGCATCATCGAGCCGACGGTCAGGCTGCGCATCCAGCCGACGTCATGGGCGCTGCGGATCGTTTCGCCGCGCAGATGAAAGCGCCACGTCGAGAAGGAGTAGCCGAAGGTCTCGCGCACCAGGATCGCCGCCATGATCGAGGCCGCCAGGACGACGCCGGTTAGCGTCAGGTCGCGGGTCGATTCCAGCGCCAGGAACGTCATCGTCAGCGGCCCGCCGACGACGCCGACCGCCAGCGATGTCATGCCGACAACGGCAGCGACGGCGGGATCGATGCCGGTCGACGGCGAGATGAAAGCCATCACATCGGCGAATGCCTTGCCGAGCAGGGCGCCAAGAAACAGAGAAGCGAAGAACAGTCCGCCGCGAAACCCCGAACCCAGCGAGATCGCGGAAGCCGCCAGCTTCAGCACGAAGACGCTGGCCACCACGCTCAGCCCATAGTTCATGGCGAATTCGCGATGCAGCGCGCCGTGGCCGCTCGACAGCACCTGTGGCGTGACCAGCCCAAGCAGGCCGACGATGACGCCGCCGATGACGGGACGCAGCGACGCATCGACCGACAGTTTGGCAAAGGCGCGCTCGACCAGCGTCACCAGATGCATGATGGCGATCGAGGCGGCCCCGCCAAGAAGCCCAAGCAGCAGGAAGGGCACGTACTGGCTGGCCGTGAGTGCCGGCAGGCCCGCAAGCTCCAGCGGGAACGGCACGCCGCCGAACATCTCGGCGGTGAGCGAGGCGGAGATCGCCGCGGTCATGACAGGCACCACATTGGCGACCGAATAGATGCCGATGACCAGTTCGAAACCATAGAAAGCGCCGGTCAGCGGCGCATCGAAAGCCGCCGCGATGGCGCCGGCGGCGCCGCAGCCGACCAGGATGCGGACATCGTTGCGGCGTAGCTTGAACAGCCGCGCCAGCCGCGAAGCCAGGCCGGAACCGACCTGCGTGTAGCCGGCCTCCAGCCCGACAGAGGCGCCGAAACCGCTGGAGAGCATGGTCTGGCCGGCGATGATGAACGTATCGGTCAGCGACATGCGACCGCCATAGAGCGCGTTGGCCTCGATCGGGTCGACAGGCGTGCGAAATCTCCGCTTTCTCAGCCAGATCACCGTCAGCCCGAGCAGGATGCCGCCGATCGCCGGGATCAGGGCTTGCATGGGGTGGGCGAGAGAGAACATGCCGGAAAGCCGGCCGCCGGCCTGCACGCCGAACAACAGCCCGTGCAGGTCCTGCACGATCTGGCTCATCGCGGTGACCAGTATGCCCGCCATCACGCCGACGATGCCGGCAAGGACGACAACCGCGATGCCTCGCGCTTCGAGCAGCGGGATCGAATTGATGAGCACCGCGCGCAGCCGGCGGGCGTAGACTTGCGGTTGATTCCTGGGCGATTGGTTTTTGGTAAGCACCGGAGCGGCTCGCCGACATCAGCAAGGCATTGAAAAGACTGCCGTGCTGATACGCCGAGCGGCACCGCATGGCAACCACAATGACGGCGCCCGCGCGCCGTTTGGAGGGGCCCGTCCGGCCGCCGATGGTCAGGTCGGCTTCGGGTCGCCGGCCTCGTAGAGCACGAGATTGCGCTCGCCGATGCCGAGCGACGGCCAACTTGCGCGCCAGTCCACAAGGTGTGGCGCGGCGAAATGTGCGTCGAGCGCCGCCCTGTCATTCCAGACTTCCGTGACCCGGATCAACCCGGCGTCGAGGACATCCTGCGCATAGGAGTATGCGAGGCAACCGGGCTCGGCACGGCTGGCAACAACCATGCGTTCCATCGCTGGCCTTGCCTGTTCGAGCTTGTCGGGTGGCAGACGAACCGTGCCGATGACCAGCAGCATGAGATTTCCTTTCGATGGTTGGGCAGGCCACTCTCCCACCCTCGCGCAAGCTTGGCCAGCTACCCTCGCCGGGCTGTCGCATGCTCGGCAGCCCACGGTTTTCGAGGACTAGAATGGCGATAAGCGAAAGCATCCAGCCCGGCGCCGTGGCCAAGAACGGTCGCGACGTCTTCTTCGCGCTGGGCATCGTCATCATCCTGGCCGTGCTGTTCCTGCCGATCCCGGCCTTTCTCATCGACGTCGGCCTTGCCTTCTCGATCGCCCTTTCGGTGCTGATCCTGATGGTGGCACTGTGGATCCAGCGGCCGCTCGACTTCTCCTCGTTTCCGACCGTGCTGCTCATCGCCACCATGCTGCGGCTATCGCTCAACATCGCCACCACGCGCATGATCCTGTCGCACGGCAATGAAGGCACGCACGCCGCCGGCTACGTCATCGCCGGCTTCTCCAAACTGGTGATGGCCAGCGATTTCGTCATCGGCCTGATCGTCTTCATGATCCTGATCGTGGTGAACTTCATCGTCATCACCAAGGGCGCCACCCGTATCGCCGAGGTCGGCGCCCGTTTCACCCTCGACGCCATCCCCGGCAAGCAGATGTCGATCGACGCCGACCTCTCCGCCGGCATGATCGATGACAAGACAGCGCAGTTGCGCCGCCGCGAGCTGGAAGAGGAATCCTCCTTCTTCGGCTCGATGGACGGCGCCTCGAAATTCGTCCGCGGCGACGCCATCGCCGGCCTCATCATCACCGCCATCAACATCGTCGGCGGCATCGCCATCGGCTATATCAGGCACGGCATGGGCATGGGCGAGGCCGCCGACGTGTTCATCAAGCTGTCGGTCGGCGACGGTCTGGTCACCCAGATCCCGGCGCTCATCGTCTCGCTCGCCGCCGGCCTGCTGGTTTCCAAGGGCGGTACACGCGGTTCGACGAACCAGGCCGTGTTCGGCCAGCTCGGCGCGCATCCGCGAGCGCTCTATGTGGCGGCGGCGCTGCTGGTGCTGCTCGGCCTGATGCCCGGCCTGCCGTTCTTCCCCTTCTTCGCGCTCGCCGGCGGCATGGCCGGCCTCGGCTATGTCATTCCGATGCGCCACAACCGGGCCATGGCCGAGGCCGAGGCGCTGAAGAACCAGGAGAAGGCGACCAAGGCCGAGGAAGAGAAGAACTCGGTCAAGGCCTCGCTCGCCACCGCCGAGATCGAGCTTCTGATCGGCAAGCAGCTTTCGACCCGGCTGCTGGTCTCGCATCAGGAGCTGGTCTTCCGCATGGCCAAGATGCGCAAGAAGTTCGCCCAGCAATATGGCTTCGTCGTGCCCGAAGTGCGCGTCGCCGACGATTTCGCCATCCCGCCGAAAAGCTATCAGATCAAGGTGCACGGAACGGTGGTCGCCGAATATTCGATGCGCGTCGGGGAGATCATGGTGCTGCTCGGCAACCGCGACGTTCCCGAAATTCCGGGCGAGGAGATCCGCGAACCGGCCTTCGGCATGCGTGCCTATTCCGTCATGGAAACATTCGCCGAGGATCTGAAGCGCGAGAACTACACCTTTGCCGACAACATGTCGGTGCTGCTCACCCATCTCTCCGAGGTCATCCGCAACAACCTGCCGCAGCTTCTGTCCTACAAGGACATGAAGGCGCTGCTCGAGCGCCAGGATCAGGAATACCGCAAGCTCGCCGACGAGATCTGCACCACGCACATCTCCTATCCCGGCCTGCAGGCAGTGCTGAAGCTGCTGCTGGCCGAGCGTGTCTCGATCCGCAACCTGCACCTGATCATCGAGGCCATCGCCGAGATCGCGCCGCATGTGCGCCGCACCGAGCAGATCGTCGAGCATGTCCGCATCCGCATGGCGCAGCAGATCTGCGGCGATCTTTCGGAGGGCGGCGTGCTCAAGGTGTTGCGTCTCGGCAACCGCTGGGACCTCGCCTTCCACCAGAGCCTCAAGCGCGACGCCAAGGGCGAGGTGCGCGAGTTCGACATCGATCCGCGCCAGCTCGAGGAATTCGGCCAGGACGCCACCAAGGCGATCAAGAAATTCCTCGAAGCCGGCGAGCGTTTCGTCCTCGTCACCGCGCCCGACGCGCGCCCCTATGTGCGCATGATCATCGAGCGGCTGTTCACCACGCTGCCGGTGCTCTCGCATGTCGAAATCGCCAAGGGCGTCGAGATCAGGGTGCTCGGGACCATATCGTGAGCGTTCTCTCGCAAGCGGTCGTCATCGCGGCGTTCCTCGCCTTCTGCCGCATCGGCGCCTGCTTCATGCTGATGCCCGGCCTGTCCAGCGCCCGCATCCCGGTGCAGGTCAGGCTGTTCGTTGCGGTCGCCGCCACCGGCGGCCTGCTCGCCTTCCTGTGGGACAAGATCTTTCCCTTCGTCGATCCGCGTCCGCAGATCCTGGTGCCGATGATCGTTTCCGAACTCCTGGTCGGCGGCCTGATCGGCGCCATGACCAGGCTCTACATGGAAGCCCTGCGCTTCATGGGGTCGGCCATCGCCATGCTGATCGGCTATGGCGGCTCGGGCGGGCCAGCGATCGAGGAGCCCGAACCGCAGGCGGCGCTCGCCGCCATGATCTCGTTCTCGGCACTGCTGCTGCTGTTCGTCTTCGACTTCGACCATGAGATCATACGCGCGCTGGTGACGTCCTATACGGTCGCGCCGGTCAACGTCTTCTTCAACCCGCAGGCGGCACTGGTCGATGTCGCCGACACGGTGTCGGACACCTTCTTCCTGGTCATCCGCCTCGGCAGCCCTTTCGTCGCCTATGCCATTCTCGTCAACCTGACGATCGGCTTCGTCAACAAGCTGACGCCGCAGATCCCGATCTATTTCATCTCCCAGCCCTTCGTCATCGCCGGCGGCATGCTCATCTTCTATTTCGCCGTCGGCTCCATGCTGTCGCTGTTCGTCGACGGCTTTGTCGACCTGACGCTGGCGAGGTGACATGAGCACGCGCAAGGACCGCCTGAAGAAGCTGGTCAAGGTTCAGGAACAGTTGAAGGCGCTGCACGAGACGCGCCACGCCACCCTCCTCGCCGCCGCAAATGCCGCCGAAGCCGAGGCCAAGGAACTGGTCGAGCATTTCGACAAGGACAATTCCCTCTCCGGCCTTTTCCCCGATCTCTACCACCGCCGCATCGCCCAGGCCGTCGTGCGCCAGGAGGCGAACCTCGAAAGCGCCAGGAAGGAGGCCGGCCTCGTCGCGTCGGCAACCGCGCGCACCAACATGGTCGAGCGCGCCTACAAGGACGTGCGCAACCGCGACGAACGCGAACGCTCCGACCGCGAACGCCTCGATCTGATCGCGCAGAAGCGGGGACAGGAGTAGAGGAGGAGGTCTGGACGCAAAGCAAGCCTTCGCAGCGGAATCCTGACTGACCGCTTTGCGCCTCGTACGGGCTATGGATGCAATTTCGCGTCTACCCAGAAGCCGCCCGTACAGCCTGTCGAAGAATGTGCCGAGCCTCCGCATTGCGGAGGATCGTAAAAAGGCGACGTTTCAGCTAGCTTGTTATCTGTTCGGCGGCAGCTTCCTCGAGGCCCGCTGCCGCTTGGAGGGCAAGACCGCGAGCCGCTGCCTGTGAATCGTAAAATTCCTCCAGCGCATGGACCCTGCCCCACCGCAGGGTAAACACGTGGAGACCTCGGTTGATGTACGACGTGTCGCCGTTGAGTAGGGTCGCGGTGCCATCCCACTGGGCAAACACAGTGGTATGCCATGGCCAGCCCTCCACCCAGATGTGATTGACCGTGAGATGGAGGGTGGGCAGAACACGGCCGAGGCGTTCAAACCAGCGGCGCAGGGCTTCCTTGTCGTGGCGCTCTCCACCAAGCGCGTGGGCGCCGCCAACCCGATGATGGACATGCGGCGCGAGTGCTTTCACCGCCGCATCCCAGCGATGATTGTTGACGTCATCGAAGCTCTTTCGGATCGATTTCTCGACAAAATAACTATATAGCATATCACTCTCCTCCAACTCATTCGGTAGCGCGATCGAAGGTACCTGTGGCGAGCTGTTCGGACGCAGCCGACGCCACGCAGGGTCTGCGCGTCAGCGCATTGTCGCGTCGGCTCGCAGGTATGTGTCGGTCTCGGTCGAGATCGTGACCTCCTCGCCCGACCTTGAGAACGCGTAAAGCGAATCCTGGTGGCCCGGCATGGAAAAGGCCACGGAGTCGCCGTCAGCAAGGCCCATGACGAAGCGCAGCGGATCACCTCCGATCTTCGGCGCGAAGGTGGCGGTGACCTCCAGCAGGCCGCCGTTGACCGGGACGTAGTAGACCACCATGTCGAGCTGTCCCTCGTGCAGGCTGGCAGCTTCGATCGGCCGTCCGATGGTCGCTTCCTCGGCAAAAGCCGGGTTCGCAAGAAACATCGCGGCCAGAACGGACGCACTCAGGGTTTTGCGGATCATCTCATATCTCCTTTTTTGGATTGCGTTCGACCTCTATATAATGTATAGATTACGAATGCAATCTAAAAAGGAGATGGCGATGCGCGTAAGTCGCACTCAGGCCGCGGAAAACCGCGAAACCGTGATCAATGTGGCAAGCCGCCTTTTTCGGGAGCGAGGTTTTGACGGCATTGGCCTCAAGGATCTGATGAAGGGCGCCGGGCTGACCCAGGGCGCCTTTTACAAGCAGTTCGAGTCAAAGGACGACCTGGCGGCGCAGGCATCCAGGCGCGCGATGGAAAGCGCCACCGACAAGTGGTCGGCCGCGACCGCGGCAAACCCTGGGAAACCGCTCGACGGGGTGATCTCATTCTACCTCAGTATGGATCATCGCGCGGAAAAGATGGACGGCTGCCCGGTCGTCGCGCTCGGCTCGGATGCGGCCAGGCAAGGCGCCGAGGTGAAGGCCTCATTCGAGGCCGGCATCAAGGAGTACCTCGAGATGCTCGGCAGTTGGGTTGGCGAGGACGACAGCGAAAAGGCCGGCGACAAGGCAATGGCCGTTCTCTCGACAATGGTCGGCGCGGTCATGCTCTCTCGGGTGGTCAACGACCCCGACCTCGCGCAGGCTTTTCTGGATGCGGCGGCCGATCAGGTTCGCGAGACAGTCGCCATCTGAACCATGCGGGCAGCGGCGCCTGATCCATCGCTCACCGCTCGGACCGAACCGCCGCGCGCGACTGCGAGGAAGTAACGGATAGTCGTCCCAGCCGGTCGATCATGGAGAAGTTCGCGTCGTCACGTGAAGCCTCCGGTGCGATTTCGCACCACCGTAATGCGTATCTTCCGACTGCATAGCGCGCCTGGGCATGCCTACCTCTTGGCGTGAGGCAGCGGCGATGCGTCCGCCCGAAGGAGAAGCGCGATGAGCTATTCCACCATGAGATTTGGGGCTGTTGGCCAGGCATTGGCCCGTATGTTCGGCCGCCAGGAAATGGCGGTGTGCGTGGCAAGCACCCGGCTCGGCGCCCTTCGGCACTAACATCGGAACGCCTGCGCGCGCTCGCGCGGCTCATCTAGCTGAGCGGCATCAGCTGACCTCCGGGCCATCTGTCCGGTCGTCCGGCCATTTATAATCGGAGATCAAGGGCATGAACATCGAACTCAAGGGCCGCAAGGCCATCGTCACCGGATCGACCGCCGGCATCGGCCGCGCGATCGCCGAAGGGCTCGCGCGCGCAGGCTCCGCCGTCGTCGTCAATGGACGTACGGAAGAGCGGGTCGCCGCGACGCTCCGGGAACTGCGCGCGCTGCTGCCTGACGCCGACCTCACCGGCATTGCCGCCGATCTCGCGACGGCCGAGGGCTCGGCGGCGCTCGCGGCGCAGGCGCCGGATGCCGACATCCTCGTCAACAATGTTGGCACTGCACGTCCCAATGGCTTCTTCGAGCAGGACGACGCCGCATGGCTCGACCTCTTCCAGCTCAACGTGATGAGCGGCGTGCGCGCCGCGCGCCACTATATGCCGGGTATGGTCGAGCGCGGGTGGGGACGGGTCGTCTTCATCAGCAGCGAGTCCGCGCTCGCTATCCCCAAGGAGATGATCGACTACGGCATGACCAAGACCGCGTTGCTGGCCGTGTCGCGCGGGCTGGCCGAACTTGTCGGTGGCACCGGCGTCACGGTCAACGCTGTCCTGCCGGGGCCGACCGACTCCGAGATTCTCGGCGGCTGGATGAAGGCCACCGCGAAGGAGCAGGGCATCACGCAAACGGACGCCGAGCATAATTTCCTGAAATCGCTGCGTCCGACCACGCTCATCAACCGGTTCGCGACAACCGAGGAAGTCGCGAACATGGTCGTCTACACCTGCTCCGAGCAGGCCTCGGCGACCACCGGCGCCGCACTGCGCGTCGACGGTGGTGTGCTCCGCTCGATCGGATGAGCCGCGTCCCACCGCCGCGGTGGCATGAGGGTCGCCGCGGCTGAGCCAGCCTCAAATCGGCGCCGGCTCGGGTGACTCCTGTCGGCAGCGATTGTCGGATCGTCGAGCCGCCTGGGGTGCGCCGCCGATCGACCGGGCCGAGGTCAAGATCGACGAGGGGCCGTGGATCGCCAAGAAACATACCTGTCGGGAGAGCAACGGACAGGTGACCGCCGTATTCAGGTCAGTTGACGGCTCGGCGCGTCGAGCCGAGCAGCCTGGAAGCTGTGTTTGCTGATGCCAGGAGCCGCCGTCTGCTCTCGGCCCTTACGCGTGCGTGCAGCAATGCGCCACTGTCCGGAATTACGGTTGGGAAGAGCGCTCGTCCGCCGGTTGCGGGAATTGCCCTTCGTTGTTCATGCTTACTTCTGTGACCAGCTTGCGGCGAAGCGCCGTGCTGTAATCGTTTGGCCCTTTCGGCGTCATGACGAAGGCCTGGGAACCGCCAATGACCGATTTGGCAAAATAGGATGCCAGCGAATTGCCGGGATCGTCGCCTTCGGTGGGAATGGCGATCGCGTTGATCGTATATCCCTTGGCAATGGCGTTCAGCCTGCTCGGCTGAACAGGAAGTCCGTCGTTGTTCTCACCATTGGAAGAGATATCGATGACCTTCTTGGCGGCATTTCCAGGAAACTGGTCCAACAGAAGACTGCCAATGTCGATAGCCGAGGAAACCGATGTTCCGGATCGCCCTCGACGGATGACGCCGGTATCCCCTTTCCTGCTGATCTCCGCCGCCGCCGCTCTTGCATCTTCCAGTCCGCAAATGCTTGTCCACGGCAGTATGGTGCGTGCGTGTCCGGGGCTCGACCATTCAAAGTAGGCCACGCCGATGCAGCCGACGTAATTCCGGCCGATGGCGGCGATGATCTCGGGCGACGTGAGTGCCGCGGCATGTCCCTCGCGTTGCAGATCGGCGATCTTTGGATCAATCGATGACGAGAAGTCGACCGCGAACACGATGGCAACGTCGACATTCGCTGCATGCGCCGGGAGATTCCAGAACGCAGAAGCTGCAAGTATCCCCGCCAGTCTCAGGAGTGAATTGGCTCGCCTTGCCAGCCCCCTTCCCGATGGCTTTGTGGGCGAAAAAAGATTGGCCCCGCCTATCGGCTGCACCCGCCCGCGAAAGGAGACCGCTCCAGAAGAGGGACCGGCGTCCTGATACATACCTATAAACATGCCATTCTCCATCGCGACAACCGATCGTTGTCAAAGCCGCCCATTTTCAACATGTGGAAATTTGACGAGGGACCTTGGACCCGACGCCGAACAGCAGCAGATCGGCCTTGGTCCACAAAAGATAACAGCCGAGTAACGTCAGCGGCATGATGAGTGCCGCGAAGGACTCGCCCGACCAGACCACCGGCAAAGCCTGGCCGAGGGCGACGGTTGTCGCCACCACTGCCGGCAACCTGCTGGCGAGCACCGCACTGCGGAACGGATCGGGCCAGGCGGTCGGCCACACCGGAACCGGCCTGCCCGGCCTGTGAAAGGTGCTGCCGAACTTGCCGAGCGCATGCAGCAGGCCGGAGGTCGCCGCAAGCAACGGGTCGCCGAGCAGCAAGAGCGCGATGCCGAGCCCGATTGCGCCTAATCCCGAGAGGAAGTCGCCCAGACGATTGAGGGCGGGATCGGGAACATCCGGCTTTGCCCAAGCCCGGTGGTAGGCTTCGCCGCCCCAGAAAAAGACGAGGGTAGCCAAGGTGAGCGCAACAGTGCCATGGCTGCCCGCGAAATAGTCCATCACCGCCGCGATGACAGCGCTTTCCTCATGCTGGCCGACTGGCGCGGCCGCAATTTGGGTTGCAAGACCTACGATGAGGCCAAGCGCGTTGCCACTGTTGTAATAGCCGCCGGGTCCCTTCATGCGGGCACCAAGGGCCGATCTCAAATGTGCGAGCGGAAGAAGGACTGTCCACGCGTTCATCGCAGCGCACCCGCGGCCTGTCCGGCCGCGCTCGATACGGCGACGTTCGCATCAGCGGCAGTGGTCATCGCATTCCTCCACCGGACCTGAACTGTTGACGCGGCGTTCGCCTGCCCCGCTTGCCGGCGCTGTTGCAAAGGCAGGGGCAATGTCGAAGCGTTGGTTCGAAGCGGTCCGCAAGGACGCACGTGCCTGCGGCGCTCGGTTCGATCGTGCCACGGAAAGGATCGCACCGAGAATGATCGCTGCTCCCAAGGCGCCCGGCCACGAACTCCGCTCGCCCAGAAAGATCGTCGCGCCCAGCGCCCCGAAGACGCTTTCGGCACTGACGATCACGGCGGCGTGGCTGGCCGGCGTGAAGCGGAGGGCAGCCGTCTGTATGCCGAAGGCTATCGCGGTGGAGAAGACGCCGAGTATCGCCAATTCCGGGCCGGCTGCGAATGCGGCGGCCAGCGACAGGTTGCCTTGCATTGCCCCGAGCGGCAGGGCGAAGACTGCGGCGCCGAGGAATTGTGCCGCGGCGGCGGTGAACGGCCGCGCATGGGCCTGCATGTGCCGGCCGAGCTCGACCGCCCAGAGCGCATAGCAGGCAGCCGACAGGATGGCGGTGAGATCGCCGCTGCCGAGGCCGCCGATCCCATCCGACAAAAGCAGGGCTCCGACCAGGGTCAGCCCGGCAGCGATCGTGAGGCCAGCTGTCGGACGCTCGCCGACGAGCAACCAGGCGGCCAGAGGTGTCATTACGGTTGCCGTGCTCACCAGAAAGCTTGCATTGGTGACCGAGGCTCCGACATAGCAAAGCTGCTGAAGCGTGATGGAGATGGCGAACAGCGCGCCCACCCTGGCCAGGCTCGGAAAATAGCCCGCCCCGATCGCCACTCGCCTTTCGGTCAAGACAAAGGGCAGCACCAGCAGCCCGCCGATCAGGCAACGCAGACTTACCGCGCTCATGGCGTCGAGATGGACCAGCACCGTCTTTTGCGAGACGTTGCCGAAGCCCCACAATGCGGCTGCAAGGAGCAGCAGCAAATTGGCTCTTGTTCTGGACACGCGTCCCCCTTGAACCAAGCATTGCGTTGACTTGGCCGCCTAATTTAGCGAAGTCTAAATGACCTGCCGTCACGGGAGCGCTTGAAGCGCGGTGACGGACGATTGCGGAACGTTAGATTTGCGTTAGAATTTCGTCAGGCTGAGGCAGCAGATGCAAAGTGACGACGGCGGCGCTGCAAATAGAATCTCACTCTTCGGCGGCTTCCGTATTGAAACAACTGGCCCGCTTCGACTGGTCGGGAAACGCGGCCCGGCAATCGTTGCTTATCTGGCCCGATGTCCGGGCATGGCAGCGACGCGGGAGAGACTGGCTGATCTGCTATGGGGCGACAGCGATGGCGAACATTCGCGCAACAGTCTTCGCCAAGCGCTCAGCGTCCTGCGCCGCGATCTCTCGGGTGTCGATCTTATCCATTCCACCGGAGAGTTGATCCACCTCAGGCCAGAGGCGTTCCGGGTCGATGTGGAGGAGTTCGAGACGGGTTTATCGGCCCGCTCCGCGCAGGAACTCGAAAAGGCTCTGGCGAACTACACCGGCCCGTTCCTCGACGGTCTCCATGTGGGAAGCAATGGCTTCGACGACTGGGTCGCGTCGGAACGCGACAGGTTGCTCGGTCGTGCGCTTGAATCGTTCGAGAAACTGGCTCGCCTCGTCGACGCTGAAGCGGGCCTCGTCCTGGCCGATCGCGTCCTGGCTATGGATCCGGCGCGGGAAGAATCCTATCGGCTCAAGATGGAATTGCTCCTTGCTTGTGGTCAACGCGACAAGGCGCTCAGGACATACGAGGCTTGCAGAAGCATGCTGAAGAAGGAGTTCGGCGTCGAAGCCGGCCCTGAGACGCGGGCACTATGGCAGTCCCTGCTGCTCACTTCCGACACGGCGTCACACGCACCGTCGGCAGGTGGTGTTGCGGCCAGCCATCGTCTCGGACACCCCTCCATCGGCGTTGCCGACTTCACCAATCTGACCGGAAAACAAGGCGACAATTTTTTCTCCAAGGGACTGGTCCAGGACATCACGACAGCCCTTTCCGAGGTGGCCGACTATGTCGTGCTCTCCGCGGTTCCCCCGACAGATAAGATCGGCCCGCGCCAGGAAGGTAAAGCGCCGGGAGCGCTGCGGGCACAATATGTGCTCAGCGGCAGCATCCAGAGATCCGGCAATGGGCTGAGGGTGAACATCCAGCTTGTCGATGCCGTCGGCGGTCATCATGTCTGGGCCCAGAAGTTCGACGGCCACTCCGAGAATGCGCTCGAATTCCAGGACAGGATCGCCCAGTCCGTCGTTCTGGCGGTGATCCTCGAACTTCAACTGACCAACTGGAAGGTCCGCGACAAGAGTCCGCCTGGTCCCCCTGAAGTGCGCAGGTTGGTGAACGAGGCGCTCATGAAATATTTTGAGATGACCCACGACTCGCTGCTGGTCGGGATGGAACTTGCGACGAAGGCGCTCTCGACAGGGCCCGACAACGCCCGTGCGAAGCGGACGCTCTCGATCATGATTTCCATGGGCATCGCGTTTGGCGCGCTGCCCCGCGAGCAGGGCAATATCGAGTATACGCTGGCGCTTGCCGAGGCCGCGGTGCGGGCGGTGCCGGACGATGAAATTGCCCGGTGCATCTTGTCATTCGCTCTCGAAAGTTGCGGTCGTATCGACGAGGCGATCGTCGAATGCCGGCACGCGATCAGCCTCAACCCAAATTATCCGAGCGGCCACGGCGACATTGCGATGCTCTTCGCGCTGCGCGGACAGGTCAGCGAAGCCGTGCGCGAGGCGAACGAGGCGATCCGGCTGGGAACCCATGACGTCATCGACTACTGGCGTCACCACGGGCTCGTTATGGCGCTGTTCGCCGGCGGAGACGATCAGCGGGCGCTCGAGGTCGCGCGCAAGGTGGTCAGGACAAAGCCGGGCTTCGTTCGTGGCGCGCTTTATTGGGCCGCAGCCGCGGCCGCAACCGGCAATCGCGATGAAGCGTCGCGGGCCATCCATCATTGCCTGTCACAACTTCCGCATCTCAATCTGAGCAATGTCTGCCCTGGCTTTGTGCCGCGCTATGTGAAGGATCATCACCATTCCCGGTTCCTTGAAATGCTGTCGAGGGCCGGTCTTCCCCCGTCCTGAAGCCCCTCGCGTTCGAACGGATTCGGGCGAGACGCTTTCTGCAGGTCGTTCTCCCAAAACCGGAAGCCACTTTTTACGCGACATGCGTTGTTGAAAATCTGGCTACGCGGCTGGATACAGAGAACCCTGGCCTTCCTTCCTCCCCCCGCAAGCCTGCCACAAGCTTGTTGAGGCATGGTCTGGCCAAGGAAAACCGATAAAAGGCGGACTTTCTTGGCGATCTCTCCACCCAGCGACATCGTGATGGATGTTGTCCGAGCAGCCGAGCCGGCGGATCTCGCGGCCGCGCGCGCCGCACTGACCAGGCATGCGGGCGGCGTTGCCGGCAGCTTTTCGGTCGAGGCCGCTTCGGCCGGGACGATGCTGTCGCGCGCCACCGCCGACCAGGCCGTGGCGGCCGATCCATCCAAGAAGTTCAAGAAATTCGAAGCCATGGTGCTCCAGACCTTCATCCAGAACATGATGCCCAAGGACACCGAGGGCGTGTACGGCAAGGGCCTGGCCGGCGACATGTGGAAATCGCAGCTCGCCGAGCGCGTCGCCGACGTCATGGCCGAGCGCGGCGGCATCGGCATCGCCAAATCGCTGCTCGCCGACCATTATCTCGAAGGCAAGCGCAAGGTGCCGATCGGCCCGGTCTCCGGCGGGCCTGAAAAGACCGAGATCGACCGGCAGAGCCGTCTGTCCACCTCGCTCGTCCAGGAGCTGCAGCGCAAGGCCGCCAGGTCCATGACCGGCGATGAAACGACCACAAAGACAGACATCAAGATCTAGACTGGGAAACGCCATGGCCGACTTTTCGGAATTCACCGCCAACCTGCCGGCGCGCACGGCCACATCGGAAGCCCCGGTCGCACTCGCGCGGCCCGGAAACCTTGCCGCCATCATCGGCCGCATCGAGGAAGTCGTCGAGCAAGAAACGGCCGGGCTGCGCAGCGACACCGGCTACGACCTCAAGGCATCGAACGCGCGCAAGAGCCGCTATCTCTATGAACTGACCCGTGCCATGCGCGGCGGCAGCGAAGCCGAGTTCCTCGAACAGCACCGCGAAGGCCTTGTCCGGCTTCGCCAGAAGCTTGCGAAGAACGAGGCAGCGATCCTGGCGCATCTGAGCGCCGTCAACGAGGTCGCTGGCCTGTTGCGCACCGCCATCCAGCGCGCCGAAACCGACGGCACTTATTCCGCCGGCGAGTTCGGCCGGGCGCGCGGTTAGCGCGTGGTCGCCGGCTCGGGTGCCTGAATGGTCAAGGTCATCGCCATCGCGGTCTGGATCTGCGTCGCCACCCTCGGCGCGGTGTTCTATTCGTTCCAGGCCGCCGGCGAACGCGGCGTCGGCGAAAAGCCGAAGCCGATGCTGGGCGGGCTGGACTACGTCAAGACCGAGGTCATCTCGGTGCCGCTGATCCGCAACGCCAGGATCGACGGTTATTTCCTGACCAAGTTGGTCTACACGGTCGAACCCGAGCAGATCAAGAAACTGTCGATCCCGGCCGAGGCACTGATCACCGACCAGGTCTATTCCTACCTGTATTCCAATCCGCAGATCGACTTCACCAAGAAGGAGACGATCGACCTCGACGCCTTCCGCGCCGCGATCCGCGATACCGTCAACACACGCGTCGGCGCCACACTGGTGCATGAGGTTCTGGTCGATCAGGTCAATTTCCTGAGCAAGGATGAGATACGCGACAACTGGTTGCGCCGCCGGCAGGAAGCCGGCGCCACTGCGTCCGAGATGACCAAGGCCTTCAAGTCGCATTGAGCCCCCGGGCATGCCACTGGCCAGGCACGGTGATCCGGTCCTCGCCCGGTGCGGCGATAGGAACCAGGCCCTGCAATTCGCGTTGACGTAAACGTCAATCCAAAGCTATATGCGGCAGCGACCGTGGCCGCGAAGATGCATGGCCCTCGGGCGGATCGATGTGTCGTGGCGCGACAGATGCAACCAGATAAGCAGATGCAACCGAACAGGCAGATGCAACCAGACAGGAGAACAGCGTGAGCGTTCAGGAGATTGCCGACAAGATCAGGTCGCGCGTGGCCAGCAGCGGGTTCGATCGTTCCGTGAAATTCGACACCGGCAGCGATGGCGTCATCGTCATCGACGGCGCCGATGTCTCGACCGCCGACGGCCCCGCCGACTGTACCATCAAGCTCTCGCTCGACGATCTGGACTCGCTGATATCGGGCGATCTCAACCCGACCATGGCGTTCATGACCGGCAAGATAAAGGTCGAAGGCGACATGTCTGTCGCCATGGCGCTCAGCCAGTTGATCGGCTGAGACAGAAGACCGCCGAGACTGTTCTCGGGACGAAAACGCCGCCGTTTCGGGCGGCGTTTTTCGTTCGTTTGGGGCTCAGCGCCTCAGGCCGCCAGCGCCTTCAGCTTGCGTCCCGCGGCCTTCAGCGTGCCATGGACGCCGTCGAGCGCGCCCTCCACCAGTTCCACCGCGAGCAGCCGATGCCGCTCATACGGGCCCGGCATGGCCAGCGAACCGGTCTTTGCGGCTGAGAAGCCGAAGCGGCCGTAATAGGGCGCGTCGCCGACCAGCAGGATCGCCGCGTGGCCGAGACGCGCGGCTTCGGCGACCGCATGGCGCATCAGCGCCGAGCCGATGCCGGCACTCTTGAGCGAAGGAGCGACCGCCAGGGGCCCAAGCAACAGTGCTGCCGGACCGCCCTCGCCCAGCGTGACGTCCCAGAGCCGCACCGTGCCCATCACGGCGCCCGATGCGTCGCGCGCGACGAAAGCCAGGCCTTCGGAGGGCCGCCGGCCCCGCCGCAGCTTCTCCGACGACTTCGTCTTGCGCTTCGGCCCCATGGCGGCATCGAGCAACGCCTCGCGCGCCACGATGTCATCAGGCGTTTCGGCAACGATGGCGAAAGCACGGGCACTCTCCCCCCTCGAGGGGGAGATGTCGCCGAAGGCGACAGAGGGGGTCGCCGCGCGTGAAGCGCTAGCCCCATGCGGTCCAAGAGACGTCGAGGCGGCTGAGACAAACCCCTCCGGCCAGTTCGTGACCATCTCCCCCTCAAAGGGGGAGATGTCGCGCGCAGCGCCTTCGACAACGAAATTTGCAATGTCCATTTCCGCGATCCCTTCACGAGCGGAGACTGTTCCACAGGCGAGCCCGGATGGGCGACAAACGCCCACCTGGGATGATCTGACGGTTCTTTCGAACCGTCAGATCACGTAGGATCGGAGAGGCTCGAAGCCGTTGAAGGCGACCGCCGAATAGGTGGTCGTGTAGGCCCCGGTGCCTTCGATCAGCACCTCGTCGCCGATGGTCAGCGACAGAGGCAGCGGATAGGGCGTCTTCTCATACATCACGTCCGCCGAATCGCAGGTCGGGCCGGCGAGCACGCAAGGCGCGGTTTCCGAGCCGTCATGCGCGGTCACCAGGGGATAGCGGATCGCCTCGTCCATCGTCTCGGCCAGGCCGCCGAATTTGCCGATGTCGAGGAACACCCAGCGCACATTGTCGTTGTCCGCCTTCTTCGAGATCAGCACGACTTCCGACTTGATGACGCCGGCATTGCCGACCATGCCGCGGCCCGGCTCGATGATCGTCTCGGGAATGGCGTTGCCGAAATGCTTGCGCAGCGCCGAGAAGATGGCCTGGCCGTAAGCCTGGGCCGCCGGCACGTCGCGCAGGTAGCGCGTCGGGAAGCCGCCGCCCATATTGACCATCTTCAAGACGATGCCTTCTTCGGCGAGCGTCGAAAACACGGTCTTGGCATCGGCCAGCGCGCGATCCCAGGCCGT
Organism: Mesorhizobium sp. B1-1-1; assembly: GCF_006442955.1. NCBI lineage: Bacteria > Pseudomonadati > Pseudomonadota > Alphaproteobacteria > Hyphomicrobiales > Phyllobacteriaceae > Mesorhizobium > Mesorhizobium sp. B1-1-1. Next base: position 129,238 of record NZ_VFWW01000012.1, read on the forward strand.
CAGGTCGGTCTGCTGCGAGCCGACATGGAACGACACGCCATAGGCGTCGAGCCCGAGCGCCTTGGCATGGCGCAGCACGTCGACGGCCATCGCAGGCACGCAGCCGAACTTGCGCGACAGCGGCCATTCGGCGCCCTCGCCATCGGTTAGCACGCGACAGAACACGCGGGCGCCTGGAGCGGCGCGGGCGATCTTCTCGACCTCCTCGACGCAATCGACGGCGAACAGCTTGATACCGAGCTGGTAGGCGCGCGCGATGTCGCGCTCCTTCTTGATGGTGTTGCCGAAGGAGATGCGGTCCGCCGGCGCACCGGCGTCCATCGCCATCTCGACTTCGGCAACGGAAGCGGTGTCGAAGGACGAGCCCATCGCAGCAAGGAGGCGCAGGATTTCCGGCGCCGGGTTTGCTTTCACCGCATAGTAGATCCTGGAATCGGGCAGCGCCTTCTCGAAGGCGCGGAAATTGTCGCGCACGACATCAAGGTCGACGACGAGGCAAGGACCGGTCGGACGTCGGGTGGCGAGGAAGTCGAGGATGCGCTGCGTGGCCATCGGGTTTCTCCATCACGCCTTTCGGCGCGCACAAGGGTGCGGACGCGGGCTGTCGGCCTCGCGAACACGCGGTGGACAAAGGCGGGACGGAAATCCATGGAACCAGCCGGTGGAGACCCCGGAACCATGAAACGCCGTCTCGCGGCGATGAACCTTGGCCTTGCCCGGCTTCGGTTCGCTTTGTCTGCCTTGGCTTGGACTGGGAGAACCCCGTTCCGCACTGCCGGCAATGATGGTGTGCCTCTTCAGTAACCCCGGTCTTTGGACAACCGGCAGAGAACCAGAAAGGCCCGCACCGTCGTTGCTTCAAGGTGTCCTCGGTCTGGCGGTTGGCCGCTAAACCGACTGGAGGGGTTGGCTCCAGTTACCTTACCGATTTCCCTCACCATTCAGAGGGTCGGCGGACACCCACAGGCACGTGCGACTTTGGGCAAGCGCGATATAGGGGCAGAGAGATTCACAATCAATAAAAATCGTATCGCAGGTTGTAAAAATTCCGGCATCGAACAATGTTGGTTTCACCGTATCCGGATATCGAACGATGACAGGCACGCACGCCCCTCTCGACGCCCTTCGGCACCCTCGCAAGCTATCGGTGGTCGGGCCTGTCGCTGGCCCTTCCGGCGGCGACATTGCCCTGATACGGCTCGGCCGAAATCTCGATGCCGCACGAAAGGCCTGATTCATGGACACACTGACCCGCATGCGCGCCTTCATCGACGTGGTCGAGGCCGAGGGCTTTTCGGCGGCGGCGCGCAAGATCGGCCGCTCCAAGGCGCTGCTGTCGAAATATGTGCGCGAGCTGGAGGACGAGCTCGGCGCGCTGCTGCTCAACCGCACCACCCGCCAGTTCTCGATGACCGAGGCCGGCCACACCTATTATCGCCGCGCCTCCGAGATCGTGCGCGAGGTCGACAGTCTTGCCGACGCCGTGCGCGAATCCTCCGGCGATGTGCGCGGCAGGATCAAGCTGTCTGCGCCGCGCACCTTCGCCGACGCGCCGATCGGCCAGTCGCTGATCGACTTCGCCAAGCAATATCCCGACATCGTGCTCGACATCCAGCTGGACGACCGCTTCGTCGACCTCGTCGAGGAAGGCTTCGATCTCGCGGTGCGCATCTCGCGCCTGGAGAACTCGTCGCTGATCGCCAGGCGTCTGGCGCCGTTCTCGACGCGGCTGTGCGCATCTCCCGAACTCATCGCAAAACATGGCATGCCGGTACGGGCGCAGGATCTCGGCCGCATGCCCTGCATCGTCGACACCAATGGCCGCGGCTTGAACAACTGGCAATTCAAGGGAGACGGCGAGGATACGGTGAGCGTCTCGGTCTCCGGCCCGATCGAAGTCAACAGCCCGATGGCGGCACGGGCTGCTGCCCTGTCGGGGTTGGGATTTGCCATCCTGCCGGATTTCATCGCCGTGCCGGATATTGCGAGCGGCCGGCTGGTGACGGTGCTGGATGACCGCACCCTGTCGGGTGCCGGCATTTTCGCCGTCTATCCGCACCGGCGCTATTTGCCCGCCAAGGTGCGTGTCTTCGTCGATTTCCTGGTCCAGTGGTTCAGGACGCGCGAAACCGCATGACCGCCTTCAATTGCGGCGCGGTCCCATTTTCGCCCCCTTTCTGGTAACTGTCCACTTCTCTCCGAAGCCAAGGGAATCGCGACCGCGAATGCATCTGAAACGGCACGCAATCATGCTGGCTTCGGCCCTGGCGGCGACATTGGCCGCCGTTGGACCGGCCGAGGTGCATCCGCACGTTTTCGCCGAGGCCCGCCTCGACGTGATCCTCTCCCCGGATCACCAAAGCGTGAAAGCGCTGCGCCATCTCTGGCGCTTCGATGATCTGTTTTCCAGCACTGTCATGATGGAGTTTGACAAGAATTCCGACCTGAAGCTTGACGACAAGGAGTTGAAGGAGGTCGCGGACACGGTCCACGCCTCGCTGGCCGAATTCAACTACTTCCAGCTCGTCACCCAGGACGGCAAGGACGTGCCGATGACGCCGCCGCCGCATCTGATGGCCAATTTCGACAACGACCAGCTGATCATCCTGTTCGAGTCCGAACCAAAGGCGCCGATCAAGCTCACCGGCAAGATCGATATCGGCGTCTACGATCCGACCTTCTACACGGCGATCGACTTCACCGAGGACGCCAACATCACGGTCGAGGGCCTGCCCCCGAACTGCACCGACAAGGTGGTCCGCCCCGACCCGGATGAGGCCATCAAGGAAAACCAGAAGACCCTGACGGACGCCTTCTTCAACGACCCGACAGGCACCGACATGAGCAAGATCTTTGCCACCAAGCTCGAACTGACCTGTCAGCCAGAAGGATGAACCCGGTGATGAGACCATCCCTGCGTTTGGCATTCGGCCTGTTGGCCATCAGCTTCGCGATGGTGCATTTCGCCGGCTCGGCTCATGCCCAGAGCTCGCTCGGCATCGGCGTCAACGATGGCATGGCGCCGACCACCGGCCCGTTCGCCCACATCCTGATGTGGATCAATCTGCGGCAGCAGGAATTCTATCGCGCGCTCGCCACGGCGATGAAGGCGATGCGCCAGGACAACAGCAAGCTCTGGGTGCTCATCGGCCTGTCCTTCGCCTACGGCATTTTCCACGCCGCCGGCCCCGGCCACGGCAAGGCGGTGATCTCGTCCTACATGGTCGCCAACGAAGTGGCGCTGCGGCGTGGCATCCTGTTGTCGTTCGTCTCGGCCCTGCTGCAGGGCCTGACCGCGGTCGCGGTCATGGCAGTCGCCTATTTCGTCCTGCGCGGCACCGCCGTCTCGATGACCGACGCGGCCTGGTTCATGGAGATCATGAGCTTCGTCTTCGTCACCCTGTTCGGCGCCTGGCTGCTGTGGCGCAAGCTCGGCCCCTCCGTCCTGCGCCTGTTCGGCAGAGGTCCCGCCTACAGCCTGTCGGCGGCTCACGCGGGGCATTCCCATGCGGGCCATTCGCATGCCGGTCATACAGGTCACACGGGCCATTCGCATGCCGCTCACAGCCATTCGGCGAACGCGCTGCATGGGCATGAACATCACGACCATGGGGATGACCATTCGCACGATCACCATGACCACGGCGCGCATGACCATCACCACGATCATGGCGCGCACGATCACGCGCACGCGGCGGGCGAGGTCTGCGAGACCTGCGGCCACTCGCATGCGCCAGATCCGGCGCTGCTGTCCGGCGACCGCTTCGACTGGCGCACCGCCTGGACGGCGGTGGCCGCGGTCGGTATCCGCCCCTGCTCCGGCGCGCTGATCGTGCTCAGCTTCGCCCTGCTCAATGGCCTGTGGCTCGGCGGCCTGCTGTCGGTGCTGGCGATGTCGATCGGCACCGCCATAACCGTCTCGGCGCTGGCCACGATCGCGGTGACCGCAAAGAACTGGGCGGTGTATTTCGCCGGCGACGGCCGCATGGGCAACCGCATCCATTCGATCGTCGAGATCGGCGGCGCCGCCTTCGTGTTCCTGTTCGGACTGCTGCTGCTGTCGGCGAGCCTGACGGGTGGCGTTTGACCCGGAAGTAGCGCCCCAAGGTGTGTTGAGATTCAGGTCAGGCCGTGCCGAGAACGGTTGATATCGAGAACCGGAGCGGAGCGTACTTAAAGTACGTGAGCACCGGAAGCGCAGGTATCAGCCGTTCGCAGGCCGGCATCACCTGAATATCAATACACCTTGCCGCCGAGTTCATCCTCGATATGAGCGCGGATAATCTCGTCAAAGCTCTTCTCGGCACTGAAGCCGAGTTCCCTTGACCGCCGCGCCTCGAACCGCGTCGGCCAGCCCTTGACGATCGCCCAGATCGTCTCGTCCGGCTCCTCGCGGATCAGGCTCACCGCCTTCGGCCCGGCGATGCGTTCCAGCGCCTCGATCTGCTCGCCGACGGTGACGGCGACGCCTGGCATCGTCAGGTTGCGGCGCGGCCCGACGGCGGCGCCGTCGATCCCGGCCGCATGGATCAGGAAATTCACCGCCGAGCGTGGGCTGGCGTGGGTATGGACGACGGTGCGCGGCACCGGCAGGATCGCCTCCTGACCGTTCAGCGGCTCGCGGATGATGCCGGAGAAGAAGCCGGAGGCCGCCTTGTTCGGCTTGCCCGGCCGCACGCAGATGGTCGGCAGCCGGATGCCGATGCCGTCGAAGAAGCCGCGCCTGGAATAGTCGGCCAGCAGCGCCTCGCTCATCTGCTTCTGCGTGCCGTAGGAGGTCAGCGGCGTAGTGTGGAATTCATCGGGAATGACGTCCGGGAACGGCGCGCCGAACACCGCGATCGACGAGGTGAACACGACGCGCGGCGCAAACCCAGCCAGGCGGACGGCATCGAACAAGGCGCGCGTGCCGTCGAGATTGACGCGGTAGCCGAGATCGAAATTGGCTTCCGCCTCGCCCGATACGATGCCGGCGAGATGGAACACGACGTCGGGCCGCGACGCGACCAGCCTCTCGGCGGCGCCCGCCTCGGCGAGATCGCCGGTATGGCTGTGGATGCTGACGCCATCGATGGCCGGCGCCTGTGGCGGTACGATGTCGTGCAGGTCGAGCGCGGAGATCTTCTGGCCGCGCAGCCTGCCGTCCTTTGCCAGCCGTGCAATGAGCTTGCGGCCGACCATGCCGGCGGCGCCCGTGATCAGAATGCGCATGTCGAACTTCCCTTATTTGCTCTGATTTTTGCGTTGGCTGCGCGCGCGCAGCCAGAACACCAAGAAAAACGCCAGCACGAACGCGGTGCCGAAGATGCCGGCGAGCACGGTCGAAAGGCCGCCGAGGGCCAGCATGATGTTTGGCAGGAAATAAACGGCAATGCCGAACAGCAGCATGATCGACAGCGCGGCGATGGCGGCGTTCTTGGTATCGCGATCCATTATGCTGTCCCGGCGTGGCCAGGGGTCGTCGAGCTCGGATTCAAGGCGCTTGGGTTCCCTGCGTCAGTGATGGTGGCCATGATGCAAAGCCGCGTCATGCCCCTGGTGGTGATCATGGTCATGACCATGGTCGTGCTCGTCGCCGTCGTCGGCGCACTGGCCGAATTCAGGTTCCACCGTGGCATGGCTGATGCCATGCTCCGACGCAAGCCGCTTCTTGATCGCGCTGACCGCCTTGTGCGCGTCCACGCCCTCGTTGAGGCAGGCATGCAGCGTCGCCATGCTGCTGGTGCCGTCGATCGACCAGATATGCATGTGGTGCACCTCGCGCACCCCCTGGACCGTCGTCGCGATGTCGCTGGCGATCAGGTCCCGGTCGAGGCTCGGCGGCACCCCTTCGAGCAGGACGTGGGCGGCCGCGCGCATCAGCGACCATGCCGTGGACAGGATCAGCAGCGAGACCAGCACCGACAGGATCGGATCGATCGGGGTCCAGCCGGTCGCCAGAATGACGATCGCCGCCACGATTGCCGCGGCCGAGCCGAGCAGGTCGCCGAGCACATGCAGTATGGCGCCGCGCATGTTGAGGCTCTCACGGTCGCCGCCATGCAGCACCAGGAAGGAGCCGATGTTGACCAGCAGGCCGAGGATCGCCACCACCAGCATCGGCCCGCCCAGCACCGGCGCCGGCGTCTGCAGGCGCTCCCACGCCTCGTAGACGATCCACAGCGCGATGACGAAGATGGCGATGCCGTTGGTGTAGGCCACCAGCGTCTTGACCCGGCCGAAGCCATAGGTCAGGCGGACGGTCGCCGGCCGGTCCGCAAGATGAAACGCATACCAGGCCAGGCCGAGCGCAATGGCGTCGGCAAGCATGTGGCCGGCATCGGCCAGCAGCGCCAGAGAGCCGGTGAAGAGGCCGCCAAGCGCCTCCGCCACCATAAAGCCCGCCGTCAGGCAGGCCGCGATCAGAACGCGCTTCTTGTCGGTCGAGCCATGACTATGCCCGCTGTGGCCGTGCCCGCTGTGGCCGTGCCCGCTGTCGTCGTGACTGTGCGCCAATGGCAAACTCCCATGCCCGGATTCAGCTCAAGCGCCGAATTCCGCGCGAAAATCCTCGAGCCGTCGTTTCTGCTGGCCGGCACCGTCGAAATTGGCCGGATCGAGCCACGCCTCGTAGGCTTTGCGCAAGGCCGGCCATTCCTTGTCGATGATCGAATACCATGCGGTGTCGCGGTTTTCACCCTTGACGATCAGGTGCTGGCGGAAAACGCCCTCGAACTTGAAGCCGAACCGTTCCGCGGCGCGCTTCGACGGCTCGTTGCGGTTGTTGCATTTCCATTCGTAGCGGCGATAGCCGAGCTCGTCGAAAATGTATTTCATGAACAGGAACTGCGCTTCCGTCGCCGCCGGCTTGCGCGCGATGAGCGGCCCCCAATAGATGTTGCCGATCTCGATGACGCCATAGGCCGGATCGATGCGCATCAACGTCTGGCGCCCGGCGACCTTGCCGCTCGGTTTGTCGATGACGGCGAAGAACAGCGGATCCTCGCTCGCCTCCACCTTGTCCAGCCAAGGCTGGAAGGCGGCGCGGGTTTCCGGCGGATAGTCGGGCAGCCAGGCGAAGCGGCCATCGACGTCGGCCACGGAAGACGCTTCATAGAGGCCATCGCCATGCTTCGCGGCGCTCAGCGGCTCAAGCCTGACATAGCGGCCCTCCAGCACCTTGCGCTCCGGGCGCGGACGCGGTTGCCAGTCCTTGAGATTTTCCGACACCGAAAGCTCCAATCCGTTTGACTTTTGCGGGCCGAAGCTCACAAAAACGCAACCGCATAGCAAGAACCACACGGACGGGAAAAATGCTCCACACGATTTCGGCCTTCGATCGTCTCGGCGAGGAAAACGCCTTCGCCGTGCTCGCGAGGGCCACGGCACTCGCCCAACAAGGCCGCGACATCGTCAATCTCGGCATCGGCCAGCCCGACTTCAAGACGCCGCAGCACATTGTCGAGGCGGCGATCAAGGCGCTGCGCGACGGCCACCACGGCTACACGCCGGCGAACGGCCTGTTGGCGACGCGCGAGGCGGTGGTGCGCCGCACGCTGACCACGACCGGGGTCGAGGTATCGCCCGAGGCGGTGATGATCCTGCCCGGCGGCAAGCCGACCATGTTCGCCGCCATCCTGATGTTCGGCGAACCCGGCGCCGAGATCCTCTATCCCGATCCCGGTTTTCCCATCTACCGCTCGATGATCGAGTTCACCGGTGCGGCACCCATCCCCGTGCCGATGCGCGAGGAGAACGGCTTTGCCTTCTCGGCCGATGAGACGCTGGCGCTGATCACCTCGAAGACGCGGCTCCTGATCCTCAATTCGCCGGCCAACCCGACCGGCGGCGTCACGCCGCGGGCCGAGATCGAGAAGCTGGTCAAGGGACTGGAGGCACATCCGCAAGTGGCCATCCTCTCCGACGAAATCTATGACGTGATGACCTATGATGGCGAAAAACACTGCTCGCTGCTCGAGTTTCCCGAAATCCGCGACCGGCTGATCGTGCTCAACGGCTGGTCGAAGACCTGGGCGATGACCGGCTGGCGCATGGGCTGGTCGATCTGGCCGAACGGCGACAAGGGCGCCCATCTCTACGACAAGGTGCGCAAGCTGGCGGTCAATTGCTGGTCCTGCGTTAACGCGCCCAGCCAATTCGCCGGCATCGCCGCCATAGACGGCCCGCAGGACGACGTCGAAAAGATGATGCGCGCCTTCGATCGCCGCAGGAAGATCGTGGTCGAGGGACTGAACGCCCTGCCAAACATATCCTGCATCACGCCCAAGGGCGCCTTCTATGCCTTCCCCAACGTGTCGAAGACCGGCTGGAAGGCGAAGCAACTGGCCTCCGCCCTGCTCGACGACGCCGGCGTGGCACTGATCGGCGGCCCCGATTTCGGCATTCTCGGCGAGGGCTATGTCAGGCTCTCCTACGCCAATTCCGAGGAGAACATTTTGCGCGCGCTGGACAGGATCGGAGCGTTCCTGGCCAAGTGAGGCCTCCGGCGTTCGCCGCGAGTCCGCATCGATTGCCGCTGGCGGCATGGCAATGTCATGATGCGTCGGGAGGCGCATGGCCAAAGACTGTGCCTGCGTGCGGGGAGCCGCTACGATCGTCGGATCAGGATCGAAATGGGGGGCCTCGATGTTTTATGCAATTCTTGCCTATCACGTGGAAGACGCGATCAAGGCACTGACGCCGCAGGAAGATGCGGCACTGATGACCGACCTGCTCAAGATCCACGACGGGCTCTATGCGAACGGCAGCCTCGGCCCCTCGGCGCGGCTTGGAGCGACCCAGTCGGCCTGCACCTTGCGCGGACCCGGCGACGGGATCGTCATCGACGGCCCCTTCGCCGAGACCAAGGAACAGCTTCTCGGCCTCTATGTCGTCGATTGCGCCAAGCGCGATGACGCGATCGCCATCGCGCGCGATCTGCGCCGCGTCAACCCGACCGCCGTCTACGAGATCCGCCCGATCGCGCTCTATCTGCCGGGCGTGGCGCTGGCGGGGGCCTAAGGCAACTCCAGAAAGCGCGTAGAGGTTTCCCGGGAAAAGCGCGTAGCGCTTTCCCTTGGGAATTGCGCAAAAATAAAGGCTTGGTCAGCCTCTGCCCACGAACGGCATCTTGGTCGCCATCACGGTCATGAACAGCACATTGGCCTCGAGCGGCAGGCTGGCCATGTGGACGACGGCGTCGGCCACGTGCTGGACGTCCATCACCGCTTCGGCGGCAATGGAGCCGTTGGCCTGTGGCACGCCGACCGTCATCGGTTGCGCCATGTCGGTCAGTGCATTGCCGATGTCGATCTGGCCGCAGGCGATGTCGTAGGGGCGGCCGTCGAGCGCCAGCGTCTTGGTCAGCCCGGTGATGGCATGCTTGGTCGCGGTATAGGGCACCGATCCCGGGCGCGGCGCGTAGGCCGAAATGGAGCCGTTGTTGATGATGCGGCCGCCCATCGGTTTCTGCTTGCGCATGGCGCGGAAGGCCGCGCGGGCGCACAGGAACGAACCGGTGAGATTTACGCCCACAATATCGTTCCACACCTCGACCGGGATCTCGTCGATCGGCGCCGACTTGTAGCCCATGCCGGCATTGTTGAAGAGCAGGTCGACGCGGCCGAACGCCTCCGCCACCGTCTCGAACAAATCATCGACCTCGCCGGGCTTGCTGATGTCGCAGGCGACAGCCAGTGCCTTGGCATCCGTCTGCTCGGCCGCGGCGATCGCCTCGTCCAGCAGCGCCTTCCGGCGTCCGCAGAACACGGTGTTCCAGCCGGCTTTGAGCAGCGCGGTGGCGACGCTCTTGCCGATGCCCGTGCCGGCGCCGGTGACGATGGCGGTTTTTTCGGTCATGGCAGATATCCTCCGGCTGCGCCGCCTTTTGCTCGACTGATTTTCAGGTGGTCCAGGGACAAAAGGCATCGCAAATGACGGCGGCGATGGCAAGCGGGACACTGGTATCCAGGGCAACGAATCCAAGCTGACAGGTCTCTTCGGGCCTTCGACCCCGCGCTGTCGAGGGAGCATTGAACGGAAAAACCGCCTGTGCGGCGGGTCCCTGGCGCAACTCAGCACCATAACCAAATATCTACCATAGTTGCCTTCACCCAGTCAAGGAAAAAATTCCTATCAAGGGTTCGGAGCCTGGCCGGGTGCCGAAAAGTACAATTCCTTTTTGGGAGAAGCCCGGAGGGCCGCCAAAAAGGGCGGTCATTGGCGACCGCCCTGATCTGGACCGGACTTGGGAGGAGGAAAGCCGATCCGACTGTCTAGAATCATGCGCTTCCTGGGTTAACGAGAGGTTAACGCCACGAAGGCCCGCCTGTTCCGTTTTGGCCTACCAGCGTGGATTGGGTGAGGTCCCGGCCTTGGCAGCCGGCACTTTGACCGCCGAAACCGTTGCCTCGACATGGTCGATCAGCGCATCCGGCAGGCCGAGCCGGCCCGCGAGCAGATCGAGATAGCCGCGCTCGGCGCGTGTGTCGGGATCGATTGTAAGGCGCGACGCGGTGTAGAGCTCAAGCTTCTGCGCGTCGGTCTTGGCGCCGGCCACCAGCGTGTCGAGGTCGAGCGGGTTCTCCAGCTCCGCCATCAGGAATTTTTCCGCATCGGAACCGATCCCCGCGAGGCTCAGCTTGCCGGCGATCTTCTTGCGCTCCTCATCGTCGACATGGCCGTCGGCCTTGGCCGCCGAGATCATCGCCCGCACCAGGGTCAGCGTGAATTCGTCCTCGCCCTGCGGCGCTTGCGACGGGTGGAACGCAGTGTCCTTCGGCGGCGGCAGCAATTCCGGTTCGCCGGCCGCCGGCGCCTGCTCGGGTGCATTGCCGGCCTTGTAGTTCTGGTAGGCCTTGTAGGCGAGGCCACCGATCGCTGCCAACCCACCGAGCTTGACGGCGGCACCGGTGACCTGGCGCCCGGCGCCGGTTCCAAGCAGCACCGCGGCCAGCGCGCCCGCCGCAAGAGGATTGTCCTTGGCCATCTGCACCGCCTGTCCGGCCTTGTCGCGGACCGTGCCGCCGGTGCCGGGAATTTGCGAGCCGAGCAGATCGTCGAGAAGCTTCTTGGGATCGAACATCAATGCCTCCAGGATTGCCCGGCCGAACGGGCAGGTTTCGAACGCCGAAGACGTAGGTCCCTAAACCTGGCATTGCAATGACGGGCGGCCGCTTTGCCCCGGCCCAGGCGCCTTGATCAGGACCCGATATGCGGTCCCCTGCCCCGCGCCTGCGCCAGCTCGACCTGCCGCTGGCGCTCGGCATAGCGCTGGCGGTCGTCGTCCGACCGAGCGTCGAAACAATGCGGGCAAGAAACGCCGGCGGCAAATTTCGGCGATGTCAGCTCGTCCAAGGTCAGCGGATGGCGGCAGGCGCGGCACAGCTTGGCGTCGCCCTCGGCGAGGCCGTGCGACACCGAAACCCGTTCGTCGAAGACGAAGCATTCGCCTTGCCACAGGCTTTCCTCGGCCGGCACTTCTTCGAGATATTTCAGGATGCCGCCCTTGAGATGGAACACCTCCTCAAGGCCGAGCGACCTGACATAGGCCGTCGCCTTTTCGCAACGTATGCCGCCGGTGCAGAACATGGCGATCTTGCGGCCTTCCAGCTCCGCGCGGTGCTCTTCCACCCAGGCCGGGAATTCGCGAAAGCTCGCGGTCGCCGGATCGATGGCGCCCTTGAAGGTGCCGATCGACACTTCGTAGGCGTTGCGCGTGTCGATGACGATCGTGTCGGGTTGCGAAATCAGCGCGTTCCAGTCGGCCGGCGCGACATAGGTGCCGGCACTCTTCGCCAGGTCAATGTCTTCGACACCCATGGTGACGATCTCGCGTTTCAGCCGCACCTTCATGCGGTGGAAGGGCATTTGCGCGGCGCTGCTGTATTTCACCTCGAGGCCGGACAGCCCGTCGATGGCTTCGAGATGTTCGATCAGTTCGGCAATCGCCGCATCGCTGCCGGCGACCGTGCCGTTGATGCCTTCATGCGCCAGAAGCAGCGTACCCCTGATGCCGCGCCCACAGCAGAAGGCAGCCAGCGGCGCCCGCAGCGCCTGGAAGGCGTCGAGCCGGGCAAATTTGTAGAGCGCGGCGACGCGGACAGGCTGGGATGGCGCGGACGGTGTCATTGCCAGAGCAACTAGACGCTCGTAAAAGCCGTTTCAAGGTGAAACGGGTTGGACGGCCTGCCATGGCCCTGTTCCGGAAGAGCCCGTAAGCTACCCGGCGTGCGTGACATCACGACACGCCCGGTTGCGTGGACAGGAAAATACCCGTCTGCTAATCGGTTGAATTGACAACGATATGGAGAAGAAGATGCCCAGCAAGACCGAAAAACTCCTGTCGTTGCTCAACGGTCAGCCGGTCATCCCGGTGTTGAAGATCGCTGATGTTGCCAATGCGGTGCCGTTGGCCCGCGCCCTGGCGCGCGGCGGCCTGCCGGCGATCGAGATCACGCTCAGGACCGCGGATGCGCTGGAAGCGATCCGGCGCGTGGCCGGCGAGGTCGAGGAAGCCATCGTCGGTGCCGGCACCATTCTGGATGCCCGCCAGTTCGATGAGGCGGCCGCCGCCGGCTCGCAATTCATCGTCAGCCCGGGCATAACCCGCGAGCTTCTGGCAGGCGCCGCCGACAGCGAGGTTCCGCTGCTGCCCGGCGCCATCACCCCCGGCGAGATCATGGCCGCGCGCGAAGCCGGCCTGCGCTTCCTGAAGTTCTTCCCGGCCGAGCAGTCCGGCGGCATCGCCTCGCTGAAGGCATTCGCCTCGCCGCTCGCCGACGTGAAATTCTGCCCGACCGGCGGTATCACCGGCAAGAACGCGGCCGACTATCTCAGCCTGCCCAATGTCATCTGCGTCGGCGGCTCCTGGGTCGCCCCCGACGACATGGTCAAGGCCGGCAGGTGGGACGAAATCGAAGCTCTCGCACGCGCCGCGAGCAAGCTCGCCGGATAAGCGCTTTCGCGTTCACCAGCGCAGCGGGCCATTCTCGTCGAAATAGCCGGCGGTCGGACCATCGGCATCGAGCGTCGCCAGGCGCACGATGATCTCGGCTGCCTGCTGCACCGTGCGACCGCCCCTGTGCCCGTTGAGATCGGTCGCGGTGTAGCCGGGAGCAGCGGCATTCACCTTGATGCCGCGCGGCGCGAGCTCCCTGGCGAACGCCACCGTGATGGCGTTGAGCGCCGTCTTGGAGCTGCCATAGCCCATTATGTTGGGCGACTGGTTTTCGCCTGTTGCGTCCTGCGCGCGGGCGATCGAGCCGATATAGCTGCTCACCATGACGATGCGGCCGGCGGGCGATGCCAGCAGAAGCGGCAGGAATGCCTGGGTGACGCGGACCGGGCCGAAGACGTTGACATCATAGGTGGCCTTGATGTCGGCGATATTCTCCCGGCTCGGCGGCAACTCATACCGCCCGTTCGAGCCGAGCGCGTCGACATATCCAGGAGCAATGCCGGCATTGTTGACCAGCACGTCGAGGCTGGCTACCCGCGCCGCGACGGTCCTGGCGGCGGCCGCCACGCTTTCGTCATCGACGACGTCGAGTTCGAGCCACTCGACGTCGAGCCCTTCGCTGCGCAGCGCCTGTGCCGCTGCGGTGCCGCGTGCGGCGTCGCGGGCGCCGAGCCAGACCTTGAATCCCGTTGCCGCCAGGCGCCGTGCGGTCTCCAGGCCGATGCCCTTGTTGGCGCCGGTCACCAGTGCGCGCTTCGATGTCGTCATATCCAAATCTCCTTTGTGGAGGCCTGACGCCTGTCGCCTGGAAGTGGCCCGGTCCGGGAAAACGACATGCATAAAACAAAGGCCCAAGACGCGTCGCCAAACGCGACGCGCCTTAGAGATGGCGGATTGCGGCCCGCCTCGCGCGCCGAAAACTCTCTTGCTCTTGCCTGATCCTCTCACCTGGTTGCGCGGCCCACGCGGATCGGCAATGCTGAAACGATGAGAGAGGCGCTGCTGGAATTGATCGCCATCGCCGGCCGCCATGCGCATGGGCGGCGGACAAGGACGGCGATCCCTCGCGTTACGATCGGCCGCAGCGAGGTCCCGACGCCGCCGATGCCCGAGCTTTGTCAGCCGACGGCGCTGTTCGTGCTGCAAGGCACGAAATCGGTGCTGATCGGCGAGCGCACGCTTCGTTATCAAGCCGGCAGCTATTTCGTCTACGCGGTCGAGACACCCGCCACCAGCCAGCTGATCGAGGCGAGTATCGCGCATCCCTATGTGGCCATCGGTTTCGCCCTCGATGTCAAGGCGATCGCAGCCCTGCTCATCGAGCACGAGCCGGCCGTCGGTGGCGACGATTTCATGACCTACCTGGCCAATGACGACCTGCTCGACGCGTGGCGCCGGATGCTGCGGCTGCTCGACAGGCCCGCCGAGATTCCCGTGCTCGCTCCCCTGCTCGAGCGCGAGATATTGTTTCGCCTGTTGCAAGGCCCGCAAGGCGCGAAGTTGCGCCAGCTCGCCGGCGCCGACAGCCGCTTGTCACAGATCCGCCGGGCGACCGCCTGGATCCGGGCTCACTATGACGAGCCTATCGAGGTGCGGCGGTTGGCCGAGCTCGCCAATATGAGCAGCGCTGCGTTTCATCGCCACTTCAAGGCGGCGACGGCGATGAGCCCGATCCAGTACCAGAAGCAGGTCCGCCTGCTGGAGGCCCGCCACCTGCTGCTGGCCCAGCCGGGAAACGCCGCGCGGGTTGCCTTTACCGTGGGCTATGAAAGCGCTTCGCAGTTCAGCCGGGAGTATGCGCGTCAGTTCGGGTTGCCGCCTGCACGCGATGCCGCGCGGCTTCTGGCGCGGGGCGAAGCGGCCGCGCTGGACATCGACTGAACCATCCCGGGCGGCACGAAAAAGCCCGGCCGGCTTGCGCCGATCGGGCTAGTCTGGTGCCATGATAGTCAGTGGTGTCTTGGCGGTCAGTTGCAGACCCTGACGTTCTCGACCGCCTTGTGGTGATGCTTCCAATGCGTGACCATCTTGGTCCGGCAGTGATGCTTGCCATTTTTGATGATCACGGTTTCGGCTTGCGAGGGAGCAAAAGCCGCCGATGCCGCCACCAGCGCCAGGACGGATGCCAACAGGATCTTCTTCATGAATATCCTCGGGGTTGGAACGCAGCCATTCTAGCCGGGAAACAGGCAGCTTTTACCTTTTCACGAGAAGTTCAGGCACCCGTGATCCCGCGGGGCCGGGGCCGGCTTCATGCATGCCGGTTGTGCCCGCACACAGCCGGCTGACAACGAAAAGCCGCGCCGGTTGCCCGGCGCGGCTTTCGGAATGCCCGGTCTTTACTTCGTCTGGAAGCGCGCGACGGACAGGAATTTTACGGCATTGCCGGTGAAACGGTTGGCATCCGCCATCTGGTCGCCCTGCTGGAAGCCGGCCGTGTAGACCTCGCTCGGCGGCGTGTGGACCACGTTGTAGGCGTAGCCCGGCGCCGTCGTGGCGCTCGAAACCGTCGCGACATTCTCGCCGCTGGTCAGCGCCCAGCGGGCGGCCTGCGGTGCGGCGGCAACCACGATGGCCTTGGGACCGGGTTTCAGGTCGCGGGCGGTGGCTCTGGCCTCCTTGCGGGTCGTCTTCACGCCGGCGCCGATCGCGGCGACCGGATCGGAACCGGCAGCGCGGGCGACGACGGCCTCGCGCGGCGATGCGGCATCGACGCCGGACGGGTCGTTGAAAGCCGAACGAGGCTCGGACAACGACGCAACCCGATAATAGTCAGCCTGCACGGGAAGCGCCTCGGCCTCGTCGAGCACGGCTTTGACCGCATCGGGCTTGACCGCATCGGGCTTGGCCGCATCGATATTGGTCATATCCGGCCGCGCGCTCGGCAGCACCGAGAAGGCATCGGTCGCGGTCTTGCCACGCTCGGCCGTCTCGGCCAGCGCCATCAGCACATCCTTGCTGGGCGCAGGCGCCAGCACCGCCGGCAACGTGTGTTCGGGGCGCCATGTCGGCAAAGGTATGTTGTTGGCGGCAACCTGCGCTGCATCGGCGGCGACCGCCGAGGGATCAGCCTTGCCGAAAGGCATATTCGCCGGCGTCTGCACGGTTGCCACGGTCTGTTCGGTGCTGGCCGTCGCATCCGCCATGCCGAAGGGAACATTTTCAGGCGGCTGCGCGCCGACATCGACTTTCGGCCGCGGCGCGAAATCGGGCAGCGGGATGCTGCGTGCCGGCAACGCCGCGATGATCGTCTCGGGCGTATCCTTTTCCGGCTCCGGGGCCTGCTCCTCGGCGACCTGCGGGATCTCGGCGCGCTTGGCGTTCTCGGGCGCCACGATCGCGATCCCCGGCAGGGTGCCGCTCTTGGCGGTGCTCGCCGGTACCGGCTTCACGCTTCTCGGCTTCGGCGCCGGCTCTGCCGATGCGACATCGGCGCTGTCGTCGGCCTCGTCGTCGCCGCCGCCGAAGAAGGCAGCCAGGAGTCCGCCGGACCTTTTGGAACCACCGCCGGCGCTGGCCAGCTCGATGGCGGCGCCGCCGGAGCCCTTGCGTGCCTTGTATGAGGCAAGCGCCTGCTCAAAGCCAGGCAGCGGCCGGCCGTCGCTCGGCACGTGCAGCGTCTTGCCGTTCGGGAACAGGCTCACCAGTTCCTGTCGGCTGATGCCGGGCCAATGGCGCACATTGCCGACATCCATGTGGACGAACGGCGAACCGGATCTCGGATAGTAGCCGACGCCGCCGCCCTGCATCTTGAGCCCGATATTGCGCAGCTTCTTCAGCGGCACGCCCGGAATGTAGAAGTCCATCGCCTTGCCGAGCATGTGCTGGCTCTTCTCGGCGACACCCTTGCTGCGACTGCGCAGCATCGAGTTCGTCGACGGCGAGCGATAGCCGCAAACCACCTGGATATAGTCGGTGGCGCCGCTTTCCCGATAGGCTTCCCAGACCAGGTCCAGCAGGCGCGGGTCCATCTTGGTCGGCTCGTTGCGGCGCCAGTCGCGCAGGATGATGTTGATCTTCCTCAGCCCGGCCTGATCGTAACGGCCGTTGCGCTTGTAGACGATCTCCGCCTTCTCGTGCGTGTGGAGGTGGTAGAGCTTCAGCGAACGCACTTCGGCCCTGGCGCCGGTTGCGGCAGCGGCAAGAAAACCAAATGCGACAATCATGGCCGCCAGCCACTTCGGCCAGACGCTCAAATGATAGTGCCGCCCGTTTGTGTGTCGTTCGATTCTGTTCAAATCAAAAGGCCTTGCAGGCTGCCGTTTGTCCCCGGATTTGCCCAAACGGACGTGTCGTTGTCACATCCGAATATCGATCCTAATGGTTAATCATCGCTTATTGAAGCCGAAATGCGGTAAGACCGTGGCGATATCCCGCCAAAAATTGTCCACAAGGTTTCTTGGTAAACCGCTGGTTTAGATCATGATTCCTCGTTTGGCCGAAACACGATCTGTTACCGTTAGCCTTAATGCGTGAACGGGACCGTCGGGGACGTCGCCATCGGCGCGCCACACTCCGGTCCAGTCAATGCACCGGCGACATGATGGCAGCGCAAGCTGGTCCCGGCCTTGCGTGACCGCACTCGGGCCGACCGCTCTCAGGCCGGACATCGGGCGGCTGTGCGCGATAGCGCCCTCAGGAAGCGAGCCGGTCGAGCCTGCCGGTTTCCGGATCGATGCCGTATTCCTTGAGCTTGCGGTAAAGCGTCGAGCGGCCGATGCCGAGGCGGCGGGCGACTTCGCTCATCTGGCCGTTGTAGTGATCGATGGCGAGCTTGATCATCTCCAGTTCGACATCCGCCAGGGCGCGCACATTGCCGCGTTCGTCGAGCGCGCGCAGCGTGCCGAAGCGTGGCTGAAGCCGCATCGGCGATTCGGGTTCGGCAGCCGAAACGCCCTCGCCGGCCAGCGCCCGCTCATCGCGCGGTTCGACAGCCAAGAGCGGCCCGGCCGGCGCGATGTCCACATCGAGGCGGACCGTGCCCTCCACCTGGGCGCGGATTTGCGGGAAATCCTCGACGCCGAGCACATCGCCTTCGCACAGCACCGAGGCGCGGAAGACGGCATTTTCCAGCTGCCGGATATTGCCGGGCCAGTCATAGGCCTGGAGCACGGCGAGCGCCGCCGCCGAAATGCCCCGCAGGCGATGGCGCGGGTCCGCCGGAGCCACCTTCTCCATGAAATGTGTGACCAGATCGGGAATGTCGTCGCGGCGGTCGCGCAATGGCGGCACATAGATCGGGTAGACGTTGAGCCGGTAGAACAGGTCCTCGCGGAACTTGCCGTCCTTGACCTGCTGCAGGAGATTGCGGTGCGTCGCCGAAATCAGCCTGATGTCGACCCGGACCGTGGCGCGGCCGCCGACCGGATCAACCTCGCCATCCTGGACGGCGCGCAGCAGCTTGACCTGCACGTCGAGCGGCAGGTCGCCGATCTCGTCCAGGAACAGCGTGCCCGAATGCGCTTCGACGAATTTGCCGGTGTGCTTCTCCGTAGCTCCGGTGAACGAGCCCTTCTCATGGCCGAACAGGATCGATTCGACCAGATTGTCGGGAATGGCGCCGCAATTGACGGTGACGAAAGGTTTCGAGCGGCGGTCGCCGCTGCCCTGTATGGCGCGCGCCACCAGTTCCTTGCCGACGCCGGATTCGCCCTCGATCAGGATCGGGATGTTGGATGCCGCCGCTTTCTGGCCGAGGCGGATCACCTTGTCCATGGCGGGACTGTGCGTGATCATGTCCCTGAAGGTCAGCAGCCCGCCGCGCCGGCGCGACGTGCGCTTGACCTCGCCTTCGACAGCCTCGACCTTGAGCGCGTTGGCGATCGAGGCCTGCAGCCTGTCGGGAGAGGCCGGCTTGACGACGAAGTCGAAGGCGCCGTGGCGCATCGCCGAAACCACGGTCTCGATGCCGCCCTGGGCGGTCTGCACGATGACCGGGATGGTGATGCCGCGCTCGCGCATCGCCTTGAGCACGCCGATGCCATCGAGATCGGGCATGACCAGGTCAAGGATGACCACCGACACGTCGCGGGCGCCGGGTCCGTCGAGGGCGTCGAGGCCGGCAGCGCCCCCGTCGACCACGATTGCGGTGTGGCCGAACCGCGTCACCGCCGCCTCGAGCAGCCGGCGCTGCACGGGATCGTCATCGACTATGAGTATGGAACCTGTCATGACTGTCTTGAGCCGCCCGCCTGATATCCCCATGGACCATCTTGGCACAGGGTTCTAAATAAGGTTTCAAAAAACCCGGTGAACGAATTCCTTAGGATTTGACCGGCTTCTCCGTTCTCCTTGATTCTGGCCCTGGCCCGGCCACTTGATTCAAAAGAAGGTATTGTCGATGCGCGTGATGTTTGATCGGCGGCTTGCGGCGCCAGCTTCCGGTCAGGGCGCCGCCGAGCTTGGCGATCTGCCGGAATGGAATCTTACCGACCTCTATGCGGGCATGGAGGCGCCGGAGTTGAAGCGCGACATCGCCAAAGCCGCCGCCGATGCGATCGCCTTCGAGAGCCGCTGGAAGGGCACGCTATCCGCCGAGGCCGAGCGCGGCAGCGCAGGCAGGCTGGGCGAGGCGCTTGTCGCCTATGAGGCTCTGGAAGAGCTGATCGGCCGCATCGTCTCCTATGCCGGCCTCATCTACGCCGGCAACACCGCCGATCCGCAGCGCGCCAAGCTCTATGGCGACATCCAGGAGAAGATGACCGACGCCAGCGCGCATCTTCTGTTCTTCGCGCTCGAACTGAACCTGATCGACGACGCGGCCATCGAGGGCGCGCTCGCCGCCGACCCCGCCTTCGGTCATTACCGGCCCTGGGTGCTCGATCTGCGCCTGGACAAGCCCTATCAGCTCGAGGATCGCGTCGAGCAGCTGTTCCACGAGAAGTCGATCACCGGGCGCGGCGCCTGGAACCGGCTGTTCGACGAGACTATGACGGACCTGCGCTTCGACGTCGACGGCGAGGAGCTGACGCTGGAACCGGCCCTGAACCGATTGCAGGATGCCGACGGCGAGGTGCGACGCCGCGCCTCCGAGGCGCTCGCCCAGACCTTCCGGAGGAATTTGCGCACCTTCACGCTGGTCACCAACACGCTGGCCAAGGACAAGGAAATCTCGGACCGCTGGCGCGGTTTCGAGGACATCGCCGATTCACGCCATCTCGCCAACCGCGTCGAGCGCGGTGTGGTCGATGCGCTGGCTTCGGCGGTGCGCGAGGCCTATCCGCGCCTGTCACACCGCTATTACCGGATGAAGGCGCGCTGGCTGGGCATGGAGGTGATGAACCACTGGGACCGCAACGCGCCGTTGCCGGAGACGCCGCAGGCGGTGATTGGCTGGGACGAGGCCAGGAACACGGTGCTGTCCGCCTATCAGCGCTTCTCGCCCGAGATGGCCGAGATCGCGCGGACTTTCTTCGACCGCAACTGGATCGACGCGCCGGTGCGCCCAGGCAAATCCCCCGGCGCCTTCGCCCATCCGACCGTGCCTTCGGCGCACCCCTACGTACTGCTCAACTACATGGGCAAGCCGCGCGATGTGATGACGCTGGCGCATGAGCTTGGCCATGGCGTGCATCAGGTGCTGGCCGGCGGCCAGGGCGCGCTGATGGCCTCGACGCCGCTAACGCTGGCCGAGACGGCGTCCGTTTTCGGCGAGATGCTGACCTTCCGCTCGTTGCTCGAGCAGACCACCGACAGGCGCGAGCGCAAGGCCATGCTCGCCCAGAAGGTCGAGGACATGATCAACACGGTCGTGCGCCAGATCGCCTTCTACGAATTCGAGCGCAAGGTGCATGCGGAGCGCCGCAACGGCGAACTGACATCCGACAGGCTCGGCCAATTCTGGCTGGAGGTGCAGGCGGAAAGTCTGGGCCCGGCGATAAAGTTGCGCGACGGCTACGAAGTCTTCTGGACCTACATCCCGCACTTCATCCATTCGCCCTTCTACGTCTACGCCTATGCGTTCGGCGACTGTCTGGTGAACTCGCTCTACGCGGTCTACCAGAACGCCGAGCGCGGCTTCCAGGACAAATATTTCGAGATGCTGCGCGCCGGCGGCACCAAGCATCATTCGCAGCTTCTGGCGCCTTTCGGCCTCGATGCCACCGATCCCGCCTTCTGGCAGATCGGGCTTGGCGTGATCAGCGGCTTGATCGACGAGCTGGAAGCGCTCGACAACTGAGGCGTCTTCTGTACGTCGTCCCCACCTGCTCAGAACAGTTTAGCCGGAATGCATATTGGGCCCACACTATTCTTGGTCTAAATATCTGTTCTTGAATAACTCTCTTTCGTAGTTTTCCCATAGCTTTCCGTAAGCTCTATGATAGCCTCCCCGCCAAGCTCAGCCGGAGCATGCGGGTCGGGCGGGGAAGTCTCAGCCGATCGCGGCGTTCCGGTGCACGCGACGACGGCCATTGGCCATGGCTTGCAAAGCCGACGCCGACGGCTCGACTGAGGCCGGCTGTTCCGCAGGCGGCCGAACCATCATCGAGTAGTCCTTCGCCGAAGGTCATTAAGTCCAATGCCGCGGCAGACGGATCTGACTGGAGAGAGAGACAATGGGCACTTTTTTCTACATGCTCCTGGCGTTCCTTGTGGGTGTGCTGGTTGGCTGGTTCATCTGGGGACGCCTGCGCGGTGAGCTCGACAGCTTGCGCGGCGACCTCGACCGCACACGCAGCGAGCGCGACCGGCTGCGGGCCGACAGCGATCGCCTGACCGGCGAGTTGGATGCCTGCGGGCGCACCCGCGCCGATCTCGAGCGCCAGCTGCGCGAGGCCTCGACCGGCTCCGGCCCGGCAAAGGCGGCGGCGCCGGCGCCGGCCGCCTTGATGTCGACGCCCACCCCTGCCAAATCCGCTCCGGCGGCCAAGCCGGCGCCCAGGAAGCCGGCTGCGGCCAAGGCCGCTTCCAGCGCCGCGAAGACTGGCGCGCCGAAGGCCGCTGCCGCCAAGGCGGCACCCAAGGCCAGCGTGGCGCCCAGGAAGGCTGCACCGGCGAAGGCCGCGCCGGCCAAGGCGGCTTCCGGCAAACCCGACAATCTGCGCCGGCTGATCGGTATCGGCCCGGTCAACGAGAAACTGCTCAGGGCACAAGGCGTCACCAGCTTTGCCCAGATCGCCGCCTGGACAGCCGCTGATATCAAGCGGATCGAGGACGTCATGAATTTCGACGGCCGTATCGCGCGCGAGCGCTGGATCGAGCAGGCCAAGCTGCTCGCCGCCGGCAACGAGGCGGAATTCGCCAGGCAGTTTCCGTCGGCTGGAACCGCCAGCAACACCTGAGCGACAGGGCAGATCCGACGATTGCGGCCGGCGGCGCGAACGAAGCGCCGCCGGTTTGCTTTTGGCCGCAAGGTCTGCCCACGGATCGGGCGACAGGTCGGGTTTAAGTGGCAAGGTGCCGCTCCCTCGATTGCGCGCGGCTGCCCCCCCATATAGAGCCATCATTGGCTTCATCGATCCACGCCCGAGTTCCATGCCCCTGCCCGCCGCAATTTTCCGCAATGACGAAAGCGCGCGCCAGCTCGTTTTCGACCGACCGGACGACATCATCACGGCGCACGAGGCCCGGGATTTCTCGGCCGCGCTGCAGGCGGCCCAGGCCGCGCATGATGCCGGCAAGTGGCTTGCCGGCTACTTCTCGTACGAGGCGGGCTACCTGCTGGAGCCGAAGCTGGTTCCGTTGCTGCCGGCCGGGCGCCGCGCCCCGCTGGTCTGCCTGGGCGTCTTTGACGCGCCGGTGCAAGAGCCGGTGCCGCCCCGTAAGGCGGCGGCGACCAACGGCCCGATCTTCGATGCAAGGGCGACATGGTCGTTCGAGGATTACGAGAAGCGGTTCTCGCGGCTGCACCGGCACATCAGGCAAGGCGACTGCTACCAGGGCAACCTGACCTTCCCGGTGCATGCGCAATGGTCGGGCGATCCGCTCGCCGCCTTCGACGCGCTGACCGAACGCCAGCCGGTGAAATATGGTGCCCTGGTTTCGCTTGGCGATCCGGTCGTGCTGTCGCGCTCACCCGAACTGTTCTTCGAGATCGACGCCCAGGGCATGGTCGAGACCCATCCGATGAAGGGCACGGCGCCGCGTGGTGCGACGGAAGCCGACGACGAGCGCCAGAAAACCTTCCTGCGCAATGACGAGAAGAACCAGGCCGAGAACCGGATGATCGTCGACCTGCTTCGCAACGACATCTCGCTGATCAGCGAGGTCGGCACGCTGGAAGTGCCCGAGCTGTTCCGCATCGAAACCTATCCGACCGTCCACCAGATGGTGAGCGACGTCAGGGCGAAGCTGCTGCCGGGCCTCACGATCCGCCAGATCTTTGCCGCGCTGTTTCCCTGCGGCTCCATCACCGGCGCGCCGAAAATCCGCGCCATGGAGATCCTGCATGACCTTGAAGGCACGCCCCGTGATGTCTATTGCGGCGCCATCGGCTGGATCGCACCAGGCGGCACGATGCGCTTTTCCGTGGCGATCCGCACCATCTCGCTCTTTCCCGGCGGCGAGGCCGTCTACAATGTCGGCGGCGGCATCGTCTTCGATTCAACCGCGCAGGAGGAGTATCAGGAGTGTCTCTTGAAAGCCCGCTTCGCGACGGGAACGCCGCCGGTTTCGAATTGATCGAGACCATGCGCTGGGAGCCGGCCACGGGCTTCCTGCGCTTGGAGCGGCATCTGGCGCGCCTCTATGGTTCGGCGGCCGAACTCGGTTTTGCCTGCGACCCGCAACGTATCGGTGACGTGTTGGGCAAGGCTGTCGATGGCGCGCGCAACGCCTTGCGCACGCGCCTGGCTTTGGCGCGCAGTGGCGACGCGGCCGCCTCGGTCCAGCCCTATGAGCCGCTCGCCGCCGATAAGGTTTGGACGCTGCGGCTGGCGCGCACGAGGCTCGATTCGAACGACATGCTGCTGCGCCACAAGACCAGCCGCCGGCAGGTCTACGCGCATGCCCGTGCCGAATACCTCATCACCCAGGCCGACGAAGTGCTGTTGGCCAACGAGCGTGGCGAGATGTGCGAAGGCACCATCACCAATGTCTTCGCCGATTTCGGCGACGGCATGCTTTTGACGCCCCGCCTCGATTGCGGGCTGCTGCCTGGCATATTGCGCGGCGCGCTTCTGGATGAAGGCCGCGCCCGCGAGGCGATCTACAGCTTTGACGACTTGAAATCCGCCAGGGCGCTCTATGTCGGCAATTCACTGCGCGGCTTGATCCCGGCAAAACTGATCTGAAGCATGACATCGCTGCCCACCCACACGCCCTATGATGGCTCGTCCAAGCTGTTCACCATCGGGCTGAAGCCGCTTGCCCTGGCCGACTGGATCGAAGTCGACGAACATCTCCTGCCGTTCCTCGCCGAGAAGCAGCGGCTCTATGCCGAAATGCCCGGCACCGTGTTCGTCGAGGAAGACGGCACGCGCGATGCTCAGCGCGAAGTGCTCGACCTGCTCGAAGCGCACTTGCCGCGGGCATTTCCCGAGACCCATCGGCGTGCCAGTGGCGGGGTCGAGGTGATCGGCGCCGCCGGCAATCCCGAGGGCGACTTCGCCAAGGCGCCGCTTGTCGCGGCCTCGCTGCTCGTCCAGGAAGACCTGATCCTGATGCGCCGCGGCGAAGACGGCTGGCGGCTCGCCGCCGGCTCGCTCTGCTTTCCCTCGTCCTGGTCGCTGCTCGAAAAATTCGGCAAGCCGTTGCAGCAGATCCATGCGCCCGTGCCGGGTTTTGGCCCTGGCACGCGGCCGGCCGAGCTGATCAACCGCATGTTCGACGGCCTCCAGGGCCAGGCCGTGGAGCGCTACAACTGGTCGATTCAATCGGGCGATGCGCTCTACCATCCGCTATCCAATGTCGAGCGAATCGAGCGCGCCGCCAGCCGCCCGTCGCGATTTGCCGATGGCGACGCCAATGCCCACGCCTTCATCCGCGTCGAGCGGCAGACGCTTCGAAAATTGCCCGTCTCGGGCGACATCCTATTCACCATCCGCATTCATCTCGACCCGCTGGCGGCGTTGGCGCATCACCCCGACCGGGCAACGCTGGCTCCGGCTTTCGCTGCCCAGCTCGAAGCGCTCGACATCGCCCAGCTCGATTACAAGGGCTTGACATCAGACCGCGACCGGCTGGTCGGCGTCCTTAACCAAATGGCGAACGCCGCCTGACCGGCGGTTGGCGCTTTTCACTGGTTTATGACAATGATCTGTGATGTAGCGCATGCCCGTTGGGCGAGAATGCCCGGGTTTGCACCTGTCTGAAGGAGTGCTCGATAAAATGGCGAATGAAAACTGGCCCGTTTACGGTGAGATCACCGGCCCTGTGGTGATGATCGGCTTCGGCTCGATCGGACGGGGCACGCTGCCGCTGATCGAGCGCCATTTCAAGTTCGACAAATCGCGCATGACGGTCATCGACCCGCTCGGCACCGACCGCGCGCTGCTCGACGAGCGCGGCATCACCTTCATGCAGGATGCGGTGACCGAGAAGAATTACAAGAAGCTCCTGACCCCGCTTCTGACCAATGGGGGCGGCCAGGGTTTTTGCGTCAACCTGTCGGTCGACACCGGCTCGGTGGATCTGATGCGGCTCTGCCGCAAGCTCGGCGTGCTCTACATCGACACGGTCGTCGAGCCATGGCTCGGTTTCTATTTCGATGCCGAGGCCGACAATGCCAGCCGCACCAACTATGCGTTGCGCGAGTCGCTGCTCAAGGAAAAGCACGACAAGCCCGGCGGCGCGACCGCGGTCTCCACCTGCGGCGCCAATCCGGGCATGGTCTCGTGGTTCGTCAAGCAGGCATTGGTCAACCTGGCCACCGATCTCGGCCTCGAGTTTTCGGAACCCGCGCAGGAAGACCGCGAGGGCTGGGCGAAGCTCATGAGGAAGGCCGGCGTCAAGGGCATCCACATCGCCGAGCGCGACACCCAGCGCACCAAGAAGCCGAAGCCGATGGACGTGTTCTGGAACACCTGGTCGGTCGAGGGCTTCATCTCCGAGGGCCTGCAGCCCGCCGAACTCGGCTGGGGCACGCATGAGAAATGGATGCCCAAGAACGGCAAGAAACACAAACATGGTTCCAAGGCCGCAATCTATCTGGAGCAGCCCGGCGCCAACACGCGCGTGCGCTCGTGGTGCCCGACGCCAGGTGCCCAATACGGCTTCCTGGTGACCCACAACGAGGCGATCTCGATCGCCGACTTCTTCACCGTGCGGTCCAAAAAGGGCAAGGTTCAGTACCGCCCGACCTGCCACTACGCCTATCATCCCTGCAACGACGCGGTGCTGTCGCTGCATGAAATGTTCGGCGCTGCCGGCAAGGCGCAACCGGTACACCATGTGCTGGACGAAAACGAACTTGTCGATGGCGTAGACGAGCTCGGGGTGCTGCTCTACGGCCATGACAAGAACGCCTACTGGTACGGCTCGCAACTGTCGCTCGCCGAAGCGCGCAAGCTGGCGCCTTACCAGAACGCAACCGGCATGCAGGTCACCTCGGCGGTTCTGGCCGGCATGGTCTGGGCGCTGGAGAACCCCGAAGCCGGCATCGTCGAGGCCGACGAGATGAACTACAAGCGCTGTCTGGACGTGCAGTCGCAATATCTCGGACCGGTGAAGGGCTATTATACCGACTGGACACCGCTCGATAATCGGCCCGGCCTGTTTCCGGAGGACCTCGACCGGAACGACCCGTGGCAATTCCGCAACATCCTGGTGCGATAGCGTCGCGCCAAGCATGCCTCACTGCCTTGCAATCGCCCGGAAATCGGGCGATTGAAGGATGCGGACGGGAGCAAGCCGCGTCCATCTGGACGCATGAACTACGCTCTTGAAACTTGGATGCATGCACCGTGCTTTCCGAAAGTCGTTTTCCGATTTCGGGCCGACGGGCGAGGAGAGGATTTTTACATGACCATTGCGCGCAAGATTCTTTCGATGAGTGTTGCGGCGGCCACGATGGTGGGGCTGGCCGCTTGTGCAACCAGCGGTCCCGACGAGCCGTCGATAGGGGCCGCGCCGAAGGGCGTAGAAGGCTCCTGGATCGACGCCAAGGGCACCGGTCTTTCGACCTTTGCCGGCGGAACCTTCACCACGGTAGCGACCGATACCGGCCAGAAGCTGTCCGACGGTACCTATACGATGACCGGCGCCACTTCGGTCGAGATCCACGGTACCTCGCTGATCCGGCAGACGCCGGTGAGCTTCAACTGCTTGCTGGTGTCCACCAGCCAGCTCAACTGCACCAGCGGCTCCGGCCAGAATTTCGTGTTGACCCGGCGCGCCTGAACCGCCAGGCATTCAGACATCCAAGGACGGCGGCCAATGGCCGCCGTCCTTTTTTGTGCCCCGCAGAGATCAACGGGGTTTTGCCCCGATTTTCCCTTGCATGCTCCGGAACGCGATGGGAACATGGCTGAAAAAGCCGGCTGTTAGAGACCGGTCAAGCAAGAGCGCTAAACGGCTCTGATCAGCCTATCCGGGAGACGAAGATGAAGAAGCTTGCCGCCATTGCCGCCCTTTCCGCGTCGACGCTGGGCCTGTCGGCCGGCGCATCTTTTGCCGATTACACGCTGAATATCCTGCACATCAACGACTGGCACAGCCGCATCGAAAGCAACAACAAATACGAATCCACCTGCTCGGCCGACGAGGAGACAAAGGGCGAATGCGTCGGCGGCGCCGGCCGGCTGGTCACGGCGATCGCGCAGGAGCGCAAGAAGCTGGAAGGCCAGAACGTGCTGTTGCTCAGCGCCGGCGACAATTTCCAGGGCTCGCTGTTCTACACGACTTACAAAGGCAAGGCCGAAGGCGAGTTCCTCAACGACATGAAGTTCGATGCCATGGCGCTCGGCAACCATGAATTCGACGACGGCGAAACGGCATTGGCGCCGTTCCTCGACATGATCAAGTTCCCCGTGCTCGGCGCCAATGTGAAAGCCAACGCGCAGTCCAAGCTCGGTGACCGCGTCAAGCCGTCCATCGTCGTCGAGGTCGGCGGCCAGAAGATCGGCATTATCGGCGCCGTCACCAACGATACGCCCGAACTCGCCACTCCCGGCCCCAACATCGCCATCGAGGACGACGTCAAGTCGATCACGGCCGAGGTCGAGAAGTTGAAGGGAGAGGGCGTCAACAAGATCATTGCCGTGACCCATATCGGCTACAACAGGGAGCGCGATGTCATAGCGAAGATCCCGGGCGTCGACGTGGTCGTCGGCGGCCACAGCCATACGCTTTTGTCCAACACCGATCCGAAGGCGGCAGGCCCCTATCCGACCATGGTCGACAATCCGGACGGCTACAAGGTGCCGGTCGTGCAGGCGGCGTCCTATTCGAAATATCTCGGCGAGTTCAAGGTCGTGTTCGACGACAATGGCGTCGTCAAGTCGGCGAGCGGCGACCCGATCCTCCTCGACAAGTCGATCACGCCCGATCCCGCCGTGCTCGCCCGCATAAAGGAGCTCGGCGCGCCGATCGAAGCGCTTAAGAACAAGGAAGTGGCCGAGACGACCGACGTCATCGACGGCAGCCGCGAGAGCTGCCGCGCCCGCGAATGCGCGATGGGCAATCTCGTCTCCGACGCCATCCTCGACCACGTCAAGGGACAGGGCGTCGAGATCGTCATCTCCAATGGCGGCGGCCTGCGCGCCTCGATCGACAAGGGCACCGTCACCATGGGCGAGGTGCTGACCGTGCTGCCCTTCCAGAACACGCTGGCGACCTTCCAGATCTCGGGCAAGGACCTTGTTGCCGGGCTCGAAAGCGGCCTCAGCCAGGTCGAAGACGGCGCCGGCCGCTTCCCGCAGGTGGCCGGCCTGAAATACGCCTTCGACAAATCCGCCCCGGCCAATGCCGGCCGCGTCAAGTCTGTCGAGGTGATGGAGAACGGCGCCTGGACGCCGCTCAATCCCGACAAGGACTATCTGGTCGCCACCAACAACTATGTCCGCCAGGGCGGCGACGGCTACAAGGTTTTCGCCGAAAAGGCCAAGAACGCCTATGATTACGGCCCCGGCCTCGAACAGGTGGTCGCCGACTATCTCGGCGCGCACCGGCCCTACACGCCCAAGCTCGACGGCCGCATCACCGAAATCGCCGCGACGACAGCGGCCGCGCCTGCGGCGGAGCCCGCCAAGCCAGCCGAAGCAATGCCCGATCTGCCTGCCAACTCCGGCGATATCGCCAACACGCCGCCGGCCGTGTCGACCGAGGCCGCGCCTGCGCCCGCACCGGCAACGCCTGCCGCTCCGGCAACGCCAGCACCTGCGGAACCGGCAAAGCCTGCCGAAGCCGCCCCTGCCCCGGCAACACCCGCGCCGGCTGAGCCGGCAAAGCCCGCCGAGGCCGCACCGGCCGAAACCAGCCATGTCATCGTCGCCGGCGATACCTATTGGGACCTGGCAAAGAAGGCCTATGGCGACGGCACCAGGTGGAAAGTCATTTCCGAAGCCAACAAGGGCTACGAGCCGCGCCGGCTTCCGGTCGGCGCCACCTTGACCATACCGCCGAGGTAACCGCCTTCGCCTTTGCGCGCAGGGACACCCGCCGAAACAGGGCGGGCGTCCTGTTTTTGGTAAGGTGCGGCCAGACGCTGCATTGAAAAGCAGCGCGGCGTCGCTACTTTCGCGCCGTGTTCGGAGACCCGCAATGCCGCCTTCCATCCCTGTCGACGCCAAGCCCGCGAGGACCGTGGGACCGAGACCGGCCGGACATTCGCCGGCCAAGGCGGGCAAGGTCGGCGTCATGCTGGTCAATCTCGGCACGCCGGACGGCACCGATTTCAGGCCGATGTGGCGCTATCTCCGCGAATTCCTGTCCGACCCACGCGTCATCGAACTCAACAAGGCGATCTGGTATCCGATCCTCTACGGCCTCGTGCTGACCACGCGACCGAAGAAGTCGGGCGCCAACTATGCCAGGATCTGGAATCGCGAGAACAACGAGTCGCCGCTGCGCACCTATACCCGCGCCCAGGCCGAGAAGCTGACCGTGGCATTGCGCGACCTGCCCGACGTGGTCGTCGGCTGGGCGATGCGCTACGGCAATCCCTCGACCGCGAGCGTCGCCGAAAGCCTGGTCGCGCAGGGCTGCGACCGCATCCTGACCTTTCCGCTCTATCCGCAATATTCGGCCACCACCACGGCGACTGCCAATGACCAGTTGTTCCGGGCGCTGATGAAGATGCGTGCGGCGCCTGCCGTCCGCAGCGTGCCGCCCTACTATGCCGAACCGGTCTATATCGAGGCGCTCGCCCATTCGATCGAACGGCATCTGGCGAGCCTCGACTTCGAACCGGAGGTGGTCATCACCTCCTATCACGGCATCCCGAAACCCTATTCCGACAGAGGCGATCCTTACCGCGCGCATTGCCTCGAGACGACACGGCTGCTGCGCGAGAGGCTCGGCTGGAACGAGAAGAAGCTGATCACCACCTTCCAGTCGCGCTTCGGCGCACAGGAATGGCTGCAGCCCTACACCGACAAGACGGTGGAGAAACTGGCCAAGGACGGCGTGAAATCGATTGCCATCGTCAACCCCGGCTTTTCCGTCGACTGCATCGAAACGTTGGACGAGATCGGCCGCGAGGCGGCGGAAACCTTCCATCATGCCGGCGGCGGAAGATTCGCGCACATCCCCTGCCTCAACGACAGTCCCGAAGGCATGGCGGTGATCGAGGCGATGGTGCGGCGCGAACTGTCCGGCTGGATCTGAACCCGGGAACAATGGACGTTCCGGGGCGTTGAGGCGCGCCCTCCGGAGACTATCGATGCCCCGCAAGCTCGACCTCAGAAGCGGGCGGCCAGTCTGGTCCGCCTATCGGGCACCCGCTGTCCCGACAAGCGCTCTGACCCGTGACGCCAAGGCCGATGTGCTGGTGATAGGCATGGGCATCAGCGGCGCCATGATCGCAGAAGCGCTGACGGCGGACGGCCATTCGGTGGTCTGCATCGACCGGCGCGGCCCGCTGAGAGGGTCGACGTCGGCGACCACCGCCCTGGTGCAGTTCGAGATCGACCAGCCGCTGACGGCACTCGGCAGGATGATCGGCAAGGCCTCGGCGGAACAGGCCTGGCGGCGCTCGCGTCTGGCCGTTTCCAACCTTGCCGGCCGCATAGCCGAGCTCTCCATCAACTGCCGCCTGAGCCGCGCCCCCTCCCTCTATCTGGCCGGTACCGTGCTCGGCCCATCGCAGTTGCGTGACGAGACCGAGGCGCGGCGACAGGCGGGCATCGCCGCGACCTATCTCGCCCCTGCGCCGCTGGCTGCGCGATTCGGCATCGAGCGCGACGGCGCCATCCTCAGCCATGGCAACATCGCGCTCGATCCGCGCAAACTGACCGCCGGATTGCTGCTGAAAGCGCTGGAGCGCAAGGCGCGCCTCTACGCCCCGGTCGAGGCGACCACGATCGAAGACAGCGCCAAGGAGGTCGTCGTCGCCACCAGGGGCGGCCCCACAATCACCGCGCAGCACGTCCTGCTCGCGACCGGCTACGAGTTGACCGACATCGTGCCGGCAGCCGCCCACCGCGTCATCTCGACATGGGCCATCGCCACACGCTCGCAGCCGCGAAAGATCTGGCCGGACGCGGCCCTCATCTGGGAAGCGTCGGACCCCTATCTTTATGCAAGGGCGACAGCCGACGGCAGGGTGATCTGCGGCGGCGAAGACGAGGATTTTATCGACAAGGAACGGCGTGACGCGTTGATCGCCGGCAAGAGCCTGAGACTGGCCAGGAAGCTCGGCCGCCTGTTCCCGGATCTGGACACCAGGCCCGATTTTGCCTGGACCGGCTCCTTCGGCACCACAACCACCGGCCTGCCCTATATCGGCGCCATCCCTGGGCATCCGCGCATCCAGGCCGTGATGGGCTATGGCGGCAACGGCATCGCCTTCTCGCAAATCGCATCCGAAATCGTTTCTGCCGCCATCGCCGGATCGGAAGATACGGACGCAAGCCTGTTCGCCTTCAGCCACCGGCAGCAGCGACACAAACAATCCCTCATCACCTGATTGTAACGTTGTTGAAACACACTTAAGTGTTTGCTGAAGCCGGCTGCGGGAGAATGGCTCCCATGGCTTGCCTCTTGAGGGAGAGCCAAATGGATTTCAGTGGTTTCGATATCGCGATTATTGTTCTGGTCGCTCTTGTCGTGCTGGTGCTGTTCAAAGGCATAAAGACAATCCCGCAAGGCTACAATTATACGGTCGAACGCTTTGGCCGTTACACGAAAACGCTGTCGCCAGGCCTCAACCTCATCGTGCCGTTCATCGATCGCATCGGCGCCAAGTTGAACATGATGGAGCAGGTGCTCGATGTCCCGAGCCAGGAGATCATCACCCGCGACAACGCCATCGTCGGCGTCGACGGCATCGCCTTTTTCCAGATCCTCAACGCGGCGCAGGCGGCCTACCAGGTTTCCGGCCTGCAGAACGCCATCCTCAACCTGACCATGACCAACATCCGCACCGTGATGGGCTCGATGGACCTCGACGAGCTGCTGTCGAACCGCGACGCGATCAACGAGCGCCTGCTGCGCGTGGTCGACGAAGCGGCCCATCCCTGGGGCATCAAGATCACCCGCGTCGAGATCAAGGACATCAATCCGCCCGCCAACCTGATCGAATCGATGGGCCGGCAGATGACGGCCGAACGCAACAAACGCGCGCAGATCCTTGCCGCCGAGGGCCTCAAGCAGTCGCAGATCCTCGAGGCCGAAGGCCGCAAGGAAGCCGCCTTCCGCGATGCCGAGGCACGCGAACGCTCCGCCGACGCGGAAGCCCGCGCCACGCAAGTGGTGTCGGAAGCGATCTCCAAGGGAGATGTGCAGGCGCTCAACTACTTCGTCGCCCAGAAATACACCGAAGCGCTGGGCAAGATCGGTTCGGCCACCAACAGCAAGATCGTGCTGATGCCTTTCGAAGCGTCGTCGCTGATCGGCTCGCTGGGCGGCATCGGCGAGATCGCCAGGGAAGTGTTCAAGGGCGACGGGCCGTCCGGCACGCAGCGGCAGGTCTCACGACCTCCGGTCGTCAGGCCGAGCGACAACTAATGCCTTTGTGAGTGGATCAAAACCATGATCGACCGCATCGTTTCCGAACTCGGCCCGTGGAACTGGATGGTTCTGGGCTTCGTGCTTTTGGCGATGGAAATCATCGCACCGGGCATCTTCATGTTGTGGACCGGCATCGCCGCGCTGATCGTGGGCGCGGTATCGCTGCTGGTCTGGGATGCGGCCAGCTGGACCTGGCAGGTCCAAGTGCTCGTCTTCCTCGCGCTGTCGCTGGTCTCGGCATTGGTCGGCAAGAAACTCATCGGCGGACGCGACGAGCCGACCGACCAGCCGCTGCTCAACCGCCGTGGGGCGCAGATGATCGGCAGGATGGCGACGCTGGCCGAGCCGATCCGCGACGGCCGCGGCCGCATCAAGCTCGGCGACACGCTGTGGCGCGTCTCTGGCCCTGACCTGCCGGCCGGCACCCAGGTGCGCGTCACCGGAGCCGCCGACACCGATCTCGAACTGACCGTCGAGCGAGTGTGAAACCGGCTCCGCGCTAGCGCAATTCCAGGAAAAGTGTGTACGGTTTTCCGTCCGGAATTGTGCAGAAACAAAGAGATAGAGCAGTTCGCCGTTTCCGTGAAACGGTGAACTGCCCTACGCAGCGCCGATGCGCAAAAGATCGTGCAGGTGGACGAGCCCGACGGGCTTGTTGCCCTCCACCACCATCAGGCTGGTGATGGCTGAATTGTTGATCGTCTGCAGTGCGGTCGCCACCAGCGTGTCCGGCGCCGCGGTCTTGGGAGATCTCGTCATCACCTGATCGACGGTCATCGCCGTCAGGTTGCTGCCTATGTGACGCCTGATGTCGCCATCGGTGACGATGCCGATCAGCGCGCCGTCGGCGGCGGTGACCGCCACGCAGCCGAAGCCCTTGCGCGACAACTCCAGGATCGCGTCCTGCATGCCGGTGCCCGAAACGACCAGCGGCAATCTCTCGCCGACATGCATGATCTCGCGGATCTGCATCAGGTTGGCGCCGAGCTGGCCGCCGGGATGGAAGGTGCGGAAATGATCGGGCGTGAAACCCCGCGCCTCGAGCAGGGCGATCGCCAGTGCGTCGCCCATCACCAGTTGCAGCAGTGCCGATGTCGTCGGCGCCAGGCCATGCGGGCAGGCTTCCGGCGCACGCGGCAGCAAAAGCACGACATCGGCGGCGCGCGCCAGCGCCGATGTCTCACCGGACGTGATTGCAATGAGCGGGATGGAGAAGCGCCTGGAATAGGCGACGATGCCCATCATCTCCTTGCTTTCGCCCGACCATGACATGGCGATGATGGCATCGTCCCTGGCGATCATGCCGAGATCGCCGTGATTGGCTTCAGCGGGGTGGACGAAAAAGGCCGGCGTTCCGGTCGAGGCCAGGGTCGCGGCGATCTTCGAGCCGATATGGCCGCTTTTGCCGACGCCGGTGACGATGACCCGGCCTTCGATCCTCGAGATCATGTCGACCGCTTCGGCAAAGGGCTTCGCCAGCCCGTTTTCGAGCGCCTCGGCCAGCGCTGCCACTCCCGCCTGTTCGGTCGCCACCGTTCTTAGCGCCGAAGCGATCGAGGCCTGTCTGTTCAACGGCTTCTTGTCGAGGGATCGCGCATCCATGGCCGATGCGATTAGCGCTTTGTGCCGCGCCTGTCCAACGGAAATGCCTCCCCCGACCGTCTAGGAGAGCGGTTCGAATGAACGAAGCGCAAGGTCACGAATGTCGAGGCCTGGAACAATGAGCGCTTGGAAAAGCAATCGCCCCCCGCCTCAACCCTCCGTTAACCATCCCCATTTACGGTTCGGTAAGTATGGCGCGCGCTCGCGCCGCGCAAGCAGTGGTGGCGATGTCCGGGGCCCAGTCAGAAAAGACGAGAAGGCGAAAGAGCAAGGCTGCCTGCGCCTTGCTGCTGGCGACCAGCATCTTCGGCCTGCCGCGACCGACGCTGTCCTTCGCCCAGGAAACGGAGCTGCGCGGCGAGGTCTCGGAATCGGCGATCCTGTCCGACCAGCAGCGCAAAGCGAGACTGGCCGCCATAGCCGGTCAGGGTCAACAGCAGCCAGCGAATGCCGCCGGTCAGGACGACACGCCGTCGCGCACCTATCTGCCCGCCAGCGCCGGCGCTGCTCCTGACGATAGCGGTGCCGCCTCGCCCACTGGCAGCATCTTCGACCCGCCGGCGGCCGGTGACGACGTGACCGCCGACAATCCGCCTCCGCCCAAACCACGCCGGCCATCGGCCACCGGGCAGGCCAATGCGGACAAGGCCGCCGACAGGGCGAAGACAAAGAAAAAGAACACCACCGCGACGACCGACGCGACCACGACCGCCAGCACGGCCGACGATGCCGACGCCACCGTCACCGGCACCGGCACCGGCACCGACCAGGAGACCGCCAACCGCCGCGCCGTCACGATCGACAGCGTCGACCGGCAGCAGCTCGATCCGGGCGCCGAACGCACCGCTTCCATCGAAGGGCAGAAGAAGAAAATCGAGGACGATCCGTTCGCCGCTCCAGGCATCAAATGGGGCTCCTTCGTCATAAGGCCGACGCTGGAGCAGGGCCTGACCGCCACCTCGAACGGCGATTCCAGCAGTGCCGGCAAAGCGGCGCTGCTGTCCGAGACGGCACTGCGCTTTTCCGCCGCCTCCGACTGGCGCGAGAACTCCGCGACCATTGATGGTTATGGCCTCTTCCGCGAGACCGTCTCGGGCTACCCGGTTCACAATGAGCAAGGCCGCATCGAAGGCCAGCTCAATGTCGACCTCGACAACGAGCAACGCGCCGTCGCCAAGCTCGGTTACGAGGCCGTGCCGGAATCGGCCTCGTCGCCCGACGCCATTGCAGGCGTCAGCAAGCAACCGCTGCGCCAGACCATCGACGGCAGCCTCGGCATCGAAAAGGACGTCGGCAAGGCGCAATACACTTTGACCGGCGCGGTCTCGCACGACTTCTATGGCGATGCCAAGCTTTCTGACGACACCTCGCTGTCGCAGAAGGATCGTAACTCCACGCTTTATACGGCGACCTTGCGCACCGGCTACGAAATCTCCCCTGCCCTTACGCCTTTCACCGAAATCGAGCTCGGGCGCAGGGCCTATGATCAACGCTTCGACAATGAAGGTTTCGAGCGTTCATCAACGCGGCTTGGTGCCCGCGCCGGCCTCGAGCTCGACATGGGCGAGAAGCTCGCCGGCGAGTTCTCGGCCGGCTGGCTGCGGGAAGCGATCGACGACGACCGCCTGGGGGCGATCGCGGGTGCCACCGTGGACGCCGACCTGAAATGGTCGCCCGAACGCGGCACCACGATCGGCCTGACCGGGCGGACCACGGTCGAGCCCACGACCACCGCAGGTGAAAGCGGCGACATCCTCTATTCCGGCCGCCTCACGGCCGAACGCCAGATCCGCGCCAACCTGACCGGCAATGCCGCGCTGGGCCTGGACTGGCGCGATTATATCGGCATAGACGGCCATGACAGGGTGCTGAGCGCCGAAGCCGGGCTGACATGGTGGCTGAACCGCTATGCCGGCCTCACCACCCGCGCCAGGACCGAGAAGCTCACCAGCAACCTGCCTGGCCGCGACTACACCGCCAACAGCATCTATCTCGGCTTGAAGGTGCAGCGGTAAGCGCGGGCCGCTAAGCTGCGTGCCGCATCCGAGACATCGGCCAGACAGCGCCTCCCTTAAAGCGCCGCCACAACGTCCTCCGAAGGCGCCATCTCGTCGAGAAGCCTGCGGATAACGCCGGCCATGCTCTGGTTCATGTCGTTGCGCCAGAGCGCGAAGGCCACATTGGCCTCGACGAACCCTTCCGGCGATCCGCAATCGAAGGTGCGGCCCTGAAAGTGGTAGCCGTAGAAGGGCTGCTGCTTCTCCAGCTTCAGCATTGCGTCCGTGAGCTGGATCTCGTTTCCGGCGCCCTTCTCCTGGCCTTCGAGGATTTTGAAAATCTCGGGCTGCAATATGTAGCGGCCATTGATGTAGAGATTGGAGGGCGCGGTGCCGGTCTTCGGCTTTTCCACCATCTCGGTGATGCGGAAGCCATGATGGGTGGCTTCGCCCCGGCCGACGATGCCGTATTTATGGGTCTCGGCGGGATCGCATTCCTGAACCGCGATGATGTTGTTGCCGGTCTCGGCATAGAGGTCGACCATGTCCCTCATGCAGCTCTTTTCCGACTGCATGATCATGTCGGGCAACAACAGCGCGAACGGCTCGTCGCCGACCAGTTCGCGCGCGCACCAGACGGCATGGCCAAGTCCGAGCGGCACCTGCTGGCGAGTGAAGCTGGTCTGTCCCGGCCCGGGCTGCAGCCGCTGCAGCCTGGCGAGCTGGTCGTCCTTGCCGCGCTGGGCGAGCGTGTCATAGAGCTCGAACTGGATATCGAAGTGA
This sequence comes from Mesorhizobium sp. B1-1-1, assembly GCF_006442955.1. NCBI lineage: Bacteria > Pseudomonadati > Pseudomonadota > Alphaproteobacteria > Hyphomicrobiales > Phyllobacteriaceae > Mesorhizobium > Mesorhizobium sp. B1-1-1. The sequence goes on from NZ_VFWW01000012.1 coordinate 166,603, forward strand.
TCCTCGATGACCGCCTTGTTGCGCCCGGTGACGAAGATGAAATGCTCGATGCCTGCCTCGCGCGCCTCGTCCACCACGTATTGGATGACGGGCCGGTCGACGACGGTAAGCATTTCCTTGGGGACGGCCTTGGTGGCCGGGAGAAACCGCGTGCCGAGACCTGCGACCGGGAAAACTGCCTTGCGAACTCTCTTCATGCCTTCAATTATCCGTTTGCAGGCCGGCTCCGCAATCCCGCGCCGCGACATTTTCACGCCGGAATTCAGGATTATCGGGCGAATGAAGGGAAACTTGCACCGGTAGAAGCATCGAGGCGCCTTTTCGTTCCAGGGGCGGCCTATGGTAAACCAATTCCTAACCTGGTTCGGCGATGAATGGTCTTTCCCAAGACGGAGAAGGAGGAAAAGATGTCCGTTCGCAATGCCGCAAAGCGTTTAACCAGCGTCATGACGGCCGCCAGCCTCTCGCTCGCCATGCTGATGCCTGCCGGGCCGGCCTTCGCCGATGCCGGCTTCCGGCAATGGGTCGCCGGCTTCCGCGCCACCGCGGTGCAGGGGGGCGTTTCCGGCGCCGTCTATGACCGCGCCTTCAGGGGCATCGACGAACCCGATCCGGTGGTGCTGGAAAAAGCCCGAACCCAGCCGGAATTCACCGCGCCCGCCTGGGATTATTTCGACAACCGCGTCCACGACCAGTCGGTCGCGGTCGGCCAGCAGATGGCCAGGAAATGGAAGCCGTGGCTGGACAGGATCGAGGCGAGGTTCGGCGTTGACCGCAACGTCCTGCTGGCCATCTGGTCGATGGAATCCAACTATGGCGAGATCCTCAAGCGCGACGACATCATGCGCAATGTCGTCCGCTCGCTGGCGACCCTGGCCTATGGCGATCAGAAGCGGTCGAAATATGCCCGCACGCAACTGGTCGCCGCACTGAAGATCCTCCAGACCGGCGACATCGACGAGAGCCACCTCATGGGTTCCTGGGCGGGCGCCATGGGCCAGACCCAGTTCATCCCGACCAGCTACCAGCACTATGCCGTGGACATGGACGGCAACGGCAAGCGCGACATCTGGAATTCCATTCCCGATGCGCTGGCGACATCAGCCAATCTGCTCAAGAAGAATGGCTGGCAGGCCGGCAAGACCTGGGGCTACGAGGTGGCCTTGCCGGCCGGCAAGCTGCCCGCAGGCTCCAGGACGCTGGCGCAATGGCAGGCGCTCGGCGTGGTCAGGGCGAGCGGCAAGCCGTTCAGGAACCTCAGCGACAAGGCGACGTTGAAAGTACCGGATGGCCGCGGCGGCCCCGCTTTCCTGATGATCAGGAATTTCTCGGTCATCAAGGCCTACAACAATGCCGACAAATACGCGCTCGCCGTTGGCCTTCTTGCGGACGAGATCGCCGGTTCCAGCGGCCTCGTACAGGATTGGAAACGGCCTTTCACCAAGCTGACGTTCGAGGAAAGGCAGGAATTGCAGAAGCGGCTTTCCCAGCACGGCCTTTATGATGGCAAATTCGACGGCAAGATCGGCGACGGGTCGAAGTCGGCCATCATGGCCTATCAGGCAAAGGTCGGCTTGACCCAGGACGGCTATCCGAGCATGGAAGTGCTCAAATGGCTCAGGCAAAAATAGGGCCTGTCATGAACTGAGGAGGAGCGATTGGCTTGGGCTGCGCGCATCGGGACGTTCGTTCCCCGCATGCTGGTGCTGTTCCTGGCCGTCGCCGTGCTCGCCGTCGCCATGGCAGGCGCCTTCCATGCGCCCGCCATGGCGCAGGAGCAGCAAGGCCGCGGCTGGTCATTGCGTGACCTTCTGTTCCCGCGCCGCAGCGAGCGGATCGAGCCGCCGCTGGACATCCAGAAACCAAGGCCCAGGCCCAAGGCAAAAAAGCCGCGCGCGCCGCGTCCGCCCGCGGAACCGGAAATCCCGATCGCCGAGAAGGCGCCGGACGCCCGGGTCGTCCTGGTGGTCGGCGATTTCATGGCGGCCGGGCTCGCCGAAGGTCTCGACACCGCCTTTGCCGAGAATACCGGCGTCAGGATCGTCGTTCGCTCCAATGGCTCGTCGGGCTTCGTGCGCGATGATTTCTACAATTGGCCAGAACAGATCAAGTCATTGGTAGAGACAGAAAAACCCGCCGCCGTGGTCGTGATGCTGGGTTCCAACGACCGCCAGCCGATGAAGGTGGGGGATGTGCGCGAGCAGCCCCGTTCCGAGACCTGGACCAAGGAATACGAGCGTCGCACCGAAGCGTTCGGCAAGGCCATCGCCACGACCAAGGTACCTTTCCTGTGGGTCGGCATGCCGGCGTTCAGGGTTTCGAAGATGACATCCGACATGCTCGCCTTCAACGACATCTACCGTCAGGTGGCCGAAAGCCATGGCGGCGAATTTGTCGATATCTGGGATGGATTCGTCGATGAGAACGGCGCCTTCGTCACCAGTGGCCCCGACATCAACGGCCAGCCCGTGCGGCTGCGCTCCGATGACGGCATCAACATGTCGAAGGCCGGCAAGCGCAAGCTCGCCTTCTATACCGAAAAGCCGTTGATGAAGGTCCTGGGCCTGGCCGCGCCGGGAAGCGTCGCCCCGACCGCTGCTCCTGCCGGCGCGCCGGTCGAGGCGCCGGCGCCGGCCGCCGCTCCCATCGTCATTGACCGCACCGCGCCGATGCTGCTCAGCGATCCGGCGCTCGACGGCGGCACGGAACTGCTCGGCGCCGGACCGCCCGCGAAGGCCAACCCGGGCCTGCCCGGCGAAAAACTGGTAGTCGAGGGCAAGGCGCCGGTGGCTTCGCCCGGCCGCGCCGACGATTTCGCCTGGCCGCCGAAGACAAATCCGGCAGCCGCGGCCGCCAGGGCTGGCACGACGACGGCCATCACTCCTTAGCAACGCGGAGGGCCCGAAACCGTTTTCGGAACTCGCTGCTGCGAGCCATAGGATGGCGTTTTCGAGAACCGGAGCGAGCGTACTTTTTGGGTACGGGAGCACCGGAAGCGCAGAAAACGCCTTATGGCCGCAGCAGTAGAGTTTCCAAACGGGCTCAGCGGGGCAGGACGCTCGAACCCATCAATGCCTCGTCGATCGAACGCGCCGCCTGCCGACCCTCGCGGATCGCCCAGACCACCAGCGACTGGCCGCGGCGCACGTCACCCGCGGCATAGAGCCTGTCGACGCTGGTCCGGTAGTCGCGGTCATTGGCCTCGACATTGCGGGAGCGTCGGCTGTCGGTGACGATCTTCATATCCCCTTCGAGCTCCGACACCACGCCGGCCATGGCCGGCCCGGCAAAGCCGATGGCGATGAAGGCGAGATCGGCGCGGATGACGAACTCGGTGCCGACGATCGGTCGGCGCTTATCGTCGACCTCGCAGCATTTGACACCGGTCAGCTGGCCTTCCTCGCCGATGAATTCGAGTGTCGCCACCTGGAATTCGCGCTCGGCGCCCTCGGCCTGCGAGGAGGAGGTGCGCATCTTGGTCGCCCAGTAGGGCCAGACGGCGAGCTTGTCTTCCTTCTCCGGCGGCTGCGGACGGATGTCGAGCTGCGTGACGCGCACGGCGCCTTGGCGGAAGGCGGTGCCGACGCAGTCGGAAGCGGTATCGCCGCCGCCGACGACGACGACATGCTGGCCGCTGGCGATGATCGGGTGCGACGGCCACGCCACCGACTGGATCGGCTCGCCGCCGACACGCCGGTTCTGCTGCACGAGATAGGGCATCGCGTCATAGACGCCGCCGAGATCGTCGCCGGGGATATTGGCCGCGCGCGGGGTCTCGGATCCGCCGCAATAGAGCACCGCGTCATGCTCGGCGAGCAGTTCGGCCACGGGCTTGTCGATGCCGACATTGACGCCGCAATGGAAGGTCACGCCTTCGCCCTGCATCTGCTCGATGCGACGATCGATATAGTGCTTCTCGATCTTGAAGTCCGGAATGCCGTAGCGCATCAGCCCGCCTGGCCGGCTTTCGCGCTCGTAGACATGGACATCATGGCCGGCGCGGCCGAGCTGCTGGGCGGCGGCCATGCCGGCCGGGCCGGAGCCGATGACGGCGACGCGCTTGCCCGTCTTCCTCTCCGGCGGATAGGGCCTGATATGGCCGGTCTCGTAGGCCTTGTCGGCGATCGCCTGCTCGACCGTCTTGATGGCCACCGGAATGTCCTCGAGGTTCAGCGTGCAGGCTTCCTCGCAAGGCGCGGGGCAGATGCGGCCGGTGAATTCGGGGAAATTGTTGGTCGAATGCAGGTTGCGGATCGCATTGTCCCAGTCCCTGTTATAGACGAGGTCGTTCCAGTCCGGGATCTGGTTGTGGATCGGGCAGCCGGTCGGCCCGTGACAGAACGGGATGCCGCAGTCCATGCAGCGCGCGGCCTGTTTCTCGACCTCCTTGTCCGACATCGGCAGCGTAAACTCGCGGAAATGCCGGATGCGGTCGGAGGCCGGCTGATACTTGTGCACCTGCCGGTCGATCTCGAGAAAGCCTGTTACCTTGCCCATAGTCCAGTTCCTGCTGTCCAGATGGTGCGGTTTTCGCCGCACCCGTTAACCTCTTCAGGCAGCCGTGGCAACCTTCCGCGAGAGGTCAAATTATCAGTGACATGGAGCCGGGAAGCCTGGGCTTCCCGGCCTTTGCGAAGATCTATTCGGCCGCCACGCTCATGCGCATGCGTTCCATCTCGATCAGCGCGCGGCGGTATTCGACCGGCATGATCTTGCGGAATTTCGGCCGGAACGCCGCCCAATTGTCGAGGATCTCGCGGCCGCGCACCGAACCCGTATAGTGCACGTGGTTCGAGATCAGCTGATAGAGCCGCTCCTCGTCATGGCTGGTCATGTCACCCGAGACGTCGACGCGGCCCTTGTGGTCGAGGTCGCCGCCATGATGCAGCAGCTTTTCCATCAGGTCGTCTTCTTCCGGCACCGGCTCCAGCTCGACCATGGCCATGTTGCAGCGCTCGGCGAAATCGCCCGCCTCGTCCAGCACATAGGCAACGCCGCCCGACATGCCGGCGGCGAAGTTGCGGCCGGTCTTGCCGATGACGACGACGATGCCGCCGGTCATGTATTCGCAGCCATGGTCGCCGACGCCCTCGACGACGGTGACGACGCCCGAGTTGCGCACCGCGAAGCGCTCGCCGGCGACACCGGCGAAATAGGCCTCGCCTTCGGTAGCGCCATAGAGCACCGTGTTGCCGACGATGATGGACTCGGCCGCGACGATCTTGGCTTCATCCGGCGGCCGGATGACGATGCGGCCGCCCGACAGGCCCTTGCCGACATAGTCGTTGCCGGCGCCGACCAGCTCGAAGGAGATGCCGCGCGCCAGGAAGGCGCCGAAGGACTGGCCGGCGGTGCCGGTCAGCTTCACCTGGATCGTATCCTCGCGCAGGCCCTTGTGCCTGAAGCGCTTGGCCACCTCGCCCGACAGCATGGCGCCCGCCGAACGATCGACATTGCGGATGTCGACCTCGATCTTGACCGGCTGCTTGGCCTCCAGTGCCGGCTTGGCCAGCTCGATCAGCTTGCGGTCGAGCACGTCGTCGATCGGGTGCTTCTGCCGCTCGGTCCAGTGCACCGCCTCATGTGGCGCATCGGGCTTGTAGAACATCCTCGAGAAGTCGAGCCCGCGCGCCTTCCAATGCTGGATCACGTCGCGCTTTTCCAGGAGATCGGCGTCGCCGATGATCTGGTCGATATGGGTGAAGCCCATTTCGGCAAGCAGTCCGCGCACCTCTTCAGCGACATAGAAGAAGAAGTTGATGACGTGCTCGGGCGTGCCCTTGAAGCGCTTGCGCAGCACCGGATCCTGCGTCGCCACGCCGACCGGGCAGGTGTTGAGATGGCATTTGCGCATCATGATGCAGCCGGCCGCGATCAGCGGCGCGGTCGAGAAGCCGAACTCGTCGGCGCCGAGCAGCGCGCCGATGATGACGTCGCGGCCTGTGCGCAATCCGCCATCGACCTGCAGCGCCACGCGCGACCTGAGACCGTTGAGCACCAGCGTCTGGTGCGTCTCGGCAAGGCCCATCTCCCACGGGCTGCCGGCATGCTTGAGCGATGTCAGCGGCGAGGCACCCGTGCCGCCATCGTAACCCGAGATGGTGATGTGGTCGGCGCGCGCCTTGGCGACGCCCGCCGCGACCGTGCCGACCCCGACCTCCGACACCAGCTTGACCGAAATGTCGGCCGCCGGGTTGACGTTCTTCAGATCGTAGATCAGCTGCGCCAGATCCTCGATCGAATAGATGTCGTGATGCGGCGGCGGCGAGATCAGGCCGACGCCGGGCGTCGAGTGCCGGACCTTGGCGATGGTGGCGTCGACCTTGTGGCCGGGCAACTGGCCGCCCTCGCCGGGCTTGGCGCCTTGCGCCACCTTGATCTGCATGACGTCGGAGTTGACGAGATATTCGGCCGTCACGCCGAACCGTCCGGAAGCGATCTGCTTGATCGCCGAACGTTCGGGGTTCTTGCCGCCGCCGGGCAGCGGCAGATAGCGGTCTGCCTCTTCGCCGCCCTCGCCAGTGTTCGACTTGCCGCCGATGGCGTTCATGGCGCGCGCCAGCGTCGTATGCGCTTCCCTGGAGATCGAGCCGAACGACATCGCGCCGGTCGAGAAACGCTTGACGATCTCGGCCGCCGGCATGACGTCGTCGAGACGGACCTTCTTGCGGCCGGTATCTTCCGCCAGCTTGATCTTGAACAGGCCACGAATGGTCTGCGCGCGCGCCGTCTCGCTGTCGATCTGCGCGGAATACTCCTTGAAGGTCTCCCAAGACCCCTGACGCACGGCATGCTGCAAGGTGGCGACCGCGTCGGGCGACCACATATGCGCCTCGCCGCGCATGCGGAACAGGTATTCGCCGCCGACATCCAGGCTGTTGCGCAGCACCGGATCGTTGCCGAAACCATCCGTATGACGCCTGAACGTCTCCTCGGCGATCTCGTCCAGCCCGACGCCTTCGATCAGCGTGGCGGTGCCGGTGAAATACTTCTCCACGAAATCGGTCTTCAGCCCGATCGCGTCGAAGATCTGCGCGCCGCAATAGGACTGGTAGGTCGAGATGCCCATCTTCGACATCACCTTGAGGATGCCCTTGCCGATCGACTTGATGTAGCGCGACACGACTTCGTAGGCGTCGACCTCTTCCGGCAGTTCGCCGCGCTTGTGCATGTCGAGCAGCGTGTCGAAGGCGAGATAGGGATTGATCGCTTCGGCGCCGTAACCGGCGAGGCAGCAGAAATGATGCACTTCGCGCGGCTCGCCGGATTCCACGACGAGCCCGACCGAAGTCCGCAGCCCCTTGCGGATCAGATGATGATGCACCGCGGCCGTGGCCAGAAGCGCGGGAATGGCGATGCGGTCCGGCCCGAGCTGGCGGTCGGACAGGATGATGATGTTGTAGCCGCCGGCGACCGCCGCTTCCGCCCGCTCGCACAGCCGATCGATGGCGCCCTGCATGCCGGCCGCGCCCTCGATCGAGGCATAGGTGATGTCGATCGTCTTGGTGTCGAACCGATCCTCGGTGTGGCCGATGGAGCGGATCTTTTCGAGATCGCCATTGGTCAGGATCGGCTGGCGCACTTCCAGCCGCTTGCGGCGCGAACTGCCGACTAGGTCGAATATGTTGGGCCGCGGGCCGATGAAGGACACCAGGCTCATCACCAGTTCCTCGCGGATCGGATCGATCGGCGGATTGGTGACCTGGGCGAAGTTCTGCTTGAAATAGGTGTAGAGCAGCTTCGATCTGTCCGACATCGCCGAGATCGGCGTGTCGGTGCCCATCGAACCGACGGCTTCCTGGCCTGTGGTGGCCATCGGCGACATCAAGAGCTTGGTGTCTTCCTGGGTGTAGCCGAACGCCTGCTGGCGGTCGAGCAGGCTGACATCCTTACGCAGCGCGCGCGGCTCGACCGGCTTCAGGTCCTCCAGGATGAGCTGCGTATTGGCGAGCCAGGTCTTGTAGGGATGCCTGGTGGCGATCTCCGACTTGATCTCCTCGTCGGAAACGATGCGGCCCTTGGCAAGATCGATCAAGAGCATGCGGCCGGGCTGCAGCCGCCACTTCTGGACGATCTTTTCCTCCGGCACAGGCAGCGCGCCGGCCTCCGACGCCATGATGACCCGGTCGTCGTCGGTGACGATGTAGCGCGCTGGCCGCAAGCCGTTGCGGTCGAGCGTGGCGCCGATCTGGCGCCCGTCGGTGAAGGCGACCGCGGCGGGCCCGTCCCACGGCTCCATCAGCGCCGCGTGGTATTCGTAGAAGGCCTTGCGGTCGGCGTCCATGAGCTTGTTGCCGGCCCAGGCTTCCGGGATCAGCATCATCATGGCGTGGCTGAGGCTGTATCCGCCCTGGAACAGGAACTCGAGCGCATTGTCGAAACATGCGGTGTCGGACTGGCCCTCATAGGAGATCGGCCAGAGCTTGGAGATGTTGTTGCCGAACAGCTCCGAATCCACCGACGCCTGGCGCGCCGCCATCCAGTTGTTGTTGCCGCGCACGGTGTTGATCTCGCCATTGTGCGCGACCATGCGATAGGGATGCGCCAGCTTCCACGAGGGGAAGGTGTTGGTGGAGAAGCGCTGGTGGACCAGGATCAGCGCCGTTTCGAAGCGCGGATCGGACAGGTCCTTGTAATAGGCTCCGACCTGATAGGCCAGGAACATGCCCTTGTAGACGATGGTGCGCGCCGACAGCGACACGCAGTAGGCGCCGATGTCCTTGTTGTCGTTCTCGGCGTAGATGCGGCCCGATATGACCTTGCGCAGCAGATAGAGCCTGGCCTCGTACTCCTCGTCGTCGGGAATGTCGGCCGTGCGTCCGATGAAGACCTGCCGGTGGAACGGCTCGGATGCCACGATATCCGGGGCCTTGGAGAGCGACGAATTGTCGACCGGCACGTCACGGAAGCCGAGCAGCGGCAGCCCCTCGGACTGCGCCGATTCGGCAATGATGTCCTCGACATGGGCGCGCAGCGCGGCATCCTGCGGCATGAACCAATGGCCGACGCCATACTGCCCCGCCGGCGGCAACTCGACGCCCTGCGCGGCCATCTCCTCGCGGAAGAAGCCGTCGGGTATCTGCACCAGCACGCCCGCGCCGTCGCCCATCAGCGGATCGGCGCCGACGGCGCCGCGATGCGTCAGGTTTTCGAGCATGGAAAGCCCGTCCTCGACGATCGTGTGCGACTTCGCGCCCTTCATGTTGACGATGAAGCCGACACCGCAGGCATCGTGCTCGTTGCGCGGATCGTAAAGGCCCTGGGCGGTCAAACCGGTGCGGCGGGTATTGGCCAGGGTTTTGACGGCTGCCGCTTTCGTCTGCGCGGCCTTGCCGTTCGTCGCAGCGTGCGTCAATTCCGTCATCGTCCTGTCCTCCATTCCGCGTCCTTGCGGGCGCTGGTTTGCCTCGGGAAGCGCATTGCTTCCCCTTCATCCTTACGGCACGTCTTGCGAAATCCTTGCCGAACCATGCGGCTCGCCGCGCGGTTCGCATCCGGTATCGTACAGGCCAGAGCACGGCCGTCCACCTGTCGCTCGCGGCAAAAGCCGGAGAGGCTTAGAATACGCCAATCCAGCCTGTTTTGCGCGACAAAATAAGACAGCACTACTGTCCTAAATTTTTATGGCAGAAAAGCCGGGCGCATACAAGACCGATTCACAAAAAACTTCGGCGTTCTGCGACACAAAGCTTCGTGAAATACCCGCTAAACGCAAGCTTCCGTCCCTGCCGGTTTTCGGCAGCTCGCTGGCTTTACCCGTTTTCTAGCGTCTGGCCCTTGCGAGCCAGCCATGAAACCGGTCAAGGTTGCAGCGATTTTCCCAGCACAGGCAGATGCATGTTCTTCGCTTCCGACAATTGGGCAGGCGCCCACCCCAACATCGCCTCCGGCCTCTCGGCCCACGCCGGCGGCTTTTCCACTGCCTATGGCGATGGCGCGCTCGACCAGGCCGTCTGCCAGCGCTTCAGCGAAATCTTCGAACGCGAGGTTGCGGTGTTCTTCGTGGCCACCGGCACCGCCGCCAATTCGCTGGCGCTGACCGCCTACAACAAGCCCGGCGGCATTTCCTTCGCTCATCGCGAATCGCATGTCATCGAAGATGAGTGCGGCGCACCGGAATATTTCTCCGGCGGCTCGCGGCTGCATGCCGTCGACGGCGCGCTGGGCCGGATCGATCCGCACAATCTGGAAACGGCGATCGGCCGTTTCGCCGGCGAGGTGGTCCATTGGGGCCGGCCGATGGCGGTCTCGATCACCCAGTCGACGGAGGTCGGCACGGTCTACGGCCTGCATGACATCGCCGCGATCTCGGCCATCGCGCGGCAACATTCCGTGCCATTGCATATGGACGGCGCCCGCTTTGCCAATGCACTGGTCGCGCTCGACACGACGCCCGCCGAAATGACCTGGAAAAGTGGCGTCGACATACTGTCTTTCGGCGGCACCAAGAACGGCTGCTGGTGCGCCGAGGCGATCGTGCTGTTCGATCTCGAGCGTGCCCGGGAATTGGCCTTCCTGCGCAAGCGCGCCGCCCAGCTGTTTTCCAAATCGCGCTTTATCGCGGCACAGTTCGAGGCTTATTTCCGCGACGGCCTGTGGCTCGACACCGCCAGGCACGCCAATGCCATGGCTGCCCGCCTTGCCGCGGCGATCGAGGATTCCGAGACGGCGAAACTGGCCTGGCTGCCGCAAGCGAACGAGGTTTTCGCGGTGATGAAAAAGGCTGAAGCCGACAGGCTGCAGGCGGCGGGTGCTGTTTTCTACGACTGGCACAAGCCGCATGGCTTCGAAGGCCATATCGGCGAGGACGAATTGCTCTATCGCTTCGTCACCAGTTTTGCGACGACGTCAGAGGAAGTCGACCGCCTTGGCCAGTTGATCGCCGGGTAATTGCTGTTCCCGGCAAAAAAAAAGAAGCGGCGCCTTTCGGCGCCGCTTCCGTCTCGGGAGGAGACTTAGGGATTACGCAGCGGTCTTGGCCTCGATCTGCTTGGCCTTGGCCGGAGCCGAAGTGATCGCGATCTTGCGCGGCTTCAGTTCCTCGGGGATGTTGCGCTTCAGGTCGACAAAGAGCAGGCCGTTCTTCAGCGTGGCGCCCACGACCTCGACGTGGTCGGCAAGCTGGAAGCGGCGCTCGAAGGCCCTGGAGGCAATGCCGCGATAGAGCAGTTCGGAACCCTCGCCCGTGCCCTCATCCTTGCGCTCGCCTTTCACGGTCAGCACATTGCGGTGGGCCTCGATCGAGATCTCCTCGTCCGAGAAGCCGGCGACAGCCATCGAGATGCGGTAGGCATCCTCACCGGTGCGCTCGATGTTGTAGGGCGGATAGGTCTGCGCGCCATCGGGCTGCGCAAGGGAATCAAGCATGGTGAAGAGACGGTCGAAGCCGACGGTCGAGCGATAGAGCGGGGAAAAATCAACGTGACGCATGGTGTGTTCTCCTGTTGAGCAACAAGGCTTGCGTTTGGCCGGTGCGAAACCCGTGAGCGGCGTTCCGGTTTGACCAGCGGCCCCGACATTGGCGGCCGCAATCAACATTTGGGGAGCGGGCAAAGCCATTTCAAGATTTTGCCTCCCGGCAAAAATCGAGGATGAACGGCAGATGAACCGGCGCTTTTGCGCGCGTTCAGACAGCCGCCGCTAGACTGCTCTCGACATCAAGGACAAGCGGCGCCGGATTTGCATGGACCGGGCGCCGCGACGAGGCCGAACCGGGTGCAACGTCCCTTCCTCCCGGATCGACAGGGGCCGGAAGCGCGCTCATAGCGGCTTCCGGCCTTCCCTGTTGCCGATCCGACGCTCCCGGAATTCCTTTGCTTTTGGCCCATGGACGGCTATCAACCTTGGCGAGGCCGGCCACGACAGGCAGGCATGCGAGACGCCGAGCACGAAGCGCCGAATGACGGATCTCCTTTTTCACGAAACTCCCCTTTTTCATGAAACTGAGGGCAACCCGCGACCGGAAAACGCCACCGGCGGCTTTTTTACGGCACGCGACGGCAAGAAGATACGCTATGGCCTGTTCGCCGCGGTCGCCCGCCCGATGAAGGGCACCGTGGTGCTGCTGTCCGGCCGCAACGAGTGCATCGAGAAATATTTCGAAACCATTCGCGATCTTGCGGCGCGCGGTTTTGGCGTCGCCACGCTTGACTGGCGCGGCCAAGGCGGCTCCGACCGGCTGATCCGCGATCGCCAGCGCGGCTATATCAGGTCCTTCCGCGACCACACGGCCGACCTTGAACAGTTCTTCGAGGAGATCGTGCTGCCGGACTGCCGCGGGCCGTACTACATCCTTGCCCATTCGGCCGGCGCCGTGATCACGCTGCTTGCTTCGCCCTCCATGGTCAACCGCGTGCGGCGCATGGTGCTGATCGCGCCGTTCTTCACCTTGCCCGACCTGCCCGTCTCGATCCGGACGGTCCGCCGCGTCTGTTCGCTGTTTTGTGCCCTGGGCCTTGGCCGGCTTTACGCCGCCTGGGGCCCACGGCCGAAGGTTACCGCTCCCTTCGACACCAACAAGGTAACGACGGATCCGGAACGTTACCGGCGCAACACCAGGATCTACGAGGATCACCCGCAACTGGCGCTTGGCGGCCCGACGATCCGCTGGCTGAGAGCGGCTGCCGAAGCCGCGGAAGTGGTAAGCGATCCCGAATTCATGGCCCGCATCCGGGTCCCCCTGCTGGTCATCGCCGCCGGTGCCGACCAGGTCGTCTCGACCAAGGCCGTGGAAGCCTATGCCAGGCGTCTGCGCCTCGGCTCGCTGCTCATGATCGACGGCGCGCGTCACGAGATCCTGCAGGAGGCCGACATCTACCGCGAGCAATTCCTCGCCGCCTTCGACGCTTTCATTCCCGGCAGCGACGACCCGACGGCCTGAGGGCGCGTATTGCCGAGCCGGCGCCGGTTCCGGCTCATGCTTGGCGAAAACTCCATGATCCGGTTGGTCCCCAGGTCGCTCGCTATCCGCTGACAACGCCCGTTCCCAGCGCCCGCGTCTTGCGCGATCAATGTCGGACGATGATCGCGCCGACGCCTCGGCAATTCTAACGGCTACGCCTGCCTCCTGCTCAACCGGAGGCAACTTGACGCCAGTTCCCGTTCGGGGCCCGAGCGCTAGTTACCGTCCGCAGAGGTCAGTCGACGGATCGGGAGGAGCGGCCATGAACGCATCGGACACGCTGCCACGCCAGGGGCATCGCCTGCTGCAGCTCGGCATCGCCCTCCTGCTGTTTTCGTCAGTCGAAGGGTTCGCCATCCCATACCTCGCCGCACCGCGGCTCGGATTGTCGGTTCACACGCTCGGTGCCTTGCAAGGCGTCCTGCTGCTGGTTTTGGGTCTCGTCTGGTCCAGGCTCAATCTCGGCGTCGCGATGTCGCGGATTGCGTTCTGGTTCCTGATCTATTCAGCCTTGGCCATCCTGGCAGCCTATGTGATGGCCAGCCTCTGGGGAGCCGGCAACGAGACGATGCCGCTGGCGGCAGGAGCCGCGCATGGAAGCGCCTTTCAGGAGTACGCGATCAAAGCCATCGCCTATTCGTCCGCGCCGACCGGCCTCATCGCTTTCGCGCTCATTCTATGGGGCCTGCGTCTCTCGGACGCCTAAAGCGCATCGCGGCGAAACGGATGCTCAGCCGCGCAGGGCCGCCATCGCCGCCGCATGGAGTTCGGGCGTCGCCGCCGCCAATATGTCGCCGCCATTCTCGGCCGGCCCGCCGTCGAAGGTAGTGACCACGCCGCCCGCCTTCTCGATGATGGGGATCAGCGCCACGATGTCATAGGGCTTCAGTCCGGGATCGGCGACGATGTCGACGCTTCCCGCGGCGACCATGGCGAAGGCGTAGCAGTCGGTGCCATAGCGAGCGAGTTGTACCTGCTTCTCGAACTGGTCGTAGCGCAGGCGTGCCTCGCCCTGGAACAGCGCCGGCGTCGTGGTGAACAGCGTTGCTTCAGCAAGGCTCGTCGTCTTGCGTGTGACCAGTTTGCGCGGCCCGCCCGGCCCCTCATAATGGGAGCCGGAGGCGTTGGCGTAGAAGAGCTCGCCGGTGAAGGGCTGCGACATCAATCCGGCAACGGCATCGCCCTCCACCGTCAATCCGACCAGCGTCCCCCACACCGGCAGGCCGGAGATGAAAGCGCGCGTGCCGTCGATCGGATCGATTACCCAGACATGCCTGCTGGAAATATTCTCGCTTCCGTGTTCCTCGCCGAGAATGCCATGGTCCGGATATTGCGCCGATATCAGCGCCCGGATGGCGCGCTCGGCTTCGCGATCGGCTTCGGTGACCGGATCGAAGCTGCCCTTTTCCTTGTTGGCGACCGCGCCCTGGCTGCGGAAGCGCGGCAAGGTTTCCGCCGCCGCCGCTTGCGCGATGCGGCGCATGAAATCGATGCTGATGTCCAACTGATTCTCCCGCATTGCAGCATGGCCGAGCCCACGTGTGCCGCCAGTTCCGCGCCAAGACAAGGGTGTTCCAGGATTTTTCGCCGCGCCGACTGTTGCCAGAATAACACGCCGGCGCCACCGAAGCGCAATTTCCACATCACTCTGAATTAAAAAAGCCGGTAGGTCGCTTGACATTTGTGCAGCGCACCATACCCTTGATCTCGGACAGGGTTTCCTGTCCATGCCCTCCTTGGGCGTTTCCTCCCTAGACTTCGACCGTATCGTGCGAACGATGCGGTCTTTTTTTCGCCGCCAGTTCCAATCCCCGCCAATCCCGATCCATGTCGCCCAGAACTATGCGGCGGTTGTGGATGGCGCCATCAATGAAACCGGGCTCTGTTCACTCCGCGGCCAGCGGCAGATCCATGAAATGGTGGTCGGGCATGGCCATCAGGTCGGCCGAAAATCGCGCCAGGTCGTCGGCCAGCGCATCGAAGCCCGCCGCTTTCTCGAATGTCCGCTCATTCATATAGAGCCCGCGATTGACCTCGATCTGCAGCGCATGGAGATGGCGCGCCGGGCGACCGTAGTGTTCGGTGATGAAGCCGCCGGCATAGGGCTTGTTGTGGGCGACGGTATAGCCCATGGCGTTGAGCAGGCCGATTGCGGTCTCGGTCAATGCCGCGGTGGCCGAGATGCCGAAGCGGTCACCGATGATGAAATCGGGCCGCAGGCCGTTGTCGCCGACGCGGATGCTCGCCGGCATCGAGTGACAGTCGATCAGCACGGCAAAGCCGAAACGCGCGTGGGTTCGCGTCAACAGCCGTTTCAGCGTCTCATGATAGGGTTTGTAGACCGCCTCGATGCGGGCGACCGCTTCGGCCAGCGGAAGGCGGCCGGAGTAGATGTCGAGGCCTTCACCGACCAGCTTCGGAACGGTGCCGAGCCCGCCGGCCACGCGCGCGGAACGGATGTTGCAGAAGGACGGCACCGGCTCGGCGAACATGCGCGGATCGAGTTCCCACGGCTCGCGGTTGACGTCGAGATAGGCACGCGGGAAATTTGCCGCGAGCATCGGCGCGCCAAGCGCCACCGCGCCGCCGAACAGCTCGTCGACATAGCAGTCCTCGGACCGGCGAATGGCGTTGCGGTCCAGCCTCGCCATGGCGAGGAAGCGCTCCGGATAATGTCGCCCGCTGTGGGGTGAGTTGAAGAGGAAGGGGACGCGCTGCTCGGCGCCCGACCGGATTTCGAAGGGGGGAACGACCGAAAAATCCTCGGCTGCCGTCTTCAATTTGAACGAACCCGAAAACACCAATGCATCATAGGATGAAAGTGCCACCTTGAGGGCCGCATGTCCAGCATTTCAGCGCCGGCACCGCCTTTCCGAATGCGGATTATGCTGCGCCTCGTTCACTTGATGTTTACCCTCGCCTCCTCATATACAGGATGGTTAACGGCCCTGCTTTTCGGCAGAGTTCGGGCGGGTGATTCGGACGGGATATCATGGCACGCATTCTTCTGGCGGAAGACGACGACGATATGCGTCGCTTCCTCGTCAAGGCGCTGGAGCGCGCCGGTTACCAGGTCAGCGACTTCGACAACGGCGCCAGTGCCTATGAGCGGCTGCGCGAGGAACCGTTCTCGCTGCTTTTGACCGATATCGTCATGCCGGAGATGGACGGCATCGAGCTGGCCCGCCGCGCCACCGAGATCGATCCCGACCTCAAGGTCATGTTCATCACCGGTTTCGCCGCCGTTGCGCTGAACCCGGATTCCAAGGCGCCGAAAGACGCCAAGGTGCTGTCGAAGCCGTTCCATCTGCGCGACCTCGTCAACGAGGTCGAGAAGATGCTGCAGGCGGCCTGAGCCGTTTTTGCCCAAGGCATCGGCGACTATCGGCCGGTGCGGCAAAACGGAGCCTTCTTTCCCCTTTCCTGCTATTGACGCGCCGGATCAAAAATGGTGTATGCGCGGCTTCGGATGGGCGTGTAGCTCAGCGGGAGAGCACTGCATTGACATTGCAGGGGTCACAGGTTCAATCCCTGTCACGCCCACCATCCTTTCAAAGACTTAGTCTCTTGTGCCGATTGGCACAGAACGGCACAAAACGCCCACTGAGCTCCTGAATGGTGCCCTTGAGTATTCCGATGCGGCCGATCCGTGACAGCTTGTGTGTTACGCCCGATATGGCGGGGTCAAGAAAAAAGCCGAACGGAACAACCAGCGCCGTGAGAAGTTAGCCGGCACGCTTCCCTCCGCCCTCCGTCGGCTCAATAGCCCCGTTTGCGCTCGCGGGGCGGGGTTTCTGCGTTTTGGGCATCTACCTCCAATTGCCGACCGAATCGCTCTTTCGGGTGACTTTCTTAAAGGAGTGAACTGTTCAAATCTGGAGTCTCTCTAAGCGGGAGGAACGGATGGGCAGCGATTTCGAGGCCGCACGACGACACCTGAAGCGCGCGCGTCAGTGCCTTCATGGCGATGATCACGTGAGCAGAGAAACGGTTGAGAGAATCGATGAAATGATCATAGCCCTGGCCGCGGAGGAGTGCTCTTCGTTTGGCTCCCTCTTCCCCTTCGGCCATCGAACGACGCGGAACTCTGAGGCCGCCTCGTCCAAGGCATAGCTCTACCTGCCGAAGGCAAACACTCGCGGTCCGTCGAGGCCCCGCTGGCTCCGTCCGGCCGGCTCTTCTGTAGACTTGATGAAAAGGCCGGAGCCAACAACCGCTCCGGCCCTGTTCCGTCGTCAGTCATTGCAGCTGTCGTCGGCCTTTGCCGCCGCGGTCTTGCCGCCATGCTGCTGCGCCTCGATATCCTGCTGCGATGTTGCGAGATTCTTGTCACCGCCGCCTTCCGCCCCCGCCAACGGCATTGTGCTGCCATCCTTGGCGGCCGGTTTGCCGGCACTATCCTTGGCCTTCGGAGTTTCCAAGGGCGCGTGGGTACCATCTTTCGAAATACCGGCAGTCTGTTGGGTGTCGGCGCCCGTGTTGGCAGCCGACTTGTCCGGACATGCCGCGATTGCAGAGCCCGCAGAAAACGACACCGCAAGCGCGATTACCAAAGCCATTTTCATCATGCTCGTCCTTCTGTTTGAGTGCCCTGCGGGTGAAACTAACGGCGCTTTTCTTTGTTCCGGGCCGGGCCGTATCTCGTCATCGACGCACCACAACCGGCACGCTGATGCCACGGCGACGGCGCCAGATACTCCACGGAAGCGTTCGCCGACTCCCTTGTTATGCGGCCGAAGGGATACTCACCAGGAGTGAATGATGAAACGACTTCTTCTCGCTTCCGCCGTAATGATTCTTTCCGGCGGCCTTGCCCTGGCGCAATCGACCAATACGACGTCGAGCGGCTCCTCCTCCACGACGACAACGATGCCGACGGATCAGAACACGGACTCGACCACGACCAAGTCGACCAACTCCGCTAAGGATTGCGCACCGGGCCAACAGACAGGCAGCGCCAAGGAGTCAGCTCCCGGTCAGCAGGATACCAGCGCCAAGTCCGCGGCCCTGGCCAGATGGAAACGACGACGGAAGGTTGCTGACCGCATTGCCACTGATGTCTCGACTCGCAACCTTGGCCTCCAGGTGCCTCGCGTCAGTTGGAACCACCTGCTGGGCTGATAGCCCGTCGGCTTCGGCCGGCGGGTGTCCAATGAATGCGGCTGTGGACTCGGTGACCCCCTACGCAAACGTGACCAAGTTCTCTGAAAAGTGACTGACGATTGTCCGCCTCGACGCGATAACGTTCCTCGACATCAGGAGGAACGCCTTGAAGCTCAATTCGCAGCAGAAGAAAACCGTCCTTGCCTCATTCCTGGGCTGGACGCTCGACGCTTTCGATTTCTTCCTTCTGACATTCCTGCTCACCGACATTGCATCTGAATTCCAGACCGACGTCCCGGCGGTGTCAAAGGCGCTTTTCCTGACCCTTGCGACGCGCTTCATTGGCGCGTTCTTCTTCGGCACGTTGGCAGACAAATTCGGGCGCAAGCCCATCCTGATGCTCAACATCGTCAGTTATTCCGTGATCGGCGCTTTGGCCGCCTTCTCGCCCAATCTCGGCATATTCCTGGCGCTGCGCGCACTGTTCGGCATCGCCATGGGCGGCGAATGGGGACTTGGCTCCTCGCTTGCCATGGAATCCATCCCGCCCAGCGCCCGCGGCATGGTCTCGGGCATCCTGCAATGCGGCTATCCGGCCGGCTACCTCCTAGCGGCGGTCGTCTATGGCCTGCTCTATCACCAGACGATCGGCGGGTACACGATCGGCTGGCGCGCCATGTTCCTGCTCAGTTTCATCCCGGCCCTGATCGTCCTTTTCATCCGCTCACATGTTCCGGAATCGCCGGCCTTCGTCGAGGCGCGGAAGACCGCAAGGCCCGGCATGCTGGAGACACTGCAAAAGCACTGGGGCGTCGCCCTCTATGCGGTCGTGCTGATGATGTTCTTCAACTTCTTCAGCCACGGCACGCAGGATCTCTACCCGACATTCCTGAAGAAGCAGCATGGTTTCGACCCGCACACGGTGAGCTGGATCACCATCGTCGCCAACATTGGCGCCATCGTCGGCGGCCTGGCATTCGGCGCGCTGTCCGAGAAGATCGGCCGCGTCAACGCGATCACGCTCGCCTGCCTGATCGCCTTGCCGTCCATCCCGCTATGGGCCTACAGCTCGACGCCCTTCATGCTCGCCATCGGCGCCTTCGTCATGCAGGTCGCGGTCCAGGGCGCCTGGGGCGTCATTCCGGTGCACCTCAACGAGCTCTCGCCCGGCGCGGTGCGCGCGACCCTGCCCGGCTTCATCTACCAGGCCGGCAATCTCGCAGCCTCCTATGGCGGTCCCTATCAGGCCGGCATAGCCGAGGCTCCCGGAGGCAGCTATGGCTACGCGTTGGCGCTGTTCGTCGGCGTGGTCGCCGTCTGCATCATCATCGTCATCCGCTTCAGTCCGGAACGGCGCGGCCAGGTGATGACCGTGCTGGACCACGACGTCAGCCGAGTCTGAGCGCCACGACGCCGGCGACGATGCTGAGCGCGGCGGCGCCGCGCCAGCCTGTCATCTTCTCGCCGAGCGCGAACACCGAGATCACCATGGCGAACAGGATGGAGGTCTCGCGCAGCGATGCCACCGAGGCGATCGGCGCCTTGGTCATAGCCCACATGACGATCCAGTAGGCAGCGCCGCTGAGCACGCCGGTGAACAGCCCCGCTTTCCAGTCGCGCGCCAGCACCGGCAAGGCCCGCGGGCCACGGAAGATCAGGCACAGCACCAGCGCTCCAAGCGCATCGCACACGAACAGCCAGGCGGCATAGCTCTGCGCCGTGGCCGCCAGCCGCGCCCCGCTGCCGTCGGACAGTGTGTAGCTGGCGATGAAGATCGAGGTCCCCAGCGCAAAGCCGACCGCGCGCAGGTTCAATCGTTCCAGATGCGCGCCGCCGCGAAACGACATCACCAGCGTGCCGGCCGACAGTAAAAGGATACCCAGAATGGCGAGCGGCGCCGGCACTTCGGCGACCACGAACATACCGCCAAGCGCCGCCAGCAAGGGCGCGGTGCCGCGCGCCAGAGGATAGGTCTGGGCGAAGTCGCCAGCCTGGTAAGCGCCGATCAGGAAGGTCCGGTAGCCCATGTGGAAGACGACGGAGGCAATGATATAGAGCCAGACTTCCGCCCTCGGCACCTCGACGAAGGGAAGTGCGAAAAGCGCGGCAAATCCCATGCCAAGCGTCATCAGGGTGATCGACAGGAAGCGGTCGAGATGGACCTTGACCAGCGCATTCCAGATCGCGTGCATCGCGGCCGCGGCAAGCACCGCGAAGAAGACGAAAAGCGTCATTTGGGGGTCATCCGCCTCCGGGGCCGGCGGGCGTTTCGAGATCGATGTCGATCCTGACCGGAAAATGATCGGAAGCCACTTCGCCAATGTCCGAGCTGACGGAGCGCACCCGCCTGGCAAACAGGCCGCCGACGAAGCAATGATCGAGCCGGCGCTTCACCAGCCTGCCGTCGATGATCTTCTCGTGTGTGTGGAAGTCATCCGCCGGTTCAATCGCCACGGCAGCGGCATCGACGAACCCATCCAGATAGGCGGCACCGCGATGATAGGGCGTGCCGCCGACGATGCGGCGGTATTCGGCGCTGCCCGGCTCCATGTTGAAATCGCCCATCCAGATCGCCGCCAGCGGGTTCTCCGGCTCTGGCTCGCCATTGCTCCAATTGCGCGCCGGCTCGTCGTCGGCGCCGCTCCACGGCCCCCCATCGGAGGGCGCCCGGCGATGCTCGGCAAGCAGATAGTCGATCTGCTCGAGCCGTTCTTCAGCCGCGACATGGGCGAGATGCAATGAAAGCACCCGCACCGGACCCGCCGGCGTGCGGATCATGCATTCGAGCGCCGCGTTGCGGGTGTTGAGCGGCCGCAGTGTGCGGCGCATCGGCAGCGCATGCAGCCGCGACCAGACGATCGGCAGCTTCGACAGCACCATGGTGCCGAACTGCCGGCGCCGGTTGACGATGCGGCCGTCGCGCTGTTCGCTGGCGTCCATGTCGAAGGCCGGGCCGTAGACCCAGTGATAGTCCGGCAGCAGCCGCGAAAGCAGCTCTGGCTGGTCGTCGAAATTGCTGCGCTGCCAGTGCCGCTCGACCTCCTGCAAGGCGATGACATCGGCGCCGGCAACAATGCGCGCGGCGCGCGCCGGATCGTAGAGGCCGTCGCTGCCGAACCCGTATTGGATATTGTAGCTGACCAGCTTCATTGCTCATCCGGCTCAGTTTGGTGACGGCAGTACCGTTTCGGCGGCGACCTTGCAATGGACCGCCGCGGCGGCCCGGCTGGGCCACGACGCAAAAGCCCCTCGCCTCGCCTAGGTCGTCAGCGGCTGGAACCGTCCCGCCGGGGAAGCCGCCAGCTCCGACCAGTCGATTTCTTCCTCCAGCCGGTGATAGGCCTCGTCACCGATCGTCCCGTTGCGGCGAAGTTCTTCCAGCGCGTCGCGCTGGCGCTTGATGGCATAGAGCCGCAGCCGGTCGTACTCGGTTGCTGCCTGGGCGTCGTCGGGGTTCTTGGCGACCTTGCGCTGTGCGGCATACTGCTCGCGCACCGCCGCCGCCGCGGTCGAGGTCTTGCCGCTCAATATGTCGAGGGCCGCCTGCATGATGGCGACACGGGCCTGCGCGACCTCGCGGTCTATGGTCTCGTCCGGTTCAAGACGAAGCAGGCGCAGCAACGGCTTCAGGCTCATGCCTTGCAGGACAAGCGTGCCCAGCACCACGCAAAAGGCGGTGAGCACGATCGGATCGCGGCCGGGGAAGTTCGCCGGCAATGCGAAGGCAGCCGCCAGCGTCACCAGGCCGCGCATGCCGCACCAGCCGATCAGCACCCCGCCGCGAAACGACGGCACCTCTTGCCGCTGCTCCGCATTGCCGAAGCGGGCAAGCCCTCGGATCACGGCGCCGCAGCCCAGCACCCAGGCAAGGCGGGAAACGATGACGACGGCCAGGATCGTCCCTGCAAACAGGAACGCCTCGGACTGTCCCTGCTCGGCCAGGCGACCGACGATCAGCCGCGCCTGCAGGCCCATCAGCACGAAAGCCAGCACGTTGAGCACGAACACCGCCGTCTCCCAGACGGAATAGGAGCTGACGCGCTTTCTGGCCGACATGCGCCGCGGTGCGGTGCGCGCGATGGTCATGGCATAGACGACGATGGTGATGATGGCCGAGAGCCCCAGCCTGTCAGCCAGGATCCAGACGCCGAACGTCCCGGCGAACTGCACGACGGTGCCGCTCGCCGCATCTTCGATGCGTCCAAGCATCGCCTGGGACAGGCGGCCGAGCAGATAGCCCGCGGCCAGGCTGCCGATGGTCGACAGCAGGACCATCGGAACGGCACTGCCCAAAAGAACGGGACCGGCGGCGGCAGTGATCGCGATGCGATAGATCAAAAGCGCGGTGGCGTCATTGAGCAGGCTTTCGCCCTGAAGGATGGCCGTGATGCGGTGCGGCACCTTGAACTGCCCGAGCACGGCGCTCGCGGCAACCGCGTCCGGCGGCGCCACGATGGCGCCAAGGGCTATGGCGGCAGCGATCGGCAGGCCGGCCATTTTCCAGCCGACCAGTGCCACGACGGCGGTCGTGAAAACGACCGCGCCAAGCGCCAGCAGCACAAGCGGCAGCCTGTAGCGGTTAAGATCGCGCAGCGATGTGTCGTAGGCCGCGTCGAGCAGCACCGGCGCAATGAACAGCGCAAGCGCCAGTTCCGGATCGATCTCGATCGTCGGCGCGCCGGGCAGGAAGCCAAGGCCGGCGCCCGCCAGCGCCAGCAAGGCGGGGTAAGGAACCTGCAGGCGCCGCGACAGCGCCGTCAGCGCAACGGCGATCAGCAGGAGGACAAGGGTGAGCTCAAATAGCGCCATGGCTCATCGTAGCGGCGAAGCGGAGCTCTTGGCAGTGGCAAAGCCGCAGGATGCTGTTGATTGTCCAAGAGGAGTGCATCGTCCGGCAACTGGACCGGTGACCGGATCGACAGGGCGCTTCGGCCGCGTCAGTGCAGCACCAGCAGGTCGCCCGACGAGAAGGAAATCTCCGCCTTCTCGCCAACGGCCGGCGGTGGCGTCGTCGAACTGTTGAACGTGTCGAGCGAGACGGTGTTGCCGCCGATGCCGACCCGGACCCGGATCACCGAGCCGAGAAAGTGCACTTCGGAGATCTCGCCGGACAGGCTTGAATCGCGGCCGGGCTGGCGGCCGAGCGAAATGGCTTCCGGCCGCAACGCCAATGACAGCGTATCGCCGGACTTCGAGCCGTTGAGCCTGCCCTTGAGCGAGACTTCCTCGGTGTTGACACGAACCTTGCCCGACGCCGCGTCGGTGACGGTGCCTTCCAGCACGTTCAGCGTGCCGACGAAATTGGCGACGAACTTGGTTGCCGGCCGGTTGTAGATCTCGAACGGCGTGCCGACCTGCTCGGCCTTGCCGCCATACATCACCGCGATGCGGTCGGAGATCGACAGCGCCTCTTCCTGGTCATGGGTGACGAAGATGGTGGTGATGCCGAGCTTCTTCTGGATCGAGCGGATTTCCTCGCGCAGCGAGACGCGCACCTTGGCATCAAGCGCCGACAGCGGCTCGTCGAGCAGCAAGAGCTTCGGCTTCGGTGCGATGGCGCGGGCCAGCGCGATACGCTGCTGCTGGCCGCCCGAGAGCTGATAAGGATAGCGGTCGGCCATCTGCGGCAGCTTGATGATGCCGAGCATTTCGGCGACACGGGCATCGATATCCGCCCTGGACATGCCGGCGACTTTCAGTCCGAAGCCGATGTTCTGCGCCACGGTCAGGTTCGGGAACAGGGCATAGGCCTGGAACACCATGCCGACATTGCGCTGGTTCGGCTTCAGCCTGGTGATGTCCTTGCTGCCGACGACGATCTTGCCGGCCGACGGCTCCTCGAAGCCGGCGACCATGCGCAGCACCGTCGTCTTGCCGCAGCCTGACGGGCCGAGGAATGAGACGAACTCGCCCGGTTCGACGTCGAGATTGAAATCCTCGACAACGGTGGTGGCGCCGAAGGATTTTCGCACATGCTGGATGGAGAGGAATGGCTCGGCCATGGCTTTTTCTTTCGGGTCAGTTCGGACGATTAGCCGATTTCGGCGCGAAGCGCGACAGGATCTGGATCAGCGACATGCAGCCCCAGGTGATGACGAAGGCGATGATGGCAAGGGCCGCCGGCTCATAGGCGCGGTTGGCTCCGACATTCTGCAAATAGGGGCCGAAAGCCGGCCGGTTCAGCAGGCTCGCCATCGTGAACTCGCCGATGACGATGGCGAATGTCAAGAAGGCGCCGGACAACACCGCAATCAGCACATTGGGAAGGATGACGCGGGTGATGATCGTGCCCCAGCCGGCCCCGAGGATCTGGGCCGCTTCCGTCAACGTCCGCACGTCGATGGTTCTGAGCCCCGTATCGACGGCACGGTACATGTAGGGCAGCGCCAAGGTCGCATAGCCGATGACCAGCAAGGCATTGGTTCCCATATCGGACCCGAGGAACGGCAAGGGTGAATTCGAGCCGTACATCCTGATATAGCCGAAGACGATGACGATGGCCGGAATGACCAACGGCAAAAGCGTGATGAACTCGACGATCGGCCTGAGCTGCGGCAGCCGCAATCGGATCCAGTAGGCTGCCGGCACCACGATCAGCACACCCAGAATGATGGTGAAGATGGCGGCGACCACCGAATACAGGAAGGTCGCCTGGAAACGCGCGTCGCCGAGCACGATCCGGTAGGCGTCGAAGGAATAGGCGCCGCGCCGCATGCGCATGGAAAATTCCACCGTCGCGATCAACGGGATGAAGAAATAGGCCGCGCCGAGGATGAAGACCACCCAGGCCCAGAATCTGCCCGACTTCATTTCAGCCACCTCTCGGAACGGGTCCGGAACCAGATGTAGAAGACATTGGCCAGGCCGGTGATGACGATCATGCCGAAGGCGATCGCGTAGCCGAGATGGGCATTGTGCAGCACGTCGCCGCGGATTTGCGCGTAGAGCAGGATCGGCACGATGTTGAGCGACGAGCCGGTCAGCGCATAGGCGGTGGCGATCGCCCCGAAGGCGTTGGCGAAAAGCAGGATCACGGTGCCGAGAAAACTCGGCCAGATCACAGGGATGACCACGATGCGCCAATATTGCGCGGTGGTCGCGCCAAGCGTGGCGGCAGCTTCACCCCATTCCTTCTTCAAGCCATCGATTGCCGGCGTGATGATGACCACCATCAGCGGTATCTGGAAATAGACATAGGTCAGCGTCAGGCCCCAGAAGGACAGGATGTTGAAGCCGTGGGCATAGATGTTGAGGCCGAACACGGTGTTCAGGATCACCGTGGCAAGACCGAGCCGGCCGAGCGTGGCGAGGAAGGCGAAGGCCAGCGGCACGCCGGCGAAATTGGAGGCGACGCCGGAAAAAGTCAGGGTGGCCGAGCGTATCCAGTCCGGCAGCCCGCCGCGCACGATGGCGATGGCGATGGCCAGGCCCGCGAAAGCGCCGATCAGCGCCGAGGCCAGGCTTACCTTGATCGATATCCAGTAAGCGGCAACGATCGACGGCTGCGCCAGAGCGACAATGTTCTCGAGCGTGAACTCGCCGGCATCATTCTGGAATGCGCCCAGCATCAGATAAAGCGTGGGCAAAATCAGGAACATGATGGCGAAGATGAAGAACGGAGCGACGCCTAGCCATTGCGTCGGCAATCGCAACGCGCGTGCCTCCGCGGGCGGCGCGGTCTTGCCTGCGGTATCGTGACTGGAAAGCGAGAGATCGGTCATGCGCCGGCTACCGTCTTCGAGGGGGAACCGGGCGGCCGCGAAGCCGCCCGGTGGATTTCAACTGTTACTTGACGTTGGCACCGACAACGGAGTCCCAGTTCTTGGTGACGGCTTCCTTGGCCTTGCCCTGCTCGTCCAGCGTCGGGAACACCGCCGAAGCATAGGCTTCCGCCGGCGGCAGCTTGGCCAGCACGTCCGCCGGGATCTTGCCGTTCTTGGCGAGATCGTTGAAGCGGATCGGGTGGCAATAGCCCTTGAGCCAGCCGATCTGGCCTTCGTCTGAATAGAGGTATTCCATCCAGAGCTTGGCTGCGTTCGGATGCGGCGCATAGGCGCTGATCGCCTGCACGTAGACGCCGGCGACGACGCCGGTCTTCGGCACGACGACGTCGACCGGCGGGTTGCCCTTCAGCGTGTCACGGCCGGCGAGCGCGTTGTAGTCCCAGTTGATCAGAATCGGGGTCTGACCCTGGGCGAGTGTCGCCGGCTTGCCGATGACCGGTACGAAGTTGCCGGCGGCATTGAGCTTCTTGAAGAAGTCGAGGCCGGCGGTGCCCGCGGCTTCGCCAGCCGCGGCTCCACTCGAAAGACCAGCGGCATAGACCGCCTGGATGGCCTGGTTCGAAGCGCGCGGATCACCGGCGAGAGCCACCGAATTGGCGAATTCCGGCTTCAGCAGATCGGCCCAGTCAACAGGCGATTCCTTGACCAGATCCTTGTTCACCATCATCGCCAGAACGCCGTAGTAATCACCGTACCAGGCGCCGTCGGCATCCTTGGCGCTGTCGGGGATCGAGTCCCAGGTCGACACCTTGTAGGGCATCAGCAGGCCGTCGGCCTTGGCAGTCGGGCCGAAGGACAGGCCGACGTCGATGACGTCGGGCGCCTGCGGACCCTTATTGTCCTTGTTGGCCTTGATCGCCTCGACCTCGTCGCCCGAGCCGGCGTCGGGGTTGAGCTCGTTGATGGTGATTTCCGGATATTTCGCCTTGAACCCCGCGATGACGTCGCCGTAACCGCACCAGTCGTGCGGCAAAGCGATGGTGGTGAGCTGGCCTTCCGCCTTCGCGGCCTTGACGAGATCGTCCAGCGGAGCCGCGGACGAAATCACCGTCGACGCAAACAGCGCCGCGGCCGAAAGGGAAAGCACTTTCCCCGTGAATTTGAACATGTGTTCTCTCCGTTGAACTGACGCCGTTGGACGCCTGCGATGCGGTATCGTTTTCGTGTGACAGCCAGATGAAAGCTTTATGAAACCCCACCGCTGGCAGCACGAAAGTTAACTCCTTTTAATCGACTGTAGCAATTAGCCATCACTTAATTTTCCGGCTAATTACTTTTTGCTTTGCACTTCACCCTTTCCCCTTGGTTGCCCCTGATTTTCCAGATCAATTGTACCCTTAAAGCGGTATCACACCGTCCCGGCGATTGCATTTTCGAGCAGCGTCAGCGCTGCTTTCTTGGTCAGCTTGACCGGGTTGCCGCCGGCTGTCGGATCGACCACCGCCATATCGGCGATCAAGGCCTTGCGCTTCTTGTCCATGTCGAGCCCCTTGATCAGGCCTGGCAGCGCATGCGGCACCTTCAATTCCTTGCGAAGCTTGATGACAGCCTTGGCGAAGCCGTCGAAGCCGCCTCTTATGCCGCAATAGGCGGCGAGCCGCGCGATGCGGTCCTCGATCGCCTCGCGATTGAAGGCGAGCACATAGGGCATGAAAACCGCATTGGTCATGCCGTGATGGGTGTCGTAGAGCGCCCCGATGGGATGCGACAGCGAATGGATCGCCCCCAGCCCCTTCTGGAAGGCTGCCGCGCCCATCGCCGCGGCGCTCATCATGTTGGCGCGGGCGACCAGATCCCTGCCGTTGGCATAGGCCTTTGGCAGGTTCTCGAAGACAAGCCTGATGCCTTCCACGGCGATGCCGTCGGCCATCGGATGATAGCCCGGCGCGCAATAAGCCTCGAGGCAATGGGCCAGCGCGTCCATGCCGGTGCCGGCGGTGATGAAGCCCGGCATGCCGACCGACAGCTCCGGATCGGCAATGACGATCGCCGGCAGCAGCTTCGGATGGAAGATGACCTTCTTGGTGTGGGTCGCCTCATTGGTGATGACGCCGGCGCGGCCGACTTCGGACCCGGTGCCGGCCGTGGTCGGCACCGCTATGATCGGCGCGATCGCGTCCGAGTTGGCGCGTGTCCACCAGTCGCCGATGTCCTCGAAATCCCAGACCGGCCGCGTCTGTCCCGCCTGGAAGGCGATCAGCTTGCCGAGGTCGAGCGCCGAGCCGCCGCCAAAGGCAATGACGCCGTCATGCTTGCCCTTCTTGAACACCGCGATGCCGGCGGTGAGATTGGAATCGACCGGATTCGGCTTCACTTCGGAGAAAACGCCGTAGGGCACTTTTGCGTCATCGAGGATTTTCAGCGTCGAAGCGACGACCGGCAGTTTCGCCAGCCCCGGATCGGTGACGAAGAGCGGCCGCTTGATGCCGGTGGCGGCGAGCACCTCGGGCAATTCCTTGATGCGCCCGGCGCCGAAGCGAACGGTGGTGGGGTAGTTCCATTTGGAGATCAGCTTGGACATGTTTGTCTTTCAAAAAATCAGATGGCTTCGCGCAGGTGGAAGGATTTCGGCCGGGTCAGGTTGTCGTAGCCGATGGCGGACAAGCCGGCCCCCTTGCCGGTGTCCTTGACGCCGGTCCAGACCAGCGCCGGGTCGAGGTAGTCGCAGCGGTTCATGAACACCGTGCCGGTCTCGACGCGGTCGCCGATCGCCACCGCATGCTCGGTGTCGCGCGTCCAGATCGAGGCGGTCAGGCCGTAGGGGCTGTCGTTCATCAGCGCGATCGCCTCCTCGTCGTTGCGCACCTTCATGATGCCGACGATCGGGCCAAAACTTTCCTCGCGCATGACGCTCATCTGATGGTCGACGCCGGTCAGCACCTCCGGCGCCAGATAGGGCGAGCCGGCCTTGTCCTGAGCCACCTTCATGTTGATATGCGCCTTGGCGCCCTTGCGCAGCGCCTCGGCCTTCTGCTCGCGGATCAAGTCGGCGAAACGGGCCTGCGCCATCGGCCCCATCGTCGTCGCCTGTTCGAGCGGGTTGCCGACGACATAGTGTTTCGTCTCGGCGATGAAGCCTGCGACGAATTCGTCATAGACCTTCTCATGCACATAGACGCGCTCGATGCCGCAGCAGCACTGGCCGGAATTGTAGAAGGCGCCATCGACCAGATTGGCGACTGCATGGTCAATCTTGGCGTCGGGCAGCACATAGGCAGGATCCTTGCCGCCAAGCTCCAACCCGAGCGTCATGAAGGTGCCGGCCGCTGCCTTTTCGATGGCGCGGCCGCCGGCGACCGAGCCGGTGAAATTGACGTGGTCGATCTTGCCCGAGCCAAGCAATTTTTCTGTCTGCGCGTGGTTCAGCACGATGTTCTGGAACACGCCCTTGGGCAGGCCGGCTTTGTCGAAAGCCTGTTGGAAACGCTCGCCGACAAGCAGCGTCTGCGCGGCGTGTTTGAGGATGACGGTGTTGCCGGCCATCAGCGCCGGCACGATCGTGTTGACCGCGGTGAGGTAAGGATAGTTCCACGGCGCGATCACCATGACCACGCCGAGCGGATCCTTCTTCACATAGCGGCGGAACCCGTCCTTCGGATTGGAAGCCGGGACCGATTTCAGCGCCGCCTCGGCGATCTCGACCATATAGCTGGTGCGTTCCTTGACCCCGCCGAACTCGCCGCCATAGCGCACCGGACGCCCCATCTGCCAGGCAATCTCGGGCACGATCTCGTCGGTCATGGCGACCAGCGCGTCGAGCATCGCCAGCATGTACTTGCCGCGCTCGATGATCGAAGTCTGCGCCCACTTTTCCTGCGCTGCCTTGGCGCGCTCGATGGCGGCATTGACCGCCTGGTCAGAGGTGACAGGCCGCTCGGCATAGATCGAGCCGTCTATGGGGGATTTGAGTTTTACGGTTTCCAATAGAGGCACTCCAGAATGTTCAACAGGCTAGTGTTCGCAGGTTCCCCTCAAGCCCATAATCGAGAATGGGCTCGTCGCGGGTGACCAGAACCATATCCAGATTGCGGGCGGTGGAGATAAGGATACGATCCATAGGGTCACCATGTAGGCGTCCGGGAAGATTTGACGATCCAATCAGGATTTCGGGCGACACGGCTGTGAGTTGCGCCTGCATCAGCCTTAGAAAGCGCTGGAAGAATTCGAGCGGTCCCAAAGGCAATTTCAATCGGTTCTTTGCAACGCCGATTCCAATCTCCCAAGCCGACATCGGCGACACATAAAGGCGGTCGTCGTAAGCCGCCTC
Source organism: Mesorhizobium sp. B1-1-1 (assembly GCF_006442955.1). Lineage (NCBI taxonomy): Bacteria > Pseudomonadati > Pseudomonadota > Alphaproteobacteria > Hyphomicrobiales > Phyllobacteriaceae > Mesorhizobium > Mesorhizobium sp. B1-1-1. The sequence goes on from NZ_VFWW01000012.1 coordinate 196,658, forward strand.
CGAAATCTCGGCCTCGGCCTGTTCACTGATCCGCTCTTCGTTTGCAACGAAGATAAGGGCGCACGTATCCAGCAGGATCGAGGGCTGATCGGTCATTTGCGATCAACCTCGCCGAGATAGCCTTGATCCCACGGTTGGTCGTCGAAAGGCTTGGTCACATCGAATCCCTTCTCGATCGTGATCATGCCCTTCATGAAGCCGAAGCCCGGATGACGCGGCCGAGGCGAGGATTGCCGGGACGCAGCGGATACCGGAGCACCACGGCTGCCGCCCCCATCCCGCCCTCTCTTGACGCGTCGGAAGACAAGCTTGCCGCTCGCAGTGTTGACCGACTCGGTCTCATAGCCAGCATCAAGCCATTCGCGTGTCATGGGATTGTTACTAGGGTTGTTGCTCCACCACGCCGGATACTGCTTCGAAGCGGGAAGCTCAAATTCAAGCACCTTCTCGATTTCGGCAAATGTCATCGGGATGCGATCTTGATCCTGCTCCGAGAGAAAATCCTTCAAACGATAATATTTGCTCATTGCAATGCACCCTTTCGTTGACACGGCACGCTGCCATGGAGGCTGATATTAAGCCTCACTGAAAAAATATCAACTTTAACAGGTTTCATTACAACTTTAATATCGCTCGAACCCCCTATGCAGTTCCCAATCGGTAATGCGGCGGTCGTATTCGAACTGCTCCCACCTGGCCGTATGCACATAGTGCTCGATCACGTCCTCGCCGAAGGCCTGCTTCAACATCTTCGACTTGGCCAGCGTGTCGGTGGCGTCGCGCAGCGTCTTCGGGATCTCCGGCAGGCGCGAGGCCTGATAGGCGTCGCCGACGAAGGGCTTTTGCAGCTCCAGCTTCTCGTCGATGCCGGCAAGGCCGGCGGCGATCAACGCCGCGAAGGCGAGATAGGGGTTCAAGTCGGCGCCGCCGATGCGGCATTCCATCCGGATGCCCTTAGTGCCTTCGCCGCACAGGCGGAAGCCGGCGGTGCGGTTATCTTCGCTCCACATGATCTTGGTCGGCGCGAACGTTCCGGCCTGGAAGCGCTTGTAGGAATTGATGTAGGGCGCCAGGAACCAGGTGAACTCCTTGGCGTATTTGAGTTGGCCCGCCGCCCACTGCTGGCCGAGGCTCGACAGCGTCCAGTCGGCTTGTCTGTCGAAGAAAAGCGGCGTCTTGCCGTCGGCGCTCCACAGCGAATTGTGGATGTGGCTGGAATTGCCGGCGAGCCCGTAATTGTACTTGGCCATGAAGGAAATCGCCTTGCCTTCGGATTCGGCGATCTCCTTGGCGCCGTTCTTCAGGATGACGTGGCGATCGGCCATGTCGAGGGCCTCGGCATAGCGCACATTGATCTCTTCCTGACCCGGCCCCCACTCGCCCTTCGAGTTCTCGATCGGGATGCCTGCCGCTTCCATTTCGTTGCGAAGCCGTCGCATGACGCCTTCTTCCTTGGTGGTGATGCCGATCTGATAGTCGCCGATATAGGGCGAGGCGGTGTCGAGGCCCTGCCAGTGCTTCTTGCGGGCGGAATCGTAGGTCTCGCTGAAGAGGTAGAATTCGAGTTCGGAGGCGAAATAGCCGATATAGCCCCGCTCCGTCAGCCGCTTGACCTGCTTCTTCAGGATGGCGCGCGGGGAATGCGGCAGGTCGTCATGGGTGTGGTGATCGAGCACGTCGCAGATCACGAGCGCCGTCTTTTCCAGCCACGGAATGCGCCGCAGCGTCGCGAGGTCGGGCTTCATGACGAAATCGCCATAGCCCTTCGACCAGCTTGCCGCCTTGTAGCCGGGCACCGGCTCCATATCGATGTCGGCGGCCAGGAGATAGTTGCAGCCATGCGTCTCGTCATGCGCGGAATCCACGAAGTACTGGGCCAGGAACCGTTTTCCCGCCAGCCGTCCCTGCATATCGACGATGCAGGCCAGCACCGTGTCGATCTCCCCGCCGGAAACCGCTTTCTTCAACTGATCGAACGAGAAATTTCCGGCCATTCCTTTGGCGCTCCAGTGCTTGTCATTTTGGGCTTGTCGATTTCGAAGGGTCGAAGCCATGGCCGGCGATGCGCCGGCCATGGCTGTGAGATGCTGGCCTCAGTGGCCGGTTTCGCCGACGGCCTGCTCAGCCGCCTTGATCGCCGCTTGGCGCGCCGCGATGATGTCGCCGAGCGGCGGACCCTGGAAGCGGTTGCGCTCGAAGGCAAACCAGACGATCGCGGTCAGGATGAAGAAGCCGACGGTGATGTAGAGCGCCCAGTCGTTCGGCGGCTGGATGCCGATGACGAAGATCAGGATCATCGACACGATCGATAGGAAGGCAAACAGCATGAACACGCCGCGCCCCATGTTCCACGGTCCCATCTTGTCCCATTTGGGCGTGCCCCAGGCCAGCATGCCGAGCACGATGGGCACGGTGAAGGACAGGAACAGGAAGATGACGGTGCAGGACACCACGATGGTGTAGGCCGAGGTGCCGGCGACCGAAACCAGCGTCGAACCCCAGACGAACAGCACCGACAGGATCGATGCCGTCCAGATCGCCGCCACCGGCGTGCGGTAGGTCGGACTGACCTTGGCCAGTGCCGACGAACCCGGCAGGCCGCCGTCACGCGAGAAGGCGAAGATCATGCGCGAGGCTGAGGTGACGGTGGCGAGGCCGCACAGCAGCTGAGCGATGAACACGACGAGATAGACGAACTCCTTGAGGCCAGGGCTGACGCGCTGGTCGAAGGCCCAGAAGAACACGTTCCAGCCTTGCTTGGCGGCATCGTCCATGTTCGGGATCATCAGCACGAACGCGGCCAGGAACAGATAGCCGAACACGGCCGACCAGATCACCGACATGACCATGGCGCGCGGCACCGAGCTGGCCGCCTTGATGGTCTCCTCGGACGTATGCGCCGAGGCGTCGTAACCGGTGATGGTGTAGATCGGCAGCAGGAGGCCGAGCGCGAACACCCAGGCATTCGAAACCGACGGCCAGACGCCGCCTCCGGCATCGCCGGAGTAGTTATGGAAGGTAAACAGCCGGCCGAAATCCCAGGTGTCGGCGGAGAGCAGGCAGACCACCGCGATCAGGATCGAGCCGAAGAAGATGAGATAGCCCGAGAAGTCGGTGAGCTTGGCCGTCAGCTTGATGCCGAGATGGTTGATCAGCGCCTGGGCGCCGGTGATGATGACCAGAAAGATCATCTGGTTGGTCAGCGTGCCTTCGATGCCGAGCGCCGGTCCGAAGGCGCCGATGAAGAACGTCCAGGTGCCGACATTGATGGCGCCGAGCACGGTGATCAGGCCGAGCAGGTTGAGCCAGGCCGTGACCCAGCCGGTGCCGCGGTTGCCCAGGATCGAGCCCCAATGATAGAGCCCGCCGGCCGTCGGATAGGCCGAGCTGATCTGCGACATGGCGACGGCGAACGTCAACGAGACGAAGCAGCCGACCAGCCAGCCGATGCCGATGCCGATGCCGCCGGCGCCCGACGTTGCCTGCGCCAGCGAATTGATGCCGCCCGACAGGATGCAGATGATGGAGAAGGAAACGGCGAAATTCGAAAAGCGGCTGAGGCGCCGCTCCAGTTCCTGGGCGTAGCCCATGCTGTGGAGGACCTTGACGTCCTCCGCCTTGTCAACTTCGGTATATCCAGGTGCTGCCATTTTTAGTCCCCTTGCGTTCTCAGCTAGCCGATTGAACTGACTTTCCCACTGCGTGTTCCCTGGCGCCCCTGGTCTCCTCGGGCTCTAGATCCGAAAAGATGCCTGTGAGCAAATCCGCCCATTTCCGCTGCCCGGTCTCGCCGGAGATTTCATCGTTGCGGATTTCGATCATCGCGCAGGGCAGCCCGCGCGGGCGCGCATGGCGTTCCAGCGTGAAATAGACGCGGTCGGCCGGCGAATAGGGTTCGTTGACGCCGACGGTAATGCCGGCAAGGTGCCGCAGCGCCGATATCAGCGGCGCCGCCAGCCGGCGGTCGTCATCGTGGATGATGCCGATATGCCAGGGCCGGTCTCGGCCTTTGTAGACCGGCGTGAAGGAATGCACCGATACCAGCCGCGTCTCCTGGCCGCGCGCCAGCCTGTCTTCGACAATATGCTCGATGGCGCTATGGAACGGCTGCCAGGACAGGGCGACCCGCGCCGCGCGCTGCTTTTCCGACAGGCCGGTGTTGCCCGGTATGGCTGTGGTTTCGCTGACCGGCGGCACCAGGTCCGGCGCGTCAAGCGGCCGGTTGCAGTCGATGACGAGACGCGAAATGCAGGTTTCGACCAGCGTCGCATCGAGCGCCTGCGCCATGCGCAGCGCAACCGGCAGCGCGCCCGGGTCCCAGGCGATGTGACGCGACAGGTCCTCGGCGGTGAGGCCGAGCGTGCCGAATTCGGCGGGCAGGAAATTGGAGGCGTGGTCGCAGGTGAGCACGAAGGGACTCGATCCGCCCGGGTTGGTCACCCTTACGGCATCAGGCGATGCAAGGCTGGCGGGCCGTGCTTTCTCCATAGTCTGCGGTCCCCGGGGAGCGCTGTATCGTATGTTACGTATTTTGCCTCATTGCGTCCCTATGGATGATTTCATACAGTTTGCCCGGCTTTGTCAAATGCGATTTGGGGAAAACACCGTCGGCCGGGCCATGGATGGGAAAGATGATTTCCAGTATTGCCGAATTGATCGCCGACCGCATCGGCACAATGCCGGCCGGCGAGCGGCGCGCGGCCCAGACGCTGATAGCGAGCTATCCGATGATCGGTCTGAAGACTGTCGCCGAATTCTCGTCCGCGGCCGGCGTGTCCTCGCCGACGATCCTGCGTTTCGTCGCCAGGCTCGGCTTCCAGAACTATCCGGAGTTCCAGTCGAGCCTGCAGGACGAACTGGCGGCGCAATTGCAGTCCCCTGCGACCCGCACGCTCAATCCGCCCTTGCCCGGCGGCACGGCGTCGCCGATGCTGGAGGCAACGCTCGACAATATGCGCGAGACGTTCCGGCACCTGTCCGACAAGCAGCTTGCCGACATCGCGTCCCGCCTCGCCGAGCGTCGCGGCAAGACATTCCTGATCGGCGGCCGCTTCACCGATCCGCTGGCGCGCTACATGGCCGCCCACCTCGCCATCATCCAGCCTGACGTCATTCACCTCGCCGGCCAGGAAAGCATGTGGCGCGACAGGCTGATCGACATGGGCAAGCGCGACGTGCTGGTCATTTTCGACATCAGGCGCTACCAGGACAGCCTCATCCGCTTCGCCGAGAAGGCGCATCAGCGTGGCGTGCAGATCGTGTTGTTCACCGACCAGTGGCTGTCGCCGATCGCTCGCTTCGCCCGTCACGTCATCGCCGGGCGAACCGCCGTGCCTTCGGCGTGGGACTCCTCGGCGGCGCTCTTCGTCGTCGCCGAAACGCTGATCGGCGCCGTCACAAGGCAACTCGAGGCCGACGGCGCCCGGCGCATCCGCGAGATGGAAGGCCTGCGTTGATGCAGCCCGGGATACGTCTGGAACGATTTCGGTCCGAAACTGGCGTCGGGGCGGCATAGCCAGCGTTGTAATCTCGAAAGCCCGGCTCGAAGTGAACTAAATCAAAACGGCACGAACACCGGCAACGTTACGCATATTTAATGTGCGCGGGCACTGAAGAATTGTCATAAAGGCACGATATCGGGGGCTTGCTTCTTGCCTTAGAATAGCCCCGCCGCGTCTGCTTATTTCGGGAAACCGGTGGACGGAAGGATTGTTTTGCCAACCGGAGTGCCGATGGCCGCCTGGAAACAGATACTTTTCGCCCTTGTGGTGCTGGTGGTGGCGGTTGCCGCCTGGCTGCGCTTTTTCCCGGGCGCGCCGGACGTGCTGGCGCGCTGGGGAATAGACTGGGCCTACGCGGCAACGCCTCCGGCTGAAACCGGCGCCGGCACGAGAGCCGCTGGCGGCGAGCGAGCCCGTCAGGTCAACGTCGTCGTCGTGCCCGCTATTTCCGCGACCATAAACGATCGGCTCCAGGCCATAGGCACCGGCCGCGCCAATGCATCGGTGACGGTCAATCCCTACTCCTCCGGCCGTCTCGCCGAATTGCTGGTTTCGTCCGGCACCCATGTCGACAAGGGACAGGTCATCGCGACTCTTGATTCCGAGACCGAAGTGATCGCCCAGGACCGTGCCCGGCTCGCGCTTCAGGACGCACAGGCCAAGCTCGACCGGGTCAGGTCGCTGCGCGCCTCCAATGCGGCGACACCGGTCGCCGTCGCCGATGCCGAAGTGGTGCTGGCCGGTGCCAAGCTGGCGCTACAGGATGCGGAACTCGCCCTGCACCGCCGGTCTGTTCTCGCCCCGATCTCCGGCACGGTCGGGATCCTGCCGATCTCCGCCGGTAATTATGTGACCAACCAGTCGGCGATCGCGACGCTCGACGACCGTTCCTCGATCCTTGTCGATTTCCTGGTGCCGGAACGCTTCGCGGCCGCCGTCAAGATCGGCGCGCAATTGTCGGCGACGCCGATCGCCAATCCCGGCAACAGCTATACCGGCACGGTTTCGGCCATCGACAACCACATCGACGAGAACAGCCGTACGCTTCTGGTCAAGGCGACGATCGCCAACCCGGCCGATTCGCTGCGCGCCGGCATGTCGTTCGCCATCACCATGAAATTCCCCGGCGAGACCTATCCCGCCGTCAGCCCGCTGGCGATCCTGTGGGGCTCGGACGGCGCTTACGTCTGGGCGGTCGAGAACGGCAAGGCCAAGCGGGTGCCGGTGCGCATCATCCAGCGCAACACCGAAACCGTGTTGATCGACGCGGAGCTGGACAGTGGCGACATGGTGGTGACCGAAGGCACCCAGAGCGTCAGCGAGGGCGGCGAAGTCCGCATCGCCCGTGGAGAGCAGCGCGCCGCGAACGCGGCCGAAGGCTCATGACCGGAGCCGTCAACGCCGCCAGCGAGACCGGCTTTACCGCCCTGTTCATCCGCAGGCCGGTCATGGCCTTGGTGCTGAATGTCCTCATCGCGGTCGCCGGCCTCGCCGCCTTCTATGGCGTCGAGATCCGCGAACTGCCTGATGTCGACCGCGCCGTCGTCACCGTTTCCACGACTTTCGAAGGCGCGGCGGCCGAAACGGTCGATCGCGAACTGACCGACACGATCGAGGGAGCTGTTGCCCGCGTTTCCGGCGTCAAGTCGATCTCGTCGACCTCCTCCTTCGGCTCGAGCCGCGTCACCATCGAATTCAACGACGGCGTCGACCTCAATGTCGGGGCCTCGGATGTGCGGGATGCCGTCGGCCGCGTCGCCAACCAGATGCCGGAGACGGCCGATCCGCCGCGCATCGTCAAGGCCGACGCCAACTCCGACCCCGTGATGCGCCTGGCCGTCACCTCCGACGCCATGTCGGTACAGGACATGACCGTTGTGGTCCAGGACCAGATCGAGGACGAACTGGCTGCCGTTCCAGGCGTCGCGGACGTCCAGGTCTATGGCGACCGCGACAAGATCTTCCGCATCGACGTCGACCAGAACAAGCTCGCCAGCCTGGGCTTCACCGTCGCCGACCTCAGGACCGCCCTTGCCTCGGTCGCCTTCGATTCACCCGCCGGCTCGATCACCACGACCAATCAGGACCTGATCGTTCGCACCACGGCCGATGTGACGACGCCGGAAGAATTCGAGAACATCATCATTGGCGGCACGACGCGCATCCGCGATGTCGCCACCGTCACGCTCGGCCCTGACATCGGCCAGACCACGTTGCGTTCGGACGGCAAGACCGGCATCGGCATCGGCATCATCCGCCAGGCGGAATCGAACACGCTGGACATCTCCACCGGCGTCAAGGCCGCGGTCGAGAAATTGCAGGCAAACCTGCCGCAAGGCATGTCGATCAAGGTCACAAGCGACGACGCGGTGTTCGTCAACGGCGCCGTGCACGAGGTGGAGATCGCGCTCGCGCTTTCCGTCTCCATCGTTCTGGTCGTCATTTATGCCTTTCTTCTCGACTGGCGCGCCACGCTCATTCCGGGCCTGTCGATGCCCGTCGCCATGATCGGCACCATTGCCGCAATCTATCTCGCTGGTTTCTCGATCAACATCCTGACGCTGCTGGCCCTGGTGCTGGCGACGGGGCTTGTCGTCGATGACGCGATCGTCGTTTTGGAAAACATCGTACGGCGGCGCAATCAAGGCATGGGGCCGCGTGCCGCTGCCGTGCTCGGCGCACAGGAGGTGTTCTTCGCCGTCATCGCCACCACGCTGACGCTGGTTGCCGTCTTCGTGCCGATCTCCTTCCTGCCGGGCCAGACCGGCGGCCTGTTCCGCGAATTCGGCTTCGTGCTCGCCATGTCGGTGCTGTTGTCCTGCGTGGTCGCGCTGACGCTTTGCCCCATGCTTGCCTCGCGCATGCTGTCCACTGCTGCCCTCCACCACGAGGGCGGCAACGGCGTCGGCGCACGCATCGGCGGCGCGCTGAACGCGGCCTACCGGCGCAGCCTGCATGTCTGCCTCGACGCGCCGTGGATCGTGGTGCTGGTGGCGCTGCTGTTCGCCGGCACCGCATTCGCGCTGTTCGGCACCATCCGCCAGGAATTGACGCCGACCGAGGATCGCGCGGTCGTGCTGCTTCGCATCAGCGCCCCGCAAGGCGTCAGCCTCGACTACACGACGCAGCAGATGCAGAAGATCGAAAAACTGATCCAGCCGCTGCGTGATTCCAGCGAAATCGTCAGCACTTTCGAGAGCGCCGGCCAGAACGGCGCCTATAATTCAGGCTTCATGGTGATGACGCTGGCGCCCTGGGACGAGCGCAGCCGCAGCCAGCAGGAGATCATGGCCGAGATCAGCCAACTCACCCGCCAGGTGCCCAGTGTGCGTATCTTCCCGGTGCAGCCCAACAGCCTCGGCATCCGTGGCGCCGGCAACGGCCTGCAGTTCGCGCTGGTCGGCAACGACCGCAAGGCGCTCGGCGACGCGGCCGTCAAGATCATCGCCGAGATGCAGAAGGATCCGCGTTTCCAGACACCCCGTCTTTCCATCGACCCGACGCAACCGCAGCTCTCCGTCGCCATCGACCGCGAGCGCGCCTCCGATCTCGGCATCGACATCACCGGGCTGGCCAACACCATGCAGGCCATGCTCGACGGCAACGACGTCGTCGATGTCTACATCGCCGACCGCAGCTACGGGGTGAAGCTGGTTTCGACCACCAACCCGATCAACGATCCGACCGACCTGGAGAACGTCTTCCTAAAGACGGCTGACGGCCGTTTCGTGCCGATGTCGACCATAGCCACGCTGACCGAGCGTGCCGTGCCGCCCTCGCTGTCGCGCGAGCAGCAGCAGCCGTCGGTGGCGATCACGTCCAACCTCGGCGGCGATTTCGCCCTCGGCTCGGCCCTTACGCGCGCCGAGGAGATCGCAACGCCGCTTCTGCCGCCGGGCAGCCGCATCGTGCCATTGGCCGAGGCGGCGACACTGGGTGAGACAAACAGCGCCATGGTCACCATCTTCGGTTTTGCCCTGGTCATCATCCTGCTGGTGCTTGCCGCGCAATTCGAGAGCTTCGTCAGCGCCGTCATCATCATGGCGACAGTGCCGCTCGGCCTCGCCTGCGCCATCTTCGCGCTTCTGCTCTCGGGCACCAGCCTCAACGCCTACAGCCAGATAGGTCTGGTGCTGCTGGTCGGCGTCATGGCCAAGAACGGCATCCTGATCGTCGAATTCGCAAACCAGCTGCGCGATCGCGGACTGGGCGTGCGCGAGGCGATCGAACAGGCCTCGACCATTCGCTTGCGCCCCGTGATGATGACAATGATCTGCACCGTGCTCGGCGGCGTGCCGCTGGTGCTGGCGGCGGGCGCCGGCGCCGAGGCCCGTATCGCGCTCGGCTGGGTGATCGTCGGCGGACTGGGGCTGGCCACCGTCTCGACGCTGTTCCTGACCCCCGTCGCCTATCTCTTGCTCGGCCGCTTCGTCACGCCGAAGACCCACGAGGAGGCGCGGCTGAAGCGCGAACTCGAGGAAGCCGCCTACACCGATGTGGAGCCGGCTGAATAGGGAAATTCCAGGAGACCGTGTAGCGGGTCCGGAATTTTCGTGGGGAAACAGCCTGCTATTTCAAGAGACGGCCCTCGATCGACCAGCGCGCGGCGAGGAAATTCAGCACCGCCGCCACAACCACCCCGCCGATCTTTGCCGGCCACACGCCGACGACGCCGGCGAACAGCGCGATCGCAAGGCTGGAGACACCAAGCGAAATCAGCGCGCCGAGCGAGGCGAAGCGAAGAAAGGCATGATGCAGCCGGATGGCCGGATCGCGCTCGAACGACCAGAAGCCGTTGGCCGCGAAGGAGAAGGTGACGGCAATGGACCAGGACGCAACGTTGGCGGGCAGCGGCGGCACGTGCAGCTTGAGCAGCAGAAAGAAACCGGCAAGGTCGATGGCCGTGTTCACCAGGCCGACAATGGCGAAGCGGATAATCTTGTTGCCGGTCGAACGCCGGGACTGATCGGCACTCATGCTGTGCCGTCCATGATGCCGACACGCGCGCGAGCCAGGTTTGCGCCGAAATGATCGGAGGCGAGAACCGCGAATTCGACTTCGCGCACATCTTGCATCGGGTCGCGTGCACGCAACGTCTCGTCGACATGCCCGGGATGGCACATGAACAGTCCCTCTTCCGGCAGGCTTTCAACGGCGGTTTGCAGGGCGGGCGCGAACTTTTCCGGCTGCCGCCAGTCATAGATGCCGGCGAGCGGCGCCCTCACGGTGAAGCCGGCGCGCCGCATGGATCGGTTGAAGCCAGTTGCCAGGGCGGCGATCGCCGCAATTTTCGATGCCGCCGCTCCGCTGCCGGCCAGTGCCGGCGCGCCGCGCAGCCACGGTCTGCCGGCATCTCCGGCGAAACGCCCCCGCAGCCATTTGCGCACGACAGGCAGGAAATGCACATGCTGGTGGCCGTCGATGAAATCGGGCCGGTGTCCGAGCGCCTCGACGAAGCGGCCAAATTGGGCGTCGAGCTCGGCATGGACGTCGCAGGTCTCGATGCTGCCGCGCAGGATCGGCAATGCCAGCGAGCGGAGCGGCGGCAGCCGGCCTTCCGGCGCCAGGCTCGACGGGCCGGTCACGGCCGGCTGGTCCGTCAAGGTCAGATGCAGGCCGACGGCGACCCGGCCGCACAGCGGCTTGATGCGTTCCGCCTCCCCCGGCCATTCCGCGAAACCGGTCATGCAACCGGTGCCCGTTAGCCGCCCGCGATCGAGCAGGTCGAGGATCGCCGCCGAGACGCCGGGCGCCAGGCCGTAATCGTCGGCGATCAGGCGGATGCCGCGCATCATGCCCCGGAAACGCCCGGCGCCGACCTGGCGGGAACATCGCTGCGCACGATATCGCGCACGATGTAGACCGGGCGATCCTTGCTTTCGCTGAGCGTGACCCAGACATATTCACCGATCAGCCCGAGAAGTGTCAGGTTGAGGCCGCCGAGCAACACCACGGCGACCAGCAGGCTCGGATAGCCTGGAACGGCAATGCCGTAGAACAGCACCTCGAAGAGCACTTTCGCGCCGTAGACCGCGCCGGCAAACGCCGCAAGCAGTCCGCTGAGGCTGATCAGGCGCAGCGGAATCACCGAAAAGGACGTAAATCCCTCTAGCGAAAAGGCGATCAGGTTGAGCCGGCTCCATTTTGACTTGCCGCTGGCACGGTTTTCCGGCGAATAGGATATGGCCTTCTGGCGGAAGCCGGCCCAGGCGAACAGGCCCTTGTTGAAGCGCCTTTTGTCGCGCAGGCTGGTCAATGCGCGCGCCACGGTGCCGCGCATGACGCGAAAGTCGCCTGCATTCTCGGGAATATCGAACCGCTGGCTGCTGTTGATCAGGCTGTAGAACAGTTTCGCCAACTGGCTGCGCCGCCAGCTTGCCCCGCGCCGGTCGTTCTGCGCGTAGACGACGTCGACGTCCGGATTCTCAGCCAGCTCGACGATCATCTTCAGGCTGGTCTCCAGGGAGTGCTGCAGATCCGCGTCCATGACAAGCACCATGTCGCCCCGCGAGTGGTCGAGGCCGGCGAGCACGGCGACCTCCTTGCCGAAATTGCGGCTGAGGCGCACGATTTCCCAGGATCCCGAAAGTGCCTGCAAAAACCGCCCGGCGCTATCGTCCCGGCTGCCATCGTCGACCAGGATCTTGTGGACTTGCATGCCGAAGCGGTTCGACACCGCCGCCTCGAGCGCGTCGAGCAATGCCGCGAAAGCCGTCGCCGATTGCGCCTCGTTGAAGAACGGCGCCACGATATCGAGTCTCGGGGGCATCTCAGCCATGGGCGACAGGCTCCACATTCACCAATTTTTGTCGCGCCTTGGCCCAGAACCACCATATCAGGAAGCAGGCGATGAAAGTGACCGTGATCGGCCGAAACCAGGGATAGAGAAAGTCATGCATGTGGCGCTCGACACCGGTCAAACCTGTCAGGAATAAAGTCATGGACAGCACGCAGGCCAGGACGCCACCTTTTTCTTCGCGCCACAACAGGGCAATGGCAAGGCCGGCGGGTACCGCGATCATCGCATAGGTGTTGGGCTCGACGCGCGGGTTGAAGACGCACATGTAGAAGGCGGCCGCCAGGAAGATCGCGAGTCCGGCCGCTCCTTGTTCGAGCTTGCGGTCGAACCAGAGCACGATCGAGAGCGTCAGCAGGCCGATCACGACGCGCACCGCCGTGGCAGCCGAATCCGGAACGGGCAGCCCCATCTCGATAAAGGGCGCGGTGAAATCGGTAGGAACAAAATGGCTGGTCTTGTCGACGGCCATCGACGTCAGCATGCGGGCGAAATCGCCATACTGCTCGTTCAGGTAGCCGGCGGGAGCGAAAGCGTAGGGGATGGCGAGCACGAACAGCACCGCGAGCACCAGCACCGGTATCAGCCGCGGGCGCAACGCCCCCACCAACAGCAGCATGATGATCGCGGTCGGCTTGGCCGTTATAGCAAGCGAGGCCCAGAAAAAGGTCTCCGCACGCCGTCCTTCCAGTGCCGACAGGGTCAAGAGCCAGCAGGCGCCGGTCAGCAGGATTGTCGCCTGGCCGTTGCGAATGGCGCCCAGTGTCATCGGCAAAGCGAGAAAGAGGCCGAAGGAAAGCAGCCAGGTCTGCTCCTGTCCGCCCAGCTTGCGCACCTGCCGCGCCGCGGCAAGGGTGAGAACGGCGAAACCGAGGGCATGCCAGACCAGCCCGCCAAGATGCGGTCCCAGATTCAAGAACGGAATATAGAGCGCGGCGAAGGCGGGCGTGTAAAGGTATCCCATCTCGGACTCGAGGTCGTAGAGCGGCCGGCCGGCGAGAAACTCCACACTGCCATATCTGTAGGCGTGCAATACGGTGCGCGCATCGGGCGACCACAGGACCAGGCCAAGCACGACCGCGAATGCCCCGATCCACAGGCCAAGCCCCAGACGGTCGAAAACCGGTTTGGAAATCCTCACCAAGCACCCCACACCAATCCGGAACAGGCCCGGTCCGGCACTGTCCCAGCGTTCATTGGCGGCGGCATATCACGGACAAAGCGGGGTGGCATAGGGGGATCGAACGGCGTGGCCGCCGATGACATTGAACGATCGCAGCCAACAAACCACCCTCTTTCCGGCCCTCGAAGGTTATAGCAGCTGTGCTCTCGATGAACCGGAATGCAGCTCAACCGCACACCCCCTGCTTTACGGCCGAATGAACACCTTGCCATTGGGCCTGGCCAGTTCCGCCGGCACGCGCGCCATCGCCTCGGCCAGCGGCACCACAGCCGTCACGTCGGTCGTCCAGCGCCCGTCGGAAAAGCGCTTCTGCGCCTCGAGGATCGCAGGACCGCGGCGATCCTTATGCTGCCGCATCCATTCGCTCAGCCAGAAGCCCTCTATGTGCTTGTGCTGGAAAATCAGCTGGCCGGGTTCGCGGATGATCGTGGCCTCGGGATCGAGCCGTCCATAGATGATCCAGCGCGAGCGCTTCGGCATGGCGTTGAAGATGGCCGAGGCCAGTGGCCCGGTCACCGCATCGAGGAAGATGCGCGGCTGTTCGGCCTTTATCACCTCGCGCAGCGAGGCTTCGAAATCGGGCGACTTCTCGTTGAGCACATGGGCGGCGCCGATTTCCTTCAGCAGCGCGATCTGCTCGTCGCGGCGCACGGTGACGATAGGCCGGAATCCTTCCTCACTGGCCAGCCCGATGATCAGCTTGCAGAGCTGGCTGGCGCCGGCGGTCATGATGAAGGCCCTTTCGCCTTCTCGGCTGACGATGTCGAACATGGCGAGCGCGGTAAGCGGATTGACGATCATGGCAGCCCCATCCTCGTCGCGCACGGTGTCGAGGAGCGGAATGCAGGCGGCGGCTTCGGCAACGGCATAGTCGGCCCATGAGCCCCAATTGGAGAGCCCGGTGGCGAAGGCAACGCGCTTGCCGACGAGGCTCTTGGGATAGGGCTCGTCGCCGCCGGCAACGACCACGCCGACGCCTTCGAAGCCGGCCGGCCGGCCCTTGAGCCGCGGCTGGCCGTACTGGCCCTTGATGAAGGCGACATCGGACGGATTGATCGACGCAAGGCTGACCTTGATCAGCACTTGCGTCGGCCCAGGTGCCGGCACTGCGATACTGCCTGGCTTGAGATAGGGCTCCATCGCCTCCAGCACGCTGCCGCTCGGCGCCCTGGTGTAGCCGTCGCCGACCAGGAGCAGGGCCTTCATTTCGGAGGGTATGGCCATTGGTGGCTGCTCCTTGGTTGTCGACGCAAGACGATGAGATGCCGGCCGGCTCAAACCTTTTCCTGCGTGTATTTCCTCAATTCAGCCCGCGCCACCTGGCGGCGATGCACGGCATCCGGCCCGTCGGCGAGGCGCAGCGTTCTGAGATGCGTCCACGAGCGCGCCAGCGGCGTGTCCTGGCTGATGCCTTGCGCGCCGAACATCTGCACCGCCTCGTCGGTGACCTTCAGAGCCATGCGTGGCGCGACCACCTTGATCTGACTGATCCAGGGCGCGGCGGCGCGCGCGTCGCCCTGGTCGATCATCCACGCCGCCTTGAGGCAGAGCAGGCGGGCCATCTCGATCTCCATCCGGCACTCGGCGATGATATCGAAATTGGCGCCGAGTTTCGCCAGTGGCTGGCCGAACGCTTCACGGCGGACCGAACGCTGGCACAGCAGCTCCAGCGCCATCTCGGCCTGGCCGATGGCCCGCATGCAGTGATGGATGCGGCCGGGGCCGAGGCGGCCTTGCGCGATCTCGAAACCCCTGCCCTCGCCGAGGATCAGGTTCGACGCCGGCACCAGCACATTGTCGAAGCGAAGATGCATGTGGCCGTGCGGCGCGTCGTCGTCGCCGTAGACCTGCATTGGACGCAGCTTGCTGACACCCTTGGTGTCCGCCGGCACGAGGATCATCGAATGCCGCCTGTGCTTCGGCTCTCCATCGGAGGTCTTCACCATGACGATATAGATGGCGCAGCGGGGATCGCCGGCACCAGAGGCCCACCATTTCTCGCCGTTCAGCACATAGCCGTCGCCGCGCCGTTCGCAGCGCATCGAAATGTTGGTGGCATCCGACGAGGCTACGTCCGGCTCGGTCATCAGATAGGCCGAGCGGATCTTTCCGTCGAGAAGCGGCTCCAGCCAGGCGTTCTTGTGCTCCGCCGAGCCGTAGCGCTCCAGCACCTCCATGTTGCCGGTGTCGGGCGCCGAGCAGTTGAAGGTCTCGGCGCCGAGATGCGCCTTGCCCATCTCCTCGGCCAGATAGGCGTATTCGACGGTGGAAAGACCGTAGCCGCGTTCCGAGCCGGTCAGCCAGAAATTCCAAAGGCCGCGCTCTCTTGCGGTCGTCTTCAGCCCTTCGAGGATCTCGGTCTGGCGCCGCGTGTATGTCCAGCGGTCGCCCGCCTTGCCGACTTCGCCGAGGAATTCCTTGTCGAGCGGCATGATCTCGTCGCGCACCATGGCCGCGACGCGCGCATGGATCGGCCTCAGCCGCTCCGTCATGCCGAGATTCATCTCCGTCATCGGTTGCTAACCCTTCATTCAGGCCGGGCATTTTGTCAGTGGCAAGGATGACCGTACTTCGGATAGCCTTGTCAACGCGAACGCTTTCCCCGATCCGCCGATGAAAGGCGCAGGAGTTCGATGAGCTATCTCGACGATCTTTTTTCGGTGGCCGGCAAGACCGCGCTGGTCACGGGCGCGGCGACCGGCATCGGCCGCATGGCGGCGACGGGCCTCGTCAAGGCCGGCGCAACGGTGATGATCGCCTCGCGCAAGGGCGAGGACTGCATCAAGGTCGCCGAGGAATTGAACGGGTTTGGCGCGCCGGGCCGGGCGGAAGGCTTTGCCGGAGACGTTTCCAGCGAGGCCGGCATTGCCGCCTTGGTCGGCGAGGTCAAGACGCGGGCCGAACGGCTGCATATCCTGGTCAACAATGCCGGCGTGTCCTGGGGAGCGCCGCTGGAGAGCTTCCCCTATCATGCCTGGGCCAAGGTGTTCGGCGTCAACGTCACCGCCGTCTTCCACCTGACCCGCGAACTGCTGCCGCTGCTCGAAGCCGCCGCCAGCGACGAGGATCCAGCCCGGGTGATCAATCTGGGCTCCGTGATGGGCACGCAGCCGCTGGCCGACGACGCCTACTCCTACACCGCCTCCAAAGCGGCCGTTCATCACCTGACGCGCACCCTGGCGCTGGAATTCGCCGGCCGCCGCATCACCGTCAACGCCTTTGCCCCTGGGCCCTTCCAGAGCCGGATGACGGCGTTTGCCACCGCCACTGAGGAACAGGCCAGGTATGTCGGCAGCCACGTTCCGATCGGCCGTATCGGCGCCCCGGATGACATTGCCGGCGCAACGCTCTATTTGTGCAGCCGTGCAGGCAGCTATGTCACCGGCGCCATCCTGCCGATTGACGGCGGACAGTCGGTGCAGCATGGGCTGACCCTGTTCAAGGAATGACATGTCCGGCCGGGGAAGCCGGGGATGAAACTGGAGGACATCCGCGTGGAACCGATCAGTCTCGATGTGCTTCTGGCCAGCGTCGGCAAGGAGGTGGGCGTCTCGCCATGGCGGGTGGTCACGCAGCGCATGATCGACCAGTTCGCAGACGCCACCGACGACCACCAGTTCATTCATTGCGATCCGGAGCGGGCCAAGCGCGAGACGCCATTCGGCGGCACCATCGCGCATGGCTTCCTGTCGCTGTCGCTGTTGTCGGCAATGACGTTCGAGACCATGCCGCCGCTGGAAAACGGCAAGATGGGCGTCAACCACGGCTTCGATTCGCTGCGCTTCCTGGCGCCGGTGAAGACCGGCGCGCGCATCCGCACCCGTTTCGTGCTGGCTGACGTCAAGGTCAGGCCCTCAGGTTGGGTGCAGACGGCCCATGACGTGACGATCGAGATCGAGGGCTCGAAGAAACCGGCGCTCACCGCCCGCTGGCTGACGCTGACCCTGATCGAACGCCAGCCAGAGACCGCATGAGCGACCCGAACGCGCTCGACCAGGCAGCGCTTTCGCCCTATCTCGAGGCGCGGATCCCCGGTTTTGCCGGACTTTCCTCCGTCGAAAAATTCAAATCCGGCCAATCCAACCCGACCTATCTGCTGACGGCGGCCAGCGGCCGCTACGTGCTGCGCGCCAAGCCGCCGGGGCAGTTGCTGAAATCGGCACACCAGGTCGACCGTGAATTCAGGGTGATGAGCGCCCTTTCGGGCACCGCCGTGCCGGTGCCGCGGATGCTGCATCTCTCGGCCGAGAACTCGCCGATCGGCCGCATGTTCTACATCATGGATTTCATCGACGGCCGCATCTTCTGGAATCCGGCACTGCCGGAAGCGCGCGACAATGGCGAGCGCGCCGCCATCTACGATGCCATGAACGCCACGCTCGCCGCCCTGCACGGCGTCGATATCGAGGCCGTGGGTCTCGGCGATTTCGGCCGGCCGGGCAACTATTTCGAGCGCCAACTGGCGCGTTGGACCAGTCAGTACCGCGCCTCGGAGACCGGTGCCATTGCCGACATGGACCGGCTGATCGACTGGCTGGAGACGCACAGGCCCGCCGACGACGGCCGTGTCTCGCTGGTGCATGGTGACTATCGGCTGGACAATCTGATATTCGCGCCGGACCGGCCGAAGGTGATGGCGGTGCTCGACTGGGAACTGTCCACATCAGGCCATCCATTTGCCGATATCGCCTACCAGTGCATGCAATGGCGCCTGCCGCATAGCTCGGGCTTTCGCGGCCTGGGCGGTATCGACCGCGCCGCGCTCGGACTGCCTTCGGAAGAGGACTATGTCGCCACCTATTGCCGGCGGCGCGGGCTCACCGGCAGCGGCGACTGGACGTTCTTCCTCGCCTTCTCCTTCTTCCGGCTGGCCGCGATCTGCCAGGGCGTCTACAAGCGCGCGCTGGACGGCAATGCCTCGAACCCGGAAAAGGCCAGGACCTATGGCGAGGCGGTGAAACTGCTTTCGCACCTCGCCGGGAAACTGATCGACCGAAACTGATCGACGAGAAATAATCGATGGGCCGCTTCGACGGAAAAACGGTGTTGATCACGGGTGCCGCGGGCGGGCTTGGCCGCGGCGCCGCCAAAGCTTTTGCCGCCGAGAGCGCGCGGCTGGTCCTCTCCGACCTCGATGAACCAACCTTGAGGAGCTTTGCCGAAACGCTCGATGCCGAGACGGCGGTCCTGGCCGGAAACATCGCCGACGAGGCGCTGTCGCAGGCGCTGGTGGCTCTGGCGGTCGAAAGATTCGGCCGGCTGGATGTCGCGGTCAACAATGCCGGCATCGTCCAGAGTTTCGTGCGTTTGCCGCAGGTCGCCTCGGAGGAGGCGCGCCGCGTGATCGAAATCGATCTGCTCGGCGTCTTCTATGCCATGAAACACCAGATCCAGCAGATGGAGCGGCAGTTCAAGGCTGACGGCAAGGGCGGCGCCATCGTCAACATCGCCTCCGCCGCAGGACTGGGTGGCGCGCCGAAGCTCTCGATCTATGCCGCCGCCAAGCACGGCGTGGTTGGGCTGACCCGGTCGGCGGCAATTGAATACGCCAGCAAGGGCCTGCGCATCAACGCTGTTTGTCCGGCGCACACGAGAACGGCGATGGTCGACAGTTTCGTGCGCGTCTCCGGCGCTCCGGAAGCTGACGCCTTGGCTGAACTGACGCGCGGCGTGCCGATGAGGAGGGTGGCCGAAGTGGATGAGATCACCCCGGTGATCCTGTTCGCCGCCGACCCCGCCAACTCCTTCATGACCGGCCACACATTGGCTGTCGACGGCGGCGTCGGCGCCATCTGACGCCTGCCGCTTGGGAACCAGCGACGCCCTTGTCCGTTTCCGTACAGCGTATATAATTCAGTTGGCCCCCAACCAGCAGAGGCAGGCGATATTGCCGGTGAGCGCCCAGACACGCCGCGAGAAACAAAAGGCCGAACAGCGTTCCGAACTTGTGGAGGCCGCGCACAAGCTCGTGCAGGAGGAAGGCTATGAGGGCCTGACCATCCGCAAGCTGGCCAAGCGCGTCGGCTACGCGCCGATGTCGGTCTATTCCTATTTCGCCGACAAGCAGGACATATTGTTCGCGCTGGCTGAGGATGCGTTCGAGACGCTTGCCCGACGCATCGAGGAGCATCCTGCCGACGATCCGATCGAGGCGCTGCAAGCGGTGATGACGGAATACGCCGCATTCGGGCTTGGCAATCCCAATGAATACCGCACCGTCTTCATGACCGAAAAGACCAAGCTGCCGGCAGGCCGGAGCTACGAGGACATGGAAGAAAGCAACCCGGCGATGAAGGTGCTGATCAGCAGGGTCGAGGCCTGCGTCGCCGCGGGGAAGTTGCAGGGTGATCCGCGCGCCATTGCTACCATGCTGTGGGCGGTCGGCCACGGCACCATCTCGCTGCTGATCACCTTCCCCTTCTACCCCTTCGGTGATCCGCGGGCTTTCGTGAAACGGATGTGCGATTTCACCCTTGCCACGCTCAGCACGCAGAACGTGCCCCCGCTGACCGAGACACCGGTCAACTGCTGAACGATATCTCCTTGCGTATCCACGCTTCATCGACGCTCCGCGTTTAACGTGCCAAGCGGGGCGGATTTTCTTGGTTAACAAAAATTTCCGTACGTGTACGATTCTGGCTTGAACTCCGCGATCAGTGGGCGTATTTGTACGGAATACCGTACACGTACGAGAACAAATTCACCCATCGAACCCGGAGACGGACAATGAAAAAGACCCTCCTCACCCTCGCTGCCGTGCTGGCACTTTCGGGCTCGGCCCTCGCCGCCAACACGACACACCCGGTCAAGCACGTGCCCGCCGCGACCTGCGTCGACGCCAAGGCCAATGTGAAGCTCGATTGCGCATCGACCGGCTCGCTCGAGAAAAAGGGCGTCACGGAAACCACCGCTGAAGGCAAGGGCCCGCGCCTCGGCATCAGCATCAATCCCTGGATCGTGCCGAGCGCGTTCTGATAGCGGCAACACACGCCTGGCTGGTGCAGCCGGCCAGATGTGATTCAGGCGATCGTGACCGGCAGTCTGGACGACGAACTCTCGAAGGCCGCGTCGATCAGCCTCTGCATGTCGGCGGCGCGACGGAAGGATGGATCGCCGTTCCTTCCCCTATCGAGCGCTTCGGCGAAACGCAGCGCGTTGCGCTTCACATCCGGCAGCGCCAGTGTCCGCCAACGTTGCTGGTCGATGTCCTCGCCCAGGCAGGCCGACAGGCGCGAAACCTTGCCGTCTGTTTTGACCTTGATGGCGCCCTTGGTGCCATGCATGGCCAGCGACAGGTCGTTGGCGTGGCCGGTCATGTAGCGGCTGGCGACGATCGTCGCGAGCGCCCCGCATTTGAACCGCGCCGTCATTGCGACACTGTCGTTGGCATCAAGCACATAATCGCCGATCCGATCGCCTTCGGCCTTGGGAAACGTCACCAGGTCGGCGTGCAGGGTGGCGATGTCCTGGTCGGCGCCATAGCTTGCGAAATCCAGAATGTGGATACCGACATCGCCGAGCACGCCCGTCGAGCCGTGCCGGTTGGACAGGCGCCACAGCCATTTGTCCTCGATGCGCCAGTCGCCCCATGACTTGCTGACCAGCCAGCTCTGTTTGTAGCTCGCCTCGACATGGCGCAATGCGCCGATCTCGCCGGCCTGCACCATGCGTCGCGCTTCCTCGATCGCCGGCGAGTTGCGGTAGGTCAGGTTGACCATGTTGACGACCCCGGCCGCCTCGGCCGCTTCCGTCATTGCAAGCGCGTCGGCATGGTTCGGCGCCAGCGGCTTTTCGCAAAAGACGTGTTTCCCCTGGGCAAGCAGCGCCAGCGTCGTGGCCTTGTGCACGCCATCCGGCGTCGCATTGATGGCCGCATCGAACGCACCCCAGCCGATCGCCGCTTCCAGGCTCTCGAAAGACTGGCTGATCTTGTTGGCGGCGGCGAACATCGCACCGCGGCCCGGCACCTGGTCGACGCAGGCGACGATTGTGCATCCTGGAATCCTGGCGAACTCCTCGACGTGATGTCCGGCAATGCCACCGGTGCCGAGCAGAAGGAGGCGGTGCGCCATCAACTCAGCCCTTAGCTCAAGCCCCTATCGCCGTCGGCATGCAGGCGCAGGCCCTTCTGGACGATCTTCTCCTTGGCCTGGTCTGTCGGCACGTTCGGCGCATTGATGATGCCGGACCATGCGGGTGCGGGATTGTGCGCCCAATGCACGGCGTTGCGCAGCACCTGCTGCACGCCTTCATTGTGGTAGATCGGGTAGGTCTCGTGGCCGGGCGAGAAATAGAAGATCCGTCCGGCGCCGCGCTGATAGGTCAGCCCCGACCGGAAGACTTCGCCGCCTTCGTACCAGGAGACGAACACTGTCTCCAGCGGCTCCGGCACCGCGAAGGGCTCGCCATACATCTCCGTCTCGCCGATCTCCAGGCACTCGCCGATGCCTTGCGCGATCGGATGGCCGCGGTTGATGGCCCAGACGCGCTCGCGCTCGCCCGCTTCGCGCCATTTCAGCGAACAAGGCGTGCCCATCAGCCGCTTGAAGATCTTCGAATAGTGTCCGGAATGGAGCACGATCAGACCCATGCCTTCCCAGACCCGTTTCTGCACGCGCTCAACGATCTCGTCCTTGACCTCGCCATGGGCGGCATGGCCCCACCAGAGCAGGACATGGGTGGCAGCCAGCCGGCTTTCGCTCAAGCCGTGCTCCGGCTCCTGCAAGGTAGCGGTGGTCGCCTCGATGCCCTTATCCTGGTTGAGCGCGGCTGCGATGGTCCCATGCATGCCCAATGGATAAAGGCCGCGCACGGCGGCATTGGTCTGCTCATGGACATTCTCGCCCCAGACGACGGCTTTTACCGGCATTTTACGATCTCCCAAAGCGCTTTGAATATCCCACTTGGCGCCGTCTTGGAAAGATGGCTCCTCAACCGAAGCTGGGGAAATCAGCGCGGTTTGCGTCCGGGAACGGTCTTGGCTTTGCCCGGCCTTGCGGGGGCGCCGGGGATAGCCGTCCCCGTGATCGACACAGGATCGCTGGCCGGGAACGTATCCTCGAGGCCTTCCTCGAGTTCCTCTTCGGCGTCGGCGCCGTGATGCCGCTCATGCTCCAGGGAGCGCACGGCCGAGCTTTTCCCGGGCGACTTCGGCGTGGACTTCGATGGCATCGGCATTCTCCCTCGACCTGTTGCCGCAAATGGGCGCGGGCGGCAAACGTTCCAGGATCAGGCCGCCGCGTCGCGTGCTCCCTCGGAGAGGAAAGTAAAGACATAGTCCGAGAAGGAACGCCAGCACTCAACCCGGAAAGCGTCTTGCGCCGTGCGCAGCAGAACGATCTCGGCCTTGCCGAGAATGGTACGCGAGGCGGCACCCACCGGGAAGGCTTCGAGCGACAGATCCTGCGGGCAGCCCGAATTGATTGCCGCGGCCGCGGCCGGACCGGCGACCGATATCGCGACGTTGCGATGCGAGATGCCGACAGCGGAATGCAGGGCGGAAATCTTTGCACAATCGGCGAGCGGGTCGTTGCCGGCCTCGTCGATGATCATCCACTCATCCGGTCCAAGCCACAGCGCGGTGCGCCCGCCTTTCGACACGGACGTCTTCGGCTTTTTCGGCAAGGTCACGCCGAGCGCCTTCGACAAGGCGGCAAGCGACGCCTCCGGCGCGCGCAGCGAGATACGCTCGGCAGGCGCCAGCAGTTCGACCTTGGCGCCTGCCGCGGAGATAGCGCGCCCGGCCAGCGCCGGACGGCGCTCGGCCGCCGGCGATGCGGCCGAAGCCGTCTTTTTCGCGACTGCCTTAGCCATTGAGGCGGCCTCCGGTTTCGTCGAAGAACACCATGCCGGAAACCTCCACTTCGATCGTCCCGCCAGGCATCGGCACGTAGAGCGTGTCGCCCGTGCGTGCGCGACCGCCGGCGACCAGCGCCAGAGCGATCGAGCGGCCGCAATTCTGCGACCAATAGCTCGACGTGACATGGCCGATCATCTTCATCGGGATCGCCTGCCTGGGATCCTCCACGATCTGCGCGCCTTCCTCCAGCACCACCTTGGGATCCTTGGTCTTGAGGCCGACCAGTTGCTTGCGGCCCTTGGCGACCAGGTCCCGCCGCGTCAGGCCGCGAATGCCGACGAAATCGGCCTTCTTCTTGCCGACGGCCCAGTCGAGGCCGGCATCATTGGGCGTCACCGTGCCGTCGGTGTCCTGGCCGACGATGATGTAGCCCTTCTCGGCGCGCAGCACGTGCATCGCCTCGGTGCCGTAGGCGGTTGCGCCATGCTTCTGGCCCTCGGCCCACAGCGCTTCCCACACGGCCTGACCGTAATCGGCCGGCACATTGACCTCGAAGCCGCGCTCGCCGGTGAACGACATGCGGAACAGCCTTGTCGGCACGCCGCATATCTTGCCCTCGCGCACCGACATGTGCGGGAGGGCCTCATCCGACATGTCGATGCCTTCGACCAGCGGCGCGATGATGTCGCGAGACTTCGGCCCCTGTACGGCGATAACAGCCCATTGCTCGGTGATCGAGGTCAGCCAGACATTGAGATGCGGGAACTCGGTCTGGAGATAGTCCTCCATATGGTTCATGACGCGCGGCGCGCCGCCGGTCGTCGTCGTCACATGGAAGCGGTCGGGCGCCAGCCTGCCGACGACGCCGTCATCATAGATGAAGCCGTCCTCGCGCAGCATGATGCCGTAGCGGCAGCGACCGGGCTCCAGCTTTTCCCACGGATTGGTGTAGAGCAGCTCCATGAACTTGGCCGCATCGGGACCGACCACTTCGATCTTGCCGAGCGTCGAGGCATCGAACAGGCCGGCCGTGTTTCGAACCGCGACGCACTCGCGGTCGACCGCCGCATGCATGTCCTCGCCACCCCTGGGGAAGTACCAGGCGCGCTTCCACTGGCCGACATCCTCGAACACGGCGCCTTGGGCTTCAGCCCAGGGATGGATCGCCGTCTTGCGCGTCGGATCGAACAGCGGACCGCGCGCATGGCTGACGATGGCGCCGAAGGTCACCGGCGTATAAGGGGCGCGGAACGTAGTGAGGCCCACCTCGGGGATTGGCTTGCCAAGCGTCTCGGCGGCAATCGCCAGGCCGTGCATGTTCGAGGTCTTGCCCTGGTCGGTCGCCATGCCGTTGGTGGTGAAGCGCTTGACGTGCTCGATCGAGCGCATGCCCTCATGCACCGCCTGGCGGATGTCCTTGGCGGTGACGTCGTTCTGGAAATCGACGAAGGCCTTCACCGTCGTATCCGGACCGGCGCCGGGGGCGGCGCCCAGCATGCCACGCGACCAGCTTTCCGAGGCGTCGACTTTTGGCCTTGTACCCTTGGCAGTCTTTGCGCCGGCGTCCCTTGCCGCCTTGGCCCCTGCCGCATAGGCCTCGTCGAGGGTCGCCGACAGGCCGTCCGTGCCGTTGCAGGCGCCGACAGAGACGCAGTCCTGCGCGTAGGTGCCGGGCACGAAGCGCTTGGTTTCGTCGTTGAAGGCGACCTTGCCGCGCGACTGCGAGAACAGGTGCACCGACGGCGTCCAGCCGGCCGACATCAGGATCGCATCGACCGCAATGGTGCGCTCGCCGCCACCATTCTTCGGCTGCACCGTCATCGACGAGACGCGCAGCTTGCCTCCGGCGCGGATCACCGCGCGGCCGAAATTGATCTCGATGCCGAGCATCCTTGCTTCATCGATCACCGGCCCTGTCGGATTGTCGCGCAGATCGACGATAGCCGCGATGTTGACGCCGGCCTTCTTCAGGTCGATCGCCGCCGCGTAAGCGGAATCATTGGCGGTGTAGACGCCGACGTTTTTTCCGACCGCGACGCCATGGTGATTGAGATAGGTGCGCGCGGCCGAGGCCAGCATGATGCCCGGCCGGTCGTTGTTGGCGAACACCATGTGGCGCTCGATGGCCCCGGACGCCAGCACCACGCGCCTGGCGCGCACCTGCCACAGCCGCTCGCGCGGCAGGTCGTGGCCGGGATTTTGCAAATGATCGCTGACCCGTTCGACCAGGCCGACGAAGTTCTGTGCGTAGTAGCCGAAGGCAGTCGTGCGCGACAGCACGCGGACATTGTCCATGCCTTTCAGCCTGGCGATCGCCGCCTGCGCCCAGGCAAAGCCGCCCTGGCCGTCGATTTTCGCGCCGCTCTCGAAGCGCAGGCTGCCGCCGAATTCGGCCTGCTCATCGGCCAGAATTACCCGCACGCCGGTTTCAGCCGCTGCCAATGCAGCCGCGATGCCGGCCGCACCGCCGCCCAGCACCAGCACGTCGCAATGAGCGTAACGCGACGAATAATGGTCGGGGTCCGGCCTGTCGGGGGACACGCCAAGCCCGGCGGCTTCCCGGATCTTGGGTTCGTAGAGGCTCTTCCAGGCCGCCTTCGGCCACATGAAGGTCTTGTAGTAGAAGCCGGCCGAAAACAGCGGCGACGCCAGATCGTTGACCGCGCTGACGTCGAAGGACAGCGACGGCCAGCGGTTCTGCGAGTTGGCGGCGAGTCCGTCATAGAGTTCCTGCACGGTCGCGCGAACATTCGGCGTTTTGCGCGCGTCGTCGCGCACGATCTGCACCAGCGCGTTGGGCTCCTCCGCGCCGGCCGACAGCACGCCCCGCGGCCGGTGATATTTGAACGAGCGGCCGACCAGGTGCACGCCGTTGGCCAGCAGCGCCGAAGCCAGCGTATCGCCTTCGATGCCGACGAAGGACTGACCGTCGAAGCTGAAGCGGGCGGTCTTGGCCTGGCTCAGGCGGCCGGCGCTCGGTATGCGGAACGCGCCGCTCATTTGGCAACCACTTCGCTGGAGTTCTTGGGCAGCTTGGAAGGCTTCGGCTCGCCGGCCTTGTAGGTCATGACGAACTTGTCGGTGACGGTGTCGCGCACGGCGTTGAAGAAGCGCGCACAGCCATGCATGTGTCGCCAGCGCTCATAGATGATGCCTTTGGGATTCGAGCGGATGAAGAAGAATTTTTCGAAATCCTCGTCGCTCTCGCCTGACATGTTGGCCGAGCGCGCGATATGCGCCTCGCCGGCGTTGCGGAACTCAAGTTCCGGACGCTCTTCCTCGCAATAGGGGCAGCGGATGAGAAGCATGTTTTCGTTCCTACAGCTCAGTCATCGTCAATGCGCCACCGCCGCCGCCGCCGCCTCGTCGATCAACCGGCCGGTGCGGAACCGCTCGATGGTGAAGGGCGCGTTGATCGGATGCGGATCGTCCCTGGCGATGGTGTGGGCAAAGACATGGCCGGAGCCGGGTGTCGCCTTGAAGCCGCCCGTGCCCCAGCCGCAATTGACGTAGAGGCCGGGCACCGGCGTCTTGGCCAGGATCGGCGAGCGGTCGGGCGTGACGTCGACGATGCCGCCCCAGGAGCGCAGCATCTTCATGCGCGTGAAGATCGGGAACATCTCGCAGATTGCGTCCAGCGTATGCTGTAATATGTGCAGGCCGCCGGTCTGCGAGTAGGAGACGTACTGGTCGGTGCCGGCGCCGATCACCAGTTCGCCCTTGTCGGACTGCGAGATATAGGCATGCACCGTGTTCGACATCACCACGCAGGGAACGACAGGCTTGACCGGCTCCGACACCAGCGCCTGCAGCGGATAGCTTTCCAGCGGCATTCGCACGCCGGCCATGTTCATAATGACCGAGGAATGGCCGGCCGCGACCACGCCGACCTTCTTGGCGCCGATGAAGCCGCGCGTCGTCTCGACACCGGTGACCGCGCCATTGGCCGCCCGCTTGACGCCGGTGACCTCGCAATTCTGGATGATGTGCACGCCCCGCGCCGAGGCGCCGCGCGCATACCCCCAGGCGACCGCGTCATGGCGCGCCGTGCCGCCGCGCCGCTGCAAGGCGGCACCGACGACCGGGTAGCGCGCATCCCTGGAAATATTGAGCGGCGGGCAGAATTCCTTCGCCTGCTCGGGTGTGAGCCATTCATTGTCGATGCCGTTCAGCCGGTTGGCGTGGACATGGCGCTTCAGCACCTGGATGTCGTGCACATTGTGCGCCAGCATCATGACGCCGCGCGCCGAATACATGACGTTGTAATTGAGCTCCTGGCTGAGCCCGTCCCACAATTTCAGCGCATGGTCGTAGATGCCGGCGCTCTCGTCATAGAGGTAGTTGGAGCGGATGATGGTGGTGTTGCGGCCGGTATTGCCGCCACCGAGCCAGCCCTTCTCCAGCACCGCGACATTGGTGATGCCGTGCACGGTGGCGAGATAATAGGCGGTAGCCAGGCCATGGCCGCCGGCGCCCACGATGACGACGTCGTATTCCTTCTTCGGCTCCGGCGAGGACCATTGCTCCTCCCAGCCCTTGTGGCCGCGCATGGCCTCACGCGCGATGGCGAATACAGAGTATTTCTTCACGTTCCAGCCTCGCGCCAAAGTCTCGCGGATTTGCGGCCGGGCTAGCAATTTCTCCCGGCGCGCGAGGTGTATCACTAGCGAAACAGCGCTGCCACCCTTGCGCTGTTTGCGACGGCTCTTGCCGTTTTGCGCCGCAACCGGCCGCGGCGTGCGAGGCCAGGGAAAATCGGCGGGTTCGCAGCTTTCGGGTGGCTGCGGCCATGCTCATTTGCGACGACGCATCCGACCGCCGGCAAGCCGGCTTAGCGGAAGGATGACAGAAACATGCTCGCACTCGCCAACAAGATCGCCATCGTCACTGGCGCCAGTTCCGGCATCGGCCGCGCCACTGCAAAGCTCTTTGCCGAGGAAGGAGCCAAGGTCGTCGCCGCCGCGCGCCGCCAGGCCGAGCTCGATAGGCTTGTCGAGGAGATCGTGGAAACCGGCGGCACTGCGATCGCTCTTGCCGGCGACGTCAGGGACGAAGCCTATGCGAAGGCGCTGGTCGATCTCGCGACCGGTAGCTTCGGTGGTCTCGACATTGCATTCAACAATGCCGGCGCTGTCGGCATGATGGCGCCGCTGCCGGACCTGCCGCCGGCGTCGTGGCATGACACGATGGATACCAATCTGACCAGCGCCTATCTGGCCGCCAGGCATCAGATACCGGCGATGCTGGAGCGTGGCGGCGGATCGCTGGTCTTCACCTCCAGCTTCGTCGGCTATACCGCCGGCATGCCAGGCATGGCGGCCTACGCCGCGGCCAAGGCCGGCCTGATCGGCCTGACGCAAGTGCTGGCCGCCGAGTACGGGCCGAAGGGGTTGCGCGTCAACGCACTGCTGCCAGGCGGCACAGACACGCCCGGCGCGACCACAACCACGCCCGAGGCCCGCACGTTCGTCGAAGGCATCCATGCCTTGAAGCGGATGGCCCGGCCGGAAGAGATCGCCCGCTCGGCGCTTTATCTTGCCTCCGAGGCGTCGAGCTTCACCACCGGAACCGCACTGTTCGCCGACGGCGGCGTGTCGATCAACCGGACGTGAGCGGTTTCGGCGCCGGCATGCGGATCAACGCGGGCCGCGATGTCGCAATCCGGGCTTGCATTTGGGCTCGAATTGACGATTCCGTTCTCTCCTTGGAAACGGGCCGGAACCATGCTGCTGATCAAAACCTATGTCGCCCAAAGCGCAATCGAGGGCGTCGGCGTGTTCGCCGCCGAGCCGATCAGGAAAGGCGCCTCGATCTGGCGGCTCGACCCGGATTTCGACCGGCTGATCCCGCTGGAAAAATACCAGGCGGCACCCTCGCATCTCAGGGAACTGCTCGACCGCTACGCCTATCCCAGCCCCGACCGGCCCGGCTTCATGGTCTATGAGGTCGACAATGGCCGCTTCATGAACCATTCGGCGACGCCGAACACGGACTTTTCGCAATATGGCGGGGCAACCGCGACCCGCGACATAGCGGCCGGCGAAGAGATAACCTGCGACTATGGCGAATTCTTCGAGGATTTTGAGCGGTTGCATCTGGCCACCGCGTAGTTGGCTGCCTACCTTGCGAGCGCCCGCTGGGCGATTTGGCCGCCTCCCTTCATTTCGGCTGTGGACAGCGCGGCGTGATTCTGCTATCAGCCGCCACAATTCGTGGTGTAAATCGCCGCGGAGGCTAGTGGCTATGGCCGCTTGCCTGTTGATATCAAACCCGAAAGACAGGATTGCCCGTGCAGGTACTCGTCCGCGACAACAATGTTGATCAGGCGCTTCGCGCTCTCAAGAAGAAGATGCAGCGCGAAGGCATCTTCCGCGAAATGAAGATGCGCGGTCACTACGAGAAGCCTTCCGAGAAGCGCGCCCGTGAAAAGGCCGAAGCCGTGCGCCGAGCCCGCAAGCTGGCCCGCAAGCGTGCACAGCGCGAAGGTCTGCTGCCGATGACGCCGCGTCCGGTGGCTGCTGGCGGTGCCGCCGGCGCAGCGCGTCCGCCGCGCTGATTAACGCCAATATTTCGTCCTTTTCGAAGGATACCAGGGGTGGCGCGATGCGGAATCGCCGCCACCTTTTTATTTTGATGTGACCCGGCCCGGAGGGGGGATCCGGACCTGAATGACGCGGCAAGTGAGGACAGGGCAGACATGAACGCAATCAGCGTGGAGAGCAAAACCACATTTCGTGGCTTTGCCCTGGCGACAGCCCTGCTTTCCGGATTGATGCTTGCCGGCTGCCAGACCTCAGGCCCGACCGGCGAGTTCAACAACATCGACAAGGCGCAAGGGTCGAGCGAGAATATCTCCTCGCTGTCGGCGGTGATTCAGCGCAATCCGCAGGATCCTGAAGGCTACAATGTGCGCGGCTCGGCCTATGGCCGGGGCGGCCAATACCAGGCGGCGCTCAAGGATTTCAACCAGGCCATCCAGCTTAACCCGAATTTCTACCAGGCCTATTCGAACCGTGCGCTCATCCAGCGCTTCCTCGGCAATCAGGAAGCAGCGCTGGCGGACTACAACCGCTCGATCCAGATCAATGGCAACTACGATGCCGCCTATATCGGCCGTGGCAATCTCTACCGCAAGGCCGGCCGCACCCAGGAAGCCTTCAACGACTTCCAGAAGGCGATCCAGCTCGACACGACCGATGCCCGCGCCTATCACAATCGGGGCCTGATCTATCAGAGCCAGGGCCAGCACAAATTCGCCATCGAGGATTTCTCGACCGCCATCTCGCTGGCCCCGGACGCCGCCGAGCCGTATAATGGCCGCGGCCTTTCCTATCTCGCCACCAATGACGAGGACAATGCCTTCTCCGATTTCAACATGGCCATCAAGCTCGACGGCAAAAACGCCGAAGCCTGGTCCAACCAGGCGCTGATCTACGAGCGGCGCGGCGACAAGGCCAAGGCGGCCAAGTCCTACCGGGAAGCCGTTCGGCTCGATCCCACCTACCAGCCTGCCAAGGATGGCCTCGCCCGCGTCAGCTGACATCAGGCAAGGCCGGCCAAGCCCACGCGTCGGATGCGTGTCCGAAAGGACACGTATCGCCGTAGATCGCCATCAATCCGGCAACCGCGCGCTGACCCCGCTGCAAGCCGTGATCGCCTGCCTTGTTCGCGCCAAGGTTTCAGCGGAACGGTCTGGTCACCCAGCCGTTACTTTGAAGCGTTTTGCGAAAGGACCTCCCATGATCAAGAAACTCGTCTGCGCCGCTGCGCTCGCCACGACCATGTTCGCTGTTGCACCGGCAAGCGCCGGCAGATTGCAGCTCGGCACGCTCGACTGCACCATCGACGGCGGCACCGGCTACATCGTGACATCCAACAAGGGCGTGTCCTGTGTCTTCCGCCCCTATCATCACGGTCCGGCCGAGATTTACACCGGCGTCATCTCCAAGCTCGGCGTCGATGTTGGCAAGACGCACCAGGGCCAACTCGCCTGGGCC
This sequence comes from Mesorhizobium sp. B1-1-1, assembly GCF_006442955.1. Lineage (NCBI taxonomy): Bacteria > Pseudomonadati > Pseudomonadota > Alphaproteobacteria > Hyphomicrobiales > Phyllobacteriaceae > Mesorhizobium > Mesorhizobium sp. B1-1-1. The sequence goes on from NZ_VFWW01000012.1 coordinate 227,934, forward strand.
GTGTTTGCCGCGACCCGTGACCGCGACGCGGGCGACCTTGCCGGCAGCTATTACGGCGTCAATGCCGAGGCGAGCGTCGTGACCGGCGGCGGCGCCAATCTGCTGGTCGGCGGCTTCGACAGCGCCTTCATGCTGGAGCCGCTCAGCGTCCAGGCACAGACCGGCGTCAACCTGGCCGTTGCCGTGACCTCGCTTGAGCTGATCCACTCTCTCAAGTAACGGCACGTTGATCTTCTCGGCACGGACGGCAACCGCGCAATGATCAAAATAGCGCGCGATGGACTTGGTTCCGCCGCGCGCTTTGCATTTGCGAACTGCTGTGACCAGGCCAAGCTAGCAGATCGAAATTATTGCCGATGGAAGACTTGCTCGTTCTGTGCTACCAACCGGAAATGTTGCTGGCTCTGCGCGAAAATGCGCGCGAGCTCCGGCAGATGTAAAGACATCGTCGAATGCAATTTTGTTGCAGCTGCCGGAGGCCGTGATGGATTTCATCGAGCAGTTATTCGGATTTTCGCCCGATGGCGGGTCGGGATCCTTCGAACTTCTTCTGATACTCGCACCATTCTTGATTGCCGCTGTCTGGTTTTTCATGCGTCGACAGCGACGTTGACGAAATGGCCGCGGACTGGCCATGAACCCGCTCCCCAAAGTACTGGATTTCCTGAACGCGCTCGCCGACGCGTTCACCGAGTGGCCATCGAACCTGCGCCAGATCGCTGCCCGGATCTGCGCCCTCGCCAGATTGCTCTGCGAAAGAATGAAGCTCCCCGATCGGTTGGACCGAAGCGGGCCGCAACGTTGCGTCAAGATCAGCGACCCCGCCTATAAACGCCCGGATCCCCTGATCTACGCGCAGTATTATTTGATGGGCCAGGGCCTCGCCGTCACATGGGACAACCCCGACATCGAGATCCGAAGCGGCGGCAATCCTGTCGCACCACATATGCTGGCGCCCGACACCGAATATGAAATCGTCGCCCGTATCTGGAACAACTCGACCGAGGCCCCGGTCGTCGATCTGCCGGTGAAATTCTCCTATCTGAGTTTCGGCATCGGCACGGTGTCGCATTGGATCGATGAGACCAGGACCGATCTCGGCGTCAAGGGCGGGGCCAACCATCCGGCTTTCGCGTCGGTCAAATGGCGAACTCCGGCAGCGCCTAGTCACTATTGCATCCAGGTCCTGCTCGACTGGCTCGACGATGCGAACCCGAACAACAACCTAGGCCAGGACAACACCACCGTCGGTGTCGCCCATTCGCCCGCAAGATTTGAATTTCGCCTGCGCAATGGCGAGCGGGAGAGGATGGGATTTCGTCTCGAGGCCGATGCCTATTCCCTTCCTGAATTGCCGGTCTGTGAGCCGCGCCCTCGCCCGAGGCCGCGTCGCCGGCCCTTGCGCACCTTCCCCGGCACCATCGCGGCAGTGCCTGTCGGCCACACCCGTCAATCGCATCCTTTGCCCGCCGGCTGGCTTGTCACGTTCGAGCCCGCACAAGCGGACCTTGCCCCGGGTGAGGAAATCCCCGTCACTGTCAATATTGAACCGCCAGCCGGTTTCACCGGCCGTAAGGCAATCAACGTTCATGCTTTCTCGGCCCGCGGCCTCGCCGGCGGCGTGACGCTCTATGTCGAGCGATAGGGGGTCGCCATGGCTTATCGGCACTACACCAAATGCGTATCGGTCGGAAATCACCACGGCAAACAATACGGGCAGATGATCATTGCGGCGGCCGTGGTCGCTTTGCCGCTCATCCTTGTGGGCGCCCTTCCCGGACCGGCCGCCATGCTGGTGGCGCTTGCGGCCATATTGGCCTATTGCCGCTGGTGGCTGTACGACCGGCTGATCTGTCTCGGTGGCGACGAATGCGCGGTGGGCTGGCTGCTCAAGGTCGATCCGCCGGAGGAGAAGTCGGGACTGGACCGGTTCGACACCGACTACAGTCTCAATCTGGTGCCGGCCAATGTCGTCGAATTCACCAACCAGGCAACGGCCGAAAAGATAGCGCCGTTTGGACGCCTGATCGCCAACACGCCTGCGATCCAGGGCGCGGGCCTCGACTGGAAAGGTCAGGAAGCGCGCCAATGGGCCAATGACGACCCGACCGCGGTGCTGCATTGCGAGTTCGAAGGCGCCGGCGTCTACGACCTCATGATAGCCTGCCTTGCCGCAATTCCAGTCGCCACGGCCGCCGCGGTTGCTTGCGCCATTCCCTTCTTCGGCTGGATCGCCTGCGCGGTCCTGTCGCTCATCGCGGCGGTCATCGTCATCATAGGCGGCATAGTCGGCCTGCTCGACACAGCCAATCCGACGGATCTCGACGAGAATCTCGGCGATCTTCACGTCAACGATCCGACGCGCCGCGGCGCGGACATCCTGTTCGTCAAGGGAACGTGGGTCTACGATTCGGCACATGACGGCTGGAACGAAATCCATCCCATCAAGCACTGTCAGAAGATCGGCACCTGGAACGGCAGCTGGAACGAATCCCCGGTTCCCGACGGCAGCCCCGCGCGCTGGTGTGAAGCCGTTGAGACGGCAGGATCGCCATTGACCGTCGCATCCCAGCAGGAGCCTCAGAACCAGTGGACGATACATCCCGCCATAGACGGTTGCCGGCCAAAGCCCGACGATCACCGACCGGACCCCGTGCACTGACCTGGCATCCTTCGCTCGCGAAGCAGTGTCATCTGCTCCTCAAAGATGGCTGCAGCGAATGCACGAGGGGCCCATGACACGCAAAATGATCCTTGCTGCCATCGTTGCCATTGCCAGCCCCGCCTTGGCCCAGGCACAGGACCAGGGCATCGAGCTCGGCACACTTGAATGCGCCATATCGGGCGGCACCGGCTTCATCTTCGGCTCGAGCAAGGATCTGAGCTGCACCTTCACCCCTGCCGACAAGACTTTCGCGCCGGAAGCCTATTTCGGCGCGGTCAACAAATACGGCCTCGACATCGGCACGACCAAGCAGGCGGTGATGCGATGGCTGGTGCTGACGCCGCTGAAGAACATCTACGCGCCGGGCGCATTGGCCGGCGACTATGTCGGCGCCAGCGCCGAGGTGACGGCAACCGTCGGCGCCGGGGCCAATCTGCTGGTTGGCGGCTCCTCGCAGTCCTTCACCTTGCAGCCGCTCAGCCTGCAGACCCAGACCGGCATCAATTTCGCCATCGGTGTCAGCCAGTTCCAGCTGCGCAGCACGGAGAACTGATTGGCCGGCGATGCCGGCCGGCCAGGGATGCGGGCATCCACGAACATGTCCAAAAAATCGCTTGAGCTCAAGCTTGGTTGAGGTTCTACAAACCCATCCGACCATGGTCCTGCCGGCCGGCTCCTGGCGCCATGCGTTTGCATCGGGATATGAAATTCGAGGGACCGAAGTGACCGACATCAGCACAAACAGGGTCGACTGGCGCGCATTGTGGGCGAGCGGCGACCTCGCGCGCTTCTGCTTCATCAGCCTCGGCATCCTGCTGCACGCCACCAACGAGACGATGGTGGCGACCGTCATGCCCGCCATGATCGGCGAACTGGCGGGCGTGCAGCTCGTCGGCTGGTCGCTGGCGATCTATGAACTGGGCGCCATCGTCGCCGGTGCCGCGGCCGGACGGCTGGTCAGCTATGTGGCGCTGCGCACCAACATGGTGGTCGCGGCGCTGCTTTACGCGGCCGGCGCGCTGATCTGCGCCACCGCGCCCTCGATGCAATTGTTCCTGGCCGGGCGCCTGATCGAGGGCCTGGGCGGCGGCGCGCTGGTGTCGCTGGCTTTCGTCTCGGTGGAGCGCCTGTTTCCGCGGGCCATCTGGCCGCAGCTTTTCGGTATCATGTCGGCGATCTGGGGCGTCGCCGCCTTCAGCGGGCCGATGCTTGGCGCGATCATGACAGAGCTTCTGTCATGGCGCTGGGCGTTCGGCATCTTCGTGTTCGGCGGTGCGGCGATGGCGCTGGCGAGCTTCGTCGTGCTCGACACGCCGGAAGCGACGAGGCCGAGTGCCGGCGCGGGCAAGGCACCACCCTTCCCGCTCATAGCGCTTGGCTGCCTTGCCGTCGCCGTCGTGCTGATCGCCTCGGCGGGGGTCGATATCGCCCTTCTGCGCTCGTCGCTGCTGATGGTGCTCGGCCTGATCGGCCTTGTGCTGTTCTTCCGTATCGATGCGCGGAAGCCGAAATCGCGGCTTTTCCCCTCGCGGCTGTTCTCGTGGCGCACGCCGGTCGGCAGCGGCATGACCATGGTCGCCGCCTTCTCGGTGGCGACCTGTTCCTTTGCCATTTACGGCCCGCTGCTTCTGACCACGCTGCACCACGTTCCGCTCCTGACCACCGGCTACATCATCGCCGCCGAATCGATCGCCTGGTCGATCCTGTCGATCCTTGTCGCCAACGCGCCACAGGAGCGTGAGAGATCGATCATCGTCATCGGCGCCCTGATGATCGCCACCGGCCTCGCTGGTTTCGCCTACACCATCCCGGCAGGCTCGATCCCGCTGATCCTGGTATGCGCCCTTTTGCAGGGTGGCGGCTTCGGCGTTGCCTGGCCGTTCCTGACGCGCGTCATCGTGGCCTCCGCGCCGGGTGATGAGCAGACCATCGCCTCGGCCGCGGTGCCGACCATGCAGCGCATCGGCTATGCGGTGGGTGCCGCCCTTGCCGGCATCGTCGCCAATGCCAGCGGCTTCTCGCAAGGCCTGAACCGGGACGCGGCGGCTGATGTGGCAACCTGGCTGTTCCTCGCCTTCGTGCCGCTCGGCATCATTGGCTGCCTCGCCGCCCTGCGCACATCGACGACCGCGAACCGGCTGCCGGAAGCTGTCGGCTAATCAGGCCAGGCAACGCTCATTCGACCTCGCGCAGGCGGTAGCCGACGCCGGTCTCGGTGGTGATGTAGCGCGGCTGGTCCGGCGTCTTCTCGATCTTCTGCCGCAACTGCCGGACATAGACCCGCAGATACTGCACGTCGGTCGAATCGTTCCACACCTGCTTCAGCAGGAACTGGTGCGTGAGAACCTTGCCCGCATACTGCACGAGAATGCGCAGAATGTCGTATTCCTTGGGCGACAGCTTCACCTCCTTGCCCCCGACCTTGACGATGCGCTTGACCAGGTCGACGCTGAGATCACCGGTTTGGAACACCGGCCTCTCGCCCTGCTGCTGGAACTTGTGCCGCAGTGCCACGCGGATGCGCGCCACCAGCTCATTCATTCCGAACGGCTTGGTGATGTAGTCGTCGGCGCCGAGTTCGAGCGCGTCGACGATGCCGGCCTCGTCGGTGCGGCTGGAGAGAATGACCACCGGCATGTCGAAGCCGTCGTCGCGCCATTTGCGCAGCAGTTCATGGCCGCTCATGCCAGGCAGGCCAAGGTCGAGCAGCACGAGATCCGGTTTTTCCTGCACCATCAGCTCGATAGCCGCCTTGGCGTTCGGCGCCTCGCTGACCGCGTAGCCCTGGCTGGCGAGGCCGACCCGGAGCAGCTTGCGGATCGGCGGCTCGTCATCGACGACCAGTATCCTGACGTTCGAATTGGTCATCGAGGCTGATCCGCGCTGGAGCCGATGCGATTGCCGGACAGTTCCGCCGGCACCGGCATCCTGATGGTGAAGGCAGCACCCGAACGGTCGGTCCGGTTGGCGGCCGAGATCGTGCCGCCCATCGCCTCGATGAAGCCGCGGCAGATCGACAGGCCGAGCCCGGTGCCGGCGCGCACCTGGTCGCCCTTGCGCACCCGGTAGAAAGTATCGAACACGCGCTCAAGATCCTGCGGAGGGATGCCCAATCCCTCATCCATGATCTGAAGCACGACGGAGCCGATGTCGGTCCAGCCCTGCAGGCGGATCGTCGAGCCGGGCGGCGAATATTTCGACGCATTGTCGAGCAGATTGAACAGGACCTGCTCGAACAGCACGGGGTCGAGCTTCAGCATCGGCAGGTCGGGCGGAATATCGACCTCGATCTTGTGCTCGCTGGTGATCTTGCGGGCGCGATCGAGCGCGGTGCCGACGGCGTCGCCGACATAATGCAGCGCATAGTTGGGCTCCATCGCACCGGATTCGATCTTGGTCATGTCGAGCAGATTGGCGATGAAGCGGTTCAGCCGCTCCGCTTCGTCGACCACCGTCGACAACAGCTCCGTCCGGTCCTGCTCGGGCAGATCAGGCGCGAACTCCCTGAGGGTGCCGGCCGCGCCCATGATGGCGGCGAGCGGCGTCTTCAGATCATGGGAGATGGAGGTCAGCAACGCCGAGCGCAGCCTGTCGGCTTCGGCCGCGAGCTTGGCACGGTCGACATCGGCGACGAGCTGGATGCGCTCGATGGCGACCGCTGCCTGGTCGGCCAGCGCGTCGAGCAGCCGCTGCTGCTCGGGCGTCAGCAGCGGACCTTGCTTGTCGTTGTCGAGGCCGACCACGCCGACCGCCGTGCGTCCGGTGCGCAGCGGCAGATAGAGCCGCTTCGCACCGGGCAGCGTATCGGCGCCGCGGCCGGCGGCGCGGTCGTGCTCCCAAGCCCAGCGGGCGGCGGCGATATCGGCCTCGGCCAGCGTATCGTCGGGCGGATAGCCCGCCTTGACGGTGATGGCGCCGTTTTCGGGCAAAAGCAGCACCACCCGCAATTTCAGCATCGAGGCGATCTGGAAGGCGGTGGCCCACAGGACGTCGTCGAGCGTACCGGCGCCAGCCAGTTTCTTGGAAAACAGGTAGATGTCCTCCGTGGCCCGCGCGCGTGAGCGGGCGGCGGCGGCCTGGCGCTGCACGCGCGCCGTCAGGTTGCTGGCGATGACGGCAACGACGAGGAAGACGGCAAACGCAACGATGCTCTCGGGATCCCTGATCGTCAGTGTATAGCGCGGCTCGAGGAAGAAGTAGTTGAAGGCAAGGGCGCTCAGGAAACAGGCGTACAGGGCAGGCCACAGTCCGAACGTCACCGCCGATGTCAGCACCGCCAGCAGCAGCACGATCGCCAGATTGCGCACGTCGAGGAACTGATCGAGAACCGTGCCGACGGCCAGCGAGCCCGCGACATAGGCCGTGGCGAACAGATACGGCCATATCTGGAACGGCCGCTGCTCGGCCGCCGTCCTGACCTTTCTCGAGGCTGCGTCGGTATCGCGCTCGGTTCCCGAGATGACATGGACGCTGATGTCGCCGGCATTGCGGATCAGATCATAGGTGAGCGAGCCCTCGATCAATTCCCGCCAGCGCGACCGGGTCGGCCTGCCGACCACGATATGGGTGAAATTGTTTGCCGTCGCATGGCGCACGATGTCCTGCGCGACGTTCTGGCCCGGAATGGTCGTCACCTCGGCGCCGAGTTGCTCGGCGAGGCGCAGATGGTTCGCCAGCCTGTCCTTCTCTTCTTCCGACATGGCGGCCGAACGAGGCGTGTCGACATGAAGCGCCGTCCATGGCGCGCGGAGCCGGTCGGCCAGCCTGCGCGCATAGCGCACGCGCGCCGCCCCGCCCGGACGCGCGTCGAGGCAAACGAGCACCCTTTCCCCCGCCGCCCATGGGCCCTGGATGGCATGGGACTGCATGTGGTTGAGCAGTTGTTCGTCGACACGCTGGGCGGTGCGGCGCAGCGCCAGTTCGCGCAGCGCCGTCAGATTGCCCGGCGAGAAATAGTTCTCGATGGCGCGCTGGGCGGTGTTGGGGAAATAGACCTTGCCTTCCTCCAGCCGCTTGATCAGGTCGTCGGGCGTCAGATCGATGATTTCGACGTCGTCGGCCTGGTCGATGATGGAATCGGGAACCGTCTCGCGCACCCTGACCCGCGTGATCTGGGCGACGACGTCGTTCAGGCTTTCGACATGCTGGATGTTGAGCGTCGTGTAGACGTCGATGCCGCGCGCCAGGATTTCCTGCACGTCGAGATAGCGCTTGGGGTGACGGCTGCCGGGCGCGTTTGTGTGGGCGAGTTCGTCGACCAGGACCAGTGCCGGGCGGCGTGCCAGGATGGCGTCTATGTCCATCTCGTCGAGGGTGCGCCCCTTGTATTCGACCGGGCGGCGGGGAATGACCTCGTAGCCCTCGACCAGGGCCAGCGTTTCCTTGCGGCCGTGCGTCTCGACGACGCCGATCACCACGTCGATGCCGTCGGCCAGCCTGGCGCGTCCCGACATCAGCATTTCGTAGGTTTTGCCGACGCCCGGTGCCGCGCCCAGGAAGATGCGCAGACGCCCGCGGCCCTCGCGCTCGGCATGCTCGAGCAGCGCGTCGGGGGAAGGTCTGTTTTCGACGTTGCTTCTGTCGTCCGGCATCGGCATCCAGTTTGAACGGCGCCGGGGACGGTGTCGATCCCCGGCGCCGTTCTTCATTGCTTGGCTGTGTCGTCCAATGCGAGGTTGAGGGCCAGCACATTGACCACCGGCTCGCCCAGGACGCTGAGCTCCCGGTCCTCGACATGGCTGTCGACGAGCGCCTTGACCTTGGCTTCATCGATACCCCTGGCCTTGGCGACACGCGGAACCTGGAAAGAAGCGTCCTCGGGGCTGATGTCGGGATCGAGCCCGCTGCCCGATGTCGTGAAAAGGCCCATCGGAACCGGCGCATTGGGGTTTTCGGCCTTCAACTTCGCCGCGTCGCCCTTGATGCGCTCGATCAGCTTGAGGTTGGTCGGACCCAGATTCGAGCCGCTGGAGGCGCCGCCGTCATAGCCATTGCCGGCCGCCGAGGGCCGGCCGTGGAAATAGCGGTCGCTGGCGAAGGCCTGGCCGATTAGTTCCGAACCCACCACCTTGCCGTCCTTCTCGATCAGGCTGCCATTGGCCTGTTTCGGGAACAGCGCCTGGGCGATGCCGGTCATGCCGATGGGATAGATGAGCCCGGTCAGCACGGTGAAGAAGACGATCATGACGATCGCGGGTCTGATTTGCTTGAGCATCGGAATGATCCCTTATGCAAGGCCGAGGGCCGTGACGGCCATGTCGATTATCTTGATGCCGGCGAACGGCACGATGATGCCGCCGAGGCCGTAGACGAGCAGGTTGCGGCTGAGCAGCGCCCCGGCGCCGATCGCCCGGTATTTGACGCCGCGCAGCGACAGCGGGATCAGCGCGATGATGATCAGCGCATTGAAGATGATGGCCGACAGGATGGCGCTCTGCGGCGTCGCCAGATGCATGATGTTGAGCGCCTGCAGCGGACCTGTGGTCTGGCCGGGTGCGACGTAGAACACGGCGAACATGGCCGGGATGATGGCGAAGTACTTGGCCACGTCATTGGCGATGGAGAAGGTGGTCAGCGAACCGCGCGTCATCAGCAGCGCCTTGCCGATCTCGACGATCTCGATCAGCTTGGTCGGATCGCTGTCGAGGTCGACCATGTTGCCGGCCTCGCGCGCCGCCACCGTGCCGGTGTTCATGGCGACGCCGACGTCGGCCTGGGCAAGGGCCGGCGCGTCGTTGGTGCCGTCGCCGCACATGGCGACCAGCTTGCCCTTGGCCTGCTCGTCGCGGATCAGCTTCAGCTTGTCCTCCGGCGTCGCCTGGGCAAGGAAGTCGTCGACGCCGGCTTCCGCCGCGATCGCCGCCGCCGTTATCGGATTGTCCCCTGTGATCATCACCGTGCGTATGCCCATGCTGCGCAGCTCGGCGAAGCGTTCGCGGATGCCGCCCTTGACGATGTCCTTGAGGTGCACGATGCCGAGCAGACGCCCGTCGCGCTCGACCGCAAGCGGCGTGCCGCCCGATTTGGCGACCTCGTCGGCGATCGCCTGCAGATCCCTGATCGTATCGCTGCTGGGGCGCGTCGCGTGGCTGGCGACAGTCGACTGGTTGACATGGGCGAGCACGGAATCGACCGCGCCCTTGCGCACCGAGGAGCCGTCTATGTCGACGCCGCTCATGCGGGTCTGCGCGGTGAAGGGCACGAAGGTGGCGTGCAGTGTCGCCATGTCGCGGGCGCGGATGGCGTATTTCTCCTTGGCCAGCACGACGATCGAGCGGCCTTCCGGCGTTTCGTCGGCGAGCGAGGCAAGCTGTGCCGCATCGGCCAGTTCCTGCTCGGTGACGCCCTTGACCGGGCGGAATTCGGTCGCCTGGCGGTTGCCGAGCGTGATCGTGCCGGTCTTGTCGAGCAAAAGCGTGTCGACGTCGCCGGCCGCCTCCACGGCGCGGCCGGACATGGCGAGCACATTGAAGCGCACCAGACGGTCCATGCCGGCGATGCCGATGGCCGACAAAAGCGCGCCGATAGTGGTCGGGATCAAGGTCACGAACAAAGCGACGAGCACCGTGACCGGGATATAGCCCCCCGAATAGGAAGCGAAGCTCGGGATGGTAGCGGTGGCCAGCACGAAGATAAGCGTCATGCCGACCAGCAGGATGTTGAGCGCGATCTCGTTCGGGGTCTTCTGGCGCTCGGCGCCCTCGACCAGCGAGATCATGCGGTCGAGAAAGGTGTGGCCGGCGGCGGCGGTGATGCGCACGCGGATCCAGTCGGAGAGCACCTGCGTGCCGCCGGTGACCGCGGAGCGGTCGCCGCCGGATTCGCGAATGACGGGCGCCGATTCGCCCGTGATCGCCGCCTCGTTGACCGAAGCCACGCCTTCGATCACCTCGCCGTCGGAGGGGATGATGTCGCCGGCCTCGACCAGCACGGCGTCGCCCACCTTCAGGCTGGTGCCGGGCACCAGCTTGAATTTCGTTCGGTCCTCGCCGGTCAGGAGCTTGGCCTGGGTCTCGGTGCGCGCCTTGCGCAGCGAATCGGCCTGCGCCTTGCCGCGGCCTTCGGCGACGGCTTCGGCGAAGTTGGCAAACAGCACGGTGAACCACAGCCAGATGATGATCTGGATGGTGAAGCCGAGGTTGCCGCGCCCGCTGGCGAGGTCCTTGACGAAAAGCACTGATGTCAGCGCCGAGACGACGGCAACGACGAACATCACCGGGTTCCTGGCCAATGTGCGTGGGTTCAGCTTTTTGAAGGCGCCGCCGATGGCGGGCCACAGGATGCCGGCATCCATGATGCTGGCTGATTTCGACTGGCTCATTTTGAAGCTCCAGCTTCGGTGTTGTTGGACGGCACCGAGCGGTCGGATGCCGAAAGAAGATGCGGAAGCCCGTAGGCCAGCAACCACAGAACGATCATGACGGCGGCGATGCCGAGGAATGTCGACATGGTGGGGAAAGGAGGAGGCCGTTCCTCCTTTCCGTTGTCGGCGAGATGGCGATCGTTGCGATGCCTGTTGTTGAACCAGGACATTTCCGTTTCAGCCAAGACACTTCCGTCTCAGAATGTCTGCCCGTGGATGGCGGCCAGATGCTCGACGATCGGCCCGACGGCGAGCGCCGGGAAGAAGGTCAGGCCGCCGACGATGACGATGACGCCGACCAGCAGCCCGACGAACAGCGGGCCGTCGGTCGGGAACGTGCCGGCCGAGGCGGACACGGTCTTCTTCGCCGCCAGCGAGCCGGCGATGGCGAGCGCCGGGATGATGACCAGGAAACGGCCCATGAGCATGCCGAGACCCAGCGTGATGTTGTACCAGGGCGTGTTGCCGGTGAGGCCGCCGAAGGCCGAGCCGTTGTTCGCCGCCGCCGACGTATAGGCGTAGAGGATCTCGGAGAAGCCGTGCGGACCGCCATTGGCGATCGATGCCACGGCGCTCGGCAGGACCACCGCGATGGCCGTGAAGGTCAGCATCGCCAGCGGCAGGCACAGGATCGCCAGCATCGCCATCTTGACCTCCTTGGCCTCGATCTTCTTGCCGAGATATTCGGGCGTGCGCCCGACCATCAGGCCGGCGACGAAGACGGCGATCAGGATGAACATCAGGATGCCGTAGAAGCCGGCGCCGACGCCGCCGACGATGACTTCGCCGAGCTGCATGTTGATGAGCGGGATCATGCCGCCGAGCGCGGTGAAACTGTCATGCATGGCATTGACCGCGCCGCAGGAAGCCGCCGTGGTGATGACCGCGAACAGCGCCGAGAGCGCGATGCCGAAGCGGGTTTCCTTACCTTCCATATTGCCGCCCTCGATGCCCAGCGCATGGACCAGCGGATTGCCGGCGGCTTCCGCCCAATAGCAGACCGCAACCCCGGCGATGAACAGCGCGCCCATGGCGGCCAGGATCGCCCAGCCCTGGCGCTGGTTGCCGACCATGCGGCCGAAGACGTTGGTCAAGGCAGCACCGATGGCGAAGATCGACAGCATCTGGATCAGGTTGGAGATGGCGTCCGGATTCTCGAAGGGATGCGCGGCATTGGCGTTGAAGAAGCCGCCGCCATTGGTGCCGAGCATCTTGATGGCGATCTGCGAGGCGACCGGCCCGACGGCGATGGTCTGCTGCGCGCCTTCGAGCGTGGTGGCGCCGACATAGGCTCCCAGCGTCTGCGGCATTCCGAGCCAGACATAGACCAGGGTGAGCACGACGCAGAGCGGCAAAAGCACGTAGAGCGTGGCACGGGTCATATCGACCCAGAAATTCCCGATCGACTTGCCGGAAGCGCGGGCAAAGCCGCGGATCAGCGCCATGGCGATGGCGATGCCGGTGGCCGCCGACAGGAAGTTCTGCACTGTGAGGCCGGCCATCTGCACGAGATAGGACATCGTGCTCTCGCCGCCGTAGTTCTGCCAGTTGGTGTTGGTCATGAAGCTGGCCGCGGTGTTGAAGGCGAGCCCCGGTTCGACCGCGCTCATGCCGGCCGGGTTGTAGGGCAGGCCGCCTTGCAGGCGCTGGAGGAAATAGAGCGCCAGGAAACCGGCAAGGTTGAACAACAGCATGGCGGCGGCATAGCCCGTCCAGTGCTGCTCCTGGTCGCCGGTTCCAGCCAGGCGATAAAGGCCCCGCTCGACGGGGCCGAGCACCGGCGACAGCAAGCTGCGGTCGCCGGTGAAGACGCGATGCATGTAGCCGCCCAGCGGCTTCACGAGCAAAACCAGGATCCCGCAATAGAGGAGGATCTGTATCCATCCGTTGATAGTCATGATTTGGCTTTCCGTGCGCCGGTCAGAAGCGTTCCGGGCGGATCAGTGCGTATGTCAGGTAGGCGAGCAGGAACAACGTCACGCCGCCACCGAGGATGTAATCGACAAGCATGTCCCGATCGCTCAAATTCTGTCGCAGGCTTTGACGTAGGCAAAGGAGAGGGCGAAAAACAAAACCCCGATCCCGAGAACAATGATGTCCATTGTGCTTGTCCTTGCTTTGATTTTTCCACTTTGCGCCCGCTCGAAGCAGCTTGGCGACTACATGAAACGGCGCGCCAACCTGGATTGGTGACGGCGTCAGACGTTTTTCTCAAAGCGGAATATGGACCCGATCGCCATAAAGGTTCGAGACGGGGCAAAGCGGAAAGAAATAGGAATCTTATAAAGATTTTCGGCGGAATGAGTTTGAAGTGGTGAACGCGTCCTGGCGCTCCAGCGATATCGTCAGTCGTAAGGGGTAACAGGTTGGCCGACGAAACGGCTCGCCGCCGGTAAACGCATTCTACCCCTGCGGCTCGACCGCCTTGAGGGTCACGCCTTCTTTACGAACTCGGTTTTGAGCACCAGGCCCTTCACTTGCCTGGTACTGCATTCGATCTCACCGGGATTACCGTTAAGGCGAATGTTCTTCACCAACGTGCCGCGCTTGATCGTCTCCGAAGTGCCCTTGACCTTGAGGTCCTTGATCAGCGTGACGGAATCGCCGTCATTCAACTGAGCGCCGTTGCTGTCGCGCACCATTACATCGTCCGGCATGCCATCTCCTGTGGTCGGGATCACCCATTACCAGATCACCGGGAATTCCAAAACCGGGTCGGGGGCGGCGTGTTCATAGAATGCCCAAGGATCACTCGACGCGCTTCCCAAAGCGCTCGAAACTAACAGCTGCTTTTTTAATCGTGCAAGCCGGTCGGCAAGGTTGATGACCCTGCCCTCCTACGCTGAAGCTTCGGAGGGCATCCTGCTTCGCGCTGTCGATTGAGCCAATCCTGCGAAGCTCGAAGAGCGAAGCAGGATGGCGGAGAGAGCGGGATTCGAACCCGCGTTACGGTTTCCCGTAAACACACTTTCCAGGCGTGCGCCTTCAACCACTCGGCCACCTCTCCGTCCTTGCCTTTCGCGTCGGCCGGTTTCGCCGCGCGGGTTGGGGAGATGCTCTCCCTTTGGGGATGCGTGCGGAACTGCCCGCACCGGGCGCCGCCAACCAGCGGACGCCCTGCCCGCACCTGAGCCGTCGAAGCAACAGGCGCGGGGCTCATCTAGTCGATCCGGCGCCGAATGCCAAGCCATAACGGCGGTCAATTCGCTTTGCCGGCCACACGGCGTTCATGGGGGCCGCCGGCACATCCGTTTGGAGTCCCGCCACTTCAATCGCTGCTTGATGATGTGCACGGGCAAGGCTGCGAGGCCAGCCGCGCTTGACTTCGTCCCGAGCGGCCTGTCGAGTGTCCGAAAGGCTTTGCGGGGGGCATCGTCGCAACATGACGTCAAGCAGCGGAATTCCGGGCGGTACGCCGGACAACGGACAGCCACCGGCCGAGGGAAAGATCCCGGCCCGACATCTGGACAGCGGACTTTCCTATGTCCCGGTGGGCTGGCTGGTTATCGTTATGGCCCTGTCGGTCTATTGGCTGGCGTCGGCCTTGTGGCTGGTGGGGAGTTCAGGCCTGCCGGACCCCGTTTTCTATTTCCTCTTCAGCGGGCTCGTCGCCGACATCATCACCATCCTATGGGGGCTTTACCTGCTCGGCCTCGCCTTCGGCCGTTCGGCGCGCTTCCCCAGCCATTTCACCATCTGGCAGGCCGCCACGATCATATGGCTGCTGGCAAGTCACGCTTACGCACTCGCCGTGCCGGGCTTCGTCTTCTCCGCCAGAAGCCTGGCCATCACCGCCGCCGAGATCGCCATCGGCCTGCTTTGCATCTACCTGTTGCGCCGCGGCTCCGGCGCCGAGACCGTTTATGCCAGGCCGCGAGCCGAAGCGCCGTCGGTCTTCGTTTCCATTGTCGCCGCGCTGCTCGGCATCATCCTCGGCGCGGTCGTCGGCGCGGTGGGTGGCTTCCTGGCCGGTTCGCTCATCGCCGATATCACCGACGTGAGTTGCTTTGAGGGTGCGTGCGGCTACTTCGCCGCCTTCATCGGCCTGGCCGGGCTGGTGGTCGGCGCCATTGCCGGCGGCATTCTCGCCGTCTGGCTCGCCAACCGGCGCAAGCGCAGGCCGGCCGGCTAGGCTGCGTCGGCCGCGATTCAATTCGCGTGCCGTGATTGCGAATAGGGCCTGCGCGCTCTATTTCTCGTTCGGAACACCGCCGGAGATCCTCGGGAGGATGTTGAGGATCGGCCAGGGGAAAGGTCTTTGATGTTTCGCTTTGTCTTTCGTCTCGCGGCCATGGTCGCGCTGTCGATTTCGGTCATCATGGCGGTGCTTGACACGACACGCACTGTGGCCGCCTCGGCACTGGTGCTGACCCCGCTCAATGCGAGCTGGCTGGCCGTGTCGCCCGACACGCGCGCCGCCTTTGAAAGCTTCGTTCGCGCCAAGGCCGGCCCGCTGCTATGGGACGGCGCCATCGCCTGGGTGCTCAACCAGCCGGGCTTTGCCGTGTTCGCGGTGCTTGCCTTGCTGCTCTACGCCATCGGCTACAGGCGGCAGCGGCGCACGGGGCAATTCGCCTGAAGGGCACGGGCATCGCACCCCGCCATGCTTTTCCAAAAGGTCAAAATTCCACGTGAATTTTGTTTCGGGCCGTGCCAGATTGCCGCTGAGCGGGAGGGGAATATACACTCCTGGCTGACGTCGCGCGCATGCCGGAGAACCGGGCAGGCGGGCGGGCGTAACGGAAAAAAATAACCGACAGGGTGTGGATCACATGAAACGTATCGTTCTCGGCCTTCTGGCCGCAACTGCAATGGTTCTTCCGGCTTTCGCCGCGGATGTGCAGCCGGCCATCCTTTATGATCTCGGCGGCAAGTTCGACAAATCCTTCAACGAGGCGGCCTACCATGGCGCCGAAAAGTTCAAGACAGAGACCGGCGTCCCCTATGTCGAGTTCGAGGTCTCCAACGCTTCGCAACGCGAGCAGGCGTTGCGCCGCTTCGCCGAGGACGGCCACAACCCGATCGTCATGGCCGGCTTCGCCTGGGAGGATGCACTGAAGAAGGTCGCGACCGAATATCCCGATCTCAACTTCGCCATCATCGACGATGCCGTCGATCTGCCCAATGTCCGCTCGCTCGTATTCAAGGAGAATGAAGGCTCCTATCTCGTCGGCATCATGGCGGCGATGGCCTCCAAGACGAAGAAGGTGAGCTTTGTCGGCGGCATGGACATTCCGCTGATCCGCAAGTTCGAATGCGGCTATGTCGGCGGCGCCAAATCGGCAGGCGCGACCGACGTCATCCAGAACATGACCGGCGACACGCCGGCCGCCTGGAACGACCCGGCCAAGGGCGGCGAGATCGCCAAGACGCAGATCGACCAGGGTTCCGACGTGGTCTATGCGGCCGCGGGCGGCACCGGCGTCGGTGTGCTGCAGGCGGCGGCTGATGCCGGCAAGCTCGGCATCGGTGTCGATTCCAACCAGAACGGCCTCCAGCCCGGCAAGGTCCTGACCTCGATGCTGAAGCGCGTCGACGTTGCCGTCTACACCGCCTTCATGGACGGCAAGAACGGCACCTTCAAGGGTGGCGTCGAAAATCTCGGCCTCAAGGAAGGCGGTGTCGACTACGCCATGGACGATAACAACAAGGCGCTGGTTACCGACGAGATGAAGGCGGCGGTCGAGAAGGCCAAGGCCGACATCATCGCCGGCAAGGTCGAGGTGCACGACTACACCGCCGACAACGCCTGCCCGTATTGATCTGCCAAACCGACAGCAAACCGCCGGGCATGGTCCCGGCGGTTTTGTTTTGGAAGTCGCTGCCGGGTAGACGCAGACGTCTCGCAAGAAACACGACCCCAGGCCAATGGTGCAGTTGACAGTCGAACCCATGAACGAACGTGACATTGCAGCGGTGGCGCGATTGCGCGTTGCCGCCTTTTTCACGGGCACCGGACGAACGCTGGACGACGACGTGGCCGGACTTCGTAAACTGCTGCACGGCGACGGCTTCGAAACGGCGTTCGTGGCCCGGATCGGCGACGTGCCGGTCGGGACCTGCCTGCTGGTCCGCGACGAACTCGAACCGGCGCATGATCTGACACCATGGCTGGCCGGCCTGGCCATCGCTCCCGAGCACCAGCACCGAGGGATCGGCACTGCGCTGGTCAGGGCAATCGAAGCTCATGCCACATCGCTCGGCGTGGAGGCGCTTTATCTCTACACGTGGGAGGCGCGCGATTTCTACATGAGGCTTGGTTGGAGGGTCGTCGAGCCGTTCAGGCAGAACGGGGAGCCGATGGCGCTGATGTCGCGCCAATGTGGGCTATAGCTTTCCCGCCAGATAACCCAATGCGAAAGCCACGACCAGTCCAATGGCGACCGCAAGTCCGCGCCGGTCGCCGAGAGAATAGAAGCCGACATCATGCGGCTTGGCGGGGCCCCGGATCACCGGTTTAGCGTCCTCAAGACCGACAGCGCGCATCTGCGGCAAGTCGCCGATGCGCTGCGTGATCTGCCGCCAGCGCTCCGCGCCACCGGCGGCTTCGGTGCGGTCGAAAATATGCAGGTGCTCAGCAAGCTGGACCACGGCATCGCGAAAGGCTGGATCGATCTCCAGATCGCGCTCGGCCCGTTCGCGCTCTGCATCGTTCATCAGGCCAAGCACGTAGTCGCCGGCTCTTGCGATGCGATCGCTGGCCATCGCTCGACTTCCCTCCCCTACCAGTGCGGCGGCTTAGTCACCGGCACGTCGGGTGCCGCCTGTTCCTCCAGCGCCAGGAAGCGGTCGGTCAGCGCGTCGAGCTTGCGCTGCATGCGCTCGATCACCTTCCACTGCTCGGCGATCTGGCCGGACAGTTCCTCGATGGTCTTCTCCTGCTCGGCGGAGCGGATCTCCAGCGTCGTCAGCCGGTCGGCGGGCATGGTCATGCAAAGTCCTCAGGTGTCGCGCGCAGTGTCAAATCGGCTTGCCATATTAGCGAATATGAGAGCTTCGGCCACGTTCGAAATTGACAAGCGCGCCGGGATTTGTCGAGAGTGGACGCTGCTCCGGCCAATTGGCACGGGCGGAGCGTCATGCTAGGCATTTTGACCAAGCGATAAAAAAATAAGAGTGGGACAGGCTGCATGGCGCATGCCGCGATTGAACTGGCCGCAATCGAACTGATTGGCATCAACAAGAGCTTTGGCGCCGTGCGCGCCAACCGTGACATCAACCTGGAAATCGCGCGCGGCACCATCCACGGCATCGTCGGCGAGAACGGCGCCGGCAAGTCGACGCTGATGTCGATTCTGTATGGCTTCTACCAGGCCGACAGCGGCGAAATCCGCGTCGGCGGCAAGCCGGCATCGATAAGCACGCCCAACGATGCGATCGCGCTCGGCATCGGCATGGTGCACCAGCATTTCATGCTGGTCGACAATTTCTCGGTCCTGGAGAACGTCATCCTGGGCGCCGAAAGCGACGCCTTGCTGAAGAAAAGCATCGCCAAGGCGCGTTCCGAACTGGAGCGGCTGGAGCGTGAATACGGCCTCGAGGTCGATCCCGACGCCATCGTCGAGGAATTGCCGGTCGGCCTGCAGCAGCGCGTCGAGATCCTCAAGGCGCTCTATCGCGGCGCCGAGATCCTGATCCTCGACGAGCCGACGGGCGTGCTGACGCCGGCCGAGGCCGACCACCTCTTCCGCATCCTCAAGCAATTGAAGGAGCAGGGAAAGACGGTGGTGCTGATCACCCACAAATTGCGCGAGATCATGGCCATCACCGACACGGTTTCGGTGATGCGCCAGGGCACGATGGTGGCGACCAGGGAAACGAAGAAGACCACCGTCGCGGAACTGGCCGAGCTGATGGTCGGGCGCCGCGTGCTCTTGCGGGTGGAGAAGGGCGAAGCGGAAGCCGGCGCGGTAAAACTCGCGGTCAAGAACCTGACGGTCAAGGATTCCCGCGGCGTCACCATGGTCGACGACATCTCCTTCGACCTGCGCGCCGGCGAGATCGTCGGCATCGCCGGTGTCGCCGGCAACGGCCAGTCCGAACTGCTCGAGGCGATCTCCGGCATCAGGCACGCCGTTTCCGGTTCGGTGATGCTCGAGGGCAAGCCGATCGATCTCACCGGCAAGGCCGATCCCGGCGAACTGCGCGACCGCGGCCTCGCCCATGTGCCTGAGGATCGCCATCATGTCGGGCTGGTGCTGGCCTTCGAGGAGAACGAGAATTCCATCCTCGGCTATCATGACGATCCCCGCTACCTCAGAGGACCCTTCCTCAACATCGATGCCATCGTTGCCGATGCCAAGGACAAGATCGAGAAATACGACATCCGCCCCGGCAATCCTCGGCTGAAGACGGCCAACTTCTCCGGCGGCAACCAGCAGAAGATCGTGCTCGCGCGCGAAATCGAACAGGACCCCGGCGTTCTCATCGTCGGCCAGCCGACGCGCGGCGTCGACGTCGGCGCCATCGAGTTCATCCACAAGCGCCTGATCGCCATGCGCGACCAGGGCAAGGCCGTGCTGGTCGTGTCGGTCGAGCTCGATGAGATCCGCTCGCTCTCCGACCGCATCCTGGTCATGTTTGCCGGCCGCATCGTCGGCGAACGCGGGCCGGAGGCGAGCGAGGGCGAGCTCGGCCTGCTGATGGCGGGTGTTGAGCGCCAGGAGGCGGCGCAATGAGCACGCCCTATGCCAAATTGCCGGCCTGGGCCGACTATGGGCTGATCCCGCTGATCAATCTGTCTGTGGCCTTCATCGTCGCGGGCTTCGTCGTGCTTCTGGTCGGCGAGAACCCGTTCCGTGCCGCCGTCATCCTGGTCGAGGGCGCTTTCGGCAAGGGAACAGGTATCGCCTTCACCCTCTTCTATGCCACCACCTTCATCTTCACCGGGCTTTCGGTGGCGGTGGCAGCGCATTGCGGCCTGTTCAACATCGGCACCGAGGGGCAGGCCTACATCGCCGGCCTTGGCATCGCCATCGTCTGTCTCTCCTTCGACAGCGTGCTGCCATGGTGGCTGACATTTCCGCTGGCCATCGTGGCTTCGGCGGCCGTGGGCGCCTTGTGGGCGCTGATCCCCGCCTATCTGCAGGCCAGGCGCGGCTCGCACATCGTCATCACCACCATCATGTTCAACTTCATCGCCGCTTCGATCATGGTCTACCTGCTGGTGGGCCCCTTGAAGCCGCCAGCCTCGCAGGCGCCGCAGACGCGCAATTTCCTCGCCGGCGCGGAATTGCCGAAGCTCAACTGGGTCATCGAGCTGTTCGGCGCCAAGATCCGCTCGGCACCGCTCAACATCTCCTTCCTGCTCGCGCTGCTCATGGCCTTCCTGGTCTGGCTGCTGATCTGGCGCACCAAGCTCGGCTATGAGATGCGTACCTACGGCCACAGCCCAAAGGCGGCGCGCTATGCCGGCATTTCGGAAACCCGCATCATCATCACCGCCATGATGATCTCGGGCGCGCTCGCCGGCATGATGGCGCTCAATCCGGTGATGGGCGACCAGCACAATGTCGCGATCGACTTCGTCAGCGGCGCCGGTTTCGTCGGCATCGCCGTGGCGCTGATGGGTCGCCTGCACCCTGTCGGCATCGTGCTGGCGGCCATCCTGTTTGGCATGCTCTACCAGGGCGGCGCCGAACTCGCCTTCGAGATGCCTGCGATCAGCCGCGACATGATCGTGATCATTCAAGGGTTGGTCATCCTGTTCGCCGGTGCTCTCGAACACATGTTCAGGCCTTACATCCAGGCGCTGTTCGCCTCGCTCAGCCCGAGGTCGGTCGGCATGGAAGCGGTCAAGGGAAAAGGCGCCTGAATGGACACCTTCAACGCGATCGTCCAGACGCTGGATTCCACCATCCGCCTCTCGGTGCCGCTGCTGCTCGCCTGCCTGGCCGGCCTCTATTCGGAACGCGCCGGCATCTTCGACATCGGCCTCGAAGGCAAGATGCTGGTCGGCGCCTTCGCCGGTGCGGCGGCGGCCTCCGTGTTCCATTCGGCCTTTCTCGGTCTCGGCATGGCGGTCGTGATCTCGGTCGCGTTCGCCATGATCCACGGCTTCGCCTCGATCACCCATCGCGGCAACCAGATCGTCTCCGGCGTGGCGATCAATTTCATCGCCGCCGGATCGACCATCATCCTTGGCCAGGCATGGTTTCAGCAGGGCGGGCGCACCCCGGCGCTGCAGCCGGGCGAGCGGTTCGAAGCGATCATCTGGCCCGGCGCCGAAGCTGTCCGAGGCGTGCCGATCCTCGGGCCGATCTACGCGGAACTGATCTCCGGCCATTCCATACTGGTCTATCTCGCCTTCGCGATGGTGCCTTTCACCTGGTGGGTGCTGTTTCGCACGCGCTTTGGGCTGCGGCTGCGCGCGGTCGGCGAAAACCCGGCCGCCGTGGACACCGCCGGCATCTCGGTCGCCTGGCTGCGCTACAGGGCGCTGATCTGCACCGGCATCCTGACCGGCGTCGCCGGCGCCTATCTGTCGATGGTGCAGAATGGCGGCTTCGTGAAGGACATGACCGCCGGCAAGGGCTACATCGCGCTGGCCGCATTGATCTTTGCCAAGTGGAAGCCGGTCAACGCCATGTTCGCCTGCCTGCTGTTCGGCTTCCTCGACGCCCTGTCGATCCGCCTGCAAGGCTCGCCGCTGCCGCTCATCGGCAAGGTGCCGGTGCAGTTCATGCAGGCCCTGCCCTATATTCTCACCGTCATCCTGCTCGCCGGTTTCATCGGCAAGGCGATCCCGCCGCGCGCCGGCGGCGTGCCCTATGTCAAGGAACGCTGAGGATCGAGGGCGCGACGCAAAAGGCGCGCCGGCTTATGGACAAGATCATCGGAGAGAACACCGAAATGTCGCATGAATTGTTCGAAGCGGCGAAGGCTGCCATGGCCAAGGCCTATGCCCCCTATTCGAAATTTCCGGTCGGTGCCGCACTTCGCACCGAGGACGGGCGCGTCTTCACAGGCGCTAACATCGAGGTTGCTTCCTATCCCGAAGGCTGGTGCGCCGAGACGACGGCGCTCGGCCATTATATCATGGGCGGCGGCGGCAAGATCATGGAAATCGCCGTCCTTGCCGAGCGCATGGCCAAATGCTCGCCTTGCGGCGGCTGCAGGCAGCGGCTGGCCGAATTCTGCCGTCCGGAAACGAAACTCTATCTCTGCGACAATGCCGGCGTCGCCGAGACCGTGACCATGGACGACATGCTGCCTTACGGCTTTCGCGGCGACATGCTGAAATGAAGGAAGCGCTCGACCATCTGATCGAACGGCTGGACGGCCTGGCGCCGACCACGGCGCTGGTGCTGGGGTCTGGCCTGGGAGGGCTGGTCAGCCAGGTCGAGAACCCGATCCGTGTTTCCTATGCCGATCTGCCCGGCTTTCCCAGAAGCGGCGTGTCCGGCCATGCCGGAGAGGTGGTGGTCGGGCTGTTTGCCGGCACGCCGGTGCTGATGCTGTCGGGCCGCGCCCACTATTACGAGCACGGCAACGCGGCGGCGATGCGGCCGGTGCTGGAGGTGCTTGCCGGCACCGGCATCACCAAGCTGATCCTCACCAATGCCGCCGGCTCGGTCGATCCGGAGATGGGGTCGGGTTCGGTGATGCTGATATCGGACCACATCAATTTCTCCGGCACCAACCCGCTGATCGGCGAGCCGAGCGACCGCCGTTTCGTCGGCCTGACCGAAGCCTACGATGCCGGCATCCGCAAGGCGATCGAACAGGCGGCAAAGGCGACCGGCACGGCGCTGCACAAGGGCGTCTACATGTGGTTCTCCGGCCCGTGCTTCGAAACGCCGGCCGAGATCCGCATGGCGCGCATCATGGGTGCCAACGCGGTCGGCATGTCGACCGTGCCGGAAGTCATCCTTGCCCGCTTCCTTGGCCTGCGTGTCGCCGCCTGCTCGATCATCACCAATCTTGCCGCCGGCATGACCGGAGCCGAGCTTTCGCACCAGGAGACCAAGGATATGGCCCCGGTCGGCGGCGCGCGGCTGGCGACGATCCTGAAGCGTGTGTTCCGCGACGGACTGTTGGAGAACTGATGCTTCCGCAGGAAATCATCCGCCACAAGCGCGACGGCCACAGACTGCCGGCGCGCGAAATCGCCGACTTCATCGCCGGCGTAACCGATGGCGCCGTCACCGATGGCCAGGTCGCGGCTTTCGCCATGGCGGTGTTCTTCAACGGCATGGGCCGCGACGAGGCCGTGGCGTTGACATTGGCCATGCGCGATTCCGGCGACGTGCTCGACTGGTCGGACCTGCCCGGCCCGGTCACGGACAAACATTCGACAGGCGGCGTCGGCGACAACGTCTCGCTGATGCTGGCGCCGATCGTCGCTGCCTGCGGCGCTTATGTGCCGATGATATCCGGCCGCGGCCTCGGCCACACCGGCGGCACGCTGGATAAAATGGATTCCATCCCCGGCTACGCCAGCCAGCCCGACATCACGCTGTTTCGCAAGGCGGTGCTAGAGGCGGGTTGCGCCATCATCGGCCAGACTGCGGACCTCGCGCCGGCCGACCGCCGGCTCTATGCCATCCGTGACGTGACCGGAACCGTGGAGTCGGTGCCGCTGATCACCGCCTCGATCCTGTCGAAGAAACTGGCGGCAGGCCTGGGGTCGCTGGTGCTCGACGTCAAGGTCGGCAATGGCGCCTTCATGGAGAAGTCGCGCGACGCGACGGCGCTCGCCAACAGCCTGGTCGAAGTCGCAAGCGGCGCCGGATTAAAAGTTTCGGCGTTGATCACCGGCATGAACGAACCGCTGGCGTCGGCCGCCGGCAATGCGGTCGAGGTGCGCAACGCCGTCGATTTCCTGACCGGCCGCCTTCGCGACCGGCGCCTGGAGGATGTGACGCTGGCGCTCGCCGCCGAAATGCTGCAGGCGGCGGGTCTGGTGCCGTCCAACCAGGACGGCATGCGGCGGGCCACCGAAACGCTTGCCAGCGGCCGCGCCGCCGCCACCTTCGCGCGCATGGTGACGGTGCTCGGCGGCCCCGCCGATTTCATCGACAAGCCGGAACGATATTTGCCCGTTGCGCCAACGGAACACGCGGTGAGAGCGATCGCGGACGGCTTCGTCACCGGCATTGCCACGCGTGATATCGGCCTTGCCGTGGTCGGGCTGGGCGGCGGCCGCACCCGGCCAGACGACAAGGTCGACCCGGCGGTCGGCATCACCAGGCTGTTGCCGGTCGGCGCCGAGGTTCGAGCTGGCGAGCCGCTGGCGCTGGTCCATGCCCGCTCGGTGTCCGACGCCGAAGCCGCGGCGGCAACGGTGCTTTCGGCCTATGCGATCGGCGCTTCCAAGCCGCCTGCCGACAAGTCGGTCATCCGGCGCATCCTGCCGCGTGGCTGATATGACCCAACCCCGAACGGCCGTGCCCGCTCACTGGACAAGAAGCAGCGTGCCGTTTTCGGCCTGATATTTGCCCAGCCGATTGAGAAAGCTCATGCCGATCAAATTGGTGTGCAGCGCCTTGTCGTCGAGCACGATGGCCTGCACGTCGTTGACGGTGATGCTGCCGATCTGCAAGCGGTCGATCATCACCACCGCCGCCTTGATCGTGCCGTTGGCCGTGTTGACCTCATGACTGAAATCCGACGGGTTCAGCGACAGACCGATCCTGCGCGCCGTCGAGGTGTTGACGGCGACCAGTGTCGCTCCTGTATCGATCATGCCGTCGATCTGGCGTCCGTTCAGTTTGAAGGCCGACGAGAAATGCCCTCGCGCGTCGGCCGTGACGACAACCTTGCGGCCCATCGGCAACGGCGCCACCGGCTTGTCGGGAGCCGCTGCCAAGGCGACCTCCGGACGGGCGTCGGCCGCTGGCTTGGCCGTCACCGCCGTTTTCAGCAGGCTTTCGAACATCTGCGGATTCGACTGATAGACAATCGGGATGGATGCCGATGTACCGGCAAAGACGCTGAGGACAAGTAGCTTGCGCAGCATGGATCGGCCCTGGCGCATGACCCCGAAAATCGGGATCGATTTTCGGAAAGGATCACGCGCGAATTAAAGTGTCGCAGCGTCCGACAGGACGCGCGGCGCTGTCGTGAAGGCCGATCCTTAACGCCGGGATGGTGTTTGCCGTTTTAACGCCGCTCGAAACCGCGCCGTTGCGTAAACTTTCGGTAAATCACTTTGTCCCGTACATGCGGTCGCCGGCGTCGCCGAGGCCGGGCATGATGTAGCCCTTCTCGTTGAGCTGGCGATCGATGGAAGCCGTGAAGACGGGAACGTCGGGATGTGCCTTGGTGAAGCGCTCGATGCCTTCGGGCGCCGCCAGCAGGCACAGAAAGCGGATGTTGGTGGCGCCGCGCCCCTTCAGCTTGTCGATCGCCGCGATGGCGGAATTGGCGGTGGCCAGCATCGGATCGACGACGATGACCAGCCGGTCGGCAAGGTCGCTCGGCGCCTTGAAGAAATATTCGACCGCCTCCAGCGTCTCATGGTCGCGATAGAGGCCGATATGGGCGACGCGGGCCGCCGGAACCAGGTCGAGCAGGCCTTCGAGCAAGCCATTGCCGGCGCGCAGCACCGAGGCGAAGACCAGCTTCTTGCCTTCCAGCGTCGGCGCCTCCATCGTTTCGATCGGCGTTTCGATGGTCGTCGTCGTGAGTTCGAGATTGCGCGTCACCTCATAGCCGAGCAGCAGCGAGATCTCGCGCAGCAGCCGCCGGAAACCGGCCGTCGAGGTCTCCTTCTTGCGCATGATGCTCAGCTTGTGCTGGACAAGCGGGTGGTCGACGACGGTGACGCCCTTCATGATGTGCTCCGACGTGGTTCGTGGTGAGTAGCCAATAGTGAGTAGTGAATAGTGAGCCGATTTGCGAGTCCCGATGCGCGCTCCGCCAAACTGCTCACTGCTGGCCACTCCCTGTCCACCCAGCCTTCATTCACCTGGCCTTCGCATCCAGCCGGCTGAGCAGCGTTGCCTTGGTCTTCCTGTCGACGAAAGCGGCCTCGATGGCCGTTCGGGTAACGGCCGCCAGCGCCTTCTCGTTCATCGAGAAATACTCGGCCGCAATGTCGTATTCGCGTTTCAGCGAGGTCCAGAAATAGGGCGGATCATCCGAGTTGAGCGTCACCTTGCAGCCGGCCGCGAGCAGGGCGGGGAACGGGTGGGCGGCGAAACTGTCGAACACTTTCAACGCAATATTGGAGCCGGGACAGCATTCCAGCACCACGCCCTCATCGGCGATGCGCCGGACAAGATCGGGGTTTTCGATGGCGCGCACGCCATGGCCGATGCGCGACGGGCGGATGTGATCGAGCGCCGCCTGGACCGTCTCCCACCCTGTCAGTTCGCCTGCATGGACGGTAATGCCGAGCCCGGCCTCGCGGGCGATTTCGAATGCCCTGACGTAGTCCTCCATCTCGCCGACCCTCTCGTCGCCGGCGACACCGAAGCCGGTTACCAGCGGATGCCCGCAGCGCGCGGCAAAGCGCGCTGCCTGCTCGATGGACTCGACGCCGGCATGGCGCACGCCGGTGACGATCATGCGGCCCTCGATGCCGGTCTTGGCCTTGGCGCGGGCCATGCCTTCGCCGAGCGCATCCGTATAAGCCTTCGGCGACAGGCCCGCCTTCGTGGCATGGTCCGGCGAGGTGAAGACCTCTGAGTAGATGGCGCCGTCACGCGCCAGGCTGGTCAGATAGTGGTCAGCCAGCCGTGCATAGTCTTCCTCGGTCCGGAACAGGTCGGAGGCGAAGTCATAGGCGGCGAGAAAAGAGGTGAAATCGTGCCAGACGAAAGAGCCGTTCTGGATATAGGGCGAGATGTCCTTGCCGTATTTCTGCGCCTGTCGGATGACGAGTTCCGGTGCCGCTGCCCCTTCGATGTGGCAGTGCAGTTCCGCTTTCAAAGGCATTCAAACATCCCGTCGGTCAGTCCAGGTCTCGAAACCCGCCACCTGGAAGCGCGGCCGAACACCGCGCCTTAAACAATAGCGCCCGCACCATCGATCGGCTATGGTCCCGCCGGTTTTATGACGGATCAAAAAAATGTCAGTTGAGAGAACCACGGCCGCCGGCGGCATGGAAACCTCCTATGGTTTCAAGCGTGTAGGGGCAGGCGACAAGCAGCCCCTGGTCAACGATGTTTTCCACAAGGTCGCCAACCGCTACGACCTGATGAACGACCTGATGTCGGGCGGCCTGCACCGGCTGTGGAAGGATGCCATGGTAACCTGGCTCAATCCGCCGAAGCGGCCGGGCTGGCGCGTGCTCGATGTCGCCGGCGGCACCGGCGACATCGCCTTTCGCATCGTCGATGCCAGCCATGGGCATGCTCATGCCACCGTGCTCGACATCAACGGCTCGATGCTCGCCGTCGGTCGCGACAGGGCGCAAAAGAAAGGCATGTCCGGCAACACCGACTTCGTCGAAGCCAATGCCGAGGAACTGCCGTTCGCGGACGCCACCTTCGACGCCTACACCATCGCTTTCGGCATCCGCAACGTCCCCAGGATCGACGTCGCTCTCAGCGAAGCGTTGCGCGTGCTGAAGCCGGGCGGGCGGTTCCTGTGCCTGGAATTTTCCGAGGTCGAGATGCCGTTGCTCGACAGGGTCTATGAGGCCTGGTCGTTCAAGGCCATTCCGAAGATCGGCAAGGCCGTCACCGGCGACGGCGAGCCTTATTCCTATCTGGTCGAGTCGATCGCGAAATTCCCCAACCAGGCGAATTTTGCTTCCATGATAACCCGCGCGGGCTTCGATCGGGTCTCGTTCCGCAACTATTCCGGCGGCATCGCCGCGCTTCATTCGGGCTGGAAACTTTGAGGCAGGCCCGGGCATGAGCACCGTCAGCGCTGGATTTCGGCTCATGCGGGCCGGCTGGGTGCTTGTGCGTGAGGGCGTCGTCGCCGCTTTGCCCGGCGAGGAACTGTCCGGCCTGCCGAAATTGGGCTGGCGGCTGGCGCGGCTGTTTACCCGCCGCCGCGCGCTCGCCTATGAGCGCAGCGATCGGCTGGCCAAGGCGGTGGTCCGGCTCGGGCCGTCCTATGTCAAGCTTGGCCAGTTTCTGGCGACACGACCCGATGTCGTCGGCAACGACATGGCGCTCGATCTCGCCATGCTGCAGGACAAGATGCACACCTTCCCGACGGCCGAGGCGGTGGCGGCCATCGAGGGCTCGCTCGGGCGCAAGCTCGGCGACCTCTACACGCAGTTCGGCGACCCGGTCGCCGCGGCCTCCATCGCCCAGGTCCATGCCGCTGAAACGGTCGATGGCGGCGTCGTCAGGAAGGTGGCGGTCAAGGTGATCCGGCCGGGCGTGCGCCGCCGCTTCTTCCAGGATCTCGAAAGCTATTTCCTCGCCGCCCGCCTGCAGGAGAAATACATCCCCTCCTCACGCCGGCTGCGGCCCGTGGAGGTGACCGAGACGCTGGCGCAGACCACCAAGATCGAGATGGACCTGCGCCTCGAGGCGGCCGCGCTTTCCGAACTTGGTCAAAGCACCAGGGAGGATCCGGGCTTTCGCGTCCCTTCCGTCGACTGGGAGCGCACCGGCCGCGACGTGCTGACCATGGAATGGGTCGACGGCATCAAGATGAACGACATCGCCGGACTCGCCGCCGCTGGACACGATCTGAGGGCAATCGCGGCCAACCTCATCCAGTCGTTCTTGCGCCATACGCTGCGCGACGGCTTCTTTCACGCCGACATGCATCCGGGCAACCTGTTCGTCGAGGCTGATGGCACGATCGTCGCGGTCGATCTCGGCATTGCCGGCAGGCTCGGCAAGAAGGAGCGCCGGTTCCTCGCCGAAATCCTCTACGGCTTCATCACGCGCGACTATCTGCGCGTCGCCGAGGTTCATTTCGAGGCCGGCTACGTGCCGCGCCAGCACAATGTCGCGGCCTTCGCCCAGGCGATCCGCGCCATCGGCGAGCCGATCCATGGCCAGCCGGCCGAGACCATTTCCATGGCCAAGCTTCTGACGCTGCTGTTCGAGGTGACCGAACTCTTCGACATGGCGACGCGGCCCGAACTGATCCTCCTGCAGAAAACCATGGTGGTGGTCGAGGGCGTGGCGCGCACGCTCGATCCGGCCTTCAACATGTGGAAGACCGCCGAACCCGTGGTCAGCGGCTGGATATCAGGAAATCTCGGGCCAAGCGGCCTGCTGGCCGACGCCCGCGACGGCGGCAAGGCGATGCTGACGCTGATCCGCCAAGCCCCCGAGTTGGCAGCGCGCACCGAGCGGCTGTCGCGCGAGATCGACCTGATGGCCGAGCATGGCCTGCGCTTCGACGAGGCGACGGCCCGTGCCATCGGCAAGGCCGAAGCGCGCTACAACCGCTCCGGCCGCGTGGCGCTTTGGGTGATAGCCCTGACGCTGGTCTATATCGCCTGGAAGCTGCTCTAAGTGACTGCAATGACAGCGATGCTGTCATTGCAGTCGAAAGGCGGGATAGCTATATTGTGCGCAGGAGTGCGACTATGGCCAGGATTACTGTCCGGAATCTGGAAGATCATGTCATGCAGCGATTGCGTGAACGCGGTGCTGCGCGCGGCGTTTCCATGGAGCAGGAGGCGCGGGATGTGCTCGCGGCATCAGTTGGGCTTCCGACCACGAAAGGCTTCGATGGCGGACGCCTGACATTTAAGGACGAGGCCAAGGTTCAACCAATGGCAGGCAGGCAAAGTTAGCCATGGGTACCCTGACCATTCGCAATCTCGACGAGGATTTGAAACAAAGACTGCGCGAGCGGGCTGCCCGTCATGGTGTGTCGATGGAGCAGGAGGCAAGAAGTCTGCTGCTCAAGGAAGTGGCGCCCACCTTCAAAGGTGCCAAGGATTTCGTTACGGCGGAGGAGATCCTCGAATTCGGCCGGCAGCTGCAAAAAGCAGATTTTGATCAGAAGAAAGTCGCTGATGATCTCTGGTCCTTCATGAGCCTCTCCGGCAAGCGCATCCTGCTCATCATCGGCGGCGGCATCGCCGCCTACAAGGCACTCGACCTGATCCGCCGTCTGCGTGAAAGGGGTGCGGCGGTGCGCGTGGTCATGACGTCGGCTGCGCGGGAATTCGTCACCACGCTGTCGGCCGGTGCGCTCTCGGCAGACCATGTCTTTACCGATCTCTTCGATCGCAATGACGAGCACGATGTCGGCCATATCAGGCTGTCGCGCGAGGCCGATCTGCTGGTCGTGGCGCCCGCCACCGCCGACCTGATGGCCAAGCTCGCCAACGGCCACGCCAATGATCTTGCCTCCACCGTGCTCCTGGCCACCGACAAGCCGGTGCTGATGGCGCCGGCCATGAACCCCAGAATGTGGGCGCATCCGGCGACGCGGCGCAATCGTGCGGCGCTGCACAAGGATGGCATCACCTTCGTTGGCCCCGCCAAAGGCGAGATGGCCGAGAGCAACGAGGCTGGCGAAGGTCGCATGGCCGAGCCGCTGGAGATCGTCGCCGCCATCGAGGCGCTGCTCGATACCGGACCCAAGCGGCTGGCCGGCAAGAAGATCATCGTCACGTCAGGCCCGACGCACGAGCCGATCGACCCCGTTCGCTACATCGCCAACCGATCGTCCGGCAAGCAGGGCCATGCCATAGCGGCGGCATTGGCCAGGCTCGGCGCCGACGTGAGGCTGGTCTCCGGTCCCGTCAGCATCGCCGATCCGGCTGGTGTGAAAACCATCCACGTCGAGCGGGCGCAGGAGATGCGCGATGCCGTGGAACAGCTTCTACCGGCCGATGCGGCGGTGTTCGTCGCCGCCGTCGCCGATTGGCGCACCGACAGCCCGGCTGGCGAGAAGATCAAGAAAGCGCCGGGCGAAGGCCCGCCGGTGCTGCGCATGATCGAGAACCCCGACATCCTTGCGGGCGTCGGGCATCACAAGCAGCGGCCGGCGCTGGTGGTCGGCTTCGCCGCCGAGACGCAGGACCTTTTGCGCAACGCCGAAGCCAAGCTGAGGAAGAAGGGCGCCGACTTCATTGTCGCCAACGACGTGTCGCAGACCAGCGGCGTCGGCCCATCCGGTGTGATGGGCGGCGACCGCAACCGTGTTCGCATCGTCTCGAAGACCGGCGTCGAGGAATGGCCCGAGATGAGCAAGGACGAAGTCGCGGCCCGGCTCGCCACCCTGATCGCAGAACGGCTGAAAACGATCGTGGTTTGACGAGCTGGATCGTCGGAATTCCGCAAAAACAAAGGTTTAGCGCGGGCTGGCGATTCTATCGAACGCTGAACGTGTTAGTCGGCAAGAAGCTCCGCGGTCCGTGCAAGCGCACTGCCGAAGCCATTGAGCGGAATGGAGAAGCTAACCGCTTGCCCCGTATCCGCCGCGAAGGCATCGACCTTCAAGGTGGTGCCCGCCTTGAGCACGGGGACGACATTGGCATCGAACGCCACCGGCACCAGGCAGCCGACAGCCTGGCAAGTGTTGAACTGCAGGCTGCCGTCCAGCTTCTGGTCGTCGATCGTCAGGCTGACGCCCTTGGCGAGCGCCAGGCCGAACGGCAAAGCGAGCGTGCCGGTCGCGTCTTCGCCCGTCTTGCTCGACAACTCTATCGCCAGCAGACGCTGGTTGCTTTGCTTGTTGAACTGCTGGTGTGACAGGCTGCATGCCTTGGCCGCGCCCGATATCTGGCAGTTGACCGCCCAGTCGCCGTGGGTTTCGGACAAGGCCGATGCGCCGCCGGGCAGCTGTGGCTGGTTGGCGGCGGGCCGGCCGCCGCTTTGTCGCCTTTTGTCTGCGCCGCCGTGGCCGGAAGACCGGCGATGCAGGCAGCCGCCAGCATCGCCAGCAGATACGCATGCTTCCTCATAAGGACCCCTTTTGCCCGGCTCCATCCCTGAGCCAGCTGGATGCTGACCCTGAGGACGCACTGTCGGCGTTCTGTTTGACCGTTTCCTCGAAGGCGCCGTTGCATCCGACGGACATGCCGACGCCGTTGACGCCATGGAATTCGAGGCCAGCGTCAACCCGATAGAGCGGTGAATCGACCGCTTCCGTCAAGTGCGATGCGGGCGGCGGGGCAGATTCTCCTCCGCCGCGAAGGGGGCGCGATCACGCGATTTCCTGTTAATCGGCACTCTGGCGTGGCACGAGGGGACAAACGCACTATATGTAGAGTGAATTTTGTTTGTGCGGGAATGAGCAGATGTTGGCGCTTCGGCCATCAACGGTTTTCATGACGGCGGCATTGGCAGCCTCGACGCTGGCGGGCATCTGCCTGCCTGCTTCCGCGCAGGTGCTCATTCCCTCCGTCGACAACAACGCGTTGATCCAGCAGAACGATCTGCAGGCCTTGCAAAACCGTGTCCAGCGGCAGCAGTTTCAGCAACAGCAGCAACAGAATCGGGCTCAGGACCGGGTGATCGTGCAACAGCCGCCGCCCATCGTGCCGCGGGTCAGGCCGAACTGCCAGACCCAGATAATCGGCAACACCGCCGTAAGCACCTGCCGCTGAGGCGGGCTTCCCTTTTATTTAGCCGACTTACATGGTAGGGGCGTTCCGGTGCCCTTGCGGCAGTTTGGGTTTTGCAACGACACCGCGTCACGGTATGGGCACTGCACCGACTGGATTTTACGAATGGCAGCCACCAAGAAAAAGGCCGTGCGCAAGGCCAAGAAGGGCGAGACGATCCGCCAGGTCGCGGCTATCCCTTTTCGGCTGGACCAGCGCGGCGACATCGAGGTGATGCTGGTCACCTCGCGCACCACCAGGCGCTTCATCGTACCCAAGGGCTGGCCGATGAAAGGCAAGAGCGGACGCAAGGCGGCCACCATCGAGGCGCAGGAAGAAGCGGGCGTGCTCGGCAAGACCCTGAAGCAGCCAGCGGGCACCTATTCCTATTGGAAGCGGCTGGCCAACCGGTTCGTGCGCGTCGATGTCATCGTCTATCTGTTGGAAGTAACGCAAGAGCTCGCCGACTGGCAGGAAGCCAAACGGCGGCAACGGGCCTGGCTGGCGCCGGCCGATGCGGCCATGCTCATCGACGAACCCGAACTTTCGACGCTGGTAAGGACCTTGAAGCTTCCCCAGCCGGCACAAATCGGCCCTACGTAAAGGCCTCACGCCCCGGCGCCGTCCTCTTCGGGGAGCGGTCGCACTGGCGTCCCGGCATAGGCCCACAGCCATTCGCGTGGCAGCGGACCTTTGTTCCGCTCGGCTTGCTGGGATTGTTCCCAGGCATGCGCCAGGATGCCGACCGAGCGCGACAGCACGAAAAGCCCCCGCGTTAGCGGTGGCGGAAAGCCGAGCTCGCCGTAAATGACGGCGGTCGCGCCATCGATGTTGAGCGGTATCTTTTTGCCCTTGCGCCGCGCGACCTCCGCCTCGATCGCCTCGGCGATATCGGCGAAGCGGCCATGGATCACGCCGCGCGCGGCAAACTCCCGAGTCAGTTCCATCAGGCGCGGCGCGCGCGGGTCGACCGGATGGAAGCGATGGCCCAGCCCCGGCACGTAGCCCTTTTCCCCGGCAAAGAACCGGTCAAGCCGCCCCGAGACAGCCTCTTTCAGCGTCGTGCCGCCATCGAGCGCCGCGGCAATGTCGCCATAGAAGGCAAGCGCCTGCTCGCCGGCGCCGCCATGGACGTCGCCAAGCACGTTGATGGCCGAAGCCATGGCGCTGTTGATGCCGACACCGCAGGTCGCCGCCATGCGGGCGATAGCGATCGACGGCGCCTGCGGCCCGTGGTCGACTGCGGCGCCCAGCGCAATGCCGAGCAGCGCGGCCTGTTCCTCGCTGGGCAATTCGCCGCGCAGCATCAGCCAGATGACAGCCGGGAAGCTGACGCGGCCGATCAGGTCCTGGATTTCATAGCCGCGCAGCCGGATGACGCCCGGCCGCATTTCGATGATGCCGGTCTGCCACCACTCCTCTGCACGCTCGCGGCCCGTCTTTTGCTCACTCATATCGTCTTTTGCTCGTTCATGTGAGTGCCTTTGTCTTCGCTCGGGGCGACAGGCCGGCGAAAACCTCGTCCATGTGCTCGCCCAGGGCCGGTGGCGGGGAGGCCGGCAATGGAGCCGTACCATCGACCATGAAGCCGCCGCGCAGAACCGTCAGCGGTCTCTCCATGTCAGCCACGCCGTCGAAAGCCCTGGTCATCTGGCGCTCCAGCACCTGCGGTTCGGCCAGCACTTGCGGGATCGTCAGCACCCTGCCCGCCGGCACCCCGGCGCGGTTCAGTTTTTCTTCCCACGCAGCCGCCGGGCCATTCGCCAGGGCCCCCTCGATCTCGATCTTCAGCGCCGCACGGTTCCGCTTGCGCGTCTCGCGCTCGGCAAAGCGTGGATCCGACGCCAGCTCCGGCCGTTCGATAAGCCGGCAAAGCGTTACGAACTGCTCCTGCTTGTTGGCGGCGATGTTGAGCAGACCGTCGCCGGTGCGAAAGGCGCCCGACGGTGCCGCCGTCATGTTCTCATTGCCCATCGGCTTGGGATCGACCCCGGCCGTCAGATAGTTGGAAACCGGCCAGCCAAGCGCCGACAATGTGCATTCAAGCATCGATACGTCCAGGAAGGCACCCTCGCCGCTCGTCTTCTGCCTTACCAGCGCCGAGACGATGGCGAAGGCCCCGACCAGTCCGCCCAGCGTGTCGGCGACGGGATAGCCCACCCGCAAGGGTGCCGTCTCCGGCGTGCCGGTGATGCTCATAATGCCCGAAAGGCCTTGGATGATCTGGTCATAGGCCGGATTGTCGCGCATCGGCCCGGTCTGGCCGAAGCCCGATATCGCGCAGTAGACAAGGTTGGGGCGGACCGCCTTCAGCGCCTCGTAGCCGAGGCCAAGCCGGCCCATGACGCCGGGGCGGAAGTTTTCCACCAGCGCATCGGCGCTGGCGACCAGGTCGAGGAAGCGTTCGCGCTCGGCTTCCTTCTTGAGGTCGAGCACGACGGAGCGTTTGCCGGCATTCTGAGCCAGGAACGAAGCTCCCATGCCGGCCTGGTTGAGTTCCGGCGAACCGCCGAGCTGTCGCGCCAGGTCGCCGCCTTGCGGCGCCTCGACCTTGATGACGTCGGCGCCGAGCAGCGCCAGCTGGTAGGCGCAGTAGGGCCCGGCCAGGACGTTGGTCAGGTCGAGCACGCGGATGCCGGAAAGCAGGTCTGTCATGTCACTTCAAATCGATCAGGCATCGCCCGGCACATGCTCCGGCCCCCGCAATCGGCGGCGTTCGATGTAGGCCCAGATATGCGGCCCGACCAGGCCGATGAAGGCCAGCGTCAGCAGGGTCAGCGACAGCGGGTGCTTGTAGAACACCGACCAGTCGCCGTTCGAGATCGTCATGGCGCGGCGGAACTGGGTTTCGGCGAGCGGTCCCAGGATCATGCCGATGATGACGGGCGCGGTCGGGAAATCGAAGCGCCGCATCAGGAAGCCGGCAGCACCCAGGAGATAGAGGATGGCGAGGTCGATCGGCGACTGCGAAATGCCGTAGGTGCCGACGGTGGCGAAAACCAGGATGCCGGCATAGAGCTGCGGCGCCGGGATCTTCAGCAGCCGCACCCAAAGCCCGATCAGCGGCAGATTGAGGATGACGAGAATGACGTTGGCGACGAACAGGCTGGCGATCAGTCCCCAGACCAGGTTGCCTTGTGTCGTCAGAAGCAGCGGGCCTGGATTGATGCCGTAGCTCTGGAAGGCCGAAAGCATGATTGCCGCCGTCGCCGAGGTCGGCAGCCCGAGCGTCAGCATCGGCACCAGCACGCCGGCAGCCGAGGCATTGTTGGCGGCCTCCGGACCGGCTACGCCCTCGATGGCGCCAACCGTGCCGAATTCCTGCTTGTGCTTCGAAAGCTTCTTTTCGATGGCATAGGACAGGAAGGTCGGGATCTCGGCGCCGCCGGCCGGCATGGCGCCGATCGGGAAGCCGATCGCGGCGCCGCGCAACCAGGGCTTCCACGAGCGCCTCCATTCGGCCGCCGTCATGTAGAGCGAGCCCTTCAGCGGCACGATCTCGTCCTTGCCGGCATAACGGCGCGAGGCCATGTAGAGCGTCTCACCGACGGCGAACAGGCCGACGGCGGCGATGATGACGTCGACGCCGTCGAGCAGTTCGGTCATGCCGAAGGTGAAGCGCGGCTGGCCGGTCTGCAGGTCGACCCCGATCATGCCGATAACAAAGCCGGCGAACAGGCTGGTCAAGCCGCGCACCGAGGACGAGCCGAGCACCGCCGAAACCGTGATGAAGGCCAGCACCATCAGCGAGAAATATTCGGCCGGGCCGAAGGCCAGCGCGAACCTGACCACGATAGGCGCCAGGAAGGCGACGCCCAGCGTGCCGAGAGTGCCGGCGACGAAGGAGCCGATCGCCGACGTGGCAAGTGCGGCGCCGCCGCGCCCGGACCGGGCCATCTTGTTGCCTTCCAGCGCGGTGACGATGGTAGCGCTTTCGCCTGGCGTGTTGAGCAGGATCGAGGTCGTCGAGCCGCCATACATGGCCCCGTAATAGATGCCGGCAAACAGGATGAAGGAGGCCTCCGGCGCAACCTGGTAGGTGATCGGCAGAAGCAGCGCGATGGTCAGCGCCGGTCCGAGGCCGGGCAGCACGCCGATGGCGGTGCCAAGCGTGGTGCCGAGCAGGCACCACAGAAGGTTGACCGGAGTGAAGGCGACGGCGAAACCGTGTGCCAGATGGCCTAGCGTTTCCATGGCGTCAGCCCCTCAGCGTGCTGGTGAACGCATCGATCACCGTATTCAGCTGGTTCTCGATGAAACCGGCGCCGATATTGACGCCGAGCGCCCTGGCGAAGCCGAAATAGGCGGCCAGCGCCAGCACGAGGCCAGTGAGCGCATCGCGCAGCGTATGCCGGCTGCCGAAGCCGTAGCAGACCAGAACGAACATGATGACGGATGCCGCGGTAAAGCCGAGCGGCTGGATCAGGAGCAGGTTGGTGACAAGGCCGATGACGACGAAGCCCATCGCCTTCCAGTCGGTCGGCGTCTCCTTTTCCTCTTCCGGCTGCCAGCCGCCGCGCAGTGCGGCGACGATGAGCAAGAGCGAAAGAACCACCAGGCCGAACATGGTGAGGTAGGGAAAGACGGTCGGGCCGACCTTGGAGTAGAGCGGCGACACCGGGATCGCCAAGGTCTGCCAGGCGACCGCCCCGGCACAGGCCAGAAGCCCGATACCGATCAGCAGTTCGGGTACGGCAAGGCGCGAGGACGCAGCCTGCTGGTCGCTGGTGCTCATGAATGTCCTCCCAAGACAGCCGGCATCTCACAGCCGGCTTTTATCCTATCTTCATCCCCGGTGGATCGCATGTCCATGCGAACGGCGGGAGGAAAAAGGGCGGGCCATGAACCCGCCCTCTTCAGGGAAATCAGGCGAGCCCGAGATCCTTGAGGATGGCTTCGATGCGAGCCGTATCCTCGGCAAGGAACTTCGCATAGTCGTCGCCGGTGAGCAGGATGGGCGTCCAGTTGCGGTTCTTGCATTCCGTGGCCCAGGCATCGCTCTTGGCCATGGTCTCGACCAGCGTGATCATCGCCGCCTTATCGGTATCGGAGACGCCGGGGGGTGCGAAGACGCCGCGCCAGTTGAACAGTTCGACGTCGATGCCGGCTTCCTTCAGCGTTGGCGCATCGATGCCCTCCTGCCGCTTGTCGGCGGAAATGGCGAGCAGCCTGAGCGCCCCGGCCTTGACCTGTTCGGAGAACTCGCCAAAGCCGGAAATGCCCGCCGCCACCTGGTTGCCGAGCAGCGCTGACAGCGCCTCGCCGCCGCCCGCGAACGGCACGTAGGACAGGTTTGTCGCCGGCACGCCCGCCGTCTTGGCGATCAGGCCGAACAGGATATGGTCCGAACCGCCGGCCGAGCCGCCGGCGACGGGAACCTTCGTCGGATCCTCTTTAAGCGCGGCGACGAAGTCGGCGGCCGTCTTGAACGGCGAGGCCGCCGGCACCACCAGCGCTTCGAACTCGCCGGTGAGCCGGGCGATCGGCGTGACCTGCGTCAAATTATTGGCAGCCTTGTTGGCGATGATGGCGCCGACCATGACCATGCCGCCAACCATCAGCGAATTGCCCTTGCCGTTCCATTGACTGATGAATTGCGGCAGCCCGACCGTGCCGCCGGCGCCGCCGACATTGGTGATCTGCGAGCCGGAGATCAGCTTCTCGCTGCGCAGCACCTGGTCCATCGTGCGCGCGGTCTGGTCCCAGCCGCCACCGGGCGCCGCCGGCACGAAAATCTGGATCTGCGGCGTGCCTTGGGCAAGAGCGGGAGAAAGACGCGACGCCACCAGCCCGGCGGCCCCCGCGGCAGCGGTGCTCATCAAAAATTTGCGTCTGTTCAGCATGGGATTCCTC
Source organism: Mesorhizobium sp. B1-1-1 (assembly GCF_006442955.1). Classification (NCBI taxonomy): domain Bacteria; kingdom Pseudomonadati; phylum Pseudomonadota; class Alphaproteobacteria; order Hyphomicrobiales; family Phyllobacteriaceae; genus Mesorhizobium; species Mesorhizobium sp. B1-1-1. The sequence continues at coordinate 266,244 of NZ_VFWW01000012.1, forward strand.
CAAATCACGACACCTCCTCCGGTGCCCGCCAAAAACGCGCCTGAAACCAGACCCGTGCTTGAGTTCAAGCAGACTTTACCGCGTTCCGTCAACAGGAACGATATTCTGCTGGACAGAATGCTTGAGCTGCGCGACACAATCGCGCCGCTCGACCTTTGTTCGACTGGGGACCAATGAATTCGGCAGGCAAACCAGCTGGCATCGAAATCCGGAGCGCGTCAGCCGACGGTGTTGCCGCGCTTGACCGGGCCATTGCCATCCTCGATGCATTCACCACGGCGGACCGCTCGCTCAGCCTTTCCGAGATCGCGGCCCGAACGGGCCTCTATAAGAGCACCATTCTGCGGCTGGCCAATTCGCTTTTGCGCGGACAATTGCTGGAGCGCCTGGACGACGGACGCTACCGCATCGGACCGGCCAGCTTCCGGCTCGGCGCGCTCTATCAGCGGTCGGTCGTGGCGGTCGACATCCTGCTGCCGATCATGCGCGATCTCTGCGAGCTAAGCTGGGAAAGCGTTGCGTTCTATGTCCGGTCGGGAGACGTGCGCACCTGTCTCTATCGCGTCGAGTCCAAGCATCCTATCCGCTATACGATTCGGGAGGGTGACGTCCTGCCGTTGCTGGTGGGCTCCGGCGGGCGTGTGCTGGCGGCGTTTTCCGGACAGCCGGGCGAACCGTACGAAACCATCCGCAAGACCTGCAACTGCCTCGCCATCGGCGACCGCGACCCGCAGACGGCGGGCGTCTCGGCGCCGGTGTTCGGGCCTGGGCGGGTTCTGCTCGGCGCCTTGACCCTGGCCGGCCCGAGCACACGCGTCGACACGGCCTTCCTGCGGCGCATGCGGCGGCCGCTGCTCGAGGCGGCGGCCCGCGCCACCCGCGCCTTCGGCGAGGATGCCTCGATGCTCGATGAGGCGGCTCGCGAAGCCGCGGTGCAAACAGATATGGCCAGTCCCGGCGCGGTTATCAGGAGCAGACGGCGCTCTCGGATCATTTCGACGCCCTTGCGGAACGACCGCTAATGCATGCCGCCCAAAGGGACCTCGGCTTTGGGAGAACGACGTAAAACAAGAAAGCTAAGCGCAGCGCATGAATCCGTTTCGACGCCGCGCGCTTTAGGTACTTGGCGAGTGCTCAGGCCAACCGCTCCAGCAGGATGGTCGGGGTTTCGTGATAGATGGCCCGCGCCACCTCCCGGTAGCCGCACTTCGTCGCCACGTTCAAGGAAGCGGTGTTTTCGGGGTCGATGATGCAGACGGTTTTGCCACGTCCGAAGGTCTCGTCGCCCCAGCCAAGCACGCGGCTGACGATCTCGGTGGCGAGGCCGGCGCCGTGGGCGGCCGGAGCGAGCGCCCACCCGGCCTCCGGAATGCCCTCTATCGGCGGCTCCATATCGCGCTTGAGGTCGTGAAACCCGGCCTCACCGACGAAACGGCCCGTCGCCTTGTCCTCGATCGCCCAGAACCCGTAGCCGAGCAGCGACCAGAGCCCGGCGTGACGCAGGAAGCGCATCCAGCTCTCTTCCCGCGTGCGCGGCCTGCCGCCGATGAAGCGGGTGACGACCGGATCGGCCCACATGGCGACATAGGCGTCGAAATCCTCCAGCCGGTGCGCTCGCAGGACGGCGCGCGTCGTTTCGATCACCGGAACGCCGCTTGTGTCGTGATGGTTCATGGGTCGCCCTCGCTCAAACCTGCAAAGCACCCAGCAAATCACCGGCCGCGTGCAAGGGCCAGGCCAGGACGGATCATCTTCCAGACAGACGGCGCGCGCTTGGCGTGCCCCGATCCAGCCGGGGCAGTCGTTCCTCCGATGGTCCGGCCGCCTCATGGATCGCAAGCCAGAACGGTTGCGGATATCAGCACTTTGCCATTTGAGTACGATTGCAATCTGTTAGCCTGCCCTAGTTGTACCCGTGCAGCCGGTGTCGAGGAGAACTCCGCGCAGCGGTTGAAGATTTAAGCTCTGGGAGGAAATCACGATGAGAAGATTTGTCGCCGCTCTGGCTGCCGCAGTGGCGGTCATGCTTTATCCCGTCGCCGCAGGCGCGCAAACCTATCCCGAACGCACCATCACCGTCGTGGTGCCGTTTGCGGCCGGCGGCCCGACCGACACGGTCACGCGTCTTGTCGCGGAAGCCATGTCCAAGGATCTCGGCCAGCAGGTCATCGTCGAGAATGTCGGCGGCGCCGGTGGCACGCTGGGCGCTGGCCGCGTCGCGAAGGCCGAGCCGGACGGTTACACCCTGCTCCTCCATCACATCGGCATGGCCACCAGTGCCACACTCTACCGAAAGCTCGCCTACGACACGCTGAACGCCTTCGAATATGTCGGCCTCGTCACCGAGGTGCCAATGACCATCGTTGGCCGAAAGGACCTCGAGCCGGCCGATTTGAAGGGATTGGTCGAGTACGCCAAGGCCAACAAGGATAGCGTCACCGTAGCCAATGCCGGCATAGGTGCTGCCTCGCATCTCTGCGGCATGCTGTTCATGAGCGCTATCAAGACGCCGCTGGTCACCGTCCCCTACAAGGGCACCGGCCCGGCCATGACCGATCTCCTCGGCGGCCAGGTCGACATCATGTGCGACCAGACGACCAACACCACCAAGCAGATCCAGGGCGGCACGATCAAGGCTTACGCCGTCACCTCGCCGGAGCGCCTCGATGTGCTGCCCGATGTCCCGACGACGACGGAAGCCGGCCTTCCCGACGTGCAGGTCAGCATCTGGCACGGTCTTTATGCCCCCAAGGGCACTCCGGCGGAGATCACCGAACGGCTGTCGAAATCCCTGCAGGTCGCGCTGAAGGACGAGAACGTCGCCGCCCGCTTCGCCGAGCTCGGCACCAGGCCGTCGCCGCAGGCCGACGCGACGCCGGCCGCGCTGAAGGCCAAGCTGGAAAACGAGATCGCGCGCTGGAAGCCGATCATCGAAGCCGCCGGCCAATACGCCGACTGAGTTTTGAACGGGGCGCCGCCGGCGCCCCGTTTTCGCTTCGGTATCGTCGCGCGCCCGCAGCTTGGGAGGAATGTCATGAAGGCTTTCGCAATCGACAGGACGAACGGCATATGCGCTGCGCTGTTCATCGTTTTCGGCGCATTTTTCGCGTTGCAGTCGCTCGGCCTGGAAATCGGCACCGCCTTCCGCATGGGGCCGGGCTATTTCCCGCTGGTGCTGGCGATCGTGCTGATCCTGCTTGGCCTCGTCATCCTCTTCCAGGCGGTGCGATTCGAGGGCGATCCGATCGGCTACATTGCGTGGCGCGGCTCGCTGTTCATCCTTCCCGCTCCGATCTTCTTCGGCCTGACGGTGCGCGGCCTTGGCTTCATTCCGTCAATCTTCCTGACGGCGCTGATCGCATCGTTCGCCAGCGGCCGCATGAAACCGCTGACCGCGTTCGTGCTGTCGGCTGGCCTGACCCTGTTTGCATTTTTCGTCTTCAGCTACGCACTCGGCCTTCCGTTCCGACGCTTTGGCCCATGGCTGCCATTGTGAGGAGATGAGCATGGAGCTCCTCGACAATCTGGCGCTCGGCTTTTCGACCGCTTCATCGCTGACGAACCTTGGTTTCTGCCTGATCGGCGTCCTTCTTGGCACGCTGATCGGCGTCCTGCCCGGGATCGGCGCCACCGCGACCATCGCCATGCTCTTGCCGATCACCTTTCAGATCGGCGACCCGGTTTCCTCCCTCATCATGCTCGCCGGCATCTATTACGGTGCGCAATATGGCGGCTCGACCACGGCCATTCTCATCAACATGCCCGGCGAATCGTCCTCGGCCGTCACGGCGATCGACGGCTATCAGATGGCCAGGAACGGCCGCGCCGGCGCGGCACTCGCGATCGCGGCGATCGGTTCGTTCTTCGCCGGCACGGTGTCGACCTTCCTCGTCGCCATCTTCGCCCCGCCGCTAACCTCGATCGCGCTGGAGTTCGGCGCGGCCGAATATTTTTCGCTGATGGTCGTCGGCCTCGTCTCGTCGGTCGCGCTTGCGCACGGTTCGATCGTCAAGGCGCTGGCGATGGTCGTGGTGGCGCCGATCCCGGGCAGGACGCCGATCAGCGTGCCAAGAAGGACG
>NZ_VFWW01000013.1:0-145453 GCF_006442955.1 Mesorhizobium sp. B1-1-1
ACGCAGATCTACACCGGCGTCGATACGGCGAGGCTGTTGGAGATCTATGAATCGGCTCACCCGAGGGCGTGAAGTATTGGGGTTGCGCGAGGCTTCCGGACTTCGCCATGGGATGATGAGGGGTGGGCGGCTCAACCAACCGCAAGCCGTTCAGTAATTCGAGCGATAGTCAAAACTGATTGAACCGAAGACAATTTCGTTCTCCGGGTTAACCGTTTTGCCGTTTTTCCAGCTTAGGAAAGGACCATGAAACGGGTCATCGTCATCGCCGACCGCGCTGCGCTCTTCTCGCTGAAGCTGCTCCTGGCGTTCCATGTGCTGTTCTTCCTGTCTCTGCTCGCCGTCCTGTTGTTCGCGGCGGGCAAGGCGCATGCCGAAATCCCGTCCTGCACCGGCGCCGACATGCTGTCGGCGTTGCAGAAAAGTGACCCGTCCACCTACCGCAAGATCGAGGCGGAAGCCGCCGCAACGCCGAACGGCAAGGGCCTGCTGTGGAAGCTGGAGAAGACGGGCGAACAGCCGTCCTTCCTGTTCGGCACCATGCATATGACCGACCCGCGCGTCACAGCGCTGCCGCCGGCCGCGCAGAAGGCCTATGACGGCGCCGGCACCATCGTCATCGAGACCACCGAAGTGCTCGACCAGCAGAAGATGATGGCGGCCCTGCTCAAGCAGCCGGAGCTGATGATGTTCACCGACAGCACCACGCTGTCGTCGCTGCTGTCGCCCGACGACGCCGCGGCGGTCGACAAGGCGCTCGACGAACGCGGCATCCCGCCGGCAACCGTCGCCAAGATGAAGCCGTGGATGCTGTCGGCCATGGTGGCGCTTCCAGCCTGCGAGCTCGCCCGCAAGGCGGGCGGCGCGCCGGTGCTCGACGTCAAGCTTGCCGAGGATGCCAAGGCCTCCGGAAAATCCGTCGAAGGGCTGGAGACCGTCGCCGACCAGCTGCGCGCCATGGCTTCGCTGCCGATGGCGTTCCACATGAAGGGACTGGTCGACACACTGAAGCTCGGCGACAAGATGAACGACGTCAACGAAACCATGATCGTGCTCTACCAGCGCGGCGAGACCGGCATGTTCTGGCCGCTGTTTCGCGCCGTGCTGCCCGGCGAGACGGGCGACGCGACAGGCTACGCGGCGTTCGAGCAGACCATGATCACCAGCCGCAACAAGGCGATGGTCGATCATGCCGGACCATTCCTCGCCAAAGGCAGTGCCTTCATCGCCGTCGGCGCGCTGCATCTGCCCGGTCCCGAGGGCCTGGTCGAGGATTTCCGCAAAGCCGGCTATACTGTCACCGCTGTCGATTGAGTCGCGTGGGCAGCGGAGGAATCAGGCGCCGCGTTTTCGGCGCTTTCCTTCCCTAGCGTGAAACCCCATCAACGGTTGCGCGTTGATGGCTGTTGATTGATCATTTTCATCCACGGAGGACACTTTTATGGCGAATCCATCAAACGACACGCCCAGATCAGGTGGCGGCGGCAGCCCTTGGCTGATTGCATTGGTCGTCGTTATTCTGGCGATTGTCGCGTATTATGTTTTCGGAAGAAGTGGTGAGCATCCGGCGACCGAACCGCCCGCCGCGAGCACACCGGCCCCGGCGCCAGCGCCCGCGGAGCCGATGAAGCCCGCCGAACCGGCTCCTGCCCCTGCCCCTGCCCCAGCACCCGCGCCGGCCCCTGCACCGGCGACACCGGCTCCTGCGCCGGCCCCAGCTCCCGCACCGGCCCAGTAATCGGGCCACGGCTTTCAACGAAGAACGGCCCGCCTTCCGGTGGGCCGTTCTGTTTGGGGCAGGCAAGGAGGCAATTCCCTCAAGGGAAGCGTTACGCGCTTGCCCGGGAAAACCGTTTCATGATTTTCCTGGATCGTTCTAAATATGGATCGGCTTGAAGAACGTCGCCAATGCCGCTTCCTTCACTGCTTCCGACATGGTCGGATGGGCATGACAGGTGCGGGCGAGATCTTCCGACGAGCCGCCGAATTCCATCAGCACCGCCGCCTCGTGGATCATCTCGCCGGCGCCGAAGCCGACGATGTGAACGCCGAGCACGCGGTCGGTGGCCTTGTCGGCCAGGATCTTGACGAAGCCGTCGGTGTGCAGCATGGCGCGCGCCCGGCCATTGGCGGTGAACGGGAATTTCCCGACCTTGTAGTCGATGCCGGCCTTCTTCAATTCCTCCTCGGTCTTGCCGACCGAAGCGATCTCCGGGCTGGTGTAGACGACGCTCGGAATGACGTCATAGTTCACATGGCCGGCCTGGCCGGCAATGGTCTCGGCCACTGCCACGCCCTCATCCTCGGCCTTGTGCGCCAGCATCGGCCCGGCGATGACATCGCCGATGGCATAGATGCCTGGTATGTTGGTCCTGAGGTGCGCGTCGGTTTTGACCCGGCCGCGCTCATCGACCTCGACGCCCGCTTCCTTCAGGCCCAGGCTGTCGGCGAAAGCTCGGCGGCCGGTGGCGATCAGCACCATGTCGGCCTCGATCGTCTCGGCCGCGCCGCCTTTCACAGGCTCGAAAGTGACGCTGGCGCCCTTCTTGGCCTTGGCGACGCCGGTGACCTTGGCGCCGAGCCTGAATTCGAAGCCCTGCTTGGAGAGCAGCCGCTGGAATTGCTTGGAGACCTCACCGTCCATACCGCCGAGGATGGTGTCGAGGAATTCGACCACGGTGACCTTGGCGCCGAGCCGCGCCCAGACCGAGCCGAGCTCGAGCCCGATGACGCCGCCGCCGACCACGACGAGATGGCCGGGCACCTTGTCCAGCGACAGCGCGCCGGTCGAGGACACGATGACTTTTTCGTCGAAGTCGACCGTGACGCCAGGAATGCCGGCGACATCCGAGCCGGTGGCGATGACGATGTTCTTCGTCTCGATTTCCTCGACCTTGCCGTCCTCGCTCGTCACCGACACCTTGCCCGCCGCGACCACCGTGCCGATGCCGCGAAAACTATCGATCTTGTTCTTCTTGAACAGGAAGGCGACGCCGTTGACGTTCGCCGTCACCGTGGCGTCCTTGTGCGCCATCATCTTCTTCAAATTGAGCTTCGGTGTCACTTCGACACCCAGTGTGTCGAAGGAGTGGCCGGCTTCGGCGAACATCTCGGAGGCATGCAGCAACGCCTTGGACGGAATGCAGCCGATGTTGAGGCAGGTGCCGCCGAAGGTCGGGTTCTTCTCGACCACCGCGACCTTCAGCCCGAGCTGCGCCGCCTTGATGGCGCAGACATAGCCGCCCGGTCCCGAGCCGATGATTACGACGTCATAAGCCATGTTTGTTTCCCTTTTTCTTGGGGCGCTCAGCGGCCGCCGCTGACATTCAGGATCGCGCCGGTCGTATAGGACGCGGCATCGGACAACAGGTAGAGAACCGCGCCCGCGACTTCATCCGCGGTGCCGGCTCTTTTCATTGGCAGAAGATCGCGGAACCGCTCTATCCGGTCCGGCTGCCCGCCCGAGGCATGGATTTCGGTATCGATGATGCCCGGCCGCACCGCATTGACGCGGATGCCTTCCAGCGCCACCTCGCGGGCGAGCCCCATGGTGAAGGTGTCGATCGCGCCCTTGGACGCGGCGTAGTCGACATATTCGCCCGGCGAGCCCAGAATTGCCGCAGCCGACGAGATGTTGACGATGGATCCACCCGACCCACCGTGACGGCTCGACATCCGCTTCACCGCTTCGCGGGCGCAGAGGAACGACCCCACGACATTGATGCGCATCATGCGCTCCAGCCGTGAAACATCCATCTGATCGACCCGCGCCTTGACGTCGACGATGCCGGCATTGTTGACGAAAGCATCGAGCCGGCCATAGCCGCGGTCGACGGCTTCAAACATGGCAACGATATCGGATTCGACGCCGACATCGCCCCTGACCGCAAAGGCCTCGCCGCCTGCGGCCTTGATTTCGCCGACCAGTGCCTCGGCGGCGGTCTGGTTGGAGGTGTAGTTGACCGCTACGCGATAGCCAGCCTTCGACCCGAGCCGGCAGATCGCGGCGCCGATGCCGCGGCTGCCACCGGTGACCAGCAGCACCTTTTGCGTCCCGCTCATTCCTGGCATCCCTTCAAGGCAAACACGTCCGACGGCACTTTCGAAAACCCGGCGCCGCCATGGGCGGTGGATTGATGCAACACCGGACCGAGATCGGGCAGGATCAGCGTCTTCGGTGCTTCGACGCCTTCGGCCGGCAACAGGCCGATGCTGCCCTTTTCATCCGACGTATAGATGACGCCGTTCCACAAGGTGCAGGCGGCAAGCTTGGTGCCGGTAACGTCGCCTCCCGGGCATTTGTACATCAGCGCCCCGTTCGGCCGCGAAACACCCTCGTTCCATTGGACGATGCCGTTCAGCACCACATTGTTGTCGAGGATCAAGCGGAACGTGTTGGTGACGGTCGCCGACGTGCCGGTCGGCGTAAAATTGATCTCACTGCCGCTCTGGGCATCGCCGTAGACGGCGAGTTCGGTCGGGCATGCGGCATTAGCGTGGACAGCGGCGAATGCCATACCGGCCGCCAGCGCTATCGGTCCGGCAGGCCCAGGGAACAGGGCCATTATTGGCTACTCCGACCGCGAGCCGCCATCCGACCGCCTCACAGATCAAGCACCAGCCGTTCCGGATCCTCCAGGCTTTCCTTGACGCGCACCAGGAAAGTCACCGCTTCCTTGCCGTCGACGATGCGGTGATCGTAGCTCAGCGCCAGATACATCATCGGCCGGATCACGATCTGGCCGCCGACCACGACGGGCCGATCCTGGATCTTGTGCATGCCCAGAATGCCCGACTGCGGCGCGTTGAGGATCGGCGTCGACATCAGCGACCCGTAGACGCCACCATTGGAAATCGTGAACGTGCCGCCCTGCATGTCCGCAACCGACAGCTTGCCGTCCCGCGCGGCGATGCCGAGCCGGCCGATCTCCTTCTCGATCTCGGCGATAGACATCTGGTCGGCATCGCGCACCACCGGAACGACCAGACCCTTCTCGGTGCCGACGGCGACGCCGATATGGGCGTAGTTCTTGAAGATGATATCGGTGGCATCGATCTCGGCGTTGACCGAGGGGATTTCCTTCAAGGCATGGGTGACGGCCTTGGTGAAGAAGCCCATGAAGCCGAGCTTCACGCCGTGCTTCTTCTCGAACACGTCCTTGTACTTGGTCCTGAGCGCCATCACCGCTGACATGTCCACCTCGTTGAAGGTGGTGAGCATGGCGGCGGTCGACTGCGCTTCCTTGAGCCGGCGCGCGATGGTCTGGCGCAGCTTGGTCATGCGCACGCGCTCCTCGCGCGCCGCATCGTCGCCTGAGGACGGCGCACGGGCAGAGACAGGCGCCGCCGAGACCGGAGCCGCCTTCGGCGTTTCGGCCGGCTGCGACGGCGCACCCTTGGAGACGGCGTCGAGCACGTCGCCCTTCAGCACCTGGCCGCGCTTGCCGGAGCCGGACAATTGGTCGACCGACAGATTGTTCTCGGCGATCAGTTTCGCCGCTGCGGGCGCCGGCGGCATGCTGCGCGGCTCGACCGGACCGGCGTCGCCGGCGACCTTGGCGGTCTCGGCGGCAGCCTGCTTGGTGGTCTGCGCCGCATCGGGGCTGGATGCCTGCGCCACGGCTTGCGGCTTGGTGACCGGTGCGGCGGCGCCACCGGCCGAAATCGAGCCCAGAAGCGCGCCGACCCCGACCGTCTCGCCTTCCTTGGCCGCGATCTCGCCCAAGGTTCCAGCGCCCGGCGAGGGAACCTCGACCGTCACCTTGTCGGTTTCGAGCTCGACCAGCGGCTCGTCGGCGGCAATGGCATCGCCCACCTTCTTGAACCATTTGCCGATGGTCGCCTCGGTGACGGATTCGCCGAGAGTGGGAACGCGGATTTCGGTAGCCATTGTGCCTGTCCGTTTGTTGTCTGTCTGTTCTATTCGCTCAACTCTGCCTACTCGCCGAGCGCGTCTTCGAGCAAGGCGGCGAGCTGGGCGAGATGCTTGGACATAAGCCCGGTCGCCGGCGAGGCGGATGCCGGCCGGCCGGTGTAGCGCACCCGCTGGTGCTTGGCGTCGATATGCGCCAGCACCCATTCCAGATACGGGTCGATGAACGACCATGCGCCCATGTTCTTGGGCTCCTCCTGGCACCACACCATTTCGGCATTGCGGAAGCGCGACAATTCGGTGATCAGCGCCTTGGCCGGGAACGGGTAGAGTTGTTCGACACGCAGCAGATAGATGTCGTTGATGCCGCGTTTCTCGCGCTCCTCGTAGAGGTCGTAATAGACCTTGCCCGAGCACAGCACGACACGGCGGATCTTGGAATCCTTGGTCAGCTTGATGGCCTGGTTGGGCAAGAGCTGGGCATCGTCCCACAGCAGCCGGTGGAACGAGCTTTCGCCCGACATTTCCGGCAGCGTCGACACCGCCCGCTTGTGGCGCAACAGTGACTTCGGCGTCATCAGGATCAGCGGCTTGCGGAAGTCGCGCTTCAACTGCCGACGCAATATGTGGAAGTAGTTGGCCGGCGTCGTGCAGTTGGCCACTTGCATGTTGTCTTCGGCGCAGAGCTGGAGGAAACGCTCAAGCCGGGCAGACGAATGTTCCGGCCCCTGGCCCTCATAGCCATGCGGCAGCAGGCAGACGAGGCCCGACATTCTCAGCCACTTGCGCTCTCCGCTGGATATGAACTGGTCGAACACCACCTGGGCGCCATTGGCGAAGTCGCCGAACTGCGCTTCCCACAGCGTCAGCGCCTTCGGCTCGGCCAGGCTGTAGCCATATTCGAAGCCGAGCACGGCTTCTTCGGACAGCATCGAGTTGATGACCTCATAGCCGGCCTGCGCCGCCGACAGATTGTTGAGCGGGATGTAGCGGGTCTCGTCGCGCTGGTCGTAGAGCACGGAATGGCGCTGCGAGAAGGTACCGCGCTCCGAATCCTGCCCGGAGAGGCGGATCGGGTTGCCGTCGAGCAGGATGGCGCCAAAAGCCAGCGCCTCGGCCGTCGACCAGTCGATGCCTTCGCCGGATTCGATGGCCTGGCGGCGGTTTTCGAGAAAGCGGATGATCGTCTTGTGCGCCTCGAAATCCTTCGGCACCTCAGTCAGCTTCTTGCCGATCTCCTTCAGTGTCTTGGCCGGCACCGCGGTCTTGCCGCGCCGCTGTTCGTCCTGGTTGTCGGCCGTGCGCAGGCCCGACCAGGCGCCGTCCAGCCAGTCGGCCTTGTTGGGCTTGTAGTGCTGGCCGACTTCCCACTCGGATTCCAGATGCTCCCGCCAGTCGGCCTTGAGCTTGTCGAACTCGGCCTGCGTCATGTGCCCTTCGGCGATCAGCCGGTCTGCATAGATCTGCACCGTCGTCTTGTGGGTGCGGATGTTGCGATACATGATCGGCTGCGTGAAGGCCGGCTCGTCGCCCTCATTGTGGCCGAAGCGGCGGTAGCAGAACATGTCGACCACGACAGGCTTGTGGAACTTCATGCGGAATTCGATCGCCACCTTGGCGGCGTGCACCACGGCCTCCGGATCGTCGCCGTTGACGTGGAAGATCGGCGCCTCGATCATCTTGGCGACGTCGGACGGGTAGGGCGACGAGCGCGAGAAGCGCGGATTGGTGGTGAAGCCGATCTGGTTGTTGATGATGAAATGCAGCGTGCCGGCAACGCGGTGGCCGCGCAGGCCCGACAGGCCGAGGATTTCGGCAATGACGCCCTGGCCGGCAAAGGCGGCGTCGCCATGCAGCAAAAGCGGCAGCACCTTGGCCCGCTCTTCCAGCGGCACGATCTCCTCGCGGCCACGGCCGAACAGATAATCCTGTTTGGCGCGCGCCTTGCCCATCACCACCGGGTCGACGATTTCCAGATGCGAGGGATTGGCGGTCAGCGACAGATGCACCTTGTTGCCGTCGAACTCGCGGTCCGACGAGGCGCCAAGATGGTATTTGACGTCGCCCGAGCCCTCGACCTCGTCGGGTGCGGCCGAGCCGCCCTTGAATTCATGGAAGATGGCGCGATGCGGCTTGGCCATCACCTGGGAGAGCACGTTGAGGCGGCCGCGGTGCGCCATGCCGAGCACGATCTCCTTCAGCCCGAGCTGACCGCCGCGCTTGACGATCTGCTCCAGCGCCGGGATCAGCGCTTCGCCGCCGTCGAGGCCGAAGCGCTTGGTGCCCTTGAACTTGACGTCGGCGAACTGCTCGAAGCCCTCGGCCTCGATCAGCTTCTGTAGGATCGCCTTCTTGCCGGTCGCGGTGAAGGAGATCTCCTTGTCGGCGCCCTCGATGCGCGCCTGGATCCACGCTTTCTCTTCCGGATCGGAGATATGCATGAACTCGACGCCCAGCGTCGAGCAATAGGTGCGGGTCAGGATGTCGAGCATCTGGCGGATGGTGCCGAATTCGAGCCCGAGCACATTGTCGAGGAAGATCGGCCGGTCGTAGTCGGCTTCGGTAAAGCCGTAATTCTCCGGCGACAGCTCGTTATAGTCCTCGAGCGTGGCGATGCCGAGCGGGTCGAGATTGGCGTGCAGATGGCCGCGCATGCGATAGGCGCGGATCATCATGATGGCGCGCACGGAATCGCGCGTCGCCTGGTGCACGTCGGCGTCGGAAGGGGCGGCACCGTTGGCGGCAGCCTTCTCCTTGACCTTCTTTTCGATGTGCTTTTCGACCAGGCCCCAATTGCCGTCGAGCGCCGATACCAGCTCGCCATTGGCCTGCAGCGGCCAGGAGGGCTTGGCCCACGAGGCGCCCTTGGCGTTCTTGCGGACATCCCCGGCATCGTCCTTCAGGCCGGCGAAGAACTCCTGCCATTCGGGATTGACCGAGGCTGGATCGTCCTCATACGCCGCATAGAGCGCGTCGATATAATCGGCATTGCCGCCATAGAGGAAAGAGGTGAGCGAAAATTGGTCGTTGGCCTGATCTTGTCGTGCCATTTTGTCTGCGGAGCCTGGCTCCGTCTCCTTTCGAGGGGAATAGTGAGTAGTCAGTAGGGAGTAGGAAAATGAAGACTTTCCCGTTCAGCTGCTACTCACCCGTTCTTCCCTTTTCACTACTCACTATTGACTACTCACTAGCCCTTAATTGCCTCGACCAGCGTCGTGCCCAGCCGGGCCGGCGATGGCGAAACTTTTATCCCGGCCGATTCCATTGCCGCGATCTTGTCTTCGGCGCCGCCCTTGCCGCCCGAGATGACCGCGCCCGCATGGCCCATGGTGCGGCCGGCCGGCGCCGTGCGTCCGGCGATGAAGCCCGCCATCGGCTTGCGGCGGCCGCGTTTGGCCTCGTCCTTGAGAAACTGCGCGGCGTCTTCCTCGGCCGAGCCGCCGATCTCGCCGATCATGATGATCGACTTGGTCTCGTCGTCGGCGAGGAACATTTCGAGCACGTCGATGAATTCGGTGCCTTTGACGGGATCGCCACCGATGCCGACGGCGGTGGTCTGGCCGAGGCCGACATTGGTGGTCTGGAACACGGCTTCATAGGTAAGCGTTCCCGAGCGCGAAACAACACCGACCGAACCCTTGCGGAAGATGTTCCCGGGCATGATGCCGATCTTGCATTCGTCGGGGGTGAGCACGCCGGGACAGTTCGGGCCGATCAGCCGCGACGTCGAACGGTCGAGCCGCGCCTTGACCTTGATCATGTCCATGACGGGAATGCCTTCGGTGATGCAGACGATGAGCGGGATTTCGGCCTCGATGGCCTCGATGATGGCTTCGGCAGCACCCGCCGGCGGCACATAGACGACGGAAGCGTTGGCGCCGGTCTTGGCCTTGCCCTCGGCGACGGTGGCGAAGATCGGCAGGTTCTCGCCCTTGGCGCCGGTCCAGGTTTCGCCGCCCTTCTTGGGATGGATGCCGCCGACCATCTTGGTCCTGTGATAGGCCAGCGCCTGTTCGGTGTGGAAGGTGCCGGTCTTGCCGGTCAGCCCCTGCACGAGCACCTTGGTGTTCTTGTCGACGAGAATGGACATGGTGAGAACGCCTCTGAATTCAGCGATTACAAGAAAGGATTGACGGCTCGCACCGAGCCATAAACCTGGTTGTGGTTGAGATCTTCGGTGTAGAAAATCGGCGCGCCGAGATATCCGGCCGCGGCAAGAAGCGCGGCGTCGTAGTAGTGAATTCCGTAGCGGCGTGCGAGGTCCAGTCCTGCGCGAACATAGCTTTCGTCGACAGGCACCAGCGGACAAGTGCCGAGGAGGACCAGCCATTGGTCGAGCAGATCATCCCCCAGAAGGGATTTTCCTCGCGCCACCGCTGTAAATTCGGCCAAGGTTTGCCCCGACACGCCAAAGACAGTGCTCGATACCAGGTCTTCTGCGATTGGCGCGCGACGTGGGTCACGATTCTTCTCCGAAGCCGCGTAGATCAGGACGTTCGTGTCGAGAAAGCAGTCGATCTTCCCGGTCGGCATAGGCGTCCCTTCGATCCCACTTGTAGGGGGTGTCGGCGCTGTCGCTCCGTTTCGCAGCCTCGTCCATAAGCCGCTTCATTCCCGCCTTGGCCCAGGCAATCCGATCTTCCTGCTCGACTTCATGCGCAAGCAGTGAACGAATGAGGGCGTTGAGCGTCGTCTTGCGACGTCCGGCAAGGCCTCGCGCCTTCTCAAGCAGTGCCTCGTCCATGGCCAGGGTGACGTTCTTCATCGCTCGTCTCCACATAAACGCACAGCCAATATATGTGTGATTATGTGTCTTTCTTCAACCGCTTTGCCCAGGATTTCCATCGCTCAGCCATCCCCCAAAACGGAAGGCGGGACGCGCCGGTAAAGGCCGCTCATCATGTCTTGCCAGCCGTCGCTGCCGACGGGCTGGAATTGCAGTCGCATGCGATAGCTGTCGCTGCCGTCGAAAGCGTAGGTCACGCGTGCGGCCCCGCGCGGCGACGAGCGCAACAGCGTCAGTGTGTTGCCCTCCCACGTGCCGGAGGCCGGCGAGGCCGGCACAAAGCCCATCGAATCGAACTGATGCATGGTGACAAGGCTGTTTTGCCGGTCGAAGCCGAACACGCTGTGCGCGCCGAACGAAATCGTCCCGTCGCGGCGCTGGCGATAGCGTTGCACTACGAACAGGCCGCCGAACTGTGCCTCTGCCAGTACTTCCGAAGTCGCTGAGCCCCCATCGGCCCATTGTGTGTCCGCGACCTCTTCCTCGCCGCGCCACGCGCCGACCAGAGCCTGCAGGCGCTGGTGATCGGCCGAGAGCGAGGAGAAAGGCGCAGCGTTCATGGGTTCACAGCCGCTTCAGGTCGGTGACGGTGAGAGCGCTCTTGGCATTGCCGGTGTTGAGCGTCGTTGCCGGTTCGAACATCAGCACCACAGGTTCCGGTGTCAGCGAACGCGGCCGGTGTTCGACGCCGCGCGGCACGACGATGAAGTCGCCTTCGCCGAGTTCGACCGGACCGTCGCGGAAATCGATGGCGATGCGACCGCGCAGCACGAGGAAGGCTTCGTCTTCGTTGTCATGGGCGTGCCAGTCGAAAACCGCGCCGAACTTGGCGACCTTCGCCTGGCTGTCATTGACGTCGCCGGCGATATGCGGATCGAAGACCTCCGCGATCTTCGCATCCGCCGCCTCGACGAGATTTATCTTGCGCGGAGGCACTTGATCAGCCCTTCACCGCCGCCACGATCTTCTTGGCCGCGTCGTCAAGATCGTCGGCCGACACGACGTTGAGGCCGCTGTCGTTGATGATCTTCTTGCCGAGTTCGGCATTGGTGCCTTCAAGGCGCACGACCAGCGGCACTTTCAGGCCCACTTCCTTGACCGCGGCGATAACGCCCTCGGCGATGATGTCGCATTTCATGATACCGCCAAAGATGTTGATCAGGATGCCCTTGACCGCCGGATCCCTGGTGATGATCTTGAAGGCCGCCGTCACCTTTTCTTTCGACGCGCCGCCGCCGACGTCGAGGAAGTTGGCCGGCTCGGCGCCGTAGAGCTTGATGATGTCCATCGTCGCCATGGCGAGGCCGGCGCCATTGACCATGCAGCCGATATTGCCGTCGAGCGCGACATAGGCGAGGTCGTATTTCGACGCCTCGATCTCCTTCTCGTCCTCTTCGGTGGTGTCGCGCAGCTCGAGCACATCCGGATGGCGAAACAGCGCGTTGTTGTCGAACGACACCTTGGCGTCGAGGACGCGCAGCCGGCCGTTCTTCATGACGATCAGGGGATTGACCTCGAGCAGGCTCATGTCCTTCTCGACGAAGGCCTTGTAGAGGATCGGGAACAGCGTGCCGCCGTCCCTGGCAGCATCGCCGTCGAGCTTCAGCGCGCCATTGAGTTTCTTCACGTCATCCGCGGTAACGCCCTTTTCCGGATCGATGGCGACGGTGATGATCTTTTCCGGCGTGTCGTGGGCGACCGCCTCGATGTCCATGCCGCCTTCGGTCGAGACGACGAAGGCGATGCGGCCGACCGAACGGTCGACCAGAACAGACAGATAGAACTCGCGCTCGATATCGGCGCCATCCTCGATATAGAGCCGGTTGACCTGCTTGCCGGCCGGGCCGGTCTGCTTGGTCACCAGCGTGTGGCCGAGCATCTCGTTGGCGTTGGCGACGACGTCGGCGACCGACTTGGCCAGCCGCACGCCGCCCTTGGCGTCGGGCCCGAGCTCCTTGAACTTGCCCTTGCCGCGGCCGCCGGCATGGATCTGGCTCTTCACCACATAGAGCGGGCCGGGCAGCGCCTTGGCGGCGGCTTCCGCCTCATCCGCCTTGAACACCGGCACGCCTTGGGCCACCGGCGCGCCAAAGCCCTTCAGCAGCGCCTTGCCCTGATATTCATGGATGTTCATCTGGATCGTCTCCGGATCAGCTGCTGGGGTTCACTTCGAGGCGAGTTGCGGCGCGATCTTGACGCAGGCCTCGGTCAGGCCCTGCACCGCCGCCACCGAGCTATCGAACATCTTCTGCTCTGGCTTGGAAAGCTCGATCTCGATGACGCGCTCGACGCCACCGGCGCCGATCACCACGGGAACGCCGACATAGGTGTTCTTCACGCCATACTGGCCGGAAAGATGAGCCGCGCAAGGCAGCACACGCTTCTTGTCCTTGAGATAGGCTTCAGCCATCGAGATCGCCGATGCGGCCGGCGCATAATAGGCCGAGCCGGTCTTCAACAGGCCGACGATTTCGGCGCCGCCATCGCGGGTGCGCTGCACGATCTGGTCGAGCTTCTCCTTCGAGGTCCAGCCCATCTTGACGAGATCGGGCAGAGGAATGCCTGCAACCGTCGAATAGCGGATCATCGGCACCATGGAATCGCCATGGCCGCCGAGCACGAAGGCGGTAACGTCCTCGACCGAGACCTTGAACTCCTCGGCCAGGAAATAGCGGAAGCGAGCGCTGTCGAGCACGCCGGCCATGCCCACGACATGGGTGTTGGGCAGGCCGGAAAACTTCTGCAGCGCCCAGACCATCGCATCCAGCGGATTGGTGATGCAGATGACGAAGGCCTTCGGCGCGTACTTCTTCAGGCCGGCGCCGACCTGTTCCATGACCTTGAGGTTGATGCCGAGCAGATCGTCGCGGCTCATGCCCGGCTTGCGCGGCACGCCGGCGGTGACGATGCAGACGTCCGCCCCTTCGATCCCGGCATAGTCGTTGACGCCGGTCAGCCTGGAATCGAACCCGTCGACCGGCGACGATTGCGCAATATCGAGCCCCTTGCCCTGCGGGATGCCTTCGGCAATATCGAACAGAACCACGTCGCCGAGGTCCTTGAGGCCGATCATGTGAGCGAGCGTGCCGCCGATCATGCCAGAGCCGATAAGCGCTATCTTGTTGCGTGCCATGTCAGGATAGTTTCCCTTTGTTCGTGATGTCGCTCAAATCGCTGACGATCTGATGACGGCGTCGAGGAAGAGGCCGGAATGCTGCGGGGATCCCGCGAGATTTCGCCGCACCCAATAGCCCCGGCGCCGCGTAAATTCAAACGATTATTTTGGAGCGAGCGTTTTCAATCGGTTAGAGTGACTGGGACTTACGTAAACGTAAAAGTTTGAAACTCGACTGGGAAAATCTACACGATGAAGATGGAGGTCGTAAGACTTGATGCCGGCAATGACGCCCTTGTGATGCGGGTCGCCGAGGATGTGTTCGACGAACCGGTCAGGCCAGATCGATTGGCAGTCTATCTCAGGGAACCCGGCCACTTCATGGTCGTGGCGCTCGCCGACGGCGTGACCGTCGGTCAATGCGCCGCCATCATCCACCGTCATCCCGACAAGGCGACGGAGCTCTACATCGACGAGGTCGGCGTATCGCCGGCCTTCCAGCGCCAGGGCATCGCGCGAAAGATGCTCGACGCGATGTTTGCGATCGGCAGGGAGAATGGCTGCGAAGAAGCCTGGGTCGGCACCGAGCCGGACAACCGTGCCGCCCGCGCTTTACGAGTCGCGCAAGGAGACGCACGAGTCAGCAGAGAGCTTCGTCATGTATGTTTATCAACTGTAGCGAGGCTGACAGGAGTTCGGCCTATCTTCGTCCTAGGGTGCGCGCTTCGCTTTGCGTCGCTCCGCCCTGGGACGAAGGCGGCGTAGCCGGCGCCTGCCGCGCCTCCGGCGTCGTCTTCGCCTTCCGCCGCTCCGCCCAATCCTCCAGCCAGTCGCGGCTCTGCATCTCGATCAGCCGCGAAGCCGTGCGTTCGAACTCGAACACCTCGACGCCGCGCTTGGCCACATAGAGTTGCTGCGGCGGCGCTTCCGCGCTTACCACCAGCCTGATGTGATGGTCGTAGAGCGTGTCGACCAGCAGGATGAAGCGCTTGGCCTCGTTGCGCTGGCCTTCACCCAGCACCGGAATGTGGTCGATAAAGATGGTCGAGAAGCGGTCGGCAAGGGCCAGATAGTCGCGCGCGCCGAGCGGTTTCTCGCACAGATCGGCGAAGGAAAAACGCGCCGCGTCGCCGGCGGCGCGCGGAACGGCCAACTGCCGGCCCTTGACGGCAAGCGACGCCTCGGCCGTCGGCGCGCCGCGCGTCATCGTTTGCCAAGCCGCGTCCAGCGCCTCATCGGCCGCCGCATCGGCGGGCGTCACATAGACTGGCGTACGGGCAAGCTTCTCCAGCCGATAGTCCTTGTCGGCATCGAGCGAGAGCACCTGCGCATGCCGTTCCAATATGCCGATGAAGGGCAGGAAAAGCTGACGGTTCAGCCCGTCGCGATAGAGGTTCTCCGGCGCTAGGTTCGACGTCGCCACCAGCACCACGCCGCTGGCGAACAGCGCCGAAAACAGCCGGGACAGGATCATCGCATCGGCGATGTCGGTGACCGAGAACTCGTCGAAACACAGTACCCAGGCCTGTTCGGCAAGCGCCCGCGCCACCGGCGGAATCGGATCGTCTTCCCTCACCGTGCCGTCCTTGCGCTCCTGCCGGTGCTTCTGGATGCGGTCCTGCACCTCGGCCATGAAGTCGTTGAAATGCACGCGGCGCTTGCGCCGCACCGGCAGCAGCTCGAAGAACAAGTCCATCAACATGGTCTTGCCGCGGCCGACGCCGCCATGGATGTAGAGGCCCTTGACCGCCTCGTGCGTCTCGCGCCTGCGGGCGAAGAGCCAGCCAAGCGCGCTCGATTTGTGCGCCAGCCGCTTCACCGAAATCTCTGATACCAGCCGGTCGAGAGCGGTGACGATCCGCTCCTGCGCCGGATCGCGCTCGATGGCACCGGTGTCGACCAGATGGTCGTAACGCTGCCTGACGGTCACATGGGTCTGGAGGCCGTCACGCAGATGCATAGGTCACGTCGTTGTCGAGGGATTGGCTTACCTTGTAAGCGAGATCGGCAGGCCATTGGAAGTCTGGCCGTCGAATTTCGAGCCGCCCGAGGAATATAGCCGTGCCAGCGTGCCGCCATTCTCATCGTAAAGCGTCAACTGCTTGCCGGCGACGTTCCACGACTTGATGCCGTCGATCGGCGCCGGGCAATGCAGCGGTCCGGCGCGGAAACCGGCGCCGAATTTGGTCTGCGGCGTCGCCACCTTGCAGCTCTGACCGGAAACGCTGGCGTTCCATACGCCGGCGACACTGGCCGCGGTCAGGTCCGGCGCACCCGCCGGCGCCGAACCGTCCGGCGGCAAGGAGGCGACCTGGCTGTTCTGCGGCGCGGTCGGGAATCGCGAGGGATCGGTGGTGCCGGGAGAGGCCGGAGGCGGCAACTGGTTGGCCGTCACTTGCCCGGACGGTGCTGGCTGCAGCGGCGCCGGCTGCTGGTCGTCCATCGAGGAGAACCGTGAGGTTGAGCAGCCGCTCGCAACGAGCGCCGCCAGCGATACGGCCACCAGGGCTGTTTTCGAAAAAGTCATTCCAACCTCCGTCGGATCCGGCGGGGCTGCCGTCCGCACAATGTCGCCCTCCACCAAGATGGAGAAGGTGGCGAAATTTCAACCCGATATGGTTAAAATAGGGTTTGCGCCAAGAATTGTTGCAAATTTGTCGCTATCATCCGGCCAGCGGAGCGCTCGGCACGAATATATAGCCGTCCGGTCCGACGACATAGCTCTCGCGCAGGCCGTGCGGCTTGTCGATCGCTCCGGCCAGCACGATGTGGCCGTGATCGCGCGCGGCGGCCTCGACCGCATCCGGATTGGCGTCGTAAAGGCGCAGTTCGATGCCGGCGCCGCGTGTCTCGGCGCCGGCGATCGTCCCTGTCATGGCATTGTCGAGATAGGAATGGTCGGCGTGCAGCATGAACACCGAGCCCAGCAGCTCGATCGCCGCGAAATCCTCGTCGGCATAGATGATATCGGCGCCGAGCACGTCGCGGCAGAAGGCTTCCATGGCCGCCATGTCGCTCACCAGCAGGTTGACGCCGATGCCGCGCGCCAGCGAGCGGCCGAAATCCCCGGCCTTCATCCATGGTGTCCTGGTCCGCTTCATCGCCATGGCATCGTCCTCCCCAATCCGATCCTACTCAAGCCGGCCGCCCGGGCCGTTGGCATTCGGCCGGCAAACGCTTGCGCCAGCCGGCACAAGGGCTATGTCTATCAAGACGAAGTTCGCTGGAGCCGCAAATTGGCTGCGAGACCGAAAGCCGCCAATCGCTACTATAACGGCCCGCCCAGCGATCATTTCGACGGAACCTTGTTCTTCAATCCCGGCGGCCAGCCGCCGGCGCGTTTCGCCGATCTGCTGAAATGGCAGTTCAACGGCCAACGCTCGAAATGGCCGGCCACCAATCCGAGCCCCTTTCCGCAGGCAAAGCCGCCCGCGCGTGTCGAGGGCGCCGGCCTGACCGTGACCATGGTCGGTCATTCCACGCTGCTGGTCCAGACCGCGGGCCTGAACATCCTCACCGATCCGGTATGGTCGCTGCGGGCCTCGCCGTTCTCCTTCGTCGGGCCGAAACGCGTCAACGCGCCGGGCATCGCCCTGGCCGACCTGCCGCCGATCGATCTCGTGCTGATCAGTCACAATCACTACGACCATCTCGACATCGCGACGCTGAAGCAGCTCAAGGCCAGGCACGACCCGCTGGTGGTGACCCCGTTCGGCAATGACGTCCTGATTGGCGGGGCGGTTCCCGGCATGCGGCTCTCGGCGCATGACTGGGGCGACAGGGTCGACATCGGGGATGGCGTGGCCGTCCATGTCGAGCCGGCGCATCACTGGTCGGCGCGCGGCACACGCGACCGGCGCATGGCGCTGTGGGCCGGCTTCGTCATCGAGACGCGGGCCGGCCGGATCTATTTCGCGGGCGATACCGGCTTCCATGACGGCATCAACTACCGGCTCATAGCTCACAAGCACGGCGGCTTCCGCTTCGCCATCCTGCCGATCGGCGCCTATGAGCCGCGCTGGTTCATGGCCTCGCAGCATCAGAACCCGGAGGAGGCGGTGCAAGGCATGAAATTGTGCAACGCCGCCTATGCGGCCGGTTGCCATTGGGGCACGTTCCAGCTCACCGACGAGCCGATCGACGAGCCCGCACGCAAGCTCGACGAGGCGCTGGAGGCCGAGGGCCTGCCGCGCGAACGTTTTCGCGCCTTGCGGCCGGGCGAGGTCTGGGACGTGCCGCAGGAAGCGGCGCTCTGACCGGGGCCTGCCGCGGCAGGCGGAACCCGAGCGCCACCGGCGCGTTTGTTGAAGGGGCTTCGATTTCTATCGCTTTGCGAGGCATTTCCATGCTCAGATGGATCATCATTCTCCTGATTATCGCCGCCGCTGCGAGCCTGCTCGGCATGCCTGCATTAGCGGGTGCGGCGGCCACCGGCGCGCGCATCCTGATCGGTATCGTGCTGATCATCTTCCTGCTGATCGTGCTCGGCGTCTTCGCCGTCACCTGAAGGCGCGATGCACTGGTAATTCCTGCCCTTTTCCGCCATATAGCGGCAAACAGCACGGAATGACCGGAAGAAATGGCAGGCACCGCCCCCTTCGCCAAGATGAACGGCATCGGCAACGAGATCATCGTTGCCGATATGCGCGGCCGTGCCGATCGGGTGATGCCGGCAGCGGCGATCGCGCTCAACGCCGATGCCTCGACGCGGTTCGACCAGATCATGGCGATCCATGACGCGCGGACGCCGGGTACGGCCTATTTCATCGACATATTGAATTCGGACGGCTCGGGCGCGCAGGCCTGCGGCAACGGCATGCGCTGCGTCGTCCAGGCGCTGGCGGCCGAGACCGGACAAAAGACATTCACCTTCGAGACCGTCGCCGGAATCCTCAACGCGCAGGAACATGCCGACGGCTCGATCTCGGTCGACATGGGCACGCCGCGCTTCGGCTGGCGGGACATTCCGCTCGCTGAGGAGTTTCGCGATACCCGCATGATCGAATTGCAGGTCGGCCCGATCGACGCCCCGGTGCTGCATTCGCCCTCGGTCGTCTCCATGGGCAATCCGCATGCCATCTTCTGGGTCGACCGCGACGTCTGGTCCTACGAACTCGACCGCTTCGGACCGCTGCTCGAAAACCATCCGATCTTCCCCGAGCGCGCCAACATCACCATCGCGCAGGTGACCTCGCCCGACAGCATGATCATCCGCACCTGGGAACGCGGCGCCGGCCTGACCAAGGCTTGCGGCACGGCATCCTGCGCCGCCGTCGTGGCTGCGGCCCGCACCCGGCGCACCGGGCGCAGCGTCAATCTACTGACCCCCGGCGGCGGCTCGCTGCACGTCGAATGGCTTGAAAACGACCATGTCATCCTGACCGGTGCGGCCGAATGGGAGTTTTCCGGCAGCTTCGATCCCTCGAGCGGCGCCTGGGCGCGCGACACCGAAAGCGCGGCCTGATGCCCGCTCCTTTCAAGGATGGCGATGTGGGGAAGGGCCCCAATCGCATCGAACTGGTGACCTTCGGCTGCCGGCTGAACACTTATGAATCCGAGGTGATGCGGCGCGAGGCCGAAACTGCGGGCCTCGGTGGGCTGGCTGGCGGCGCCGTCATCTTCAACACCTGCGCCGTCACCGGCGAAGCGGTCCGCCAGGCCAAACAGGCGATCCGCAAGGCGCGCCGCGACAACCCCGAAGCTCGCATCATCGTCACCGGCTGCGCGGCGCAGACCGAGCCGCAGAATTTCGCGGCCATGGACGAGGTCGATCTCGTCCTTGGCAATGAGGAGAAGCTGAAGGCCAATTCCTATCGCGCGCTGCCGGATTTCGGCGTCAACGACAGCGAGAAGGCGCGCGTCAACGACATCTTCTCCGTACGCGAGACCGCCGGCCATATGGTCGATGCCATCGAGGGCAGGGCACGCGCCTTCGTGCAGGTGCAGAATGGCTGCGACCACCGCTGCACCTTCTGCATCATCCCCTATGGCCGCGGCAATTCACGCTCGGTGCCGATGGGCGCCGTGGTCGAACAGGTCAAGCGGCTCACCGGCAACGGCTATGCCGAGATCGTGCTGACCGGCGTCGACATGACCAGTTTCGGCGCCGACCTGCCGGGTGCGCCGAAACTCGGCAGGCTGGTGAAGACGATCCTGCGCCAGGTGCCGGACGTGAAGCGCCTGCGCCTCTCCTCCATCGATTCCATCGAGGCCGACGACGATTTGCTCGACGCCATCGCCACCGAGCCGCGGCTGATGCCGCATCTGCATCTGTCGCTGCAATCCGGCGATGACATGATTTTGAAGCGCATGAAGCGTCGGCATCTGCGCGATCAGTCGATCCGCTTCTGCGAAGACGTGCGCAAGCTGCGCCCTGACGTCGTCTTCGGCGCCGACATCATCGCCGGCTTCCCGACCGAGACGGAGGCGATGTTCGAAAATTCGGCAAAGATCGTCGAGGAATGCGGGCTGACCCACCTGCACGTCTTTCCGTTTTCGCCGCGCGAAGGCACGCCCGCCGCGCGCATGCCGCAGGTCCGCCGCGAAGTGATCAAGCAGAGGGCAGCCCGCCTGCGCGCCGCCGGCGAGACGGCATATCGCCGCCATCTGTCGTCGCTCTCCGGAACGCGCCAGTCGATCCTGATCGAGCGCGACGGGCTCGGCCGCACCGAAGGGTTTACGCTCGCCGCGCTCGCCACCGGCGCGCCGGGCGAGATCGTCGAAGCAACAGTCACCGGTCATGACGGCGCCCGGCTGATCGCGGCTCCGCTTGCCGCCCGTGCCGCCTGAGAAACGCAAGAGATGGCCGGGTTCTTCAAGAAGATATTTTCGTTCGGCAAGAAGGAGGTCGTCGAGGAGCGCGTCGACGAGACCGCCCCGCTGCCGCCGATCAAATGGGATCAGCTCGACACGCTGAAGCCGGCGGCCGAGCAGGCCGTTCCGGAATTCCTGAAGCGGGAGGAGACCCAGGCTCAGCCTCCCGTCGAGCCCGCGCCGCCCGAGGAGCCGACACCCAAGCCTGCCCCGGCCATTCCGCCGGTGCCGGAGCCGACCATTCCGCCCGAGCCGGAACCGCTGCCGGAGCCGCTGCCGGAGGAGGAACCGGCACCGGCGCCAGAGCGCCCGGAGCCGCCGGCCCCTGAGAAAATTCCGACACCCCCGGCCATTCCGGAGCCTGCGCCCGAACCGCGGCCGCAGGAGGTACCGCAACCAGCGCCCGCCGAGCCGGAAATTGTCCCGTCGCGCCCGGAGCCGCTGCCGGAACCGGCACCCGCCGAAGTACCGACGCCCGCCGAAGTTCCGGTCGAGACGCCGGCGCCAATCGAGATTCCTGCGACACCGTCTTCCGCGCAGCCTTCACAGGCCGGCGCCGCCCCTCATCCGCCTGCCGGCACCCTCTCCCCGTATAGTGACGGGGAGAAGGAAGAAGCTGCAACGCCAACGCCTCCCTCTCCCCGTCCTTCACGGAGAGAGGGTAAGGGTGAGGGGCAGCGCCAGCCTATCGAGAACCTGGCACCCAGTGCCGAAACCGCCGCCGAAATCTCGCCGCCAATTCGCCAGCCTGCGCCCATCGAGCCGCGGCCTGTACGCGCCGAAATCGCGCCGGAACCTGAGGCAGTTCCCGTCCCGCCGAAGCCTGCGCCCGCCCCCGGAAAGGTAACGGTCGCCAGAAAGGTGGAGCAGAAGGCCGAGCCGCAGAAGGCGCCGGTGCCGGCGCCGCGGCGCTCCTGGTTCCAGCGCATGCGGGACGGGCTTGCCCGCTCCTCGCGCGAATTGTCGGGCAACATTGCCGGCGTCTTCACCAAGCGCAAGCTCGACGACGACACGCTGCAGGACCTGGAAGACGTGCTGATCCGCGCCGATCTCGGGCTGGAGACCGCCTTGCGCGTCACCGATTCGCTGGCCGCCAGCCGCTACGGCAAGGATGTCTCCGACGCCGAGGTCCGCACCGTGATGGCGCAGGAGGTCGAGAAGGTGCTGACCCCCGTCGCCCTGCCGCTGGAACTCGATCTCAGCCACAAGCCGCATGTCATCCTGGTGGTCGGCGTCAACGGTACCGGCAAGACCACGACCATCGGCAAGTTGGCGGCCAAACTGACCGATGGCGGCCTGTCGGTGATGCTCGCCGCCGGCGACACGTTCCGCGCCGCCGCCATCGAGCAGCTCAAGATCTGGGGCGAGCGGACGAAATCGCCGGTCATCGCCTCCAAGCTCGGCGCCGATGCCGCCGGCCTCGCCTACGATGCTTTCGAGAAGGCGAAGGAAGCAGGCTCCGACGTGCTGATCATCGATACCGCCGGCCGCCTGCAGAACAAGGCCGAGCTGATGGCGGAACTCGAGAAGATCGTGCGCGTGCTGGGCAAGCTCGATCCGGAAGCGCCGCACACCGTGCTGCAGACGGTCGACGCCACCACCGGCCAGAACGCGCTCAACCAGGTGGAGATCTTCCGCAACATCGCCGGCGTCAACGGCCTGGTGATGACCAAGCTGGACGGGACGGCGCGTGGCGGTATTCTGGTGGCGATCGCGGCAAAACACAGATTGCCGGTCTATTTCATCGGCGTCGGCGAACAGGTCGACGACCTCGAACCGTTCTCGGCAAGCGAATTCGCCAGGGCGATCGCTGGCGTTGCCTAACGGCATGATCCCGGAAGTTGCTTCAACCGGATCGTGCGTAAGAAGGAAGATATGAACCCACCCATTCTCGAACGCGATCCGTCCGACCCGCAGAAAGAGAAGAAGGAAGGCGTCAACCCGCTGCTCAAGCTCGTTCTCGAGCTAGGGCCGCTGCTGGTGTTCTTTTTCGCCAATGCGCGAGGCGAATGGCTGACGCAGAAATTCCCGGCGCTGGCGGAATTCGGCGGCCCGATCTTCGTCGCCACCGGCCTGTTCATGGCCGCCACCGCGATCGCGCTGGTCGCGTCCTGGCTGCTCACCCGCACCCTGCCGATCATGCCGATGGTGTCGGGCGTCGTCGTCTTCATCTTCGGCGCGTTGACGCTCTACCTGCAGGACGACATCTTCATCAAGATGAAGCCGACCATCGTCAACACGCTGTTCGGCGGCGTGTTGCTCGGTGGGCTGTTCTTCGGCAGATCTCTGCTCGGCTACGTCTTCAATTCCGCCTTCAGGCTCGATGCCGAGGGCTGGAGAAAACTCACCTTTCGCTGGGGCCTGTTCTTCCTGTTCCTGGCCCTCGTCAACGAGGTGGTGTGGCGGAATTTTTCGACCGATGCCTGGGTTACCTTCAAGGTCTGGGGCATCATGCCGATCACGCTTCTGTTCACCTTCAGCCAGATGCCGCTGATCCTGCGCCATTCGCTGGACGACAAGACCGGCGGCGAAGAGAAGGCCGGCAAGTAAGGCCTGCAAATTGGGGGGAGTGCCATGGAATTCGTCACCACGCGCGAAGAGCTGCGGACGATCTACAAGACGCCGCGTCCGACGGATGGTTCGATCCGCAAAGAATTGAAGGCGCTGGACGGCCATTGCCGCTCCTTCATCGGCAAGAGCCCCTTCGTGCTGATCGGCTCCTCCGACGGCGAAGGCAATGCCGATGTGACGCCCAAAGGCGACAAGCCAGGATTCGCCGCCGTGCTTGACGACAGGACCATCGCCATCCCCGACCGGCCCGGCAACAACCGGCTGGATACGCTGGCGAACATCCTGCTCAACCCGTCGGTCGGGCTGCTGTTCCTCATTCCCGGCATGAACGAGACGCTGCGCGTCAACGGCGACGCCCGCATCACCGTCGACGCGGGTTTGCGCGAACGGCTGGCCGTCGACGGCAAGGAGCCGCAGAGCGTCGTCGTGGTCGCCGTCAAGGCCGCCTACATGCATTGCGCCAAGGCCTTCATGCGCTCCGAGCTTTGGAAGCCGGAGAGCTGGCACGATCGCGCCACGCTGCCGACGCTCGGCCAGATCCTGCGCGACCAGCTGGCGCTCGCCGATTCGGCCGAGGCGACCGACCGCTGGCTGGACGACGAATACAAGCAGACGATGTGGTAGCCTGCGCGGAAGATTCGTCCGAGCGTCGCCTTGCTGAACCTCCTTGCCATTTCCGGCAGCCTGCGGGCGGCCTCCACCAATTCGGGCCTGGTCGCGGCACTGGCGTGGAACGCGCCAGAGGGCTGCCGCGTCGCCATCCATGAAGGACTCGGCCTGCTGCCGATCTTCAACCCCGACGACGAGGGTGAGCGGACGCCGTCCGAAGCGTCCAGGCTGATCGATGCCGTCACCGCCGCCGACGGCGTCATCATCTCATGCCCGGAATATGCGCATGGCGTGCCGGGCGGCCTGAAGAATGCGCTCGACTGGCTGGTCTCGCGCGATGCCGCCGTCGACAAGCCGGCCATGCTGGTGCACGCCTCGCCGCGCTCGCTCTATGCCCGCGCCGCATTGGCGGAGATCATGCGCACCATGTCCTTCGCGCTTCATGACGGCGGGCTGGAGATCGGGCTGCTCGGCAAGAAGCCAGCTGAGGTGGAGGCCGTCCTGGGGGAGCAGGCGAACGCGTTGGCAATGCGCGATGCGTTGTCCGCTTTCGCGGATTTCATTCGCGCGCGTTAGCGCCTACCCTTTTCTCAGCGTCTCGACATCGGTCTTGCCGACGTACCAGTCGCGGGCGTTGACCTCCTCGAAGACCACCCAGACATCGTCATTGCCGAGCCCGGTGGCGTCCATGATCGCCGCCGTGACTTTTTTGGCGATGTCGGCTTTCTTGCCGGCCGGATCGGCGGCGATCACTTCCTTGACGATGCGGATGTTGACGAATGGCATGACGATCCTCCCTTTAATTCAGCTCAGTAGGTCTTGGCGCCGTTCACCATCAGCCGGACCATGTAGAGCGAGGTGGTGCCGGCAATGTAGAGACAGTTCAGCTTGGCGCCGCCGAACACGCAATTGGCCGTCACCTCGGGCACCTTGACCTTGCCGATCAGCGTTCCGTCCGGATCGTAGCAATGGATGCCATCGGCGGCGCTGGTCCAGATGCGCCCGGCATCGTCGAGCCTGAAGCCGTCGAACAGGCCTGCGGTGCAGTCGGCGAAGACTTTTTCACCCGAGACCTTCTTGCCGCCCTCGCCGACATTGAATACCCGCATATGCGCCGGGTTCTGCGCGCCATGCGTGCGGCCGGTGTCGACGACATAGAGCTTGCTCTCGTCGAGCGAGAAAGCCAGCCCGTTCGGCCTGACCATGTCGGTGATGACAGCCTCGACATCGCCGGTACCGGGATCGACCCGGTAGACATGGCAGGCGCCGATCTCGCTCTCGGCCCTGTCGCCCTCGTAATCGGTGTCGATGCCGTAGGTTGGATCGGTGAACCAGATCGAGCCGTCCGACTTGACCACCACGTCATTGGGCGAATTCAGCCGCTTGCCCTTCCATTTGGCGGCAATGGTGGTGACCGAACCGTCGAACTCGGTGCGGCTGACGCGGCGCCCCGAATGCTCGCAGGTCACCAGCCGGCCCTGCCGGTCGACGGTGTTGCCGTTGGAATTGCCGCATGGCTGCCGAAACACGCTGACGCTGCCGTCGGTCTCGTCGTAACGCATCATGCGGTTGTTCGGGATGTCGGACCAGACGACATAGCGGCCGGCGGCGAACCAGGCCGGCCCTTCCGCCCATCGGCAGCCGGTGAAGAGCTTATCCACTTGCGCATTGCCGTTGAACAGCCGCGCAAAACGCGGATCGAGAATTTCGTAGTCGGCGGCGGCCATTCTTTCCTCCCGGTAACGTTGGCAATCCGGCGGCGATCAAGCCAGCAGGAGATCGATATGGCAAGGTCGGCGGCGATGACATTTCCGCAATTTGTAAGACAAAACGACAGGAACCGGCATTCCCATCACGGAAGGGCAATGCGCCGGCGCCGGGGGTGGCGTTCAGGCGCCATTAACCGGCTATGCACATAGCGCAATGGTGCATTGCAACATCTTCTTTTTGCGATGCACCATTCCTATGTCATGCTCCGTATCGATCAAGGGAGGAAGAAACCGGCCGCCAAATGCGGCCCAGAAGGAAACTCGCTATGATCCTCGACAGCCTCTTGACCCGCGCCCGCAGCAGCATCGCCAAGCGCAAGAACTACAACCGCCTCGTCGCTGAAATCGACAGCTTCTCCAGCCGCGATCTGGCCGACATGCGCGCCGACCGCTCGGAAATGCTTTATCAGGTCCACAAGCAGATCTACGGCTGAGCCCACAACAAGCAGATCCGCGCGCTCCGAGACATTGCTGTTCCTCAACGGTGATGACGAGGGCGCGTGAAAATCGAAGCATTTGACGCGTCGGCGAGCGGCGAACGCTTGTCCTTCAATTGTCGACGCGCCCGAAAGCCGGCACCTCGCCGATGACGGTGCGCCGGTCCTTGCCGCAGGCAAAGGACCGTGCTTTCTCGTCGGCAAGCTTGCGCGCCTGATCGTTGGCGGCAGGATTTCCTGTAGCCAGCACCAGTGCGACCGTGCAGCCGTCGCGCGCATCCATTTGCGCGACCTTGGAGACGAGCAGCACGTCGGTGGGTTTCTTTTCGTCTTCCGGATTGCTGATGGAGCGGCGGTGAATGACCGCGAACGGCACCGCCTTGTCGCCGTCGGTCTCGATGCGCCACTCGATCCTGGCGCCTGAGGAATTGAAGCCGGAGAAACTTTCCCAGACCGATGTCATGTCGCCGCCGGGCGGGAAACCATAAAACAGCGATTCGCGCGCATCGTCATAGGCGATCAGCACCGGATATCCACGATAGCCCGAACAGGCGAGGTCGGCCCAGTCGCCATCACCGTCCCCGGCCTGCGCATAGGTGACGCAGTCGTTCTTCCAGTCGAGATCGGTGTAGGCGCTCGATATCTCGCCGGCATGCGCTGCCTGGCAGACGCTGGCGAGAACGAGCGGAAGAACCAGGCTGCGCATCGCGGACATCTCCGTTGAAGGTCGCAGCAGCCTATCGCCAAACACTATTTCTTCAAGCTCGCCTCGATCAGCAGATCGGCGTTGATCGCCACCGACGCCGCCGGGCCACCGGCGCCGAACAACTGGCCGCTGATATAGGCGCCTTCGATCAGAAGCAGCAGACCGTCGCCCAGCGTGTCGGCGTCGGCGGCATTCATCGCGGCGGCCATGGCGCGCAGGCGGCGGCGCAGTTCCTGCTTGTTGTCCTCGCTCACCACGCGCGCCGGATGGCCGCGCTCGGGATATTCTACGGCCGCATTGGTCATGCCGCAGCCGCGATAGTCAGGCTTCTGCGTGCGCTTGCCGACGCGGGTCAGGAAGGCTCGGATTTGCGCGCGCGGATCGCCGGGATGGGCGTTCACCGCCTCGTCGAAGCGTTCCCAGAATTCGAGGTCGTATCGGCGCAGATAAGAGGCGGCCAATTCGTCCTTGGAGGGAAAGCTGCGATAGAGGCTGGGCTTGGTGACCCCTGCGCGCCTGACGATCTCATCGACGCCAATTGCCCTGATGCCTTGCCGGTAAAACAGATCGCGCGCCACGCCGAGTATCTTTTCCGCCGCCTTTGGCGGAGCCGACGCGTGAGCGCTGCTGATGGACGGTTCAATTTTATTGTCTGGTGGCATTCGCGGTCTCGGTTGACACTGTTACCGATCGGTACGTATACATGTTTCCATCCTGCAACGTACCGGTCAGTAACATGCTAGCTCAATCCCGTCCATTTGGCCAGCGCTACGCTTTCGTCGTGGTCGCCGTCATCTTTCTCTGCCTGCTGATCGCGGCCGGCCTGCGCTCCGCGCCAGCCGTCATGATGCTGCCGCTGGAGGAAAGTTTTGGCTGGCGGCGCGACGTGGTGTCGCTGGCTGCCGCGGTCGGCATCTTCCTCTACGGCCTGACCGGACCGTTTGCCGCTGCGCTGATGGAGCGGATCGGGCTGCGGCGCACGCTGCTTGCCGCGCTTGTGGTGATGTCGGCCTCCACCGCGCTCAGCCTGCTGATGACCAAGCCATGGCATCTGCTGATCACCTGGGGCGTGTTTTCCGGCGTCGGCTCCGGCGCGGTCGCCACCGTGCTCGGCGCCACCATCGTCAACCGCTGGTTCAAGACCAACCGCGGTCTCGTCATGGGCTTGATGTCGGCCTCCAGCGCCACCGGTCTGCTGGTCTTCCTGCCGCTGCTGGCCTCGCTGGCGCAGTCAGGCGGCTGGAAGCCGGTCGTCACCGCCATCTCCGTCGCAACGGCCTGTCTGGTGCCGCTGGTGCTGCTGCTGGTGCCGGAACGCCCGGCATCGATCGGCATGGTGCGCTATGGCGCGGAAGCCGACGACGTGCCGCCGGTACCGCCGGCGGCACAAGGCAATTTCCTGACCCACACGCTGACCACGCTGCGTCGCGCCGCCGGCACGCGCGTCTTCTGGTACCTGTTCGCCACCTTCTTCGTCTGCGGTTTCACCACCAACGGGCTGGTCGGCACGCATCTCATCGCATTTTGCGGCGATATGGGCATCAACGAGGTGCAGGCGGCTGGCCTGTTGTCGATGATGGGCATTTTCGACCTGATCGGCACCACGCTGTCGGGCTGGCTCACCGACCGTTTCGATCCGCGCAAGCTGCTCGGCGTCTATTATGCGATCCGCGGCCTTTCGCTGATCTATCTGCCCTATTCCGGCTTTTCGGCGACCAGTCTGATCATCTTCGCCGTGCTTTACGGTCTCGACTGGATCGCCACCGTGCCCCCGACGCTGCGGCTCGCCAATGAAGCCTTCGGCGACCGCAGCGGCCCGATCGTGTTCGGCTGGATCGTCGCCGGCCATCAGGTGGGCGCGGCAACCGCCGCTTTCTTCGGCGGCACCATGCGCGAACTGCAGGGCAATTACGAACTGGCCTTCCTGATCGCCGGCATGACCGCGATTGCCGCCGCCTGTATCTCGCTCCTGATCAACACCAGCCGGCCGGCGTTCGACCCGGAGCCGCAAGCGGCATAGTGCGCCTTCGAACGAGTGTGCCGTCGGTCAGATTGGCGATCTTTTCGATAAAGGGGAGATCGGCAGTTCGCCGACGGCGCGCAGCCGATCAGTCGGGATAGCAGACCAACGGGACGTTGGGCCAAACCGCACTATCGCAATTGGCGCTTTCCTGCCTTTGCTTGAAGGCCGCGCTGACGGGCCCCGTCACCACCGGATCGACCCCATCGGGCGCATCCGCAAAGACCTGTTCGGCGCTCGGGACATCGTTCGGCAGAGCGGGCCGCGCTTCCTTGAGCGTCGCCGCGGATTGAGCGGCGCCGGCGGCCAGCAACACGGCGAGGGCCGCAGTTGCGAGAATCGGCCGAAATTTGACGACTGCATTGGTCATGGTGTTCGAACTGCCCGGGCCCGCAAAAGGTTCCCACCTTGGTTAACAAAACCATTTCACATGGCGATGCTTAAGATTTGATGATTATTTGGTGTCGCGCTTCCTCTTTCGCAAATGCGAAAAACCCTGTATGAGCCGCGCAACACGAAAGAGGCGGCGCCTTTTGGCCTGCTGCCTGCAACGCTCCCGAGACCAGATCATGAACCTCCGCAATATCGCGATCATCGCGCACGTCGACCATGGAAAGACCACCCTTGTCGACCAGCTTCTGAAACAATCCGGCGCCTTCCGCGACAATCAGCGCGTCGCCGAACGCGCCATGGATTCCAACGACCTCGAAAAGGAACGCGGCATCACCATCCTGGCCAAGGCGACCTCGGTCGACTGGAAGGGCACCCGCGTCAACATCGTCGACACCCCCGGCCACGCCGATTTCGGCGGTGAGGTCGAGCGCATCCTGTCGATGGTGGATTCGGCGATCGTGCTGGTCGACGCCGCCGAAGGCCCGATGCCGCAGACCAAGTTCGTCGTCGGCAAGGCGCTCAAGGTCGGCTTGAAGCCCATCGTCGTCATCAACAAGATCGACCGGCCGGACGCCCGCCATGTCGAGGTGGTCAACGAGGTGTTCGACCTGTTTGCCGCGCTCGACGCCACCGACGAGCAGCTCGACTTCCCGATCCTTTATGGTTCGGGGCGCGACGGCTGGGTCTCGGAAAATCCGGAAGGTCCCAAGGACCAGGGCCTGTCGCCGCTGTTCGACCTCGTCCTCAAGCATGTGCCCGCGCCGACCGTGCATCCCGGCCCGTTCCGCATGATCGGCACCATCCTGGAAGCCAATCCGTTCCTCGGCCGTATCATCACCGGCCGCATCGAGAGCGGCACGCTGAAGGCCAACCAGGCGGTCAAGGTGCTGCATCATGACGGCACCCAGATCGAAACCGGCCGCATTTCCAAGATACTGGCCTTCCGCGGCCTCGAGCGCCAGCCGATCGAGGAAGCGCAGGCGGGCGACATCGTGGCCATTGCCGGCCTGTCCAAAGGCACCGTCGCCGACACGTTCTGCGACCTAAGCGTGAGCGAGCCGCTGCACGCGCAGCCGATCGATCCGCCGACCGTGACCATGTCTTTCCTCGTCAACGATTCGCCGCTGGCCGGCACGGAAGGCGACAAGGTGACCAGCCGCGTCATCCGCGACCGCCTGCTGCGCGAAGCCGAGGGCAATGTCGCGCTCAAGATCGAGGAATCGCCTGACAAGGATTCCTTCTTCGTGTCGGGCCGTGGCGAATTGCAGCTTGCCGTGCTGATCGAGACCATGCGCCGCGAGGGCTTTGAAATCGCCGTGTCGCGGCCGCGCGTGGTCATGCAGAAGGGCGAGAACGGCGAATTGCTGGAGCCGGTCGAGGAAGTCGTCATCGACGTCGACGAGGAGCATGCCGGCGTCGTCGTGCAGAAAATGTCCGAGCGCAAGGCCGAGATGGTCGAATTGCGCCCCTCCGGCGGCAACCGCCAGCGCCTCGTCTTCCACGCGCCGACGCGCGGCCTGATCGGCTACCAGTCGGAACTCTTGACCGACACGCGCGGCACCGCCGTGATGAACCGGCTGTTCCATGCCTATGAGCCCTACAAGGGCGAACTGCCCGGCCGCACCAACGGCGTGCTGATCTCCAACGAGCAGGGTGAGTCCGTCGCCTACGCCATGTGGAACCTGGAGGATCGTGGCCCGATGGTCATCGATCCGGGCGTCAAGGTCTATCAGGGCATGATCATCGGCATCCACTCCCGCGACAACGACCTGGAAGTGAACGTGCTGAAGGGCAAGAAGCTGACCAACATCCGCGCCGCCGGCAAGGACGAGGCGGTCAAGCTGACACCGCCGATCCGCATGACGTTGGAGCGCGCGCTGGCCTGGATCCAGGACGACGAGCTGGTCGAGGTGACACCGAAGACCATCCGCCTGCGCAAGCTTTATCTGGATCCCAACGAGCGCAAGCGCTTCGAGAAATCGTCCAAGGCCGTCGGCGCCGCGTAATTTCTGCTTTCTGATCGTATCCGGGAGGGGCGGAGCACCAGGTGCTTCGCCCCTCTGCCGTTCATCCCCTGGCGGCAGATATGATGGCCTGCCGGTCGGGTTCGCCGGCCAGATCGACGCGGACCGTCGTCCCGTCGCGTGCCGGCTTGCGCAAAGCCTTGGCCCCGTCGCAATCGACAACCAACAGGCCTTTCTCCTCCAGGGCTTGAAGCCGCGAACGTGAGATGCCGAGTTCGTTGGCGAGCAAACGATCGAGCCGCA
This sequence comes from Mesorhizobium sp. B1-1-1, assembly GCF_006442955.1. NCBI lineage: Bacteria > Pseudomonadati > Pseudomonadota > Alphaproteobacteria > Hyphomicrobiales > Phyllobacteriaceae > Mesorhizobium > Mesorhizobium sp. B1-1-1. The sequence goes on from NZ_VFWW01000013.1 coordinate 31,359, forward strand.
GCGATATCGGCATTTCGAGCCCGAGCCGGAGCTCCAGCACGCTTGCAGCTTCGCTTGTCCCGCCAAGCGCCGTCTTGTGCACGTCGACGTCGGGAAACTCCTCGACACGCCCCACCTGGCCGCGCAGTGCGGTCACATCGAATGCATGGCGCCGGGCAAGTGCTGCATCGTTGCTCTCCAGCGCCCGCAGCAGCGCCGGCTCGATGTCGCGGCGGTTGCGGCGCTCGAAAATGCCGAAATTCCAGGAATTGTCGCAGTTGATACAACGATAGATCAGCCAGACGTCAATGCGCTTGCCGTTGGCGTTGACGCGGAACTTTCCGTTGCTGCGATAGGCTTTGATGTCGCCGCAGCGATTGCAGGTGATCAGGGGACGTGGTGCGGTTTGAGGCGCGACCGTCCAGCGGATGCGCAGAATAGAAGACATGCCGATATGCCCTTCCCGTCGGGAAGTTCATCAGGTCGGCAATGTCGAGATGCCCAGGCGGGCGCGGCGTGGCGGTAGGCTGCGGTTCTTGGGATCAGGCGTCGCGGCGCATGCGACAGCGGTTCAGCAGTGCCAAACCGGTCTCGAACCGCCGCCCAGAGGAACACATGAAATGGAAAAGGCACCGTTGTGGCGGCGCCATGCATTGTGTCGGGGGAGTTGACGAGACCGGCGGTTACGTAGGCAAACTGAAGCTCGAAATTGTTTCGCGGCGATCTATCTAGCCGCGAGATGCCGGGCCGGCAAGCATGTTGATGCTACCGAAGCTCGATCGCTTGCGCTAATGTCTGGCATTGCTAATGTCTGGCATTGAAGGTTTTCAAGCCGAGATCCTCGCCATGCACCTCACCTCGCTCCTGATCTTCGCCGCCGCGCTCTTCGTGGCCGCCGGTTCGCCGGGTCCTTCGATCGCGGCACTCGTCGCCCGCGTCATCGCCAAGGGATTTCGCGACGTGTTCCCGTTCCTGCTCGCCATGTGGATCGGCGAGGGCATCTGGCTGTCGCTGGCGGTGTTCGGGCTGGCGGTGGTGGCGCAGACTTTCCATTTCGCTTTCGTCATCGTCAAATGGGTCGGCGTCGCCTATCTCGCTTACCTCGCCTGGCAGATGTGGACCGCGCCTGTCGAAGCGAAAGAAGGCGAGATGCCGCGCGAGGACTCGCCCGGCAAACTGTTCTTCGCCGGCATGGCCGTGACGCTCGGCAACCCCAAGATCATGATGTTCTACCTGGCCTTGCTGCCGACCATCATCGACCTTGCTTCGGTGACGGTGGTTGGCTGGATCGAGCTGACGGCGACCATGGCGGTGGTGCTTGTTATCATCGACCTTGCCTGGGTGCTTGCCGCCGCCCAGGCGCGCAAGCTCCTGAAGAGCAAGCGCGCCATGAGAATTGCCAACCGCGTCAGCGCCACCACCATGGCCGGTGCAGCCGCGGCGATCGCGGCGCGCTCGTGACCGTCACATCATTTCGACGATCGGCGCGATCTCGACGCTGAAGGCCGGGTTCATCAGGATCGGGCAATCCCTGGCCTTGGCGACGGCATCGTCGATGTCACTGGCTTCCACGATCGTGTAGCCGGCGGTCGGGTTGCTGCCGCCATTGTTCTCGACCTTGCCGTCGGGCAGCACCGTCTTCGACATGCCGACCGGATTGCCGCCGTCGACCACGGCCGAGCCGAGCTTGCCGTACCAGCCGTTCCAGGCATCCATCGCGGCTTTGCGTTCGGCCTCCTCGGTCGGCATCTTGCCGGAGCCGTGATAGACATAGAGAAATTTCGCCATGTTCTCCTCCCTTGTTGGCGGCATCGAACCGGCATGCGGTCATGCCGCCCGGCGATCATCGGACCAAACCGGCAAACAAGCAATGAGAATGAGAGGTGGCTAATATATGAGCAGGTAGCCTGCTCGTCACCTTGCCATGGCGTGGTACTCGGGGTTCGGGCGCATATCGATTGCCGCCGCCACCCGGTTCGACATGTTGAAGAAGGCGGCCGTGGAGGCGATGTCCCAGATGTCGCGGTCGGTGAAGCCGGCCATACGCAGGGCCGCTCGGTCGGCTTCGACGATCTTGGCCGGCTCCTCTGTCAGCTTGACCGCGAATTCCAGCATCGCGACCTGCTTCGATGAAAGATCGGCGGCGCGGAAATTCATTACCATCATCTCGCCGAGCGAAGGGTCGCCCGACAGCTGCCGCACGGCGGCGCCATGCGCCGTCAAGCAGTAGTAGCAATGGTTGATGGAGGAGACAGCGACCGCGATCATCTCGCGCTCCAGCTTCGACAGGCCTGAATCGCCCAGCATCAGATCGTTGTACATGTCGGTGAAGGCACGCAGCTTCTTGTCGTCGAAGGCATAGGCGCGCAACACGTTGGGGACCAGGCCGAGCTTCTCCTCGCATTTGGCGAAATAGGTCCTGGTCGCATCGCTCAGCTCAGCGGCGGCGAGATCGAGCGCGGTGATCTTGTCGGTCATGGGCATTCCTCCTCGTTTGTCGCCGGCTGCCGCCGAATTGCGATAATTCTTGGCACGCCGTCAAACCTTTGTCGCCAAATAGCGGTCATCTGCTACAGATGTCCGCAAAAGCATACGACGGGAGGAAAGAAGCGTCATGGCCAGCGTGAAATCGGCGAGCAGGTCGAAGAAGAAAGCCACGGCGATGCCGAAGACGCAGGAAAGGCCGGCCAGGCTTGCCGACTACCTGCTCGCCCGCGCGCCGGCGGAAGACATTGCCGCCTATGAGGTGGCCGACCTCGAACGCGCCGCGGATCTCGCCGGCCGCGCGGTCGCCGGTCACAAGAAGGGCGCGTGCGCCGTCGCCGTCGACACCGATTCCGGCGTCGTTCGCGAGGGCCGACCCGTCACGATCGTCACCGTCGTCAACGACAATATGCCTTTCCTGTTCGATTCCATACTCGGCGAGATCACCGAGAGTGCCGGCGAGCCGACCCTGGTCACCCATCCCGTCATCACCGTCCGCCATGGCAAGGACGGCGTCGAGGAAATTCTCGGCGACGGCAATTTCGCCAGGGACGACGGCAGCCACGACCGGCTGAGCGTCATCCATGTCCATATTCCCCGGCTGACCCCGGAGCAGGCGAACGGCTTGGCAGAGCGGCTGCGCAAGATCCTCGGCCAGGTCCATTCAGCCGTCAGCGACTGGAAGCCGATGCTGGCCCGCCTCGACCAGGCGATCTCGGAGTTCCGCTATTCGGCGGTGCCGCTGGACAAGAAGAGCGTGGCCGAGGCGATCGCCTTCCTGGAGTGGCTGCGCGACGACAATTTCACTTTCCTCGGCATGCGCGAATTCACATATGTCGGCGGCGAGGAAAGCGGCACGCTGGAGCGTGCCGACAAGCCTGGCCTGGGCATATTGTCCGACCTGGACGTGCTGGTGCTGCGGCGCGGCACCGAAGCGGTGACGACAACGCCGGAGATTCGAGCCTTCCTGCATGGGCCGGAGCCGCTGATCGTCACCAAGGCCAATGCCAAGTCTTCCGTGCACCGGCGCATCTATCTCGATTATATCGGCATCAAGACCTACACCGCCAAGGGCGCTCTGGCGGGCGAACTGCGCATTGTCGGCCTGTTCACGTCGACCGCCTACACGCGCTCGGTGATGAAGATCCCCTATCTCAGGTCGAAGGCCGAAACCGTCATCGCCAAATCCGGTTTCGACCGGCACGACCACTCCGGCAAGGCGCTGATCAACGTGCTGGAGAGCTATCCGCGCGACGAGCTGTTCCAGGTGCCGGTGCCGATCCTGAGGAAGCATGCCGCGGCCATTCTGGGCCTCGTCGAGAGGCCGCGCGTGCGGGCACTGGTGCGTGCCGACCAGTTCGACCGCTTCGTCTCCATCCTCGTCTTCGTGCCGCGCGACCGTTACGACAGCGTCGTGCGCGAGAAGGTCGGCACCTACCTCAAGACGGTGTTCGAAGGCCGGCTGTCGGCCTACTACCCGGCCTTCCCGGAAGGCGGGCTGGCGCGCGTGCATTTCATCATCGGCCGCTCCGGCGGCAAGACGCCGAAGGTCGAACAGGCGACGATCGAGGCGGCGATCCGCGACATCGTGCGCACCTGGGAGGACGCCCTTTCCGAGGCGGCGGAAACCAGCGGCAGCGACCCGGCGCTGAAGAGGATCGCGGCACGATTTCCGGAAAGCTACCGGGACTCCTTCAGCGCCGGTGTGGCGCTGGTCGATGCCGGGCGTATCGCCAAGATCAGCGCCAGCAATCCGATCGCCATCGATTACTATCGCCATGCCGAGCAGAAGCCGCACCAGGCGGCGCTGAAAATCTATCACCATGGCAGCCCGGTGGCGCTGTCGCGGCGCGTGCCGGTGCTGGAAAACATCGGTTTCCGCGTCATCAGCGAGCGCACCTTCGAGGTCGGCGACGACAAAGCCGGGAATAGCGGCCAGCCCGGCATGATCAATAGTGATCAGCCCGGCACCGTCTTCATCCACGACATGGAGCTGGAGAACAGCTACGGAAAGCCGATCGACCTCAGCAATGGCGGCGCGCTGTTCGAGGACGCGTTCCTCTCGGTGTGGCGCGGCGACGTCGACAATGACGGCTACAACGGCCTTGCCCAGACCGCAGGCCTGTGGTCGGGCGAAATCACCATCCTGCGCGCCTATGGTCGCTATTTGCAGCAGGCCGGCATTCCGCAGAGCCAGGATTTCATCGCCGCGGCCCTCAACCGCTATCCCGAGATCGCACGCGGCCTGCACGCGCTGTTCATCGCCCGGCTCGGCCCGACAGCCGAGACGGAAGGCGTGGTGGCGGCAAAGCATCTCAAGGCCAAGATCAAGGACGCGCTGGAAGACGTTCCCAACATCGACGACGACGCCATCATCCGCCGCTACCTCAATCTCATCGAAGCCTCGCTGCGCACCAATCATTTCGTTGCCGATACGAAAGCCAAGGGCCAGTCGCTGGCGATCAAACTCGATTCGCGTTCGGTCGACGGGTTGCCCGAGCCGCGACCGTGGCGGGAAATCTTCGTCTACGGCTCTGAGGTCGAGGGCGTGCATCTGCGCTTCGGTCCGGTGGCGCGCGGCGGCCTGCGCTGGTCGGACCGCGCCCAGGATTACCGCACCGAGGTGCTCGGCCTGGTCAAGGCACAGCAGGTCAAGAACGCGGTCATCGTGCCGGTCGGCGCCAAGGGCGGGTTCTATCCGAAGAAGCTGCCGATGAGCGCCGGCCGCGACGCCATCTTCGAAGCCGGCACCTCGGCCTACAAGAACTTCGTTTCCAGCCTTTTGTCGATCACCGACAATATCGGCCTCGACGGCGTCATCCCGCCGGCCGGCGTTGTCAGGCGCGACCAGGACGATCCCTATTTCGTCGTTGCCGCCGACAAGGGCACGGCAACTTTCTCGGACACCGCCAACGCCATCAGTGAAAGCCATGGCTTCTGGCTTGACGATGCCTTCGCCAGCGGCGGTTCGGCCGGGTACGACCATAAGAAGATGGGCATCACCGCCAAGGGCGCGTGGGAGGCGGTCAAGCGGCATTTCCGCGAGATGAACCGCGACATCCAGACCACGCCCTTCTCCGTCGTCGGGGTGGGCGACATGTCGGGCGACGTGTTCGGCAACGGCATGCTGTTGTCACCGAAGACAAGGCTGATCGCAGCCTTCGACCACCGCGACATCTTCATCGATCCCGATCCCGACATGGCGGCATCGATGGCCGAGCGCCAGCGCATGTTCGCTCTTCCCCGTTCGAGCTGGCAGGACTACGACAAGAGCAAGCTCTCCGAGGGCGGCGTCATCGTCTCGCGCGGCCAGAAATCGATCACCTTGCCGGCCGCTGCTGCTGCTGCGATCGGCCTCAACAAGACGACCGCCACGCCGGTCGAGATCATGAGCGCCATCCTCAAGGCGCCCGTCGACCTCTTGTGGTTCGGCGGCATCGGCACGTATTTGCGGGCCTCGACCGAGACCAACGCCGAGGTCGGTGATCGCGCCAACGACGCCGTCCGCATCACCGCGCTCGACGTGCGCGCCAAGGTGATCGGCGAGGGGGCCAATCTCGGGGTGACGCAGCGCGCGCGCATCGAATTCGGCATGAATGGCGGGCGTTGCAATTCCGACGCCATCGACAATTCGGGCGGGGTCAACTGTTCCGACGTCGAGGTCAATATCAAGATCGCGCTGGCGTCCGCCATGCGCAAAGGGTCGTTGACCCGGCCTGCGCGCGACAAGCTTCTCGCCGAGATGACCGGCGAGGTCGGCGAGCTGGTCCTGTCCAACAACTACCAGCAGACGCTGGCGCTCTCCATCGCCCGCAAGCGCGGCCTCGCCGACATCGCCCACCAGGCCCGCTTCATGTCGGCGCTGGAAGCACGCGGCCTGCTCGACCGCACGGTCGAGACGCTGCCCTCGCCGGCGGCCCTTGCCGAGCGCGAGACGCGCGGCGAGCCGCTGACCAGGGCCGAGCTCGGCGTGCTGCTCGCCTATGCCAAGATCGTGCTGTTTTCCGACATCGTCGCAAGCGACGTGCCTGACGAGCCGCATTTCGACCGCGACCTGATGGGCTATTTCCCCGACCGGATGGCGAAGAAATATGCCGCCGAGATCCACGGCCATCGCCTGCGCCGCGAGATCATCGCCCGCGTCGTCGCCAATGAGCTGGTCAACCGCGGCGGTCCCTCCTTCGTCAACCGGTTGCGGGAAGCGACGGGGCGCACCGCCGCCGACGTGGTGCGCACCTTCGCCGTGGTGCGCGACGGCTTTGCCTTGCCGGCGCTTTACCGCGAGATCGACGCGCTCGACAATCAGATCGACGGCCAGATGCAGCTCGATCTCTACCAGGCGGTCAGCCGGCTGATCTACGTGACCAGCGGCTGGTACTTGAAGAACGACGCCGGCACGGCGCCGCTTGCCCAGCGCATCGCCGAATTGCAGGAGGCTCGCAAGGCGCTGGAGCCGAAACTCGTTTCGCTGCTCCCCGATTATTCGCGCGAACGGATCGACGAGAAGCGGCATGGACTGTTCAAGGCCGGGGCGCCGGACAGGCTGGCAGCGCAACTGGCGCTGGCCGATGTGGCGGAGCTGATCCCCGACATCGCGCTGACGGCGCGAACGGCAGGCGCCGACATCGTCGCCGCGGCGAAGGCCTTCTTCGCGGTCAGCGACGCCTTCCGTATTCCGCGCGTCGAGGAGGCGGCCCGCTCCATCACACCGGCGGACTATTACGACCAGCTCGCCCTGTCGCGCGCCACCGACACGATCGGGACCGCGCGGCGCGGCATCGCGGTTGCGGCACTCGTGAACCACGCCGGGGCAGCCGACCCGGTGGCGGCGTGGCTGGAGGCCGGCGGGGAGAGGATCGGCCGCACCCGCGAACGGCTGCAGGCGCTGACCGAGGGCGGCGACATCACCGTGTCGCGGCTGTCGGTGGCATCGGGCCTGATGAGCGATCTGACGGGGATGTGAGCCATCGCCTGACTTACCCTCGCCTAGGCGGGGAGGCGGCGCCGGCCCTCACCCGGACCTTCGGTCCGACCGTCGCACAAGGGGCATAGGGTTGGCGCCCTTGCTCCGTTAATCTGAATGAAGGCGGGTAGGCCAAAGAACGGCGGCGCGACTCGTGTTCGTTTGCATGACCAGCGGAAAACATGCAGACATGGGGTGAACCGCCCAACGAAACGAAGGCGACCGGAGGGGACATGGCCGAAGTAGCAGTGCAGCGGGCGTCCGGGCGCGGCATCTGGGGGTGGATGTTGTTCGACTGGGCGGCGCAGCCCTTCTTCACGGTCGTCACCACCTTCATCTTCGGCCCCTATTTCGTTTCGCGCATGGCCAGCGATCCGACCACCGGCCAGGCCGTCTGGGGCTACGGCATCGCCGCGGCCGGACTGGTCATCGCCATGCTGTCGCCGATCCTCGGTTCGATCGCCGACCAGACCGGGCCGCGCAAGCCGTGGATCGCCTTCTTCGCGGCGATCAAGATCGCCAGCCTGGCGCTGCTGTGGCTCGCCGCGCCCGGCTCGAACCTGTTCCTGATCGTGGCATTGTTCTCGCTGGCCTCGGTGGCGGCTGAATTCTCCACCGTCTTCAACGATTCCATGATGCCGCGCCTGGTGCCGAAGAGCGAGATCGGCCGCATCTCCAACATGGCCTGGGGGCTTGGCTATCTCGGCGGTATGATCGCGCTGATCTTCGTCGTGCTGTTCCTGGCCGGATCGCAGGAGACCGGCAAGACCATCATCGGCCTCGACCCGCTGTTCGGGCTGGACCCGAAGCTCGGCGAGGATGCCCGCGCCACCGGGCCGCTGTCGGCCGGCTGGTATTTCCTGTTCATCCTGCCGATGTTCCTCTTCACTCCCGATGCCATCAAAGGCATCCCGATCAGGCCTGCGGTGCGCGAAGGCCTGTCGGAGCTGAAGTCGACCTTGGTCGAGGTGCGCAGGCGCGGCGGCATCTTCCGCTTCCTCGTCGCCCGCATGATCTATCAGGACGGCGTCAATGCGCTGCTGGCGCTCGGCGGCACCTTCGCGGCCGGCATGTTCCAGTGGTCGATCACCGAGATCGGCATGTTCGGCATCATCCTCAACGTCGTCGCCATCTTCGGCTGCTGGATCGCTGCGCGGCTCGACACCGCGCTCGGCTCCAAGGCGGTGGTGATGATCGCGCTGGTCATGCTTTCGGTCGCCACCATCGGCGTCGTCTCGACCGGCCCCGGCTTCACGCTGCTCGGGCTTATCCAGCTCTCGACCACCGATTCCGGGGGCCTGTTCGGCACCGCCGCGGAAAAGGCCTACATCCTCTATGGATTGCTGATCGGGCTCGCCTTCGGGCCGGTGCAGGCGTCATCGCGGTCCTATATGGCGCGCAGCGTTACGGCGTCGGAATCCGGCCGCTATTTCGGCATCTATGCGCTGGCCGGGCGCGCGACCAGTTTCCTGGCGCCGTTCTTGGTGGCGACCATCACGGCGGTGAGCGATTCGGCGCGGCTCGGCATGGCGGTTATCATCCTGTTCCTGGCCATAGGCATGGCGATCCTGATCAGGACGCCGTATCCGGCGGACCGGGCGGCGGAGTGATTTACCCTCCCCCTTGTGGGGAGGGTCGATCCGCGAAGCGGAGCGGGGTGGGGGACGGCGCTGCCCCCCCGTCTCACGAGCTTTGCTTCGCAAACATCGCTCGCCGACCCTCCCCACAAGGGGGAGGGTGAGGCGCTCAATGTCTGAAGTGTCTCACGCCCGTGAACACCATGGCGATGCCATGCTCGTCGGCGGCGGCAACCACATCGTCGTCGCGCATCGAGCCGCCGGGCTGGATCACCGCCGTGGCGCCGGCCTCGATGGCCGACAGCAGGCCGTCGGCGAAGGGGAAGAAGGCGTCGGAGGCGACGACAGAGCCCTTGGTCAGCGGCTCGGCCCAGCCCGCCGCTTCCGCAGCGTCGAGTGCCTTGCGGGCAGCGATGCGCGAGGAATCGACGCGGCTCATCTGTCCGGCGCCGATGCCTACCGTGGCGCTGTCCCTTGCGTAGACGATGGCGTTCGATTTGACGTGCTTGGCGACGCGGAAGGCGAATTTCAGGTCGGCCAGTTCGGCCGGCGTCGGCGCCCGTTTCGTCACCACCTTCAGTTCGAGGTCGTCGACGACGGCGTTGTCCCTGCCCTGCACCAGCAGGCCGCCGGCGACGGATTTGACGGTTGTGCCGATCGCGCGCGGATCCGGCAGGCCGCCCGCGACCAGCAGGCGCAGGTTCTTCTTCGCGGCCACGATCGCTGCCGCCTCGTCGGTGGCGCCGGGCGCGATAATGACCTCGGTGAAGGTCTTCACGATCTCTTCGGCGGCCTCGGCGTCAAGGATGCGATTGACAGCGACAATGCCGCCATAGGCCGAGACCGGGTCGCAGGCCAGCGCCCTGGCGTAGGCCGCCTTCAGCGTCGAACCCTCGGCGACGCCGCACGGGTTGGCATGCTTGATGATGGCGACGGCGGCCGAGCGCGCCGGGTCGAACTCGCCGGCCAGCTCGAAGGCGGCGTCGGTATCGTTGATGTTGTTGTAGGAAAGCTGCTTGCCCTGGAGCTGGCGCGCGGTGGCCACGCCCGGCCGCTTGTCGCCATTGACATAGAAGCCGGCGCCCTGGTGCGGGTTCTCGCCATAGCGCATCACGGTCTCCAGCCTGCCGCCGAAGGTGCGCCAGGTCGGGTGCTCGATCTCCAGCGCCTCGGCGAACCAGCCCGAGATTGCCGCGTCGTAGCTGGCGGTGCGGGCAAAAGCCTTGGCCGCGAGCTTCTTGCGGAAATCCAGCGAAAGCGAGCCGATATTCATCTCCAGCGCATTGAGCACGGAGGCATAGTCGCCGGGATCGGTGACGATGGCGACATAGGCGTGGTTCTTGGCCGAGGCGCGGATCATCGCCGGGCCGCCAATGTCGATGTTCTCGACGATCGCCGCGTAGTCGGCGCCGGAGCGGCGGACTTCCTCGAACGGATAGAGATTGCAGACGACCAGGTCGATCGGCTCGATGCCATATTTGTGCATCGCCGCGGCGTGATCGGGATCATCGCGAACGCCGAGCAGGGCGCCATGCACCGACGGGTGCAGGGTCTTGACGCGGCCATCCATGATCTCGGGAAAGCCGGTGAGCTCGGAGACGTCGCGGACCGCCAGGCCCGCATCGGCGATCGCTTTTGCCGTGCCGCCGGTCGACACCAGCTCGACGCCGGAAGCGGCGAGCGCCCTGGCGAGATCGATGAGGCCGGTCTTGTCGAAGACGGAGAGCAGCGCGCGACGCACGGGAACGAGGTCGGGAGCGGGAATGTTCTTGGCGGCGACGGCCATGGGCGTGCTTTCACGGCTGGAGGGGCAGGCCCGCGCCGTATCATATGAGATCAGGAAATCAAGGCGCAAGCTCGGTCAGCGCAGGCGCGGTCAGTTGTTTTCGGGATAGCCGGCGATAGAGGTGCGGGTGAGCTGCCAGTGGACTTCGGCGATGTCGGACGGCTTGAAGGCAAGCACGATCTGCCGGCTTCGGCGCGGGCCGCCGAGACCGGCGAAGTAGATCGATTCCTCGACCTCCGGCACCATCTCGGTGCAGGTAAACACCCAGCTGTCGGCCTGCTCGGCGGTCAGCACCAGGCGGTCATGCTCGTCCTGCAAAAGGTTGATGTCGGGATGGACGTGGAAGCGCACGGTGACGAAATCGCGGCCATTGTTGCGGATCGCCGCACCTCCAGGACGCTGGAAGCGGTCCCTGCCGGTCAGCACATTGCCGTTCGAGGACAGTTTCAGCTCGCGCTCGTGCAGGAAACCGAAGCGCTGGATATAGCCGTCATGGCGGGCGATGAAGCCTTGAACGCCCTTCTGGTCGATACGCTTGCACTGCACATGCTGCGGGCCGCCGATCAAAGGCGACCCCAGAAGATCGTTGATGCGCAGCGAATGGCTGAACCGCGCCGACGAGGTGTCGTTGATGGTGGCGGTCGAATGCGCGGCGGTGGCGCGGGCCAGGGGCCGGAATTCGGCGGCGCCATAGGTGTCGATGCCGGCATTGACGATGTAATGCTGGCGGCCCGACGACAGCTCGAACGCAAGGCAGCTGGCATGGGCGGCATTGGAGACGTGGACGGGCGGCGGCAGGCCGGTGTCGGCGATGACGGTGACGCCACCCATGGACAGCCGCTCATAGCCCGAATGCGGTGCGTGCAGCAACGGCGAGCCGGCGGTGTCGTCGTGGCGCAGGATGCTGGCGATGCGGTCATGGATGGTGGCGCCCATGCCGTTGAAGCGGGCGAGGCTGCCGTCCTGGTGGCGAAAGAAGCGCAGCGCCGGCAGCATCCTGTCGATGGCGCCGATCAGGGCCTGTGGCGGCGCTTCCGCCTGGTTGGCGTAGGTCTGCCGCAGCGGCAAAAGGTCGGCGAGGATTTCCAGCACCGCCATTGGGTTGCGCGAGATGTGGCCGCCATCAGGAAGGATCTGGCGGTCCAGTTCCTCGGCGAGATTGCGGGTGGCGCCGCGCAGCGCCGATGCGGGCGCCGGCAGCGACAGGGCGGCGAAGGCGAGGGCGATGCGGGCGCGCAGCCTGTCCTTGCCGTCAGGCATTTCGCGTGCCATCGACCTGAGGTAGCGGATCTGGACGGCCAGCGATTTCAGGAAGGCGCGGTAGAACGGGAATTCAGCGCCTTGCAGCACGATCGAGGAATGCTGCAGCCAGGCGATAATGCGCTTGGCGGCCGTGCCGGGCTCCCAGGCAATGCCGGAAATGTTGTTTCCATGCGTGGCGATCCAGTCGGACACCAGCGCACGCGCATTGGCGGCGGCAAGCTCGGTGCCGGCGGCGCGCATGTGACGCAGCCAGCGAAAGCCATGCAGCGTCTTCTGCCAGCCGTAATTGGGAACGCTGATCTGGAAGGGCGACTTGCCGCCGGTCTCGACCATATGTCCCGACAAGGGATAGCGGCCATAGTAGATCTCAAGCGCGATCTGCGGGTCGGCCAGCCGCAGGTCCGGCGGCGCGATCAGCACCCGTTCGGGCGTGCGGCCGGAATAGCGCCAGCGATAAACCGGTCCGGCACGCAGGCGCCGGCGCGTTTTGCGCCAAAACTCCTTCGCGACAAGCGCCCACAGACGCGTCGTGTTGCCGGCAGCAAGTGCCAAAACCCCTCCTGATCGTCCTCTATCCCAAGGGCAAGCTTATCTGATTCAACGATTCATGCGAAGGCGAATTCCCGCGAGCGGTGACGCTCCGCCTGGCTTGGCCGCGGATGCTCCCCAAAAAAGTCAGCAACTTCCTATGCTTAAACCCCGGAGCGGTTCAGCGCCCGATGGGCATCCATACTCCGCTCCAGATCCTTGTTCCACGCAATTCCGGACGGAGAATCGTCACGCAGCTTTCGTGGACTTGCCTTAGCTGGCGCGACGCATGCGCGCGGCGAAAAAGCCGTCGAGACCGGAACGTTGCGGCGAGCCGAGATCGAGGTCGACAGGTGTGGTGCGCAGCGTGCCTTCCTGCGTCAGGAAGGGATCGATGCCGATGATCTCGCCGGCGCGAAACGGGTCGGCAACGACGCCAGGCGTCGCGGCGAGGAAGCCACGATAAAGCTCCTCGCCTTCGAGTGGGTCGAGCGAACAGTTCGAAAAGACGATCCTTCCGCCCGGCTTAACCAGGGTGACGGCGCGCGCGAGCAGCCGGCGCTGGAGATCGGCGAGCTTCTCGACATCAGCCACAGTCTTGGTCCATGGCACGTCGGGATGCCGCCGCACTGTGCCGGTCGAGGAGCAGGGCGCGTCGAGGAGGACGGCGTCGAACAGCTCGTCCGGCTCGTACTGGAGGAGGTCGGCCTGCACGATATCCGCCGACAGGCGGAGGCGTTCGAGATTCTGCGCCAGCCGCGCCAGCCGGTTCTTCGAGGTGTCGATCGCGGTGACGCGTGCGCCGGCCACGATCAATTGGGCGGTCTTGCCGCCGGGCGCGGCGCAGAGATCGGCGACGCGAAGCCCGCCGACATCACCGAGCAACCGGGCAGGCAGGCCGGCTGCGGCATCCTGGACCCACCAGGCGCCTTCGGCGAAGCCAGGCAGTTCGGTGACCGGGCCGGCAAGCTTCTCCACCCGAATCGTGCCGGTCGGCAGGGCAATGCCGCCGAGCCTTTCGGCCCAGTGCTCCGGATCGGCCTTGACCGAGAAATCGACCGGGGCCTCCTGGCGGTGGGCGGCGAGTATCCGTCCGGCCTCGTCCACGCCATAGGCGGCCTTCAAACGGTCGGAAAACCATTTCGGCGCTTCGTCGGTGGTAGCAAGGGCCTCTGGAAGTTCAGATTCCTTGATCCGCGCGAGCGTGCGCAGCACACCGTTGACCAGGCCGGCAAAGCGCAATGTGCGGGGATCGGACTTGGCATGGGTGACGGCGAGGTCGACCGCGGCGCTGTCTGGAATGTCGAGGAACAGGATCTGCGCGGCCGCCACATGCAAAATATGCGACAGCGCGGTGGCATTGGCCGGCAGCGGTTTTTCCAGACGCCGCGCCAGCAGCCCGGCAATGGTCATGCGATAGCGCAGCGCGGTGACCAGAATGGCGCGCACAAGACCGCGATCGCGCAGATCTAGCGCCTTGTATTGCGGGTGGCCGTTTTCATGGTCGGTCAGGCCGTCGAGCGGCGTCCTCGCATCGATGACAGCTGCCAGCAGGCGCGCCGCCGCCTTGCGGGCGGCAAGGCCGGCAACGAACTCGCCGTCCTTTTTGTCTTCCTGACCACCTGTGCGTCGAGGTGCTCTGCCCGCCACGCTCACGACCACGGGCCCTTGGGCCCGGTCGGATTGCGACCCCATGGATTGGATTTGGGCTCTGCCGGCGGTTCCGGCGCGGCCGGCTTGCCCCACGGTCCTGCCGATTGCGGCTCGTCGGCCTGCGGCGGCACTGGCGCCTGGCGCTGCGGGGACCGCGATACACCACCGTCCATGCGCTGCGCCATCGCTTGCAGCGCGGCGATGCGGTTCTCGGTGCTCGGGTGGGTGGAGAACAGACTGTCCATGCGCTCGCCGTGCAGCGGGTTGATGATGAAGAGATGAGCCATCGCCGGGTTACGCTCGGCATCCGGATTGGGTATGCGTTCGGCGCCCCGGGCGATCTTGTCAAGCGCCGAGGCCAGCCACAGCGGGTGTCCACAGATTTCAGCGCCACGCCGGTCGGCCTCGTATTCGCGGGTGCGGCTGACCGCCATCTGCACGATCATCGCCGCAAAGGGCGCCACGATCATCGCCGCCAGCACGCCGACAAAACCGAACGGGCTGTTGTTGTCGCGGTTGCCGCCGAGGAAGAAGGCGAAATTGCCAAGCATCGAGATGGCGCCGGCGAAGGTGGCGACGATCGTCATGGTCAAGGTGTCGCGGTGCTGGACGTGGGCGAGCTCGTGCGCCATCACCGCGGCCACTTCCTCATGCGTCAGCCGTTGCAAAAGGCCGGTGGAAGCGGCGACAGCCGCGTTCTGCGGGTTGCGGCCGGTGGCGAAGGCGTTGGGCTGCGGATTGTCGATCAGGTAGGTCCTGGGCATCGGCAGGCCTGCCTGCTCGGCCAGTGCCTGCACGATGGCGTAATATTCGGGCGCGTTCTTCTCGTCGACCTCGACGGCGCGGTTCATCGACAGCACCATCTTGTCGGCGTTCCAATAGCTGAACAGATTGGTGGCGGCGGCGATCAGGAAGGCGATCATCATGCCGCCCGTGCCGCCGATCAGGAAGCCGACGCCCATGAACAGCGCTGTCATCGCGGCAAGAAGCATGGCGGTGCGAAGTGTGTTCATCGTCTGCTCCCGTCCTGGTCGTGATGTAAGGGGGTCGATCCTCGTGGGCTCATCGCTATATGATGGGAAACGCCGGTACCCGTTTCAATCGGCCTGTTTCAATCCGCCGGAATATCGCATGAACGACGAGACCAGTAAAACACCTGCCACTGATGACGAAGCGCGGCTGAAGACGCTGACGCCCGCCGCCCGCCGCGCGCTTGAAGAGGCCGCGGCGCGGCGCGAGGACTACCGCCGCAAGGAAGCCGCGGTGCCGAAGGAAGTCGGCGGCCGCGGCGGCAAGGAGCCCGGCCGCTACGGCGACTGGGAGATTAAGGGCCTGACCAGCGATTTCTAATATGCCGGCCCAGCAAACAGCTCATTTGCCGGCAATCGGGTGTTTGACTGTCCCCACAGCCTAGAAGGCCGTTGCCGCCGCCCGCTGCGGCTCGAGCGCGATCCAGCCGCGCTCGTCGACGGTGACGCCGATGGCGTCGTAGCCAGCGATCGCGGCATGCTGCGTCGCCAGGGGATGTCGGTGCGTGGCGTTTATGACCATGACCGCTGCGCCCGCCGCCTCGGCCGCCGTGATGCCCGCCGGGGCATCCTCGAACACGAGGCAATCACGCGCATCGACGCCGAGCCGCGTTGCACCGAGCTGAAAGCAGTCGGGCGCCGGCTTGCCGCGTGAAACATCTTCCGCCGCGACCAGGACGGCCGGGACGGGGATGCCGGCAGCCTTCATGCGCAAGAGCGCCAGTTCCCGCGGCGCCGAGGTTACGATCGCCCAGCGCTCCGGCGGGAGCGCGTTGAGAAACGCCGCGGCGTTGGCGATCTGAACAATGCCCTCCAGATCGGCGGCTTCGGCCTTGAGCAAGAGGTCGGCCTCATGCGCCGGATCGACGCC
This sequence comes from Mesorhizobium sp. B1-1-1, assembly GCF_006442955.1. Taxonomy (NCBI): domain Bacteria; kingdom Pseudomonadati; phylum Pseudomonadota; class Alphaproteobacteria; order Hyphomicrobiales; family Phyllobacteriaceae; genus Mesorhizobium; species Mesorhizobium sp. B1-1-1. The sequence goes on from NZ_VFWW01000013.1 coordinate 47,491, forward strand.
GGGGAGCGCCAGACCGGCGATCGTCTCGATCGCCCGCACGCCATGGATCGTCGGCAGGAAGGCGGCGACGTCGAGCCCTTGCCGCCGCGCCCAGTCGCTCCACACCCGTTCGGCCGAGGCAATGGAATTGATGAGCGTGCCGTCCATATCGAAGAGGAAGGCGGCGAATTTTCTGCCTGCGTACATGATTTTCCTTGATTTCGGGGAGGTCTTTCGAGGGAGCGCCGATGGTAACGTCCCTGCGCCGGCATTGGAAGCCGCGCGGCCTCCTTTTCGGCCAGTCCCCTTTTCCGCAAGTTAGGGAACCGTGATCCGCCTCCGGCGTTTCAACTTCGCTGCTTTTCCACGACCATCGAAGGGGGACGCGATGCTGATTCGGCTCGGCTACGAAATGGCCATTGAATGCGCTGGAGCCACGCCGGTGATTTCAATGCTCGAGATCCACAGGGACAGGCAGGCCGACATCAAGCGGCAGACGCGCATGCTGACGTCGCCCGCGGTTTCGACCAGGCTCTACAGCGATTTGCATGGCAATTCGTGCCGCCGCTTTACCGCACCCGCCGGCACTTTTCGCATCCTCTACGATGCCGTGGTCGAGGACAGCGGCGAGACGGACGAGGTCAACACGCTGGCACGCGAGGTGCCGGTGGCAGAGCTGCCCGACGAGGTGCTGTTTTATCTGCTGGGCAGCCGCTATTGCGAGACCGATCACCTGAGCCAACTCGCCTGGGAGCTTTTCGGCCGTTTGCCGTCCGGCTGGGCGAGGGTGCAGGCGATCGTCGATTACGTCCACAACCGCCTGTCCTTCGGTTATGGCTATGCCCGCTCGACCCGCACCGCGGCGCAGGCGCATGAGGAGCAGGTCGGCGTCTGCCGAGACTTCGCCCATCTGGCGATCACGCTCTGCCGCTGCATGAACATTCCGGCACGTTATGTGAATGGCTATCTCGGCGACATCGGCGTGCCGGCCGATCCGGCGCCGATGGATTTCTCGGCCTGGATGGAAGTGTTTCTCGACGGCAAGTGGTATACGTTCGACCCCCGCCACAATGTTCCGAGGATCGGCCGCATCGTCATCGCGCGCGGCCGCGATGCCACCGACGTGCCGTTGCTGCACAGTTTCGGGCCGCATCGGCTCAGCCTGTTCAAGGTATGGACCTACGAACAGGAGAACAATCTGTTCAACCCGCCCTACCACGCCATCGACAGGACGGTCACCGCGCAGATGCTGGCCTGAGCCGGGTTTCCATGCATCCCCATACTGCCTCGCTCTGGCACACGAGCCGCTGTGCCGTGGCGGGACACGGCCGCGCGCCCTGTGCCGCGACGTGCAAGATCGTGGTAAGCGCTTGGTAAATGCCACCCGAACGCAGCATCGGCGTTTACTGGTCATTCACCTTTCCATCCTTGAAAGCGAAGCAAAAACAAGAGTCTAGTCCCTGGTGCGCGGCCGCTGGCCGCGCCCGGCCGGAATCCTGCATCGATCCGTTTGCCCGGCGACGAGGCCGGGGCGAGCGGAGAGAGAACGATGCGGATTTTCGGGGGTCTTGTGGACGCGGCCGGCGACTTTGCCAGGCATCGCGGCGGGAATTTCGCCATCCTGTTCGGATTCGCCGCCTCGGTCTTGGCGCTGGGCGTCGGCTTCGCCGTCAACATCACCCAGCTCTACAACGCCAAATCGAGCCTGCAGAGCGTGGTCGACGCCGCGGTGACGTCGACGGCGCGGGATCTGACGACCGGCGTGATCAAGGAGGCCGACGCCAACAAATCGGTGCAGGCCTTCCTCGACGCCAACAGTACGGCCGGCATCCTGCAGGCCAACCAGATCGTGCTCGACAGGCTGACGGTCGACAGGACCGCCAGGACGGTGCAGGCGGAGGCCCATGTCGACGTCGCCTTCTATTTCCCGCTGTTTGGCACGCGCGACATGCAGCGCGTTCCCGCCTCGACGACGGCGCTCTATTCGGACAAGCAGATCGAGGTGGCTATGATGCTCGACATCACAGGCTCGATGGCGAAGCGGGGCAAGGTCGACAAGATCGGCGATCTGAAAGCAGCAGCGAAAAACGCTGTTCGGACGATGCTCCGGAACCAGGATCCGAAGAACCCCCGCATCCGCGTCGCGATTGTGCCTTACGCATCCGGCGTGAATGCCGGCAAGCTGGCCGAAAACGTCTATGCCGAGAAGCCGGCGAGCTCTGAGCTGCCACCCGTGGCCGGCAGTTCGCTTCTTGTCGCCAAGACGGGCAAAAATTTGCTGCCGTCCTTCAGCGACTACATTTCCATTGTCGGCGCGGCGATGCCACGCCCCGATAATTGCGCCACGGAGCGCAAGGACAAAAATGGCGATGCGGATTTGACTGCCGACGGCCCAGATACGGTTCGCACGGACAAGAACGGCAAGAAGTACTACGCCCTGGTCAACCGGGATGATCATCTCGATGGCGGCGGAATGAACAAGTGCCCCGATGCGGAAGTGATCCCGCTGACCGCCGATTCCGGCGCATTGCTTGATTCGATCGACGACTTCCAGGCTGACGGTTATACCGCCGGCGCGATCGCCATTCAGTGGACCTACTATATGCTGTCGCCGCAATGGCGCGCAGCGATCAAGAATGCCGGCCTCGGCAACGGCGCCTCGGACGTCAACGCGAAGAGGATCGCCAAGGTCGCGATCCTGATGACCGATGGCCAGTTCAATACCGCCTTCGCCGGTACCGGGGGCCGCTACAACAGCCAGGGCAATCTTGCGCGCGGCAACGCCGAAACGCTGTGCGGCAACATGAAAAATGACGGCATCGAGATTTTCACCATCGGCTTCGACCTGAACAACAAGGACATGTCGGCAACCGAGCGGGATCAGGCAAAGGCGGTGCTGAAGGACTGTTCGTCGAAAGATGCCTCCACCGCTCAAAAACATTATTTCGAAGTGTCGACCGGGGTGGAATTGGACGCCGCTTTTCAGGAAATCATCCGCAACACCGAAAAGGTCGCGCTGACGCAGTAAGTCGCACAAGGAAAAGGCCGCCGCTTCTTTCGAAGCCGGCGGCCTTCCGTGTTTCCGTCCATGGCGCGGCTCCTGGCGGCAACCCGAGGGGTCGCCCGCCGCGCATCTCGCGCCTTAACGGGAAGACTGCTTCCCGAAAGTGCAATCCGCTGAGGCCACGTTCTGGAAAACGAAATCACTCGACATCGGATCACCTCCTTTCAGTTTGTTGAACACGCACTGATGATGGGGTGCGTTGCAGCAAAAGACAAGACGCCGGATGGAAAAAGACGTTTTTCCGGCTTGGCCGCGTCCTTTCGTGCAATCGGGTTGCGGCCAGGGGTTCAAGCGGACAAGATCGGCCTACCGAATGCAGGGGGGACGGCATGGACGCTACCGAAAGAGCAGCACGCATCGTTCGCACGGTCGTCGAGGCGTTGAAGCCGGGCTTTGCCGTCAGGCTTTGGACCGGCGAGCGCGTCGGTCCGGCCGGCGGCCCGGTGCTTGCCATCAACGACCAGGACATCGTCTGGCAACTGGCCCGCCGGCCAAATTTCTCGACGCTGGTCGAGATGTGGATTTCCAAGGCGGTCGACGTGGAGGAGGGGTCGCTGTTTGACCTCTACGCGCTGCCTTCACGAGGCAAGCTGCGGTTCAAGGCGCTGCCGAAGCTCGCGATCATGCGCGACCTGCCGGCCGTGCTGTTCTCGCGAAGGCAGATGACGCAACGCGCCGACCTCGCCGGGCAAAATCCCTTTGTCAGCGGCTCCAACAAGCAGGCGATCCAGCATCATTACGACATATCGAATGCCTTCTACCGGCTCTTCCTCGACGAGCGCATGGTCTACAGCTGCGGGTATTTCAAGGATTTCGCCAATGACATCGACCAGGCCCAGGCCGACAAGCTCGAGCATATCTGCCGCAAGCTCCGGCTGAAGCCTGGCGACCGCCTGCTCGATATCGGCTGCGGCTGGGGCGCGATGCTGATCCATGCGGCGAAGCATCATGGCGTCGTCGGCCATGGCGTCTCGTTGTCGGAGGCCCAGACCGGACTCGCCCGCGAACGCATTCGGGCCGAGGGGCTGGAGGACCGGATCACCGTCGAGATAAAATCCTATGCCGAGCTCACCGGAAGCTTCGACAAGATATCCTCGATAGGCATGTTCGAGCATCTGGGGCTGGCCAACCACGCCGCCTACTTCTCGACCGTCCATCGCCTGCTCAAGCCGGGCGGCATCTATCTGCATCATGCCATCACCAGGCGCAGCAAGGGCAGCATGAAGAAGACCTTGCGCAAGGGCTCGGAATACAAGGCGCTGATCAAATACATCTTCCCGGGTGGCGAGATCGACACGATCGGCATGACGTGCGGCAATCTGGAAGCACATGGCTTCCTCGTCCACGACGTCGAGAATCTGCGCGAGCACTATGCCCGCACCTGCCGGCTGTGGGCAGAGCGCCTGCATGCGCGCTTCGACGAGGCCATCGCCGAAGTGGGAGAAGCCAAGGCGCGGCTGTGGCTGCTTTACCTGACCGGCTGTTCGATCGCCTTCGATCGTGCCTCGGCGCAGATTTTCCAGACGGTCGCCACCAAGCGGACGCGGGGCCCGAGCGGCTTGCCGCCGACTCGGGCGGATTTGTACCGGGAATAGGATGCCGAGTGTCGTGGACGAGGATCTAGGCCGTTATTGTCCGCGACTTCTTTATTCGAGCGAACGCCTAACGACCGCCGCTAATCAGCCACTGGCCAAGCGTCTGCTCACCATTGCTAGTAATATAGTAGGCTTGGTCGGCTCCGAGATGAACCATCCGATCTGACCCAAGCGCCTTCAAGGCTGTGGATACGGACGGTTGACTGCATTTCGCTGCATTCCCAAGAGCGGTGCGATTCATACCCTTCGGCTTGGCATGGGCGAGCAGTAGCAGCATCTCGAACTTTGCCGGAACTGCCCTGCCTACAAAGACCTCTCCGTTAATCGACTCCACCATCGGGATGGTCCCACGAGTAAGGGCGAGCATGGCGTCTGCCACGGACTTCTCGTCCGACTTGTGATATAAACGAAGAAGTTCTGCCGTTATCCATCCGGCTGCGGCAACAGTCAGAGAGACATCGATTGCAGTAGGATCTGTCTCTTTCACGTGCACCGCGTTGCGCTTGCTGCGCAGGTCATAGATCATTCCGTAGGCGGCTCGTGGAATGAGGATACGCAGAGGATCAGGCAGTGTAGTGTCGTTCTCAATGGCCCGGATGGTCGCTCCTACTTGCTTAATCTCCGCTGGCGCTGTGCCAGTGCGGATATGCTCGATTAAGCGGAAGGTGTGTTCAACGAAGCGGCCCGCCTTAGTCAACGCTGCTTCAAGGTCGCCACCGCGATGCTTGGCGACAAGCTGCTCGTAGGTCTCGACTAGCTCCGTGGCTAGTGACGTCGGAACCTTCGTGGATAAATCCGCAATGATCGCGTCACGCATGCGAAGCGCTCCTGTAGCTCCAGACGTCCTTGCCACCTTCAGTCACTTTCTTACGAGCAAGTTTTCCGCTCCGAACCATCTCGGCGATCGGCCCAGATAGGGAGGTCGTCTTGGCGATAATCGCCATTTCATGGAGCCGCGTTACGACTTGACCAAGCGTTCGCTCTTCCGCGAAGAAGCCATTGTCAACCAACTGCCCTAGGGAACTGCGAATAGGAACACCAGTCTTCCGGCGGCCCTTACTAATGCGGCTCCCAAGGGACGAATCCGCGCCGTTGGTTGTGCTTTCTTCTTCGCCCGCTGCGGTGCGTTTCGACTTGCGGGGCCCGGACTTTGCGACCGCCTTTTCGCCCTCTATGACACGACCAATGGCATCGAGATTGGCAACACGAATAGCGTAGCCGTCGCTTGTGGACACCACCAAGTGCGCATCCTTAAGCTTCTTGAGCGTCGGGCGGAGGGTGCCGCCGGCGATGCCCGTCATGTGCTCCAGTGCAGCAGGCTTGGTATCGACAGCGCGAACTTCATCGACCACATACTGCCACCCGGCAATAGCAACGAGGACCACTAGAACTTTGGAGTCATTGCTGAGCGCCAGGCCGGCGGGCGTCAACACAACATCATAGGTACCGGGATCATAGCGGATGTAGTCACGAACGATTTCTTCAATCGCCGCTTCTGTCAGCTTGCTGCGGTCTGCAACCAGGTCCTTCAGAGCCATGTTAGAAACTCCCGTGACTAGTTCTGCGCGCCGAAGCGCCGCTCGATGGCCTGCGCGCCCGTCTTCGTCACGTAGTACTGGCCGGCCTTTGCATGGTCCTCCGCAATCATGCCCTTGCCGATTGCGGCGCTGAAGTCGCGGGGGAAATTGGACGGCAGGCGTTCTCGCGCAGACTGGAAACGCGCCTTGATATCGTCGCGCGAGAAAGTGTCCTTGCCCTCCTGAGCGGCCATATATTGGCCGATAGCAACGATCTGGTCCGGTTTTGTCGTCGCCTTCGCGTTATCCAGGAATTCGCGCAGGGAGACTCTAGCCGGTGCAATAGGCGCGCTGACATTAGGCACCCCGACGGCCACTCCCTCGGTTGGATCGTTACCCATGATAATGCTCATGACGAGTGCGAGCTTACTGGCGCTCACCTCACGTTTAACGTCGATTCCAGCACCCATCAGGGACACCGTGAATGTTTCTTGAGTCTCGTTTTCTGGCACAGGTGCGCCCCTAATCGTTGCGGTTTAGGGACTAACTATGAGCGAAGCATTTCTATGTCAAGGTACATACATTTAGATTTAATGTCCGTATGTGGTTATCTTATCGTGAATGATCATATTGTGGCGCATAACCAGGGTTCCATAGATGGAACATTAGCAGAACATAAGCACCATGTATCGGTCCACCATCTACTATGTATTATATTCATACACTTTGTATATGTCTATATATATGAATTTGTTTAGTTTTTCTGATCACGGTATCCTACTAGAACATATGACGTGAAGTTCGGTACGTTGTGATTTAATTTTTGTCGCTTTGGCTGACATGCCGGCGGGCAGCGCCTGCGAAGCAGAACACCAGACGGGGTGCTGCGCAGAGCATATAAAGAACGCCGTATCGGTTGCCTTGCCCGAGGGGCAATGAATGCCGAATGATTCGAATCACGTTGGCAGAGGCGCCATGGCATTCGATGGAAGGACTTGAGATCCTCGTCCAGTGTTCGGCAAATAGGGCTTGGGTCGCTTCACCCCATGATGACGAAGGCGCGAAGATTTGAGCTAATCTCCAAGGTATACGGTCCGCCCATATCGCTGTTGAGGGTCTAGACGAGCCGCATCGGCGCGCCGATCTCGACGCGCGCCGGCCTGTCGACGGTGCAGTAGACGCCGAGATTGTGCGCGTTATGACGCACCAGATTGCGCAGGATCGCCGGGTCGTTGTCGAAACCGTCCTGGGCGATGATGGTGAAGCCGCAGCGGCGGCACGGCTCGGAAATGGTCAACAGCAGGTCGCCGACGGCGAGCTTCCTGCCGATCCATTCGGTTTCGGGGAAAGTGCCTTCGACCGCCGCCATGTCGATGACGATGTTGGGACGAAAGCGGCGCGGGTCGGGAGTGCCTTGCGGATGCAGCGCCTTCAGGCGCGCCAGGGAGGCGGTGGTCAACAGATGGATCGGCGCCTTGCGGTAGCGCGCCTCGGTCAACGGGCCGGAATAGGCCGGCGGGGCGTTCTCCAGGCCGAACGGACGGATCGAGGCCGGAAAGCCTAGATAGTCGGAAACGGCACGGTCGCTTTCGGCGCCGGGCGCCGCCAGCCAATCTGCGCCGGGAATCGCGATCTCGAGCCTGCGGTCGCCAGTCAGCCGGGTGCGGATGCGCGGCACCTTGTGCCACTTCGGCTCGCGATCGGGACGGGCGATCTCATTGTCGGAGGCATCGACCAGGCCGAACATGCGGTCGCCCTCGATGCTCTCGGTGCCGACCGCGATCGTCTCCAGGCGTTCGCCGGCGAGCGAACTCGCCGGATAGCGCCAGAGTTCGGCAATCCTGCCTATCGCGGCCATGGCCGGTGTCAGCCTTTCTTGTTCTGGCGGTTGGCGACGAGGTCGTCGACGACGGCCGGATCGGCGAGCGTCGAGGTATCGCCAAGGGCGCCGAAATCGTCCTCGGCAATCTTGCGCAGGATGCGCCGCATGATCTTGCCCGAGCGGGTCTTGGGCAGGCCCGGTGCGAACTGGATCTTGTCGGGCGTGGCGATGGCGCCGATCTCCTTGCGGACATGGGCGAGGAGCTCCTTGCGCAAGTCCTCGCTCGGCGTCTCGCCGGCCATCAGCGTGACGTAGCAGTAGATGCCCTGGCCCTTGATGTCGTGGGGATAACCGACGACGGCCGCTTCCGAAACCTTGTCGTGGCTGACCAATGCGGATTCGACCTCGGCCGTGCCCATGCGGTGGCCGGAGACGTTGATGACGTCATCGACCCGGCCGGTGATCCAGTAATAGCCGTCGGCATCGCGGCGGCAGCCGTCGCCGGTGAAGTACTTGCCCTTGTAGGTCGAAAAATAGGTCTGCACGAAGCGGTCGTGATCGCCATAGACGGTGCGCATCTGGCCGGGCCATGACTCGGTGATGCATAGATTGCCGTCGGCGGCTCCTTCAAGCACCTTGCCCTCGCCGTCGACCAGTTGCGGCTTGACACCGAAGAAGGGCCGCGTGGCCGAGCCAGCCTTGAGGTCGGTGGCGCCCGGCAGCGGCGTGATCATGATGCCGCCGGTCTCGGTCTGCCACCAGGTGTCGACGATCGGCACCTTGGCGTTGCCGACGACGTTGAAATACCACTCCCAGGCCTCCGGATTGATCGGTTCGCCGACCGACCCCAGCACGCGCAGCGATTTGCGCGACGCCTTTTTCACATGATTGTCGCCGGCGCCCATCAGGGCGCGCAGCGCCGTCGGCGCGGTGTAGAAGATGTTGACCTGATGCTTGTCGATGACTTCCCAGAAGCGCGACTGCGAGGGGTAGTTGGGCACGCCCTCGAACATCAGCGTGGTGGCGCCGTTGGCGAGCGGCCCGTAGACGATGTAGCTGTGGCCGGTGACCCAGCCGACATCGGCGGTGCACCAGTAGATGTCGCCATCATGATAGTCGAAGACATATTGGTGCGTCATCGAGACGTAGACGAGATAACCCGCCGTGGTGTGCAGCACGCCTTTCGGCTTGCCGGTCGAACCCGACGTATAAAGGATGAACAGCGGATCCTCCGCCTTCATCTTCTCCGGCTTGCACTCAGCCTTAACGGTCGCGGCCTCTTCGTGGTACCAGACGTCGCGGCCCGGCGCCCAGCCGATCTTGCCGCCGGTGCGGCGGACCACCACCACCTTTTCGACCCTGGTACCGGCTTTTGCCGCGATCTCGATCGCCTTGTCGGTGTTCTCCTTCAACGGGATCGGCTTGCCGCCGCGCAGGCCCTCGTCAGCGGTGATGACGATGGTCGACTTGCAATCGTCGATGCGGCCGGCGAGCGCGTCGGGCGAAAAGCCGCCGAAGACGACCGAGTGGATGGCGCCGATACGCGTGCAGGCGAGCATCGCATAGGCCGCTTCCGGGATCATGGGCATATAGAGGGTGACGCGGTCGCCCTTCTTGACGCCGTGCTTCTTCAGCACGTTGGCGAAGCGGCAGACATGCGCATAGAGCTCATTGTAGGTGATCTTGCGGTCGTCGTAGGGGTTGTCGCCTTCCCAGATGATGGCGGTCTGGTCGCCGCGCTTCTTCAGGTGGCGGTCGATGCAGTTGTAGGAAACATTGGTCTGGCCGTCCTCGAACCATTTGATGGAGACCTTGCCGTCGAAGGAGGCGTTCCTGACCTTGGAGAAGGGTTTGAACCAGTCGATGCGCTTGCCGTGCTTGCTCCAGAACCTGTCCGGATTCTTCACGCTGTCGGCGTACCATTTGAGATAGGTGTCGTTGTCGATCAGCGCATTCTTCTTCCAGGCCGGCTGAACGCGGTGGACATGAACCTCGGACATTTCCTGCTTTTCCTCCCGAAACTAACGCCGGCTTGAACCGCCAGCGGGATCGCGGCGACGCGGCCGCGAATTCGCGCGCATTATTAACAGTTCCGCGATGACGGCAACATTAGACGTTGGGTTTGCGCGGCGGGATGCCGCACATGGGTCCGCGGCTGCTGTCAGCACTTGCACCGGACCGCTGCTAACTTCATGTTTTCGCGTGCTAAAGCCGGTTTCGATCAAGAAAAAATCAATAGACGGTTAAGCAACCGCGCGCACAATCCATTGTTGGGAGGAAGGAGAATCAACCCGGGGAGCAAAAATGCGCGACCAGCTTGAAATGGACCTGATGCTGCGGGGCTATGGCCTGACTACGGCCAATATCCTTTATCATTTCCCAGACCATCCGCATCTGTTGCAGAGCTTCATATGGCAGGACTACGACATCGCGCCGAAGTTTCCGGTGCTGATCCGCTTCATCGAGTTCTGGAAGACCAAGCTCGAGGGGCCGCTGCATTCGGTCAGCTACACGCACCAGAAGCTCATCGCGCCCAACGAGTGGCGCAAGGTCGACGGCGAATTCGTGCTGCATTAGGGGCCGCTGCTTCGAGGCCGTAAGGTCGGCACTCTACGGCGCCCCCTCTGTCCTGCCGGACATCTCCCCCACGAGGGGGGAGATCGGCAGCTTTGCTAACAGCGCCATCCCTTCACGTTGGAAATTGGCGAAAGCCGAGGTGACATCCAATCTCCCCCCGTGGGGGAGATGTCCGGCAGGACAGAGGCGGGCGCCGCCCCGCTAACCTTCGGCTCTAGCGGTCGGACACGCTCAAACCGCCGGCGGGCTCAGCCGGGCAAAGCCCTCCTGGCGGCGGTAGGGAAAATAAGGGTAGGGCGCGGTGACCTCGCTTGCCGCATCGAGCTTCCCGATCTGCTCCGGCGTCAACGTCCAGCCGACGGCGCCGAGGTTCTGGCGCAACTGCTCCTCGTTGCGGGCGCCGATGATGACGGACGACACGGTCGGGCGCTGCAACAGCCAGTTGATGGCGATCTGCGGCACGGTCCTGCCGGTCTCCTGCGCCACCGCATCGAGGGCCTCCATGACCCGGTAGAGATGCTCGTCCTCGACCGGCGGTCCGAAGCTCGCGGTGTCGTGCAGCCGGCTCTTTTCCGGCACGGGCTGGCCGCGACGGATCTTGCCGGTCAGGCGGCCCCAGCCGAGCGGACTCCAGACCAGCGCGCCGACGCCCTGATCGAGGCCGAGCGGCATCAACTCCCATTCATAGTCGCGGCCGACCAGCGAATAGTAGACCTGATGCGCGACATAGCGCGGATAGCCGTGCCTGTCGGCCAGCCCGAGCGAATTCATCACCTGCCAGCCGGAGAAATTGGAGACGCCGACATAGCGCAATTTGCCGGCGCGCACGAGGCCGTCCAGCGTCGACAGCACCTCCTCGATCGGCGTGCCGGCATCGAAGGCGTGCAGTTGCAACAGGTCGATGTAATCGGTGCCGAGCCGCTTCAGCGCGGCGTCGACGGCCTTGATCAGCCGCGAACGCGAGGAACCATAGTCGGCCGGCCCGTCGCCCATCGGCAGCGAGGTCTTGGTCGAGATCAGCACGGCATCGCGCCGGCCCTTGATCGCCTCGCCGAGCACCTCTTCCGAGGCGCCGTTCGAATAGACATCGGCGGTGTCGAACAGATTGACGCCGGCCTCGAGGCAAATGTCGACCAGCCGCCGCGCTTCCCTGGCGTCGCTGTTGCCCCATGCGCCGAACAGCGGGCCGGAACCGCCGAAGGTTCCCGCTCCGAACGAGAGCACCGGCACCTTCAGGCCCGATGCGCCAAGATTTCGATAGTCCATTTTCTTACTCCTTGTGATTTTGAAAGAAGTCGAATCGATCCGGCTTTGCCGGCGAGCTTCACGACCGAACGCAGACGGGCGCGCCGAGCGCGGTGCCGCGGTCGAGACGCAGGGCCAGTCCCGCCACGGCGAGTGCCGCGACCGGCAGCAGCGCGGCGACCCAGGTGAGCGAACCCAGGCCAAGACCTTGGGCAATGACCGCGCCGCCGAGCCAAGCGCCGGCCGCGTTGCCGAGGTTGAAGGCGGCGATGTTGAAGGACGAGGCGAGGCTCTGGCCAGCACCTTGGGCCTTTTCCAGCACCCACATCTGCAAAGGCGCCACGGTGGCGAAGGCGGCGGCGCCCAGCAGGCCGACATAGATCACGGCCAACACCTGGCTGTGGATAGCAAAGCTCATGGTCGCCAGAACCAGGGCGAGCACCACAAGACTGCCGAGCACCGCCGGCACCAGCCAGCGGTCGGCGATCTTGCCGCCGGCGATATTGCCGGCGATGAGGCCGCCGCCGAAGACGAGCAGGATCAGCGAAACGGCCGCTTCCTTGAAGCCGCTGATCTCGGTCAGCAACGGGGCGATATAGGTGAAGACGGCGAAGACGCCGGCATAGCCGAGAACGGTGGTGGCGAAGCCGAGCAGGACGGGCGTACGGCGCAGCACGGCGAGATCGGCGCGCAGGTCGCTCTTCTCGGGAGCTGTCCGATTGCGCGGCACCAGTGCCAGGATGACGGCAAAGGCCGCGAGACCGACCGCGGTCACCGCCCAGAAGGTGGCGCGCCAGCCGAAAGCCTGGCCGAGCCAGGTGCCGAAGGGAACGCCGAGAATGTTGGCGATGGTCAGGCCGGTGAACATGAGCGCGATCGCCGACGCCTTCTTGTTGGGCGCGACCAATCCGGTGGCGACCACCGAGCCGACGCCGAAGAAGGTGCCATGGGCAAAGGCGGTGATGACGCGCGCGCCCATCAACGTCCAATAATCAGGCGCCAGCGCACAGGCCAGATTGCCAATGGTGAAGATCGCCATCAGCGCCAGAAGCACCGTCTTGCGCGGCCAGTTGCCGGTGGCGATCGTCAGCAGAGGTGCTCCGATGACGACGCCCAGCGCATAGCCGGAAATCAGTTGGCCGGCGGCCGAGATCGAGACGCCGAGATCTTTGCTGACGTCGATGAGCAGGCCCATGATGACGAATTCGGTGACGCCGATGCCGAAGGCGCCGGCGGCGAGAGCATAGAGAGCGAGAGGCATGATGTTTCCACTTCGGCGGTGACGGGCGCCCTGTCCAGGCCGCGCCCCGACCGGGAAGATCGTGTGGCCATGCGATGTGAACCAGACTTGCTCCAGGCATACTTTCTGTGAAATAGATTCACAGATGGCGAGATCCGACATCAATCGTTCCGGCGAGATCGAAGTGTTTGTGCGCGTCGTCGAGGCGGGCAGCTTTTCGGCGGCGGCACGTGCCTTGCGCATGACCCCGTCCGCGGTGAGCAAATTGATCGCGCGGCTGGAGGCCAGGCTCGGCGCGCGGCTGGTCACCCGCTCGACGCGCAAGCTGCAACTGACGCCGGAAGGCACTGCTTTCTACGACAGCGGCATGCGCATCCTCGCCGACATGGACGCGGCCGAGCGCGAGGCGGCCGCCGGGGCGGCGCCGCGCGGCCGGTTGAGGGTCAACAGCTACGTGCCGTTCGGCCACCACCGGCTGATGTCGCTGCTGCCTCGGTTTCTGGAGCGTTATCCCGAGATTTCCGTCGACGCCGTGCTGACAGACAGCGTGATCGACCTTCTGGAGGAGCGCGCCGATGTGGCGATACGCGCCGGGCCCTTGCGCGAGTCACGGCTGGTAGCGCGCAAACTGGGGCAGAGCCGGATGGTGCTGGTCGCGGCACCCTCCTATGTCGAAGCGCGTGGGACGCCGCGCACGCTGGCCGATCTCGGGCGTCACAATATGCTGGCCTTCGGCTTTGCGCGGCATATAGACGGCTGGCCTTTTGTCGATGCGGCAGGTGCGCCGGTCATCGTCCCGGTTGTCGGAAACGCAACGCTGACCGACGGCGAGGCGATGCGGCGGATCGCGCTGGCGGGAGGCGGAATCGCTCGGCTGGCGCGCTGGCATGTCCAGCCGGACATCGACGCCGGGGCATTCGTCCCGTTGCTGGAGGAATTCAACCCAGGCGACGAGGAGGCCACCCATGCCGTCTATGTCGGCCAGGGCAAGCATCTGCCTGCGCGGGTGCGGGCTTTTCTCGATTTTCTCTCGGAGGCCGTTCGCCTCTAGAGCAGTTCACCGTTTCATGGAAACGGCGAACCGCTCTAACTCTTTGTTCTGACGCAATTCTGGACAGAAAACCGCCCACACTTTTCTTGGAATTGCTGTAACTGAGAAGCCGCGTACCTAAGGCACGCGGCTTCGAAGCAGGCTAGAAAAGCGATCAGGCCTTCGGCACGAACGGCGCCGGACGCCGGCCGGCGGCCTGCCGCTCCAGCATCCAGCCGGGATATTCGGCCGGCAGCGCGCTCACCTCGTCCAGTCTGGCGAGATCATCGGTATCAAGTTTGAGGTTCGTGGCGGCAAGGTTCTGTTCGAGCTGATCCATGCGGCTGGCGCCGATGATCACGCTCATCACGAAGGGCTTGGCCAGGACATAGCCTAGTGCCACGGTAGCGACGCTGACGTCATGCTTTTTGGCGATCTCGCGCATGACCGCGACCGCCGCCCAGGCGCGGTCCTCGTTGACCGGTGGGAAGTTGAAGGAGGCGCGGCGGCCCTCGCCATTGCCGGGCGCACCAGGGCCGTATTTGCCGGACAGCAGTCCGCCGGCCATCGGCGACCAGACCATCAGGCCGAGCTTCTCCTCGTTGATCAGCGGTACGATCTCGCGCTCGAGATCGCGGCCGGCAATCGAATAATAGGACTGGATGGTCTCGAAGCGGGCAAAGCCCTTGCGGTCGGCTATGCCAAGCGCCTTGGCGATGCGCCAGGCCTGCCAGTTGGATACGCCGACATAGCGGACCTTGCCGCTGGCAACGAGATCGTCCAGTGCCCGCAGCGTTTCGTCGATCGGCGTCACCGCGTCGGTTCCGTGCAGCTGATAGAGATCGATGTGATCGAGCTGCAGCCGCTCGAGGCTGGCATCGACCGAATCCATGATGTGGCCGCGCGAGGAGCCGCGCTGGTTCGGGCCCTCGCCCATGGCACCATGGACCTTGGTGGCGATGACCACGCTCGACCTGTCAACGCCGAGATCCCTGAGCGACTGGCCGAGCAGGCGCTCGGATTCGCCGAAGGAATAGACATCGGCCGTGTCGAAGAAATTGACCCCGGCGGCGAGCGAGCGGCCGACGATCTCGTTGACGCCTTTCTGGTCGAGGCTGGCGATCAGGCCCCATTGGGCATTCTGGCCGGCGGCGCCGAAGGTCATGGTGCCGAGGCAGAGTTCGGAGACGAACAGGCCGGTATTTCCAAGCTGGTTGTAACGCATGGCGAAGGCTCCAGAGATTTGTGATGACACAGATCAAATAGGAACGGTACGTTTCGTTTCCAGCGCTGGCATAATCAGCCGGTAGAACTGGACCATCTTGCCGGTGACAGAAACTTGTCAGAGATGGACCGCTCGGATCATTGTGTTCGGGCGGCGATTGACCTCCTCGACAAATTCGTCATCCCAGACGGGCCGGAGAGAAGATATTGCGCAAGAGAGGGCTTTGCGCCAACCAACCGTTCGTAGTCCTCAACCGCTAGCACCACGGCAGATGGCTGCCCTCGCACCGCAATGGTTTGCGGCCCTTTTTCGCGCGACTGTCTTACCAGCTTCGAGCTTGTTTCTTGCGTCCCGCAGGTGCCAGTTCAAGAAGACTACTCCTCGCTTAACTCGCAAGATGTGTTCAGTCCGTCTGTGTATCATAGGCTTAGAACTCACAGACGACAGGGCCAACCCAGGGCGGACGGTTTTATCGACTGCCGAAGATCGCCGAACCGACCCTGACACTGGTGGCGCCGAAGGCGATGGCCGTCTCGTAATCGCCGGACATGCCCATCGACAGTTTGGCGACGCCTGCCTCCCGCGCCAATTTTTCCAGCAGGGCGAAATGCGGGCCGGGGTTCTCGTCCGCCGGCGGAATGCACATCAGGCCTTCGATGGCGAGGCCGTGGACATCGCGGCAGCGGGCGACGAAGGTCACGGCCTCGCGCGGCTCGATGCCGGCCTTCTGCGGCTCGGAGCCGGTGTTGACCTGGACGTAGAGTTTCGGTGCCCGGCCTTGCCGGGCGATCTCCTTGGCGAGTTCGGCGGAAATCTTCTCACGATCGACCGTCTCGATGACGTCGAACAGCGCCACGGCTTCCCTGGCCTTGTTCGATTGCAGCGGGCCGATCAGATGCAGTTCGACATCGGGGAAAGCCTCTTTCAGCGCCGGCCACTTGCCCTGCGCTTCCTGCACCCGGTTCTCGCCGAAGACGCGCTGGCCTGCCTCGATGACGGGCCTGATGTCGGCGGCGTCAAAGGTCTTGGAAACCGCGACCAGCGTCACCGCGCCAGCCTCGCGCCGGGCTTCGCGCTCGGCGGCGGCGATCTTCGCCTTGACCGCTAAAAACTGCTGAACGGCATCGCCCATGTCCAAATCCCGCTGTTTTGACCGCGTTTTTTCCAGACGCGATACCCATATGGTTGACGGGTTTGCCAAACCATGGTGAACACCCGGACCACATCCAATGGACTGCCGAGCTGTCGCCCGCAGTCCGCATGCTTTTTAAGTGAAAAACGTCCCATGGCAACCGAACGATACAATCCGCGCGCGTCAGAGCCCAAATGGCAGAAGGCCTGGGCCGACAGGAAGCTGTTCGAGGCGCATAACGATGATCCGCGCCCGAAATACTATGTGCTGGAGATGTTCCCCTATCCGTCGGGGCGCATCCATATCGGGCATACGCGCAACTACACGATGGGCGATGTGGTGGCGCGCTACAAGCGGGCCAAGGGTTTCAACGTGCTGCATCCGATGGGCTGGGACGCCTTCGGCATGCCGGCCGAGAACGCGGCGATGCAGAACAAGGTCCATCCCAAGGAATGGACCTACCAGAACATCGCCACCATGCGCGAGCAGCTCAAGGTCATGGGTCTGTCGCTGGACTGGGCGCGCGAATTCGCGACCTGCGATGTCGACTACTACCACCGCCAGCAGATGCTGTTCCTCGACTTTGTCGAGAAGGGCCTGGTGACGCGCAAATCCTCGAAGGTCAATTGGGATCCGGAGGACATGACGGTGCTCGCCAACGAGCAGGTCATCGACGGGCGCGGCTGGCGCTCGGGCGCGCTGGTCGAACAACGCGAGCTGACGCAATGGTTCTTCAGGATAACCGATTTTGCGCAGGATCTCCTGGATTCGCTCGATCGCCTCGACGAATGGCCCGAGAAGGTCAAGCTGATGCAGCACAATTGGATCGGCCGTTCGGAAGGTCTGCTGATCCGCTGGCCGCTGGCGGCTCCCGTCGCCGGCGAGCAGGAGCTGGAAGTCTATACGACGAGGCCCGACACCATCTTCGGCGCCTCCTTCATGGCGGTCGCCGCCGACCATCCGCTGGCCAGGAAGGCCGCCGAGACCAATCCGGCGCTGGCGAGCTTCATCGACGAAGTCCGCCATATGGGCACTTCGGTGGCGGCGCTGGAGACGGCCGAGAAGAAGGGCTTCGACACCGGCATCCGTGTCGTGCATCCGTTCGACGAGAACTGGACGCTGCCGGTCTACGTCGCCAATTTCGTGCTGATGGACTACGGCACCGGCGCCATCTTCGGCTGCCCGTCCGGCGACCAGCGCGACCTCGACTTCGCCAACAAATACGGCCTGCCGGTGATCCCGGTGGTGATGCCGGAAGGGGCTGATCCCAAGACCTTCCAGGTCATCGAGGAAGCCTATGTCGACGACGGCGTGATGATCAATTCGCGCTTCCTCGATGGCATGAAGCCGGAGCGGGCGTTCGACGAGGTGGCGAAGCTGCTGGAGCAGAAGACGATCGGCAACCGGCCGATGGCCGAGCGCAAGGTCAACTTCCGCCTGCGCGACTGGGGCATTTCGCGCCAGCGCTACTGGGGCTGCCCGATCCCGATGATCCATTGCGAGGATTGCGGCGTGGTGCCGGTGCCGAAGGCAGACCTGCCGGTGAAGCTGCCCGACGATGTCGAGTTCGACCGCCCAGGCAACCCGCTGGACCGCCACCCGACCTGGCGCCATGTCAAATGCCCGCAATGCGGCAAGGATGCGCGGCGCGAAACCGACACGATGGACACGTTCGTCGATTCGTCCTGGTATTTCGCCCGCTTCACCGCGCCCTGGGCGAACGAGCCGACCGACCCGAAGGCGGCGAACGAGTGGCTGGCCGTCGACCAGTATATCGGCGGCATCGAGCACGCGATCCTGCATCTGCTCTATTCGCGCTTCTTCACCCGGGCCATGCGCGAGACCGGCCATCTCGACCTGGCCGAGCCGTTCAAGGGCCTGTTCACGCAAGGCATGGTGGTGCACGAGACCTATCGCGTGGGATCGGCATCGAACGGGCGCTGGCTGGCGCCGACCGAGGTGCGGCTGGAGGACGTCGGCGGCAAGCGCCGCGCCGTCGAGATCGCCACGGGCGAGACGGCGGAGATCGGCTCCCTGGAAAAGATGTCGAAGTCGAAGAAGAACACGGTCAGCCCGGAAGACATCACCGACGGCTACGGCGCCGACACCGCGCGCTGGTTCATGCTGTCGGATTCGCCGCCCGAACGCGACGTCGAATGGACCGACGATGGCGCCGCCGGCGCGCATCGCTTCATGCAGCGCATCTGGCGCCTGGTCTCGACCGCGGCCGAATCGCTGGCCGGCATCGCACCCATAGCGGGCGGTGGCGGTGAAGCCGGGGCGGTTTCCAAGGCCACGCACAAGATCCTGAAAGCGGTGGGCGAGGACATCGAGAAACTCGCATTCAACCGCGCCATCGCCCGCATCTACGAACTCGCCAACGTGCTGACCACGCCGCTCAATGACGTGGCCGAAGGCAAGGCCGATACCGCGCTCAAAGGCGCCTGCCGGGAGGCCGTGGAGGTGCTCGTGCACCTGATCGCGCCGATCATGCCGCATCTGGCCGAGGAATGCTGGGAGGCGCTCGGCGGTGCCGATCTGGTCGCAGAACGGCCGTGGCCGATCTTCGACCCGGCGCTGGTCGTCGACAATGAGGTCACCTACCCGGTCCAGGTCAACGGCAAGAAGCGCGGGGATTTGACAATTGCCCGCGACGCGGACCAAGGTGCGGTCGAAAAAGCCGTGCTCGCTCTCGACTTCGTGCAGAAGGCGCTCGAAGGCAAGGCTCCGCGCAAGGTGATCATCGTGCCGCAGAGGATCGTCAATGTCGTTGCCTGATCGGGAGAAGACAGAGCTGAGCCGTTTGCTGCGCCGTGTCGCGCTTGCCGGCCTTGTCGGCTCGCTTGCGCTCGTTTCGGCCTGCCAGGTGCGGCCGCTCTACTCGAGCGCGCCGCTGTCGACCGGCTCGAGCGCCAATGCCGAACTGGCGTCGATTGCCATCAAACCGGTCAGGACGCGTTACGGCCAGCAGGTGCGCAACAATTTGATCTTCGGATTTGGGCGCGGCGCCGGCGAACCGGCATCGCCGGCCTACTCGCTCGACCTCGGCGTGACCGAAGCCGTTGAATCCTCGGCGCTCGTGCAGGTCGGAACCGACCAGGACGAGCCGACCGCCGGTTCGGTGACGCTGACCGCCGGCTACAGGCTGACCGATGCCAAAACCGGGGCGGTGATCGCGACCGGCAGGCGGGCGATCACTTCGTCCTTCGACAGGCCGCGCCAGGAATTCGCCGCGTACCGGGCACAGATCGATGCCGAGAACCGCGCCGCGCGCGAGCTTGCCAACGCGCTGCAACTGTCCATCGCCCAGGATCTCGCACGGCACGGCAAGACGGCCGGTTAGCGCCGCTCTCCGTTTCATGGTGGCATAACAATCTGGTGCCTGAAGGCCGCCTTTGCCACGGCTCCGGAGCCGGTTCTCCGTTCGCCTTTAGCCGAAGCACGCGGGTGTGTTGACGATCGTGGGATGACGATCGGCCGCACGGGTCCGATCGTCCGACACCGCTGTGAAAGTCACGCTTCGCCGCTCCGGAGGGGCCGACGGGAAGCAACTGTTAACCACTCGCTCTCTATTGCTCAGCAGACATTTCAGCGTGAGTCTTGAGCATGGAATCCAAGCGTTTTCCTCGGGTCAGTTCATTGAAGGCAGCGTCGCCCGATGACCCCGGGGTGAAGCGTTTCACGGGTGTGGACAACAAGGCCGACAGCCAGCGGACAAGAGCGGCAGGAGCCGGCCCTTCCCCATCCCCTATTGATCTCGGCGGCAACGAAAGCCCTGCCTGGCAAGACTATTTCTTCCTGGCGCCCAATGTGCGGTTTACGCGCACGCCGGACTATGAAGCCAGCACGCGCCGGTCGCGGGACGAGGCGATTGCCGTCGAGCAAAGCGAATCACCAGCACCGCAGGCACCTGGCCAATCCACCGCGGCTGGGACGTCTTCATCGGCGCCGATACCAAGCCGAAACCTTTCTTCGGGCGCCGCCAGGCCGCCCGTCGGCAACAGAGCCGTGGTGCAACCGGCCCCGGCGCCGGTTCCGTCAGGGCATGCCGGCGAAAAGGCGCGGGCCGCCGCTACGCCTGCGGGCCACAGGATGACTGCGGCGGCGCGGGCATCCGCACCGGCAGCGTCCGCCCAAGCAGCGACAGCCCCGGTCAAGACGACGGGGCGCGAAAATGTGCGCTGGCCCTATCTGTCGGATCACGTCTTTTTCGAGGTCATGGCGCCCTATTTGGTCGAAGGCCCGTCACCCGCGCCTCGGGCCGTTTCGGTTGCACGCACGACCGCGCCTGTGGTCACCGAGCGGATCGACAACCGCCCCGCGCCAACGGCCGATCCGACCGCGTTGTTCCGTGTCATCGAATGCCTTCCCGGGTCGCCAGCTCCGTCCGCCGTGCCGGATGTCCGTCCGGCCAACTCCAACCAGGCCGCGGTTCAGCCGGCGGCGAACCGCGTGCCGCAGCAAGCCCGGGCTCCGGCCGCAATTCCCGCCGTCGCAAGCAATGCCGTTCCGGCACTGGTCACGCAAAGTTTGGAGCAAGCCGCACCGGCTCCGGCTGCGCGCGCATCGTC
Organism: Mesorhizobium sp. B1-1-1; assembly: GCF_006442955.1. Classification (NCBI taxonomy): domain Bacteria; kingdom Pseudomonadati; phylum Pseudomonadota; class Alphaproteobacteria; order Hyphomicrobiales; family Phyllobacteriaceae; genus Mesorhizobium; species Mesorhizobium sp. B1-1-1. The sequence continues at coordinate 68,488 of NZ_VFWW01000013.1, forward strand.
GCGAGCGCCACTGGTCGGCAGGATCGTGCCGACCGCGACGGGCGAGACGTACGAACTCCCCTCAGAAGAATTGTTGCAGCAGCCGCCGGAGGGACAAGGCTTCTACATGTCGCAGGAGCGGCTCGAGCAGAATGCCGATCTTCTGGAAAGCGTGCTCGAGGATTTCGGCGTGCGCGGCGAGATCATCCATGTTCGCCCCGGTCCGGTCGTCACTCTCTATGAATTCGAGCCGGCGCCGGGCGTCAAATCCTCCCGCGTCATCGGTCTCGCCGACGACATCGCCCGCTCCATGTCGGCGATCTCGGCGCGCGTCGCCGTCGTGCCGGGCCGCAACGTCATCGGCATCGAGCTTCCGAACGAGGCGCGCGAAACCGTCTATTTCCGCGAGCTGATCGAATCGGAGGGCTTCCGCAAGACCGGCTGCAAGCTGGCGCTCTGCCTCGGCAAGACGATCGGCGGTGAGCCTGTCATCGCCGAACTGGCAAAGATGCCCCACTTGCTCGTTGCCGGCACCACCGGTTCCGGCAAGTCGGTTGCCATCAACACGATGATCCTGTCGCTGCTCTACCGGCTGAAGCCGGAGGAATGCCGGCTGATCATGGTCGATCCCAAGATGCTCGAACTCTCCGTCTATGACGGCATCCCGCATCTTCTGACCCCGGTCGTCACCGATCCAAAAAAGGCCGTTACCGCGCTCAAATGGGCGGTGCGCGAGATGGAGGACCGCTATCGCAAGATGGCGCGGCTCGGCGTGCGCAATATCGACGGCTACAATCAGCGCGCCGCCGCTGCCCGCGAAAACGGCGAGACGGTCGTCATGACCGTGCAGGCGGGCTTCGAAAAAGGCACCGGCGAGCCGCTCTTCGAGCAGCAGGAAATCGACCTCGCGCCAATGCCTTACATCGTCGTCATCGTCGACGAGATGGCCGACCTGATGATGGTCGCCGGCAAGGAGATCGAAGGCGCCATCCAGCGCCTGGCGCAGATGGCGCGCGCGGCCGGCATCCACCTGATCATGGCGACGCAGCGCCCCTCGGTCGATGTCATCACGGGCACGATCAAGGCCAATTTCCCGACCCGGATTTCCTTCCAGGTCACTTCCAAGATCGACAGCCGCACCATCCTTGGCGAGCAGGGCGCCGAGCAGCTGCTGGGTCAGGGCGACATGCTGCATATGATGGGCGGCGGGCGCATCGCCCGCGTGCACGGCCCGTTTGTCTCCGACGTGGAGGTCGAGCATGTCGTGGCGCATCTGAAGGCGCAGGGTCGCCCCGAATACCTGGAAACCGTGACGGCCGACGAGGATGAAGAGGAAGACGAAGGCGATGAGGGCGCGGTCTTCGACAAGGGCGCCGTTGCGGCGGAGGACGGCGATACCAGCTATGACGAGGCGGTCAAGGTGGTGTTGCGCGACAAGAAGTGCTCGACGTCCTACATTCAGCGCCGCCTCGGCATCGGCTATAACCGCGCCGCGTCCCTGGTCGAGCGCATGGAGAAGGAGGGTCTGGTCGGTGCACCAAACCATGTCGGCAAGCGCGAGATCATCATGGGCCGGCGCCCGCCGGTAACCGCAGCTGAGGATGACGGCACGGACTGACCGGCCTCTTGATCCGCAGCGCACGAAAAAAGGCCGGTTGCCCGGCCTTTTTTCGTGTCGGATATAAGCTCGCTCAGCCGATTTTCTGGCCGGTCTTGGCCCAGTCGGCGAGGAAGGCGGCAAGACCCTTGTCGGTCAGCGGGTGGTTGACCAGCGCCTTCAGTGTCGCGGGCGGCGCGGTGACGATATCGGCGCCGATGAGCGCCGCCTGCTTGACGTGGTTCACGGTGCGCACGGAAGCCGTCAGGATCTCGGTCTGGAAATCGTAATTGTCGTAGATCTGACGGATCTCCTGGATCACTTCCATGCCGTCCGAGCCGGTATCGTCGATGCGGCCGACGAAGGGCGAGATGAAGGAGGCGCCTGCCTTGGCGGCGAGCAGCGCCTGGTTGGCCGAGAAGCAGAGCGTGACATTGACCATGCGGTTCATCTGGGTGCGGATCGTCTTGCAGGCCTTCAATCCATCCAGCGTCAACGGCACCTTGATGGCGACATTCGGCGCGATCTTGGCCAGCACCTCGGCCTCCGCCATCATCTGCTTGTATTCGGTGGCTACGACCTCGGCCGAAACCGGACCTTCGACGATGTCGCAGATTTGCTTGGTGACCTCGGAGATCTTGCCGCCCGATTTGAGAATCAGCGACGGGTTGGTGGTGACGCCGTCGAGCAGCCCCAGATCAATCAGTTCGCGGATTTCCTTGATGTCGGCGGTGTCGGCAAAAAATTTCATGGCGGTCTCCTGACGATTTCCTCGTGCTTGTGAAGGCACGTTCAGCGTTGCCCTTTGATCTAGAGCAAAGTCGGGGCAAGGTCACGCCTCATGATCGAAGATTCGCCCTTTGTCGCAGCCGCACCGGTGCTGGTGCCGATGCCGGCCGAACGCCCCTACACCTATGCCGTGCCCGCCGGCATGCGGGTGGTGCCGGGCTCGATCGTGCGCGTGCCGCTCGGCCCCCGCCAGGTCGCCGGCATCGTGTGGGACGGCGCGGTCGAGACGGTCGACGCGAAAAAGCTGCGCCCGATCGAACAGGTCTTCGACTGTCCGCCGATCGATCGGGCGATGCGCCGTTTCGTCGACTGGGTGGCGCAGTATACGCTGTCGGCGCCGGGCATGGTGGCGCGCATGCTGCTGAGGGCGCCGGAGGCCTTCGATCCGGAACCGTGGATCGAGGGATTGCAGCGAACCGCGGCCGTTCCGGACCGGATGACGGATGCGCGGGCCCGCGTGCTGGAGACGGCCGAAGGCGGACTGGCCTGGACGCGATCCGGCCTTGCCCATGCGGCCGGCGTGTCGTCGACGGTAATCGAAGGGCTGAAGGCGCAAGGCGTGTTCGAAACGGTGATGATCCCGCCGCAGCCCGTGGTGGCGGAGCCCGACCCAGCCTACGCCGCGCCGGAATTGATGCCCGACCAGAACGAAGCCGCGCGGCTGCTGCGCGCCAATGTCGCGGGCAGCGGCTTCAACGTCGCACTGCTCGACGGCGTCACTGGTTCGGGCAAGACGGAGGTTTATTTCGAGGCGGTGGCGGCGGCACTCGACCGGGGCAAGCAGGTGCTGATCCTGCTGCCCGAAATCGCGTTGACGCATGCTTTCCTCGAACGCTTCCAGCAGCGCTTTGGCGCCAAGCCCGCCGAATGGCACTCCGACCTGCCGCCGAGGATGCGCGAGCGGGTCTGGCGGCAGGTGGCGGAAGGCGGCGTGCGGGTCGTGGCCGGCGCGCGCTCGGCGCTGTTCCTGCCGTTCAAGGAGCTTGGCATGATCGTCGTCGACGAGGAGCACGACCCCGCCTACAAGCAGGAAGACCGCGTCTTCTACAATGCCCGCGACATGGCTGTCGTGCGCGGCCATATAGGTGGCTTCCCCGTGGTGCTGGCATCGGCGACGCCATCGGTCGAGAGCCGCGTCAATGCCAGCCAGGGCCGCTACGCCAGGGCGGTGCTGTCCGCCCGCTTCGCCGAGGCGGCACTTCCCGACCTGAAAGCGATCGACATGCGGCGCGCGCCGCCGGCGCGCGGCGGCTTCCTGTCGCCGGTGCTGCTCGACCATATGCGACGGACGCTGGAGAGGAAGGAACAATCGCTTTTGTTCCTCAACCGGCGCGGCTATGCGCCGCTGACGCTGTGCCGCGTCTGCGGTCACCGCTTCGGTTGCCCGGTCTGCTCGGCCTGGCTGGTCGAGCACCGCTTTCGCGGCCAGCTCGTCTGCCACCATTGCGGGCACAATGAGCGCCGTCCGGAAGCCTGTCCGGAATGCGGCACGCTCGATCATCTGGTCGCCTGCGGGCCGGGCGTCGAGCGCATCGCGGAGGAAGTCGTCACCCATTTCCCGGATGCGCGCACAATCGTTTTGTCGTCGGATCTGATGGGCGGCGTGCGGCGGCTGCGGCTGGAGCTGGAAGCCATCGCCAATGGCGAGGCCGATATCGTCATCGGCACGCAACTCGTCGCCAAGGGCCACAATTTCCCGAACATGACCTTGGTTGGTGTCGTCGATGCCGATCTCGGCCTTGCCAATGGCGATCCGCGCGCCGCCGAACGCACCTTCCAGCTGCTCAGCCAGGTGACCGGCCGCGCCGGGCGCACCGGCAAGAAGAGTCTCGGCCTGCTGCAGACCTTCCAGCCCGACCATCCGGTGATGCGGGCGATCGTCTCCGGCGATGCCGACGCGTTCTACGAGCGCGAGATTTCCGAGCGCGAGCGGGCGGCTCTGCCACCCTTCGGCCGGCTGGCCGGCGTCATCGTCAGCGCGGTGACGCGGGCGGAAGCCGAGGGCCATGCACGCGGCCTGCGCCGTGCCGCGCCCGAGGCATCCGACCTGTTCGTGCTCGGGCCGGCCGAAGCGCCGCTGTCGCTGCTCGGCGGCCGTCACCGTTTCCGCCTGCTGATCCAGGGCGAGCGCCGCGCCGACATGCAAAGGTTTATCCGGACCATGCTCGCCAACGGGCCGAAGCAGCGCGGCTCGGTCCGGGTGCAGGTCGACATCGATCCGCAGAGCTTTTTGTAAGGTCGCTCAGCGTTCGCGCGGATTGCTGGTCGTGTCCTTCAGTTCGGGACGTTGCCTAAACTCTTCAGGATAGAGTCGACGGGCGTCCTCGATCGATATCACTATGGCCACGGGGCGTCCCCGCTTGGTGATTGTTGTCGGGCTGCCTTTGCTGGCTTCAGCGACCACGGCGCACAGTTCGCTGCGTGCTTTGCTGCTGGATTTTGTTTTCATCGAGTAGCCCTCAACATCGCCTTGGACTGTATCATAAGTCGCTGCAAGGAAAGGAAACCGTTTTGAAAACCCTTGGCCTTCTGGGCGGCATGAGCTGGGAATCGACGGCGATCTATTATCGCCTGCTCAACGATCTCGTGAGGCAGCGTCTCGGCGGGCTGCATTCGGCGAAATTGCTGCTGTGGTCCTTCGACTTCGCCGAGATCGCCGAGCTGCAGCATCACGGGGACTGGGACGGCGCCGGCGCGCTTCTGGTCGATGCCGCGCGCAAGCTCGAGTCAGCTGGCGCGGAAGGCCTGCTTTTGTGCACCAACACCATGCACAAGCTCGCCGACCAGGTGCAGGCCTCGGTATCGGTCCCGCTGACCCACATCGCCGACGCCACCGCAGCCGCTGTCAAGGCGGCCGGCATGCGGCGCCCGGCGCTGCTGGCAACACGGTTCACCATGGAGCAGGATTTCTACAAGCGCCGGCTTGCCGACACATATGGATTGCAGCCGATCGTGCCGGACCAGGCAGGACGCGACATGGTCCATCGCATCATCTATGACGAGCTCTGCCAGGGCATCGTCACCGAGCCATCGAAAACCGCCTATATCGCCGAGATCAACCGCCTGCGGCGCGATGAAAATGTCGACTGCGTGATCATGGGCTGCACCGAAATCACGATGTTGATCGGCCAGCAGGATTTCGACATTCCGGTCTTCGACACGACGCGCATCCATGCTGAAGCGGCGGTCGCCTTCGCGCTCTCCTGATGCGTTTGGCCTAAAGTGCTGGCCGCCATCTGGCGCGCGGCTTTTCCTCCGCTAGAATGCCCGCGATTTCAGAGCGGCATTTACGAGGGGACACTATGGATTTTGCGTTTCCATGGCCGGTGAGCCAGGGCGAATGGCTGGCCTGGTCGAGCGCCGTCGTCACGGTGCTGCTCGGCCTGGTGCTTTTCCTGGCGCCGGGGCTTGCCTTCCGCATTCTGCGCTTGCAGGTCAAGCCGGAGAAGGCGGCGGCGATCGCCGAAGGGCGCGGCCGCATGTCGGGCTTCTATCTCGGCGTCGGCCTGTGCTGCATCCTGCTGGCGCAGCCGCTGATCTACATGGCGCTCGGCTTCTCCTGGCTGTTCACCGCCTTCGGCCGGTTGCTGTCGATGATGTCGGATGGCGCCAACACGCCCTTCAACTGGGTTTCCATCGTCGTGGAACTGGCGCTGGCGGCGTTGCCGCTTGCCTTTGCCTTCGGCTTCCTGCCCTGAATCCGCAGGCAATCCAGGGACTTCGTCCCCGGATGCGACAATAGTGCCTGAAAACCATGCGGAACGACGCATTGCGGTCTTAAAAGGCCTGTGCTAGACGGCAATCGACTTTCGGCCGGGGATAGCGGAAGCCGCGCCTCCGTGCTTGAAAAAATGCAGTAAGGTCAAAGATTTAGCCAGAGTTTTCGCTCGCGCCAACAATCTGCGGCCTGTCAGACAAGAGAAAAGACGGTCCGTGGCCCAATCGTCATCGCCAATCTCAGGTGTCGCAGAACGCTATGCGGGTTCGCTGTTCGAACTGGCATCGCAGGCGAATTCCGTCGCCAAGGTCGAAGCCGACCTCAACAGTTTCGAGGCGATGCTCGCGGGCAGCGCCGACTTGACCCGGCTGATCAACAGCCCGGTGTTCTCCAGCGAGGACCAGGCCAAGGCCATCGCGGCGATCGCCGACAAGGCCGGGATCACCGGCCTGACCGGCAATTTCCTGCGCGTCGTCGCCAAGAACCGCCGGCTGTTCGCCGTGCCCGGCATGATCAGGGCATTCCGCCAGATCGCCGCCGAACATCGTGGCGAGACGACCGCCGAGGTAACGTCGGCTCACCAATTGAGCGCTGCCCAGCAGACTGAACTCAAGGCGGCGCTGAAGAGCGTTGCCGGCAAGGACGTTTCCATCTCCGTCACCGTCGATCCGTCGCTGCTCGGCGGGCTGGTGGTCAGGATGGGCTCGCGCCAGATCGATACGTCGCTCAAAACCAAACTCAATTCGCTCAAGCTTGCACTGAAAGAGGTCGGCTGATGGACATCCGCGCCGCGGAAATTTCCGCAATTCTGAAAGACCAGATCAAGAATTTCGGCAAGGAGGCCGAGGTCTCCGAAGTTGGACAGGTGCTGTCCGTCGGTGACGGTATCGCCCGCGTCTACGGCCTCGACAATGTCCAGGCCGGCGAGATGGTCGAATTCCCCGGCGGCATCCGCGGCATGGCGCTCAATCTCGAAGCCGACAATGTCGGCGTCGTCATTTTCGGCGCCGACCGCGACATCAAGGAAGGCGACACCGTCAAGCGCACCGGCGCGATCGTCGACGTTCCGGTCGGTCCCGGCCTGCTCGGCCGCGTCGTCGACGCGCTCGGCAACCCGATCGACGGCAAGGGCCCGATCAAGGCGACCGAACGCAAGCGCGTCGACGTCAAGGCGCCCGGCATCATTCCGCGCAAGTCGGTGCATGAGCCGATGTCGACGGGCCTCAAGGCCATCGACGCGCTGATCCCGGTCGGCCGCGGCCAGCGCGAGCTGGTCATCGGCGATCGCCAGACCGGCAAGACCGCCATCATCCTCGACACGATGCTCAACCAGAAGTCGGTGCACGACAACGGCCCCGAGAAGGAAAAGCTCTACTGCGTCTACGTCGCCGTCGGCCAGAAGCGCTCGACCGTGGCGCAGTTCGTCAAGGTGCTGGAAGAGCGCGGCGCGCTCGAATATTCGATCATCGTCGCCGCCACCGCTTCCGATCCGGCGCCGATGCAGTTCCTGGCGCCGTTCGCCGGCTGCACCATGGGCGAGTATTTCCGCGACAACGGCATGCATGCGCTGATCAGCTACGACGATCTGTCGAAGCAGGCCGTCGCCTATCGCCAGATGTCGCTGCTGTTGCGCCGCCCGCCGGGCCGCGAAGCCTATCCGGGCGACGTCTTCTACCTGCACTCGCGCCTGCTCGAGCGCGCCGCCAAGCTCAATGACGACATGGGCAACGGTTCGCTGACGGCGTTGCCGGTCATCGAAACCCAAGCCAACGACGTGTCGGCCTATATCCCGACCAACGTGATCTCGATCACCGACGGCCAGATCTTCCTCGAAACCAACCTGTTCTTCCAGGGCATCCGTCCGGCCGTCAATGTTGGCCTGTCGGTGTCGCGCGTCGGCTCCTCGGCGCAGATCAAGGCGATGAAGCAGGTTGCCGGCTCGATCAAGGGCGAGCTCGCGCAGTACCGCGAAATGGCGGCCTTCGCGCAGTTCGGCTCGGATCTCGATGCCGCCACGCAGCGCCTGCTCAACCGCGGTTCGCGCCTGACCGAGCTCCTGAAGCAGCCGCAGTTCTCGCCGCTGAAGACGGAAGAGCAGGTCGCGGTGATCTTCGCCGGCGTCAACGGCTATCTTGACAAGCTGCCGGTCAACCAGGTCGGCAAGTTCGAGCATGGCCTGCTCAGCCACATGCGTTCGGCCGGCAAGGACGTCCTCGACGCCATCCGCAAGGAAAAGGCGCTGTCGGACGATCTGCGCGGCAAGCTGAAGGCCGAGATCGACGCTTTCGCCAAGACCTTCGCCTGAGCGAAGCGCCAGTCCGGATGAGACAAGACGGGATCAGGTTTGAAGCATGCCTTCATTAAAAGACCTTCGTAACCGTATCGCCTCGGTCAAGGCGACGCAGAAGATCACCAAAGCGATGCAGATGGTCGCCGCGGCGAAGCTGCGCCGTGCACAGGAGGCCGCGGAAGCGGCGCGCCCCTATTCGGAGCGCATGGGTTCCGTGCTGGCCAACATCACCCAGGCGATCGGCGGCGGCGGCGATGCCCCGGCGCTGATGACCGGCACCGGCAAGGACGACGTGCACCTGCTCGTTGTCTGCACGGCCGAGCGCGGCCTGTGCGGCGGCTTCAATTCGCAGATCGCCCGTCTTGCCCGTGACCACATCCGCAGGCTCCTGGCCGACGGCAAGCAGGTCAAGATCATCTGCGTCGGCAAGAAGGGTTTCGATATCCTGCGCCGCGACTATGCGTCGATGATCCTCGACCGGATCGACCTGCGCGAGGTCAAGACGCTCGGCTTCGTCAATGCCGACACGATCGCCCGCAAGGTCATCCACCTGTTCAACGAGGGCGGCTTCGACATCTGCACGCTGTTCTATTCGCAGTTCAAGTCGGTGATCAGCCAGGTTCCGACCGCGCAGCAGATCATTCCGGCCGCTGCTTCGTCAGCTCCGGCCGAGGCTGCTGACGGCGCCAGCGCCGTCTACGAATACGAACCCGAGCCGGGTGAAATCCTGTCCGAGCTCATTCCGCGCAACATCGCGGTGCAGATTTTCCGCGCGCTGCTCGAAAACGCGGCTGGCGAAATGGGCGCCAAGATGAGCGCGATGGACAACGCCACGCGCAACGCCGGCGAGATGATCAACAAGCTGTCGATCACCTATAACCGCCAGCGCCAGGCGCAGATCACCAAGGAACTGATCGAAATCATTTCGGGCGCCGAGGCGCTCTAGGCACGGTTTCCCGGGGTCGACGACCTCGATCCGACCGCGCGAGAAACAAAGGACGAAAAGGGTAAAGACGATGGCGAAAGCAGCGACCCCCAAGACGGCGGCTCCCAAGGCAGCAGCCCCGGCCAAGGCGGCACCGGCAAAGGCTCCGGCCGCAGCAGCTAAGGCGGCTCCGGCCAAGAAAGCGGCAGCGCCGATCAGGGCCGCCGCGGTAAAAAACCCGGCCGTGGCCAGCAAAGCCACCGGCATCGTCGGCAAGGTCCGGCAGGTCATCGGCGCCGTGGTCGACGTGCAGTTCGGCGATCACCTGCCGCCGATCCTGAATGCGCTCGAGACCACCAATGTCGGCAACCGCCTGGTTCTCGAAGTTGCCCAGCATCTGGGTGAAAACACCGTGCGCTGCATCGCCATGGATTCCACCGAAGGCCTGGTGCGCGGCCAGGAAGTGCGCGACACCGGCGGCCCGATCGCCGTGCCGGTCGGTCCGGGCATGCTCGGCCGCATCATCAACGTCATCGGCGAGCCGGTCGACGAAGCAGGCCCGGTCGACGCGGTCGAGTTGCGCTCGATCCACCAGCCGGCCCCGGCCTATATCGAACAGTCGACGGAAGCACAGATCCTGATCACCGGTATCAAGGTGCTCGACCTGCTCGCACCTTACGCCAAGGGCGGCAAGATCGGCCTGTTCGGCGGCGCCGGCGTCGGCAAGACGGTGCTGATCCAGGAACTGATCAACAACATCGCCAAGGCGCATGGCGGCTATTCGGTGTTCGCCGGCGTCGGCGAGCGCACCCGCGAGGGCAACGACCTCTATCACGAGTTCATCGAATCCGGCGTCAACAAGAAGGGCGGCGGCGAAGGCTCCAAGGCGGCGTTGGTCTATGGCCAGATGAACGAGCCGCCGGGCGCGCGTGCCCGCGTCGGCCTGACCGGCCTGACGGTCGCCGAATATTTCCGCGACCAGGGCCAGGACGTGCTGTTCTTCGTCGACAACATCTTCCGCTTCACGCAGGCTGGTTCGGAAGTGTCGGCGCTGCTCGGCCGTATCCCGTCGGCCGTGGGCTACCAGCCCACGCTCGCCACGGACATGGGCGCCCTGCAGGAACGCATCACCACCACCACCAAGGGCTCGATCACCTCGGTGCAGGCCATCTACGTGCCGGCCGACGACTTGACCGACCCGGCGCCGGCGACCTCGTTCGCCCACCTCGACGCGACGACGACGCTCAACCGCTCGATCGCCGAAAAGGGCATCTATCCGGCCGTCGATCCGCTGGACTCGACCTCGCGCATGCTCGACCCGCTGGTGGTCGGCGAAGAGCATTATGGGGTCGCGCGCCAGGTGCAGTCGATCCTCCAGCGCTACAAGTCGCTGCAGGACATCATCGCCATCCTGGGCATGGACGAGCTGTCGGAAGAGGACAAGCAGACGGTGGCCCGCGCCCGCAAGATCGAGCGCTTCCTGTCGCAGCCCTTCTTCGTCGCCGAAGTGTTCACCGGCGCGCCGGGCAAGCTGGTCGACCTCGCCGACACCATCAAGGGCTTCAAGGGCCTCTGCAACGGCGACTACGACCACCTGCCGGAAGCCGCCTTCTACATGGTCGGCGGCATCGAGGAAGCGGTCGAGAAGGCACAGCGTCTCGCGGCTGAAGCGGCTTAATCAAGGGAATAGGGAGTAGTCAGTAGTCGGTAGTGAATGGCAGGCAGGTGACCGGGCGCAATTGCCCTTTCCCCTACTTCCCTACTCACTATTCCCTACTCGCTAAATCGACATGGCAGAAGCTTTCAAGTTCGAACTGGTCTCGCCGGAGCGCCTGCTGGTTTCCGCAGAGGTCGAGGCAGTCGTCATTCCGGGTGCGGAAGGCGAGATGACTGTCATGGCGCATCACGCACCGGTCATGACCACGATCAAGCCGGGCGTCGTCACGGTGAAGGCCGCATCGGGCGGTGAAGAGCGTTACGTCGTCTTCGGCGGTTTCGCCGACATCGTTCCGGCCGGCTGCACGCTGCTGGCGGAATCGGCTGTCGCGGTGAAGGATGTCGACCGCGCCGATCTCGCGCGCCGCATCCAGGAAGCCAGGGAAGACGCCGCCGACGCCAAGGACGATCGGTCGCGCACGAAGGCCGAACAATTCCTCAGCCAGCTCACCACGCTGGAAGGCGCCATCCTGCCGGCTTGAGGCTGGCACCAGTAGTCGACTGAAAAGCGGGGCCTTGCCTCGCTTTTTTGTTTTTAAATGCCCAATGCCGCGAAGGCCTGAGCCGGTCCGCCACGGCGCAACTGCTCGAGATGGACGGCCGCAAGGTCCATCAATCCTGGCCGTTCAGGCGCCCCGGTCGCGAAGCCGGCGAGATCGAACACTGCCGCGACGGTTTCGGCAGCGGGCAGATTCCGGTCAATGATCGCCGTCATCGGCATGTCGAGCGGGTCGGTAAAATGGCCGTCGGGCAGGGATTTGCCGCGCGCTTCGCAGGCGGCGATCCAGGCGGCAACCGCCAGCATGAGATGTCCGGGCGCGGCGCCTGAATGGAGGCGCTCGATCGCGGAGGCCATGATGCGCTGCGGCAGTTTCTGGCTGCCGTCATTGGCGATCTGCGCGGTGCGGTGGGCAAGTGCTGTGTTGGAGAAACGCTGGGCAAGCTCTGCCGTATAGCTCGCGGTATCCAGCCCGGCATCGGTGGGCAGCGTCGGGATTGCCTCGGCCCACAGCGCATCGACAAAGCGCCTGATCGCCGGATCGGCGAAGGCGCGGTCGACGGTGGCGTGTCCGCTGAGCAGGCCGAGATAGGCAATGGCCGAATGCGCACCGTTGAGCAGTCTCAGCTTCATGTCCTCGAAGGGCCTGACATCCCCGACCATGGTGACGCCGAACTTTTCCCAGGCCGGGCGGCCTGCCGGAAAATTGTCCTCGACCACCCACTGGCGGAACGGCTCGGTCATGACCGGCCAGGCGTCGTCGACGCCGAGCTCGAGAGCGATCCGCGCCCGGTCGGCATCGGTCGTGGCCGGCACGATGCGATCGACCATGCTCGAGGGAAACGCGACCTCGTCGGCGATATGGCCGGCAAGCCTGGTAGCGCCCTTCTCACCGAGGCTGGCATCGCGCAGCGCGGCGAATTCCACCAGCAGCCTGTGTAAGGTCGCCCCGTTGGCAGGCAGGTTGTCGCAGCAGAGCACGGTGAAGGGCTGCAAGCCGGCCGCGCCACGGCGTGCAAGCGCCTCGGCCAGAAAACCGTGCGCGGTCTTCGGCAGATGCGGGTTCGCCAGATCGTGGGCGATGTCAGGGTGGGCTGCGTCGAGCCCGCCGCCGGCGGCCCGCAGATAGGCTTTCTCGGTGATGGTCAGCGTCACGATGCGGGTGCGCGGATCGGTCAGCGCGGCCAGCACGGCGGCGGGATCTTCCGGCGCCACCAGCATCGCGCCGATGGAGCCGATGACATGAAGACTTTCCTCGCCCCCGCTGCGGATCGCCAGCGTGTAGAGCCCGTCCTGCGGCGCAAGCGCATCGCGCGTGTCGGCACTGCGCAGCGACACGCCGACGATGCCCCAATCCGTCTCTCCGGCAGCCAGGCAATCGTCGACATAGGCTGCCTGGTGGGCGCGATGAAAGGCGCCGACCCCCAGATGCACGATGCCTTGCGTGACCGATGCGCGATCAAAACGCGGCACGGCGATCCTGGCCGGCAACGTCGCGATCGTATCCTTCGAAAGACGCCTGTTCATTGCTGTGCGAAGTCCCCGATTGGCCTTTGGGAGCCGCCCCGTAGGGTCGGCGAAGGAGAAACGGCAGCGGCGTAACATCCACTGCCGTCCGGCACAATGGCCGGTTCCCGGGTCAAAGTCATCATACAACAATCCATTTTTTGTATGTTGACATTATTTCCTTGCGACCCTACCGATAACGCCTCATGGGAGGATCACCGTGGCACTGACAGACGCGGATTTGCTGCTTAGCACCGACGCGCGTCCACGCTCGCTCGCCCGCACCGGATGCTGACCGAAATGGCCAAGATTGAGCAGAGATGACAGGCTGGTGATGCGCCGGCTCTGAGTCGGCGCCTTGATTTTTGAAAAAGGGAGGAAGTCATGTTGCATTTTTCGAAATTGACGGCGGCTACATTCGCGTTCGGCTCGCTGCTGATCGGCATCGCCAACGCGCAAACCGTGCTGCGGTCGGCCGACACGCACCCCGACGGCTATCCGACGGTCGAGGCGGTGAAATACATGGGCGAGCTGATCAAGCAGCGTACCGATGGCCGCTATTCGGTCGAGGTCTATCATTCGGCGCAGCTCGGCGAGGAGAAGGACACGATCGAGCAGACCCAGACCGGCGTCATCGACCTCAACCGTGTCTCGATGGGGCCGTTCAACGGCATCGTGCCGGAAACCGCGGTGCCGTCGCTGCCCTACATATTCCGCTCGGTCGAACATATGCGCCATGTCATGGACGGGCCGATCGGCGACGACATCCTGAAAGCTTTCGAGGCACATGACCTGGTCGGTCTGGCCTTCTACGATTCCGGCGCGCGCTCCTTCTACAACACCAAGAAGGACATCGCCTCGATCGCCGATCTGAAGGGCATGAAATTCCGCGTCATCCAGTCGGACGTGTTCGTCGACATGGTCAACGCACTGGGCGCCAACGCCACGCCAATGGCTTATGGCGAAGTCTATTCGGCACTTGAGACCGGCGTCATCGACGGCGCGGAAAACAACTGGCCGAGCTTCGAATCCGCCAAGCACTATGAGGTCGCCAAGCACTACACGCTCGACCAGCACCAGATCGTTCCGGAGGTGCTGGTGATGGCGAAGGCGAGCTGGGACAAGCTCTCGCCGGAAGACCAGGCGATCGTGCGCCAGGCGGCCAAGGACAGCGTCGTCAAGATGCGCGAACTGTGGGACGCGCAGGAGAAGAAATCCCGCGACATCGTCGAAAAGGCAGGCGTCAAGGTCAGCGAGATCGACAAGCAGCCGCTGATCGACGCGATGAAGCCGGTCTACGACAAATACCTGTCGACGCCGGCGCTGAAGGACCTCGCCGCCCGCGTCCAGGCAACCAAGTGAAGTCGGCCGCGGGGCGGGCAATGCACGCCGTCCCGCGCCTTCGTGACCGGCCGGCGATCGGGAGGATCAGATGGCGACAATGACAAGCAGCGCGGCGCCGCCACGGTTCAGCGTCGTGCTTTCGAGGATCTGCGACGGGGCACTCTATCTGGCCGGCATCGGCTTGGTCGCCATGACCGCGCTCGTCGCCTATCAGGTCTTCTTCCGCTTCGTGCTCAATTCGTCGCCGAGCTGGACCGAAACCAGCGCCATCATGCTGATGAACTGGTTCATCTTCCTCGGCGCCGCCGTCGGCGTGCGGGAGAACTACCATATGGGGTTCGACGTGCTGCTTTATATCCTGCCGAAAGGCAGCAAGGGAGCGTTGCGCACGCTGTCCGACCTGATCGCGCTCGGCTTCGGATTCGGCATGGTCTGGTACGGCTGCAAGCTTGTCGGCCTGACCTGGCACACCATCATCCCGGCGCTCGAGCTGCCGGGCGGCTTCGACTATCTGCCGCTGGTCGCCGGCGGCGTGCTGATCTGCCTGTTCTCGGCCGAGCGCATCGCGCTGCGCTGGTCGGGCGTCGATATCGACAAGGACATCAATCTCGAGGACGTGCCGGAGATGCCGGCGGTGCAGGAGGCCTAGATGGAGCTCTGGATCCTGTTCGGCGTCTTCACGCTGCTGATGTTCGGCGGCACGCCGATCGCGTTCTGTCTTGGTGCGGCCTCCTTCGCCACCGTCCTCTATCTCGGCCTGCCGCCCCTGGTCGTGTTCCAGCAAATGAAATCGGGCATGAGCGCGTTCTCCCTGATGGCGATCCCGTTCTTCATCTATGCCGGCGATCTGATGGTGCGCGGCGGCATCGCGCAGCGCATCGTTTCCTTTGCCGGCTCCCTGGTCGGCCATGTCCGAGGCGGTCTCGGCCAGGTCAACATCATCGCCGGCACGCTGTTCGGCGGCATTTCCGGCTCGGCCGTGGCCGAGGCCGCGGCCGTCGGCGGGCTGATGATCCCGCAGATGAAGGCACGCGGCTATGGCGCCGACTATGCCGTCAACGTCACCTCGATGGCGGCGCTGATCGCGCTGCTTTTGCCGCCATCGCAGAACATGATCATCTATTCGATCGCAGGGGGCGGCAAGATTTCGATCGCCGACCTGTTCACCGCCGGCATACTACCGGGCCTTTTGTTCGCCGCCTCGCTGATGGTCACCGCCTATTTCGTCGCCCGCAGCCGCGGCTACCCGGTCGAGGCCTTCCCCGGTTTTTCGCGTGTCGGGCAGCTGGCGCTCATCGCTATTCCGGGACTGCTCTTGATCGGCATCATCTTCGGCGGCGTCCGCTCCGGAATCTTCACAGCGACGGAGAGTTCGTGCATCGCCATTCTCTACGCCTTGCTTGTTACCGTCCTCGTTTACCGTTCGATGGGCTGGAGCGATTTCGTCCACGCCACCAAGGGCGCCGTGCGCACCACTTCGATGGTGCTGTTGATCATCGGTACGGCGGCTTCTTTCAGCTGGCTGATGGCCTATCTCAAAGTGCCGGTGCTGCTGATCGCCGGCATGAATGCGATCTCCACCGATCCGCTCGTCGTGCTGCTGCTGCTCAATGTCCTGATGCTGGTGCTCGGCACCTTCATGGACATGGGACCGATGATCATCATCTGCACGCCGATTTTCCTGCCGCTGGTCACGCATTATGGCGTGGATCCCGTGCATTTCGGCGTCATCACCATCCTCAATCTTGGCATCGGGCTGAACACGCCGCCGGTCGGCACGGTGCAGTTCGTCGCCTGCGCCGTCGGCAAGATCACCGTCTGGGAAGCGATGCGCTCGATCTGGCCGTTCTATGGTGCCGGTATCGTGGTTCTCGGGCTGGTGACGTATATTCCGGCCATCTCGCTCTGGTTGCCGAGCGTGTTCAAATAGAGGACGACATGGCATTGGATAGCGCAGCCGACCTCAGGGTCGAGAGAAAACCCAAACTGTCGGAGACCGTCGTCGCGGCAATCCGCAGGCAGCTTCAGGCCGGCGAGATCCTGCCAGGCCACAAACTGCCGACCGAGGGCCAGTTGACCGAAACCTTCGGCGTCAGCCGCACCGTCATCCGCGAAGCCCTGGCCAAGCTCGCCGCCGACGGCCTGGTCGAGCCGCGGCAGGGTGCCGGCGTCTTCGTCACCGAGCACATCTCGACGATGTTCGGCGCGCTCGCGGCCGATATGGGCAGCAAGGATTCGATCGCGCTCAACGTGCTCGAAGTGCGGCTCGCCATCGAGATCGAATCGGCCGGGCTCGCCGCGATCCGCCGCAACGCGGCCCAGGAGGCGGCGATCCAGGAAGCCTTCTTCGACTTCGAACGGCTGCTGCTCGCCAGCGAGCCGACCGGTCCGGCCGACCTCGCCTTCCATCGCGCCATCGCCAGCGCCACCAACAACCCGTTCTATGTCGAGATGCTCGACGTGCTCGGCCGGCGCGCCATTCCGTGCGACGTGACCTCGCCCTGGTCGACCGAGATTGTGCAGTCCGACAGCTATCAGCGTGGGCTGCAGCGCGAGCATCTGGTGATCCTGAACGCGATCACATCAGGCAATGCCGAAGCCGCGCGCGAGGCGATGCGCACGCATCTCTCGGCCAGCCAGCAGCGCTATCGCGAGCGCCTGCATGCGCGGCAGGTCTATTATTCCGACTCGGTCAAGGCGGCCGGCGGCGAATGATCCATCTCAAGTCAGGACAGCAATGAGCCAGAACCATACCGACTATACATCGCGTTTTGCCATCGACCCCGCCGCCGCCGCGGCCATGGGGACCGACGAGTTGCGCCACAATTTCCACATCGAAGACCTGTTCCAGCCCGACCGCGTCAGCCTGACCTACACACATTACGACCGCATGATCGTGGGCGGCGCGATGCCGGCCGGCGCGCCGCTTCGGCTGGAGGCAATCAAGCCGACCGGAACGAAAGGCTTTCTCGAGCGCCGCGAGTTGATCGCCGTCAATATCGGCGGCGCCGGCACGATCGAAGCCGGCGGCCAGCTCCATGAGCTGCAGGCGCGCGACATGCTCTATCTCGGCATGGGCACGCAGGATGTGTCATTCGCCTCAGTCGACAAGGCGGCGCCGGCAAAGTTTTATCTGCTCAGCGCGCCGGCGCATCAAACCTTTCCCAACCGGCTGATCCGCATCGGTGACGCCCGGCGTCTCGATCTCGGCAGCAAGGAGGCCTGCAATGAACGCTCGATCTTCCAGTTCATCCATGCCGACGGGGCCAGGACCTGCCAGCTCGTCGTCGGGATGACGCAACTCGCGCCGGGCTCCATCTGGAACACCATGCCGTGCCATGTGCACGACCGGCGCATGGAGGCCTATCTCTATTTCGACCTGCCGGAGGCGGCGCGCGTCTTCCATTTCATGGGCGAGCCGGACGAGACCCGACACATCGTCATGCGCAACGAGGAGGCCGTGCTGTCGCCGGGCTGGTCTATCCATTCAGGCGCCGGCACCTCCAGCTATGCCTTCATCTGGGCGATGGCCGGCGACAATGTCGACTATACCGATGTCGATCCGGTGGCGATGGAAGACCTGCGGTGAGCGATCTTTCCGCCTTCAGCCTGACCGGCCGGCGCATCCTCGTCACCGGCGCCAACACCGGCATCGGCCAGGGCATTGCCGTCTCGATCGCGCGCGCCGGCGGCACGGTCGTCGGTGTCGGCCGTTCCTCGATGGATGAGACGGCCGCAAGGATCGCCGCGGCGGGCGGTCGGTTCGAGGCGGTCGCGGCCGACCTTGCCGACACATCCGCCGCAGGTCCGATGCTGGAGCGCGTCTGGGACGAAAGCGGGCCGCTCGACGGGCTGGTCAACAATGCCGGCATCATCCGGCGCGCCGACGCCGTCGATCTCTCGGAAGCCGATTGGGACGAGGTGCTCGACCTCAACCTGAAGACGGCTTTTCTGCTCTGCCAAGGCTTCGCCAGGCGCGTCCTTGCCGGCGGACGCAGGGGCAAGATCGTCAACATCGCCTCGGTGCTGAGCTTCCAGGGCGGCATCCGCGTCGCGTCCTACACCGCCTCGAAGCACGGCGTGCTCGGCATCACCCGGCTGCTCGCCTGCGAATGGGCAGCGAAAGGTATCAACGTCAACGGCATCGCGCCGGGCTATATCGAAACCAACAATACGCAGGCGCTGCGCGCCGATCCCGACCGCAGCGCCTCGATCCTGGCGCGCATTCCGGCCGGCCGCTGGGGCCGGCCGGAAGACATTGGCGATGCGGCGGCCTTCCTGCTGGCGTCGGCGTCGGACTATATGCATGGCGCGGTGGTGCCAGTGGACGGCGGCTGGCTGGCGCGATGAGGATATTGCGATGAGCGAAACGAAAATCTTCTCCCAGGCCGGCGCGGGCGCCTGGACGGCGACGCCGGATGGCAACAGGCGGCGCGTTCTCTTGCACACGGATGAACTGATGATGGTCGAGTTCGCCTTCGACAAGGGCGGCGTCGGCGCCCTGCATTCGCATCCGCATGTACAGGCAAGCTACGTCGCCGAGGGCCGCTTCGAAGTGACCATCGGCGGCCGGACCGAAATCCTCGAGACGGGCGGCAGCTTCATCGTGCCGTCCGGCCTGGTGCACGGTGTCAAGGCGCTCGAGGCGGGCCGGCTCGTCGACAGCTTTACGCCGCACCGGGCCGATTTCCTTGCCTGAGGGGCGGCCATGCGATGAGCGATGGACGCTCGTTTCGGCGCGCTGTTTCCAAATGAAAAACCCGCGCCTCCGGAGAGGCGCGGGTCTGTTGCCTGGGCGCTTGCGCGCCGCGGTACTCGAAACGTGGCCGCAGGAGATGGAGCCTGCCGAATCATGGTGAAGATAGGCTTAACGCGCGGACGCCATGTGATAGCGCCGCCATGTGATCGCGTCGCCGGCGGCGGGCGCCGCACGGCGTTCAAGTGATGTGCCTGAGCAGGCCGAAAAGCCGTTCGAAGGTCTTGCCGTAGGGCGGACGCAGAAGGCTCCCCGCGCTCAAGCGCGACTGCAGGAAAACCGGCTTCACCTTGCTGAAGGTGTGAAAGCCCCATTCCCCGTGATAGGCGCCCATGCCGCTGGCGCCGACGCCGCCGAAGGGCTGGTTCTCCTGCACCAGATGCAGCATGCAATCGTTGATGGTGACGCCGCCGGCGATGGTCTCGTGCAGGATACGTTGCCGGTTGCCGCCGTCTCGCCCGAACCAGTAGAGCGCCAGCGGCCGGTCGGCCCGGTTGACATGGGCGATGGCGTCGTCGATCCCGGCATATTCGAGGATCGGCAGCACCGGCCCGAAAATCTCCTCGCGCATCAGCCGCAGGTCGGGATCGGCGTTCCTGACCAGGGTCGGCGGCAATTTGCGGCCTGCGGCGCCGAACGCCTCGCCGGCCGGGTTGATTTCGGTGACATCGGCGCCGGCGTCGCGGGCTTCCGCGATCATGGCCCGCAGGCGCTGATAATGCCGGTCGCTGACGATGGCGGTATAGTCCGGATTGTCGCGCAGGCTGGGGTAGAGCTTCGCCATAGCCGCCGCGAGTTTCTCTGCCACGATGCCTGACTGTCCCTTGGGCACCAGCAGGTAGTCCGGCGCGATGCAGGTCTGCCCGGCATTGAGGAGCTTGCCATAGGCGACGCTGGCCGCCGCCGCATCGAGGTCGCATGAGGGGTCGAAGATCGCCGGCGACTTGCCGCCGAGTTCCAGCGTGACCGGGGTCAGGTTGGCCGCGGCGGCCAATGCGACCTGGCGGCCGACGGCCGTCGAGCCGGTGAACAGCAGGTGATCGAAAGGCATCGACACGAATGCCTTGCCGACCTCAGCGTCGCCGGTGATGACGCTGAGTTCGTCCGGCGCGAAATGCTCGGCGGCCAGGCGCGCCAGCAGCGCTGAAAAGGCGGGCGTCAATTCGGAGGGTTTGACCAGCACGCGATTGCCGGCGGCGAGCGCCGCGGTGACCGGCGCGACGGCGAGCTGGAAAGGGTAATTCCAGGGCGATACGATGCCGACGACACCGAGCGGCTGCGGGACGAGGCGGTTCCTGCCCGGCAGAAACGGCAAGGTGGTGGCGACGCGGCGTTCCCGCATCCAGCCTGTTAGGTGGGACAGTGCGTGGCGGATGCCGGCCCGCACCACGAACAGTTCGGCAAGGCGGGTCTCATGCGCCGAGCGGCCGCCGAAGTCGGTGTCGATTGCCGCGCAGATGTCGGCCTCATGCCTCTCCGTGAGCGCCAGCAGCCGGGCGAGGCGATCCTTGCGGACATCGAGGCCCGGAAAGGGCTGCGCCTCGAAGGCGGCGCGCTGCTGCTTGAAGCGTTCGCCGAGAGCATCCTGTCTGGTCTGCAGCATCGCTCTCTCCCTGGTCGTCCCGGGCAAGCTTACATCGCAGCACGTGAGAATCCAGCAGGGGTGCTGATGTCGGAAGGGAAGGCACGAATTGGGGCCGGTGGACATGCCACCCCGCGCATCCGCGGATAGCGTTCCGGCGATCTTCGCTTTAAGAACGTTGCCTCAGCCAAACGGGGACCATTGCGAGATGCCAATATCGACGGCGAGCGTTCCGCCGGATGCACCAGACCCCAAGCAACGCGTGTTGAAGGACGTGTTCGGCTTCGACGATTTTCGTCCCGGCCAGGCCGAAATCATGGACGCGCTGCTGGGCGGACGCCATGTGCTGGCCGTCATGCCGACGGGTGCGGGCAAATCGCTCTGCTACCAGGTTCCGGCGCTGGTCCTGGGCGGCCTTGCCATCGTTGTCTCGCCGCTGGTTGCGCTGATGCAGGATCAGGTCGCAGCATTGCGCCTTGCCGGCGTGGCAGCCGATACGATCAACTCCTCGATCGAGCGCGAGGCCAATGTCGCGGCATGGCGCCGTGTCGCCTCCGGCCAGACGCGCCTGCTCTACCTCGCGCCGGAGCGGCTGATGACGGAGCGGATGCTCGACGCGCTGGCCAGGCTCGACGTCAGCCTGATCGCCATCGACGAGGCGCATTGCATCTCGCAATGGGGTCCGGCGTTCCGGCGCGAATATGAGGATCTGTCGCGGCTGCGCTCCATTTTCCCGCAAGTGCCGATCATCGCGCTGACGGCGACGGCGGACGAGGCTACCCGCATCGATATCGAAGCGCGTCTGTTCGCCGGGCGCGCGGAAACCGTGGTGCTGGGTTTCGACCGGCCGAACATCAAGCTTGCCCTTGAGGCCAAGCAGGACAGCAAGCGCCAGTTGCTGCGCTTCGTCGAGCGTCACGCAGGCAAAAGCGGCATCGTCTACTGCCTGTCGCGCAAGAAGACCGAGGAGATGGCGGCCTTCCTCGAGAAGAACGGCGTCACCGCGCTCGCCTATCACGCCGGGATGAGCAAGGAGGCGCGTGAGGCGAACCAAAACGCTTTCATGACGCTCTCCGGCGTCGTCATGGTGGCGACCATCGCCTTCGGCATGGGCATCGACAAGCCCGACGTCGCCTATGTCTTCCACACCGACCTGCCGGGCAGCCTCGAAGCCTACTATCAGGAGATCGGCCGCGCCGGCCGCGACGGGCGGGCAGCCGAGGCGCATATGCTCTACGGGCTCGGCGATATCCGCATGCGGCGCCTGTTCATCGACGACGAAGAATCATCACCTGAGCACAAGAGGCGCGGGCATCGCCGGCTCGATACGTTGATCGGCTATTGCGAGGCGGTACAGTGCCGCCGGCAGATCCTGCTCGGCTATTTCGGCGAACAGGCAGCGCCCTGCGGCAATTGCGACAACTGCCTCGACCAGGCGCCGCGCGCCGATGGCGGAGCGGAAGCGCGGATCATCCTGACGGCCGTCGCGCAGACCGGCGAGCGCTTCGGCGCCGCC
This sequence comes from Mesorhizobium sp. B1-1-1, assembly GCF_006442955.1. Taxonomy (NCBI): domain Bacteria; kingdom Pseudomonadati; phylum Pseudomonadota; class Alphaproteobacteria; order Hyphomicrobiales; family Phyllobacteriaceae; genus Mesorhizobium; species Mesorhizobium sp. B1-1-1. The sequence continues at coordinate 90,705 of NZ_VFWW01000013.1, forward strand.
CATATCATCGACATACTGCTCGGCCACGAGACGGAGAAAGTACTGGCGAGAGGCCATCAAACGCTGACCAGTTTCCGGGCCGGCGCGGCGCATAGGAAAACGGTCTGGCTGTCGCTTATCCGGCAACTGGTCGCCGGCGGATTCCTTGTGCCGGATCCGGACGGCCATGGCGGCCTCGCCATTTCCGAAAGCGGCCGCGCCCTCGGGCGCGGCGAGGTTGCGTTCCATTATCGCGTCGAGATGCGGGACCCTCTCGCGCGCGGCAGGAAGCGATCCGGGGAAGGCTCCGCCGCCGGCGCCGAGGGTGTGGATGCATCGCTGCTGGGCGCGCTCAAGGCGCTGCGGCTGCGGCTGGCCAAGGAGCGGCAGGTGCCGGCCTATGTCGTGTTCTCCGACCGCACGCTGATCGACATGGCCGAACGCCGCCCGCGCGACCTCGACGCGTTCGCCGAGGTGAATGGCGTGGGAGCGGCAAAGCTTAGGGAATTCGGGGAAATTTTTCTCGCCGCGATTGCCGGGCATCATCCGAATTGAGCTGAACCGGTCGACGCGTCACGCACAGGCTACAGCGGGCAAACTGTCACCCATGTCTCCGGGCTGTACAGGAAGCAGAAATGGCGGAGACAACGAGAGAAAATTCGAACCCGCCCGCTGACTGAACCGATCCTGCGAAGCTCGAAGAGCGAAGCAGGATGGCGGAGAGGGAGGGATTCGAACCCCCGATGGGCTTGCACCCATGCCGCATTTCGAGTGCGGTGCATTCGACCACTCTGCCACCTCTCCGCGGTCATGGTCAGCCGTTGCCGGCGCGGCGCACTAGATAACGGCTGAACGGGCAGGTTACAAGGCCAAATCGGCCGGAAACTCAGCTTGCGTCAGAGGCTGGCCCGGAGCGACGCCGTCCCGACCGCGGTAGACGATGCCGGACACTGCGCCGGCCAGGAAACCGGCCAAGATTTCGAACTCCGATTAACGAGGCATAGGGACGCCAGTCCGGCGGTGCCGGCGACCTCCTGATAGGAATTTTTTCTTGACGGGGTGAAGGCAACTATGGTAGAGATCTGGTTATGGTGCTGAGTTGCGCCAGGGACCCGCCGCACAAGCGGGTTTTTCCGTTCAAGGCTCCATCAACAGCGCGCCGACGAAAGCTCCGAAGGAACCCGTTAGCCCGGATTCGTTGCCCTGAGAATCTGGCCGTTTGCCTTGACTCGCAACAAACCTTCGGTTAGGGACAGCGCGCAATCGGCGTGGAGGGTTCTTCCGCGCCGCTTGTTTTTTGAACCCGCAGACTGACAAAAAGACGGCCGAACCGCCACAGGCGGTTCATCGAGGCCGACCGAACAGCGAAAGGCAAAAAATGTTCGCAGTCATCAAAACGGGCGGCAAGCAGTATCGCGTCGCCGCCAACGATCTCCTGAAGATCGAAAAAGTCGAAGCCAATGTCGGCGATATCGTCGAGATCGGCCACGTGCTCGCGCATGGCGAGGGCGAGAATGTCACGTTCGGCGCACCGTTCGTCGACGGCGCGGTTGTCACCGCCGAGGTCGTCGAGCAGGGCAAGAACCGCACGGTCATCGCCTTCAAGAAGCGCCGCCGCCAGAATTCGCGCCGCAAGATCGGCCATCGCCAGTTGCTGACCACGGTCAGGATCTCCGAGATCCTGCTGGGCGGCGCCAAGCCGGCCAAGAAGACCGCTGCCAAGGCGGAAGCCAAGGCCGAGGTAGCCGCCGACGCGGCGCCGAAGGAAGCCAAGGCCAAGAAGGACGCCCCGAAGGAAGAGGCAAAGGCCGAGACCGCGGCAGCGCCGCTGTTCAAGGCGCCGAAGGGCGAGCCGGACGATCTGACCGTGATCAAGGGCATCGGCCCGGTCGCCGCCAAGGATCTCAACGAACAGGGCATCATCACCTTCGCCCAGCTCGCCAAGCTGACCGAGAAGGATGTGGCCAAGATTGACGAGAACATGCCGTTCAGCGCCGAGCAGATCAAGGACTGGCGCGAGCAGGCCAAGGAACTGGCAAAGAAGTAAGGCGAACCGGCGCGAAACGTCGCCGGATCGGACTTGAAACGGAACGCGAACGCGTTCATAAGACCATTCAAGCGCCCTTGGGCGCATCGGAGTTAGTTAGATGGCACACAAGAAAGCTGGCGGCTCGTCGCGCAACGGTCGCGACTCGCATTCCAAGCGTCTGGGCGTGAAGAAGTTCGGCGGCGAAGCCGTCATCCCGGGCAACATCATCATTCGTCAACGCGGCACCACCTGGCATCCCGGCGTCAATGTCGGCATGGGCACGGATCACACCCTTTTCGCGCTCGAAGCCGGCGCCGTGACGTTCAACAAAAAAGCCAACGGCCGAACCTACGTATCGGTCAACCCGATTACCAAAGCAGCGGAGTAGCCGGTTCCGCACCACAACACCGGCAGCCCATCTCGGGAACCGGTGTCTGGAAGCCAGAAGGTTTGGCAAAGCCAGGAAAAGGATCAGGGGAGATGGGTTTCCATCTCCCTTTTTTCTTGTGCCTGGAGGACTTTGACATGGTTGCCGAAGCGGAAGACTCAGAAGACGAAAGTTATGCGATCGATTGCCCGGTGCTGGTGACCGAGCGGCTGGTGATGCGGGCTCCGCGCGAAAGCGACATCGCGCAATTGGTCGAGCTCGCCGACAACCGTCATGTCGCCGAGATGCTGGCGCGCATGCCGCATCCCTATGGCGAGGCCGAGGCACGCGCTTTCCTGGCCATGACCAAGTCGCGCCGCGCCGGCATCGCCTATGCGCTGACGCTGGCAGGCACTGAAACCTTCGTCGGCTGCGCCGGATTGAACACCACCGACCGCGGACTGGAGCTCGGCTACTGGATCGGAGAACCCTACTGGAAGCGCGGCTTCGCCACCGAGGCGTCGCACGCCCTGGTCGATCTCGCGTTCCAGCGCACAAACATCCAGGTGCTGCATGCCTCGACGCGGGTCATCAATCCGGCCTCGCGCCGGGTGATCCACAAATGCGGGTTCCAGTACGCCGGCCAGGGCATGCTGAACTCGATCGTCGCCGGCCAGGTGCCGGTCGAACGTTACCGCCTCGACCGGAAGACATGGACCAGCCTGCGCAACTGGGTGCATTTTTGATGTGTGCCGATATTCAGGTGAGGCCGGCCTGCAAACGCTGATTTTCTGCGCTTCCGGTGCTCGCGTACTTTAAGTACGCTCCGCTCCGGTTCTCGAAAACCAACGTTTTCGGCTCGGCCTGACCTGAATCTCAGCACACATCGGCGCTGGGCCTCTGGTCAAAGGTTCGGAAAGAATCGTGCATCGATTTGGGCTCAGCCCAGTTCAGCCCATACCGGCAGATGGTCCGAGCCAACAGCCTTTCGGTCGACCCACAGGCGCTTCAGCGACCGGGCAAGCGAGGCGCTGGTGAAGATATAGTCGATGCGCTTGTGGCGGTCGGTATTGCCGGGGTCCTTGGGGTCGACCCAGCTGACGAGATCGTCGCCGGCGACATTGAGGCGCACGGCGGCGTCGACGGCGAAATCAGCGGTCAGCGGCATGCCGAATTCGTGGTCCGGCCGGCCGGCGAGTTCGACATATTCGGGCGATCCGGCCAGCATGTTGAAGTCGCCCATGCCGACGAAGGCCTCGGGGTGCGGCAGTTCCGGCAGGCCGATCTCGGCGACGCCGGACAGCGCGCCGCCTTCAAGCGCATAGTTCAACAGGCGCCGGCGCAGGAACTGGATCTGGCTGGCGCGCTCGACCGGGCTGCGGTGATCGAGATGGATGGAATAGAAGCGGATGAAACCAAGCGGCGTCTCGATCAGCGCCTCCAGCGCGCCGCGCTGGAAGTTCATCATCTCGAAGCTGCGGCTGCGCGGCAGGAGCAGGTTGCGCGACAGATGAATGGGCGTCTTCGACAACACCATGTTGCCGAGCTGGAAGGTGGTGGTGATGGCGCGGCCGTTTTCGATGCGCGAGCCGATATTGGCCTCGAAATTGCTGCCATAGACGGCGAAATAGTCGGGCAGCGCTTCGCCGATCTCGGCGACCATGTCGCGTCCGCCGTTCCTGGGATTGTTGCGGGTGACCTCCTGCAGCGCGATGACATCGGCGCCGCGCACGGCGTCGGCGATACGCCCGACATCGTACTGCCCATCGAGGCCGATGCCGTACTGGATGTTGTAGGTTACAAGCTTCATGCCGACATCTCCGGCCAACCCCACGCGGCCACTGTCACAAAACGGCCTCGCCCTTCGCCGCGCCTTGGTTTAGAGCAAGGCGCAAGGTTTAGAGCAATGCCGCAAGGCCAATAAAGAAACTGCTGTCCGATGAAATTTCTCGATCAAGCCAAGGTCTATGTCCGCTCCGGCGACGGGGGCGCCGGTTCGGTGTCGTTCCGGCGCGAGAAATTCATCGAGTTCGGCGGACCGGACGGCGGCGATGGCGGCCGCGGCGGCGACGTCTGGCTGGAAGCGGTCGACGGGCTGAACACGCTGATCGACTACCGCTACCAGCAGCATTTCAAGGCCAAGACCGGCACTCATGGCATGGGCCGCAACATGACCGGCGCCAAGGGCGCCGACGTCACGCTGAAAGTGCCGGCTGGAACGCAGGTGTTCGAAGAGGACAACGAGACGCTGATCTGCGACCTCACCGTGGTCGGCCAGCGCTTCCTGTTGGCCAAGGGCGGCAATGGCGGTTTCGGCAACCAGCATTTCAAGACCTCGACCAACCAGGCGCCGCGCCGCGCCAATCCGGGTCAGCCCGGCGAGGAGCTCAACATCTGGCTCAGGCTGAAGCTGATCGCCGATGCCGGGCTGGTCGGGCTGCCCAACGCCGGCAAATCGACCTTTCTCGCCGCCGTCACCGCCGCCAAGCCGAAGATCGCCGACTATCCCTTCACCACGCTCCATCCCGGCCTGGGGGTGGCACGCATCGATGCGCGCGAATTCGTCATCGCCGACATTCCCGGCCTCATCGAAGGCGCGCATGAGGGCGTCGGCATCGGCGATCGCTTCCTTGGCCATGTCGAGCGCACGCGTGTGCTGCTGCACCTGGTGTCGGCGCAGGAGGAGAACCCCGGCAAGGCCTACAAGACCGTGCGCGCCGAACTCGAAGCCTATGGCCATGGCTTGACCGACAAGGCCGAGATACTGGCCCTTTCGCAGGTCGACACGCTTGATGCGGATGAGCGCAAGAAGAAGGTCGCGTCGCTGAAGCGCGCCGCCGGCCGTGCGCCGATGCTTCTGTCGGCGGTCACCGGCGAAGGGGTCGAAGCGGTGCTGCGCGCGCTGATGGCGGTGGTAGCCGAAGCGCGCGACGCGATCGCGGCGCCGGTCGACACGCGCTGGGAAAAATAGCATGACCGTGCAGTCGCTGAAGAAATACCGGCGCATCACCGTCAAGATCGGCTCGGCGCTTCTGGTCGACCGCACCGCCGGGCTGAAGCGCGACTGGCTGGCCTCGCTGGCCGACGATATCGCCGTGCTGGCTCAAGGCGGCGCGGAAATCCTGGTCGTGTCGTCGGGCGCCATCGCGCTGGGCCGTACCATTCTGGATCTTGGAAAAAGGGCGCTGAAGCTCGAGGAGAGCCAGGCGGCCGCAGCCGTCGGCCAGATCGCGCTGGCCGGCGCCTGGTCGGATGCGCTTGGCAAGGGCGGGTTGAAATCGGGCCAGATCCTGCTCACGCTTGGCGACACCGAGGAGCGCCGCCGCTACCTCAACGCCCGGGCGACGATCTCGACGCTCTTGAAGATGAAGGCGGTGCCGGTCATCAACGAGAACGACACCGTGGCGACCTCCGAGATCCGCTATGGCGACAATGACCGGCTGGCCGCGCGGGTGGCGACGATGATGGGCGCCGACCTTTTGGTGCTGCTCTCGGATATAGACGGTCTCTACACCGCGCCGCCGGCGCGTGACCCGGAGGCCAAATTCGTCGCGGTGGTCGATCGCATCACGCCTGAGATCGAAGCGATGGCGGGCGCCGCGGCTTCCGAACTGTCGCGCGGCGGCATGCGCACGAAGCTCGACGCCGGCAAGATCGCCACCGCGGCCGGCACCGCCATGATCATTACCTCTGGCACGCGGCTTTCGCCGCTGATGGCGATCGAGCGCGGCGAGCGCGCCACCTTCTTCCGCCCGAGCGCCAATCCGGTGAAAGGCTACAAGAGCTGGATCGCCGGCCAGCTCGAACCGGCGGGAAGGCTGACCGTCGATGCCGGCGCCGTCGGGGCCCTGACGTCGGGCAAGTCGCTGCTGCCGGCCGGTGTGAAGCTGGTCAGCGGCAATTTCTCGCGCGGCGATACGGTGGCGATCCTGTCGCCCGAGGGCCGCGAGATCGCCCGCGGGCTGGTTGCCTATGATGCCGCGGATGCCGTAAGAATCGCAGGCCTGAAGACAACCGAAATCGAAACCGTGCTCGGCTACGAGGCGCGTTCGGCGATGATCCACCGCGACGACCTTGTGGTCAGCCTCGCGGGCGACCAAGTAACGAGCGGAGGATGAGCCATGCTGAAGCTGCATGAAAAATCCCGGAACGATACAGTGGCGACCATGGCCGACCTCGGCCGCCGTGCCCGCGCCGCCGCACGACCGCTGGCCATCGCCACGACAGCCGCCAAGAACGCGGCACTTGCCGCCATGGCGCAGGCGATCATCGCCCGCGAGCGAGCCATACTCGACGCCAATGCCATCGACATCGCGAACGGGCATGAAGCCGGTCTGTCGGCGTCCTCCATGGACCGGCTGAAGCTCAATCCCGCCCGCATCCGCGCCATGGCCGAAGGCATTCGCGAGATTGCCGAACTCGGCGATCCCGTCGGCGACGTGATCGCCAGTTGGGAGCGGCCGAACGGCCTCAGGATCGAACGCGTGCGCACACCGCTCGGCGTCATCGGCGTCATCTATGAGAGCCGGCCGAACGTCACGGCGGATGCCGGCGCGCTCTGCCTCAAGGCCGGCAACCCGGTGATCCTGCGCGGCGGCTCGGATTCGCTGAACTCGTCGTCGGTGATCCACGCCTGCCTGGTCGACGGCTTGAAGGCAGCCGGCCTGCCTCAGGACGCCATCCAGCTTGTGCCGACCACCGACCGCGCCGCCGTCGGCGAAATGCTGAAAGGCCTCGGCGGCAATCTCGACGTCATCATCCCGCGCGGCGGCAAGAGCCTGGTCGAGCGGGTGCAGACCGAGGCCCGGGTGCCGGTCTTCGCGCATCTCGAAGGCATCTGCCATCTCTATGTCGACCGCTCGGCCAAGCTCGACATGGCAGTCGGCATCGCCGTCAACGCCAAGATGCGGCGCACCGGTGTCTGCGGCGCGGCCGAAACGCTGCTGGTCGACCGTGCGGTTGCCTCCACCCACCTGGTGCCGATCCTCGACGCCTTGCGCGCCGCCGGCTGCGAGATCCATGCCGATGCCGAGGTGCTGAAGCTGTTCTTCGACGCCAAGCCGGCGACCGATGCCGACTGGGTCACCGAATATCTCGACGCCGTCATCGCGGTGAAGCTGGTCGACGGTGTCGCTGGCGCAATCGAGCATATCGAGACTTTCTCCTCCCATCACACCGAGGCGATCGTCGCCGAGGACGCGCAGGCGGTGGAACGGTTCTTCAACGAGATCGACTCGGCGATCTTGCTGCACAACGCCTCAACGCAGTTCGCCGATGGCGGCGAGTTCGGCATGGGCGCCGAGATCGGCATCGCCACCGGCAAGATGCACGCGCGCGGGCCCGTTGGCGTCGAGCAACTGACCTCGTTCAAATACCGCGTGCGCGGCTCGGGACAGGTGAGGCCTTGACGCTTTTCGTCCAAAGGGCCTGAAGCTTGCGCCCAGCCACCCCCCTCTGTCCTGCCGGACATCTCCCCCGCAAGGGGGGAGATTGGCTGACATTTTTGGTTTCGCCGATCTTCAATGCTGCAAGATTTGTGCCTTCACCGAAGCTGCTAATCTCCCCCCTTGCGGGGGAGATGTCCGGCAGGACAGAGGGGGGTGCCTAGCGAATGCTTTCCCTGCTTGAGCAACCTATCCCGTCCAGCTACCTCAAAATGCCGCATGCCGGCAAAGGCCTTGCCGTCGGCCTGTTCGGCGGCTCGTTCAATCCGCCGCATGCCGGCCACGCGCTGGTCGCCGAGATCGCGCTCAGGCGGCTGGCGCTCGATCAGTTGTGGTGGATGGTCACCCCGGGCAATCCGCTGAAGAACACGCACGAGTTGGCGCCGCTGGCCGAACGGCTGCGCCTGTCCGAGAAGATCGCCAAGAACCCGAAGATCAAGGTCACCGCCTTCGAAGCGGCGCATCATGTGCGCTACACCGCCGACGCGCTGGCGCTGGTCAAGGCGCGCAATCCCGGCGTCGACTTCGTCTGGATCATGGGCGCCGACAGCTTGCGCGATTTCCACCGCTGGCAGCGCTGGCGCGAAATCGTCATGACCTTCCCGATCGCGGTCATCGATCGTCCGGGCGCGACGCTGTCGTTCCTGTCGTCGGTCGTGGCCAAGACCTTCGACTATGCCCGCATCGACGAAGGCGATGCGCCAAGGCTCGCCCGCATGAAGGCGCCCGCGTGGACCTTCATCCACGGCCCGCGCTCGTCGCTGTCGTCGACGGCTATCCGCGAGCAGGCGAAGGGCTGATCGGTACGCACAGCGCCCTTTCTTCGCAAGGAGGAAGGCAAGTCCGGCAATGTCGCTTTTGCGGCGGCCTTTCGTCATCGAATGGATGATCTTGCGCTGATATGACCACTCTCGTGAAAAGCCAAACCGAAACGGAACCGAGGCACGGCGACACGCCCACGCTGCTGATCGCGATTGCCAGCGTCGTGGTGTCGATGGCGCTGATCGCCATCGGCAACGGGCTGATGTTCGCCTACATCCCCGTCCGGCTCGGCGTGGAAGGCTTCGATCCGACCTGGGCCGGTCTGATCGTCACCGGTCTGTCGGCGGGTGGTCTCGCCGGCTGCATCCTGACCGGACCGCTGGTGCGCAGGGTTGGCCATGCCCGTGCCTTCATGGTGCTGTCGGCGCTGATCGCGCTGTCGAATGCCGCAATCGGCGCCGGGCCGCACCCCCTGTTGTGGATCGCGGCGCGCGCGCTCTACGGCTTTGCAATATGCGGGCTTTTCATCGTCGCGCAGAGCTGGCTCAACGATGCCGTGGCCAATGCCATACGCGGCAGGGTAATGGCCGTCTTCTACGTCGCCTATGTCGGCGGGCTCGGCATCGGCTATGCGACGCTGGCGCTGGTCGACATCAGGACGGCGGATGCATCGCTGATCGGCATAGCCTTCACCGCGCTATCCATCCTGCCCGTCGGGATGACCCGGCTGGCCCAGCCGCCGGCGCCTCAGGCGGCATCGGTGGCGCTGCGCCGGGCCTGGCGGATTTCGCCGGTCGGCGTCGCCGGCATGCTGGCGGTCGGCGGCCTGTCCATGTCGATTTCCGGTTTTGCGCCGATCCACGCCACCGCGAAGGGGTACAGCCAGGCCGACGTGGCGCTGCTGCTTTCGGTGATGCCGCTCGGCACACTGATCCTGCAGGTTCCGCTCGGCTGGATTTCCGACCGTACCGATCGCCGTTATGTGCTGGTCGCGGCATCCGCGATCGCCGCGGCGGCAGGGATGTTTGCGCTCGGCTTCGACGGCGGTACGCTGGCGGTGCTGCTGGTGATCTATGTGATGTGGGACGGCGCCTCGGAATCGATCTACTCGTTGGCCAGTGCGCACGCCGCCGACCGCGCCGGCAAGGACGACATGGTGGCGCTGTCGAGTTCGCTGTTATTTGCCTGGTCGCTGTCCGGCTTCATCGTGCCGGGCATCGTGACCGCGCTGTCGGCCGTCTTCGGCACACAGGCCTTCATCTATGTAACAGTGGTCATCGCCTGCGTCTTCTGCCTGTTCGTGCTTTTGCGCGTGTTCACCACGCGGCCGGTGCCGGCAACCGAAACCGGCAGCTTCGCGCCGATGACGGCGCAGGCGCCACTGCCGGTGGAACTCGCCTTCGCGCCGGACGAACAGCACCGGCACGGGAGCGATTGACTATTGCCGGCGGGTTTCCGGGGCCGGGGCCTGCGGTGGCGGCAGCGGGATCGATATGCGTTCGCGGTCGAACTCCTGCTTGGCCCGCTTGGTGAGGTCGGCCTGGGCGGCGAAGAAATCCGCCGATGATGTCCAGTAGCGCAAGGTGATCGAGACGGTGCTTTCGCCCAATGCTGCGACAAAGGCGGTCGGCGCCGGCTCACGCTTGACGCGGCGCTCGGCGGCGGCGATCGCAAGCAGCGTCTTCTGGGCGCGGTCGATGTCGTTCCAGGAGCCGATCGAGAGGGTGATGTCGCCGCGCCGCACGCCGTTGCGCGAAAAATTGCGCACCGGCTGGTTCCACAGCGTCGAGTTGGGCGCCAGGATGTAGACGCCTTCGGCGCTCCGGAGCTTGGTGGCGAAAAGGCCGATTTCCTCGATCGAGCCGGCAATGGACCCGACTTCGACGGATTCGCCGATGCGGAACGGCCGCAATGCCAAAAGCATGATCCCGGCGGCAATGTTCTGCAGCGTGCCTTGCAGCGCCAGGCCGATGGCCAGGCCGATGGCGCCGATCGCGGCGATGATCGAGGCCGTCTGCACACCGAACTGGCCGAGCACCATGATGACGACGAGGACGAGAATGGCGTAGCGGACGATCTTGGAAAAGAAGTGCCGCAGCGTCTGGTCAAAGCCGTGGATGTGGCCCAGGCCGGCAAAGATTGAGCGCTCGGCAAAGCCGGCGACGATGTAGCCGACAACCAGAAGGATGACGGCGCCGACCGCCGAAAGCGAATAGGAGACAATGAGCGCGCTGAGCTGAGAGAGCCCCGCCTGCACGGTCAGGAGGGCATTTTGCGGGTCGATCGGCATAATGGGATTCCGGTTGATCAATCAGCCGATAACCCCTGCGGAACGCCTGGGTTCCGATCTTTTGCGTGTCGCGCGGAACAAGCGGAGCCTCAATGAGTTCGCATGGAAGCGGGGCTCCGTCTTGAAACTGCAACGGAACTCTGCCTATCTAAGCGGTGTCACCCGCTTTCAGGGGTGATTTGGTTGTTCTTGCTGCGAAAGGAAATACACTGAGAACAGCACTGCGGAAGAAGGCCGACATCGTGCCTTCGCCGGCCGGGATCAGCGTAAACGACGCCGTGTCCCGCGCCATCAAGACAGTCCTTGCCAGTCTGGAAGACTCCAAGGCCGAAAATATCGTCTCAATCGACATTCAGGGAAAATCGAGCCTCGGCGACTACATGGTCGTCGCGTCGGGTCGATCGCACCGTCATGTCTCGGCTGTTGCCGATCATCTCCTCAAGGCGTTGAAGGATGCCGGCCTCGGCACGGCGCGTGTCGAGGGGCTGTCCGGCGCCGACTGGGTCCTGATCGATTCAGGCGACATCATCGTCCATGTCTTCCGCCCCGAAGTCCGCGAATTCTACAATCTCGAAAAGATGTGGCAGGCGCCGGACCTCGAGGAAGAGACCTTGCACTGAGCCGGTTGGTTTGGATGCGTGCCGTGGTTCCTGGCCCATTGACGATTTTCGGGCGACACGCATCGGCCGCCCTCTGAGGCGAGGATGAAGATTACCGTTCATGCCGTGGGCCGGATGAAAAGCGGCCCCGAGAGAGAACTCGCCGACCGCTATTTCGAGCGTTTCTCCAAGAGCGGCCCGGCTGTCGGCCTCGAATTCTCCGGCATCGCCGAGATCGCCGAAGGCCGCGCCCAGAACGCCGATGAACGCCGGCGCGATGAAGGCGCAAGGCTGCAGGCGCAGTTGCAGCCCGGCTCGGCGCTGATCCTGCTCGACGAGCGCGGCAAGAACCTGTCCTCGGAAGATTTCGCCGGCCGCATCGGCCAGTTGCGCGACGCCGGCCGCAAGGCGCTGGCGCTGGCCATAGGCGGCGCCGATGGCCATGATCCGTCGTTGCGCGCCCAGGCTGAGCTGGTGATGTCTTTCGGTGCGCTGACATGGCCGCACCAATTGGTGCGGGTGATGCTGGCAGAGCAGCTCTACAGGGTCTCGACAATCCTGTCCGGCCACCCCTATCACAGAACCTGAAGGTCGCATCGCACCGAATTCCGCCCCAATGCCGCGCAAGATCACGGCTTCGGGCCGGCTTTCCCTATTTTGCTCACCGGTGTGCGAAACCGCTGCACAGTTTTGGGCGATGCGCATTAATATGGTTGATGGTTCGTTAACGAAGCCGCAGATAGAGTCCGTCCCGCATGGCTGAAGGCTGGAAATCGACGACAGGCTCATCGACAGCGGGCTCCTGGCGCGCGCGCTGCGGCATCGCGGCGGCGGTGGTCATCCTGTCGCTCAATGCCGCATGGGCCGAGAACACGCTCGACATGGCCCCCGATCCGGACCAGAGCCGCGCCGAATACGAACAGATCTCCAAGGAGATAAGCCTGTCGTCCGAGCGGCTGGCCAAGCTGGCCGCCGACATCGCCGCGGTCAAGAAGGACCACGCCTCGATCACCGCCGCGCTGATCCAGTCGGCGATGACCGAACAGAAGCTTGGGCAGGATATCGAGGACATCGGCGCCAAGCTGGAGGGGCTGAAGACCCAGCAGCAGAAGATCCGCGCCTCGCTGATGGCGCGGCGCGACGTGCTGGCGGAGGTGCTGGGCGCATTGCAGCGCATGGGGCTGAACCCGCCGCCGGCGATCCTGGTCAAGCCGGAGGACGCGCTGTCGTCGGTGCGCAGCGCCATCTTGCTTGGCGCCGTGGTGCCTGAATTGCGCCAGCAGACCGACAGGCTCCTGGCCGACCTCAAGGAGCAGACAAGAGTGACGGCCTCGATCGAGGCCGAGCGGGCACGGCTGACGGCGGCGGTCGGCGAGCAGACTGCGGAAAAGAAGCGGCTCGGCATGCTGCTGGAAGCCAAGCAGAAGCTCGAAGCCGACACGCAGGCGCAGTTGTCGGCCGAGCGACAGCATTCCGAGGCGCTCGCGGCCAAGGCCAGCAGCCTGAAGGAATTGATCGCCTCGCTCGAAGCCCAGGCCGAACGCAACCGCAAGGCCGCGGATGCCGCAAAGGCCGCGGAGGCCGGCCAAGCCGGCGGCGACAAGGCGGGCGGCGACAAGGCGGGCAGGGATAAGGCGGGCGGCGATATGACGGCGTCGCTGCCGGTTCCCGAGGCCAACCGGCTTGCCGCTGCGGCACCCTTCTCGGCGCTGCAAGGACAGATCGCGCTGCCGGTCATCGGCCGCATCAAACGCCGGTTCGGCGCCGAAGACGGTAACGGCGCGGTGATGCTTGGGGACATGGTTGCGACACAATCGGGCGCCATCGTCACCGCACCGGCGGATGGGAATGTGCTTTATGCAGGGCCGTTTCGCTCCTACGGTCAACTCTTGATCCTGAATGCCGGCGACGGTTATCATGTCGTCTTGGCGGGGATGAGCAGAATCAGCGTCGCAACCGGCCAATCAGTGCTCGCAGGAGAGCCGGTCGGTGCGATGGGAGAGGCCCGGGTGGCAAGCACCTCGGCTTCGAAGAATGGAAATGCCACGCCGGAGCTCTATGTCGAGTTCCGCAAGGATGGAAAACCCGTCGATCCGGCCCCATGGTGGGCGGACCGTTTTTCTGGAAGGACGTGAAATGATGCGGAAACTGTCGCTTCTGTTTGCCGGTGCGCTGATGGGCGCGTCCGCCATGAGCCTGGTCTATGGCGCGCCCGGCTCGGCAGCGAACGCTGCGGGGTCGGAGACCTACAAGCAACTGGCGATCTTCGGCGATATCTTCGAGCGGGTGCGGGCGCAGTATGTGACGCCGCCCGACGACAAGTCGCTGGTCGAGAACGCCATCAACGGCATGCTTGCCTCGCTCGACCCCCACTCCTCCTACATGAACGCCGAGCAGGCGCAGGACATGCGCGTACAGACCAAGGGTGAGTTCGGCGGCCTCGGCATCGAGGTCACCATGGAGAACGATCTGGTCAAGGTGATCACGCCGATCGACGATACGCCGGCCGCCAAGGCGGGCGTGCTGGCCGGCGATTACATCGCCAAGATCGACGGTGAGGAGGTTCGTGGCCTGACGCTGAACGACGCGGTCGACAAGATGCGCGGCCTGGTCAACACGCCGATCAAGCTCACCATCCTGCGCCAGGGCGCCGACAAGCCGATCGAGCTGACGGTGGTGCGCGACATCATCAAGGTCAAGGCGGTCAAGTTCCGGGTCGAAAACGACATCGGCTACATGAAGATCACCTCCTTCACCGAAAAGACCTATGACGACCTCGAGAATGCCATCGACACCATCAAGAAGCAGGTGCCGAACGACAAGCTCAAGGGCTATGTGCTCGATCTGCGCCTCAATCCCGGCGGTCTGCTCGATCAGGCGGTAAGCGTATCGGACGCCTTCCTCAACCGTGGCGAGATCGTTTCGACGCGCGGCCGCGATCCCAAGGACGTTACCCGCTTCGACGCCAAGTCCAAGCAGGTCGACGATATCGGCGGCAAGCCGCTGATCGTGCTGGTCAATGGCGGATCGGCCAGTGCGTCCGAAATCGTCGCTGGCGCGCTGCAGGACCTGCGCCGCGCCACGGTGGTCGGAACGCAGTCCTTCGGCAAGGGTTCGGTGCAGACCATCATCCCGCTTGGCGAGAACGGCGCGCTCAGGCTGACGACGGCGCTCTATTACACGCCGTCCGGCAAGTCGATCCAGGGCAAGGGCATCACGCCCGACATCAAGGTCGACCAGCCGCTGCCGCCGGAACTGCAGGGCAGGGACCTGACGCGCGGCGAATCCGACCTCAAGGGCCACATCAAGGGTGCCGACGAGAGCTCGACCGGTTCGGGCTCGGCAGCCTATGTGCCGCCGGATCCGAAGAACGACCTCCAGCTCATCTATGCCGAGCAGCTTCTGCGCGGCCAGAAGACCGATCCGTCCTTCCCGCCCAATCCGCAGAAGGCTGTCCTCAACCAGTAACAGGTGGCGGCCAACAACGGGTCTGGCCGCCCGATGGAAGCAATGCGATGCTGCCGGGACCGAAAGGTTCCGGCAGTTTGATTCGGGGGTAACGCGAATCCCTCGATACAGGGCGCCAGGGGTGCGCCGGGGTTGAAGAATTCGCGCATGTCTCTTCGAAAGGTTCCATGTTCGAAGCCATGCGGACGGGGACAGGGCTTGGCTGATATCGGCAAGGACATCGAACGACCGCTCGGACTGACTGTCCGTCCGCCGCGCGCCGCCGGCAAGGTCAGCGTGGGTGCGCTCGTGGCTGCGTTCGTCGTGCTGGCCGTTGTCGGCGTCTCCGGCGCGATCGCGCTCAGGGACAAGCCGTTTCGCAAGCCGCAGGAAGTCGCGGTTTCGACGCCGAAAGTGGTGCCGGAGCCGACCGCTGCGCCGTCCGCTTTGGCGCCGGTCACGACGCCAAAGGCGGAAATGCCGGCCAAGGCTGGGGGCCCGCAGATCATCCATGTGCAGACAGAGGAAGGCGATGGTCCGCCCAAGGCGGCAATCGTCATCCGCGATCCGTCGACCATCGGCCAAAACCTGAAGATCGCGCATATTCCCGACAGGGCGCTGATCGAGGCCGGCGATGCCGGCCCCTTGCCGGTGCGCGCCGCAGACGGCCGGCGGCCCTTCGATGTCTACGCGCGGCCGTGGTCAGGCGCGCGCGGCGCCCGCGTGGCGATCGTCATCGGCGGGCTCGCGGTTTCACAGACCGGCACCCAGGCGGCCATCGCCAAGCTGCCGGCGGAAGTGACGCTGGCGTTCGCGCCGCAAGGCAACAGCATCGGCCGCTGGATGCAGGCCGCCCGGCAGAGCGGCCACGAGATCGTCATGCAGGTGCCGCTCGAACCGTTCGACTATCCCAATGTCAACCCCGGGCGCAACACGCTGACGGTGGCGGCGAGCGCGGAAGAGAACCTTAAGAACCTGCGCTGGGCACTGTCGCGGACGACGAACTATACCGGTGTCATGAACTATATGGGCGCGCGGTTTTCCGCCGACCCGGCGGCAATGGAACCCTTCATGGCCGAGCTCGGCAAACGCGGGCTCGCCTATATCGACGACGGCTCGTCGGCGCGTAGCCTGGCGCCGGATCTGGCGCTGAAGGACGGCGTGCCCTTCGTCTCCGGCGACACGGCGATCGACGCCGTGCAGGATCGCGGCGCCATCCTGAAGAAACTGGACAGCCTGGAGGCGACCGCCCGTGCCAAGGGAACCGCGGTCGGCATCGGCTCCGCTTTCGACCTGACGGTCGACACGGTGTCGTCATGGGCGGCCGAGGCCAAGAAACGCGGCATCGAGATCGTGCCGATTTCAGCGGTGGCGATCGATCCGCAAAAGGGCTAGCCACCGGGAAACAGCTTGAAAGACTGAATGATGCCGAAGACGAAGAAGGTCGACCGCGAGACGCTGCCCTACCGTCCCTGTGTCGGGCTGATGATCCTCAACGCCGAGGGCCTGGTCTGGGTCGGCCATCGCATAGCCGAGCCGGACAGCGAATTCGCCGGCACCACGCAGCTCTGGCAGATGCCGCAAGGCGGCATCGACAAGGGCGAGGAGCCCCTGCAGGCGGCGGAGCGGGAGCTCTATGAGGAGACTGGCATGCGCAGCGTCTCGCTGCTCGCCGAGGCGCCGGACTGGATCAACTATGATCTGCCGGACAACCTGGTCGGCGTCGCCTTCAAGGGGCGCTATCGGGGTCAGACGCAGCGATGGTTCGCCTTCCGCTTCCATGGCGATACCAGCGAGATCCAGATCAATCCGCCGCCCGGCGGCCACACCGCCGAATTCGACAAATGGTCGTGGCGGCCGATGCAGGAGCTGCCCGACCTGATCGTGCCGTTCAAGCGCAAGGTCTATGAAGACGTGGTGACGGCGTTCCGTCACCTTGTGCCATAGCCGGACGGGCCGCGGCCGCGGTTCAAACGCCAGCGGTTGCCGCGCCGGTTCGACCGTCTTATTGATGTCCATCCGCCACAAGAAGGGCCGCCATGCACGACGCCCCCAAAAGATCGCTGCCCGAGGAAGCCGACGCCACAAGCGAGGCTGCTGCCGGGGCCATCCTCACCATCGACCTTGGCGCGATCCGCGAAAATTACCGGCGGCTGAAGGCGCGGCTGGGCGGCGTGCGCTGCGCGGGCGTGGTCAAGGCCGACGGCTACGGTCTCGGCGCCGCGCAAGTGGCATCGGCGCTGATGAAGGAAGGCTGCGACATCTTCTTCGTCGCGCTGCTGTCCGAAGGCATCGCGCTGCGCAAGGCGGTGGGGGCCGGACCGGACATCTACGTGCTGAACGGGCTGCCGCCGGGTTCCGAGCCGGAAGCGGTGGCGGCTGGCTTGTGCGCTGTCATCAACAGTGGCGCACAGTTGCAAGCCTGGCGCGCAGCGGCACACCGCGCCGGGCGCCGGCTCCCGGCTGCCGTCCAGGTCGACAGCGGCATGTCGCGGCTTGGAATGGCCCCAGCCGAGGTCGAGGCGGCGGCCGGGGATGTCGGCGCTTTCGATGGCATCGACGTCAGATATGTGATGAGCCACCTGGCCTGCGCCGATGAACCGCGCCACCCGGCCAATGAACAGCAGAGGCTGGCATTCGCGCGGTTGCGTGCCATGCTACCCGTGGCGCCGGCCTCGCTTGCCAACTCCTCCGGCATCTTTCTAGGCCCGCTTTATCATTGCGATCTCGCCCGGCCCGGTGCCGCCCTCTACGGCATCAACCCGACGCCTGGCCAAGCCAACCCGATGCTGCCCGTGGTCGGGCTGCAGGCCAAGGTGGCGCAGACGCGCAGTGTCCAAAAGGGCACTGGCGTCGGCTATGGCCACAGTTACCATGCGCAGGGCCCGCTCAGCCTGGCGACGATTTCGTTCGGCTATGCGGACGGCTGGCTGCGCCGCTCCGCTTCGGCCGCATGGTTCGAGGCGGTGCGCCTGCCTTTCCTCGGGCGCGTGTCGATGGATTCGATCATTCTCGACATTTCCGCCTTGCCGCCCGGCCGGCTCGGAGAGGGCGACCTGGTGGAGTTGCTAGGGCCCTCACAGAGCGTCGACGATGCTGCCGACCATGCCGGCACCATCGGGTATGAAATCCTGGCCAGCCTCGGAACGCGTTTTCACCGGCGCTATCTGGGCGGTTGAGCGGTTTGGCCGCGCTTGACAAGCGGGCGCCATTCGGCAAGCTTTGGCACATGAGCAAGCTCGCTTATATCAAAACCTTCTTCAGGGTCTGCCCGATCGCGGGATCGTAGCCCCGGCGCGGCCGCCTTCCGGCGTCCGTCCGTACCGGGGCATCCATACATCCACAATCGCCATCAAGCCGAACAGCCCTTCGCGGCTGCCGGCCTTTCATCACGCCGCCGCCAGCGCGCCGGCAGGCGCGCATCCGCTCGATGCGCCGGTCCATGAGGTTTGCCATGCAACACGCGAAAGAACTGCGTCCAAACAGCCATCTTCTGATCAGCGACGCCGACCATGACAGGCTGACGGGCCTGGCCAGGGCTTTGCTCGATCGCGCGCCCGAGACGGCCGAGGAGCTGCTTTCGGAAATGGACAGGGCCGTCGTCACGAACGCGGCGGCGATGCCGGCCGGTGTGGTGCGAATGGGTTCGACGGTGATCGTGCGCGGCGAAAGCGGCGACGCCCAGCGCATCATGCTGGTCTACCCGGGTGAGGCCGACATAGCCGAGAACCGCATCTCGGTGCTGACGCCGATGGGAACCGCGCTCATTGGCGCGAGTGTTGGGCAGGCGGTTTGCTGGAACGGTCGTGGCGGTCGGGAACTGTCAGTGACCGTCGAGGCCGTAGATGCGCCGGCTTCCGGCCCGCAACGAGCTTGATGGCGAGGCGGTGATGACGAGCACGAATTGTTGCCTGACGACGAAGGACTTCGCCGTTCTCGAAGTCATGCTGGAGCGCCGACGGGCGTTCGCGGATCCGATCGTGCGCATGCTCGAACACAAGCTTTCAGGCGCCGATGTCGTGCCGATCGATTCGGTCGGCCCCGACATCGTTACGCTGAACAGCAGGGTGGTGTTCGGCGTCGATGCCGGTCCCGCCGAAACGCGAACCCTGGTGCAGCACGAGGTGCGCGGGCCGGTCGGCTCCAGCCTGTCGGTCGCAACGAGGCGCGGGCTCTGCATGCTTGGCATGGCGCAAGGCCAGACGGCAACGGTCGAACACGCCGACGGCAGGCGGGAGTCGATCCTGATCAAGGCCGTGCTCTACCAGCCCGAAGCTGCCCGGCGCACGGTCAGGCAAACAGACCAAGCTGACGAGCGGCGACCGCACGGGCTCAGGCTCGTCTACAGTGCCGCAGCCGATTGGCGGCCTCTTGGCGAGACGGCCGGAATGCGGCAGACAGAAGAAGACGACCCCGGTCCCTCGGCGGCGTGAATGGGCAACGGCGCGTGGTCTCGAAAATCGACATCGATTTTCGCTCGGGATCATGCGCAAATCGAAATACGGCCGCGTCCACGGGCGTCCTGAGGACGCTCGGCGCGGCAAGGAGTGAATGAATGAAAATCATGGTGCTGGGCAGTGGCGTGATCGGGGTGACCACGGCCTATTATCTCGCCGAGGCTGGCCACGAGGTGACCGTGATCGACCGCCAGAAAGGGCCGGGACTGGAAACCAGCTTCGCCAATGCCGGCGAGATTTCGCCCGGCTATGCCTCGCCTTGGGCCGGGCCCGGTATCCCCCTCAAGGCGATCAAATGGCTGCTGATGAAGCATGGTCCGCTGGTGGTGCGGCCGGCCTTCGATCCGCATATGTGGACGTGGCTGGTCAAGATGCTGCGCAACTGCACTGCCGAACGCTACGCGGTCAACAAATCGCGCATGGTGCCGCTGGCCGAATACAGCCGCGACACGCTGAAGGCGCTGCGCGAGGCGACCGGCATAGCCTATGACGAGCGGACGCAGGGCACGCTGCAGCTGTTTCGCACGCAAAAGCAGCTCGACGGCACATCAGGCGATGTCGAGGTGCTGAAGAGATATGGCGTGCCCTACGAAATTCTCGACCAGGACGGCTGCATCGCGGCGGAACCGGCGCTGGCCGCGGTGCGCGAAAAATTCGTCGGCGGCCTGAGGCTGCCGGGCGACGAGACCGGTGACTGCAAGATGTTCACCGACAGGCTGGCCGAGCTTTGCGTGGCACGCGGGGTCAAGTTCGAATACGACACGACGATATGGCGCGTCATCCGCAGCCGCAACCGCGTCAACAATATGAGCACCAGCAAGGGCTGGCTGACCGCCGACGCCTATGTGATGGCGCTGGGCAGTTATTCGTCGGACTTCATGCGCCGGATGAAGCGGCCGATCCCGGTCTATCCGGTCAAGGGCTATTCGATCACGGTGCCGATCAAGGATGCCGCCGCCGCGCCGGTGTCGACGGTGATGGACGAAACCTACAAGGTCGCGATCACGAGGCTCGGCGACCGCATCCGCGTCGGCGGCACGGCCGAGATTTCCGGCTTCGACCTCAGGCTGCACGAATCGCGACGGCGCACGCTCGAACACTCGGTCGGCGACCTGTTCCCAGGAGCCGGCGCCATGCGGGAAGCGACGTTCTGGTGCGGCCTGCGGCCGATGACGCCGGACGGGCCGCCGCTGATCGGGCGCACGGAGCTTTCCAATCTCTACCTCAACACCGGCCATGGAACGCTCGGCTGGACCATGGCTTGCGGCTCGGCCAAGGTGCTGGCCGACATCATCTCGAACAAAGTGCCCGATATCGACGCCCGCGCGCTGGCACAGGAGCGCTATCTGAAATAGACGCCGCCCGCTCGCCATCGGCGGGCGCGGCCAGCGGATATCGCGTCAGAACGCCTGTTTCACCCAGCCCTCGTCGAACAGCAGCCGGTAAGCCCACCGGATGGTCACTTCGGTGGCGACCGATTGGAATGGGGGAGATACTCGTCATCTGGCGAAGAAGGCGGGGTCGAGCACCATCATGCCGTTCTCGGTGTCGTGGAAGAAGCTGCGATGGCCGACATGCGTCAGACGAAAAGATTTCTCTCCCGCTCCACCGCCTTTGTGATGAAGGAGGCAACGATCTGGACGCGGCGCAGCGGCCTGACCGATTCGTGATAGACCAGCCAGTAGGCACGGCGGATGGGCGCCACCACGTCGACGGCCACCAGTTCCGGCATCGAGCGGGCGACGAAAGTGTGCAGGATGCCGATGCCGGCGCCCGACCGCACCGCTTCGGCCTGCCCGAGCGCGGAGGAAATGGCGAAGCTGGTGCGCCAGTCCGCGCTGAATTCGGCGGCGTAGTCGAGCGATGGGCTGACGATGAGGTCCGGCACATAGCCGATCAATGTGTGCCGTCCCAGCTCGGCAGCGGTCTGGGGCAGGCCGTGGGCTTCAGCATAGGCACGTGAGGCAAACAGGCCGAGCGAGTAGTCGACCAGCTTGCCCGCTACCAGCCGGCCCTCGGTCGGGCGCTCGACGGTGATGGCAATGTCGGCCTCGCGGCGAGACAGGGAGAAGGAGCGCGGCACCGGTACGAGCTGAATCGTCAATTCACGGTGCAGCGCGGTCAGTGCGCCGAGGCGCCGGGCGAGGAACGCGACGCCAAACCCGTCCGGCGCGCCGATCCGCACCGTGCCCGAAACGTCGTCGCCTTCGCCTGATATTGTCGAGCGGGCGGCGATCATGTCGCCCTCCATGCGCTCGGCAATGTCGAGGAAGCGCTCGCCGGCGGGCGTCAGCTCGCTGCCGGTGGTCAGCCGGCGAAAGAGTTTCGTGCGCAGCGCGTCTTCAAGTGCGGCGATGCGGCGCGAGACGGTGGCGTGATTGAGTTCCAGGCGCCTCGCCGCGGCAAGGATTTGCCCGGCGCGCGCCACGGCGAGAAAGATGCGGACGTCATCCCAGTTCATGGGGATGGTCCGGATGACAATTTTCAATGTCGCGTTCTGTGGTGAAGGAACTCAACCTGCCAATCCTTGGGCGTCGTCTTCGTGATCCTTCCCATTTGCGAGAATTGATGCTCTCCCGTCAACCGTTGTCTATTTTCCGCACAACGGTTGCGTTCTCCCTCGCGTTGCCATCGGCGTGCCAAAGGCGGACAATGCACCATCACAAACCCAGGGAGAGACATCATGATCGAATACGGTCATTTCATCGGCGGCAAGCGTGTCGCCGGCACCAGCGGTCGCAAGCAGGACGTGATGCAGCCGATGGACGGCTCTGTGCGCGGCACGGTGGCGCTGGCCTCGCAGGCGGAACTGCGCGCGGCGGTCGAGAACGCCAAGGCGGCGCAGCCGAAATGGGCCGCGACCAACCCGCAGCGCCGCGTGCGCGTCCTTATGAAGTTCCTTGAACTGGTCGCCCGCGACTATGACGAACTGGCCGACATCCTGGCGCGAGAGCACGGCAAGACGATCGCCGATGCCAGGGGCGACATCCAGCGCGGCCTCGAAGTGGTCGAGGTCTGCATCGGCGCGCCGCACATGATGAAGGGTGAATTCACCGACGGTGCCGGCCCCGGCATCGACGTCTATTCGATGCGCCAGCCGCTCGGCGTCGTCGCCGGCATCACGCCGTTCAACTTTCCGGCGATGATCCCGCTGTGGAAGATCGCGCCGGCGATCGCCTGCGGCAACGCCTTCATCCTGAAGCCTTCCGAGCGCGACCCGGGCGTGCCGATCCGCATCGCCGAGCTGTTCATCGAGGCGGGCCTGCCTGCCGGTATCCTCAACGTCGTCAACGGCGACAAGGAAGTCGTCGACGCCATCCTTGACGACCCCGATATCAAGGCTATCGGCTTCGTCGGCTCGACGCCGATCGCTCATTACATCTATTCGCGCGGCACTGCGTCGGGAAAACGCGTGCAGTGCTTCGGCGGCGCCAAGAACCACATGATCATCATGCCCGACGCCGACATGGACCAGACCGTCGATGCACTGATCGGCGCGGGCTACGGATCGGCCGGCGAGCGCTGCATGGCGATCTCGGTGGCGGTCCCTGTCGGCAACGACACCGCCAACCGGCTGATGGAAAAACTGGTGCCGCGCGTCGAAAGCCTGAAGGTCGGCCCCTCGACGGATTCCGCCGCCGATTTTGGCCCGCTGGTCACCGCTCAGGCGCTGGAGCGGGTGAAGGGCTATGTCGATATCGGCGTCAAGGAAGGCGCCAAGCTGGTCGTCGACGGTCGCGGCTTCAAGATGCAGGGCTACGAGAACGGCTACTATATGGGCGGCTGCCTGTTCGACAACGTCACGTCGGACATGCGCATCTACAAGGAAGAGATCTTCGGGCCGGTGCTGTCGGTGGTGCGCGCGCCGACCTACGAGAACGCCATCAAGCTCGCCAATGACCACGAGATGGGCAATGGCGTCGCCATCTACACGCGCGACGGCGACGCCGCGCGAGACTTTGCTTCCAGGGTTCAGGTCGGCATGGTCGGCGTCAACGTGCCGATCCCGGTGCCGATCGCCTACTACACGTTCGGTGGCTGGAAGGCGTCGTCCTTCGGCGATCTCAACCAGCACGGTCCGGACGCGTTCCGCTTCTACACCAAGACCAAGACGGTCACCTCGCGCTGGCCGTCCGGCATCAAGGACGGGGCCGAGTTCGTCATCCCGACGATGAACTAGCCGGACGCTTGTCTGCTTGCGCGTCCTCGCCTTCGGCTGCGGGGCGCGCGGGCCGGCATCAAGGACGGGGCCGAGTTCGTCATCCCGACGATGAACTAGCCGGACGCTTGTCCGCTTGCGCGTCCTTCGGCTGCGGCCGCGCGGGCCGGCAGGACCACCCAAAAATCTACGGCCCGAGTCCCCTGGCTCGGGCCGTTTATTTTGCAAACGCTAATGTGATGGAACCGGCGAGGGCGCCAGGACTTAGAGCTACGATCCTGCCCTGGAGGAGGCATGGCAGGCAACCAGAGCGCCGACGGCTGACCGTTAGCATCGCATCGTCGGGCGCAAGGAGGTGTCCGATGGCACAACGTCTTATGTCCATGCTGCTATGCGCCGCGGCGGCGCTATCGATAGGGCCGGCGAATGCAGCCGGCCAATGTGCGGCACGCGCCGACATCGTCAAGGCGCTCGGCGAGAATTTCCACGAAAGCGAGGCCGGGCGTGGTCTGATCAATCCCAACGTGGTGCTTGAGGTGTTCGTTTCCGAACAGGGCAGTTGGACCGTCCTCGCCTCCGACACCAAGGGCCAGAGTTGCATCCTGTCCGTCGGCGAGGGCTGGGACAGCCCGACGATCAAGGCGGCCTTGCCAGGAGCCTGAGCCTCATCGCGTCGAAGCGGTTCAGGCGACGCGTGGTCTTGGGCATGCACTGTCCTGAACCGAGGTCGGTGTCGGGCGGTATGCTTCAACGTGTGGCGGCCGCCTCGGCATGGGCGCGCAGCAATGCCATCAGCCGCTTGGCATCCTTCGCGGCGGCTTCCTCGTCACCGTCGACAATCGAGCGGATCAGCGCGACGTGATGTTCGGCCGATTCCGCCAGGCCGGTATCGGCCTTGTAGCGGAACCAGAAGCGGCGGCTATGGGTCTGCAGCGGGGCAGCCAGCCTGGCCGCGAACGGGTTGTCGGCAGCCCGCGCCAGCGCCTCGTCCAGCGTCTTGTCGGCCTGGATGAAGGCAAGCACGTTGCCGGAGATGACAGCCTTCTGCATGGCAAGCGCGGCATCGTGGAAGAGGTCGGCTGCGTCGCGGGTGACGAAGCGCGCCGCGGAGCGGGCCAGCACCACCTCGACGCCGCGGCGCGCGTCGAGGACGCGCAGCCAGTCGCCGGGGTGCAGCGGCGCGATGGCGATGCCTGCGCGCGGCCGCACGTCGAGCAGTCCTTCCCAGGCCAGCCTCTGGATCGCCTCGCGCACCGGCGTACGGCCGAGCGCCAGCTTCTCGATCAGGCCGCCTTCAGTGACGAAACTCGCCGGCGCCAGTTCGAGCGTGACAATCATATGCTCGAGCATGCGGTAGGCCTTGGTCGCAGCTGGCTCGAACGCAGCGCTCCTCTGCATGGATATCAAAGGCGGTCTCCTGATATATTTTGCATATATCATAGGAGAATCCGTGTTGACAGCGGCTTTCTTAATAGATATACGGCTGATATATCAGAGGAGCGATGACCATGTGGACCGGAGTTTTCCCAGCCGTCACGACTAAATTCACCACGGACGACCGCCTCGACCATGCCGAGATGGAGCGCTGCTTCGGCTTGCAGATGGAGGCCGGCTGCGACGGCATCATCGTCTGCGGATCGCTCGGCGAAGGGCCGATGCTGTCCCATGACGAAAAGATTGAAGTGCTGAAAACCGCGCAGAAGGTGGCTGGCAAGAAACCGGTGCTGCTGACGGTGAACGAGGCCGGGACACGCGAGGCCGCCAGCATCGCCCGCCGCGCCGCCAAGGAAGGCGCCAACGGCCTGATGGTGGTGCCCAGCCCGATCTACCATACCAATGCGGAAGAGACGGTGGCGGCGCTGCGCGCCGTCGCGGAGGCCGGCGACTTGCCGGTCATGATCTATTCCAACCGGCTCGCCTACCGCGTGGATGTCACCGTCGACCAGATGGAGGAGCTGGCGTCGGACGAGCGCTTCGTCGCCATCAAGGAATCCTCCGACGACATCAGGCGCTCGACCGAGATCATCAATCGCCTGGGCAGCCGCTACGACCTGTTTACCGGCGTCGACAATCTCGCTTTCGAGGCGCTGTCGGTGGGCGCCATCGGCTGGGTGGCCGGTCTCGTCACCGCCTTCCCGTGCGAGACGGTGGCGATCTACCAGCTGATGCAGCGGGGCCGCCGCGAAGAGGCGCTCGCCATCTATCGCTGGTTCCGGCCGCTGCTTGATCTCGACGTCTCGACCTATCTGGTGCAGAACATCAAGCTTGCCGAGGTGTTCGCCATTCAAACCAACGACCGCGTCCGCATGCCGCGCCAGCCGCTGTCGGGCGAGCGCCGCAAGGCGGTCGAGAAGATCGTCAAGGACGCACTGGCGGTGCGGCCGACACTACCGGCGTTCTGAGGCTTTCTTCCGAGAGGCGGCGCCCAGGTGACAGGAAGTTCCAAATCGATGGAAGCGCGGCGGCGCCCCGCCCTGCGGGCGTCTTCTCCCCGTGAACAGGGAGAAGAAATAGATATCGCCATCGTCGGCGGCGGCATCATCGGCATCTGCGCGGCGGCGTTTCTTGCCGAGGCGGGGCGAAACGTCACGGTCTACGACCGCACCGGCATCTGCGAGGAGACGAGCTCCGGCAATGCCGCCGCCTTCGCCTTTTCCGACGTGCTGCCACTGGCGCACAAGGGCATGCTCCGGCAATTGCCGAAATGGCTGGCCGATCCGCTCGGCCCGCTCGCCATCCCGCCCGCCTACCTGCCGAAGCTGCTGCCCTGGCTGATCCGCTTCTGGCGTGCCGGCTCGGCGAAGCACTACGAGGCTGGCCTGGTGGCGCAGGCCGCAATGATGGCGCTCGCCGAGGCCGAATGGATGGGCCTGCTCGACCGCTCCGGCACGAGGCGGATGCTGCGCGAGGATGGCTCGCTCGAACTCTACGAAAGCGGGGCCGAATTCCAGGCCTCGCTGTCCGGCTGGGCGGCGCGCCAGCGCTTCGGCATCGGCTTCCGCCATGTCGGCGGCGAGGAGCTGGCGGAGCTGCAGCCCGGCCTGTCGCCGCGCTTCGGCAAAGGCACGTTCGTGCCGGGCTGGAAGACAATCGCCGATCCAAAACTGCTCGGCAAGGCGATCTGGGACTATGCGCAATCCAAGGGCGCGCGGTTCGAGAAGGCCCGCATCGCCGGCGTCGCCGCGGACGGGAACGGCGCGACGTTGACGCTGGCCGACGGCACGACGCGGCAAGCCCGGCACCTGGTCGTCACCGCCGGCGCCTGGTCGCATCTGCTGGCGCGGCAGCTCGGCGATCGCATTCCGCTCGAAACCGAGCGCGGCTACAACACGACGTTGCCAAAGGCCGCCTTCGAGGTGAAGCGGATGCTGATCTTCTCCGGCCAAGGCTTCGTCATCACGCCGCTCGACACGGGCCTGCGCATCGGCGGCGCGGTTGAGCTCGGCGGCATCGAGCGGCCGCCCAACTACGCGCGCTCGAAGGCGCTGCTGCGCAAGGCGCAAGACTTCCTGCCGGGCCTCGATCCTTCGGGCGGACGCGAATGGATGGGGTTTCGTCCCTCGCTGCCGGATTCATTGCCTGTCGTCGGCCGCGCATCGGGAAGCCGGCCGGTGGTCTACGCTTTCGGCCACGGCCATCTTGGCCTGACTCAGGCTGCTGCGACGGGACGGTTGATCCGCGAGCTTGTCCTGGGGCAGACTCCGCCGATCGACGTGGCCCCCTTCAGTCCACAACGGTTTTGATTTTTCGAGGAGCGTCATGGCCAGGAAATCCTTCTTCTGCATCGACGGCCACACCTGCGGCAACCCGGTGCGACTGGTCGCCGGCGGCGGCCCGCTGCTCCAGGGTTCGACGATGATGGAGCGGCGCGCGCATTTCCTGGCCGAATATGACTGGATCCGCACCGGCCTGATGTTCGAGCCGCGCGGCCACGATGTCATGTCCGGCTCGATCCTCTACCCGCCGACGCGCGAGGATTGCGACATCGCCATCCTGTTCATCGAGACCTCGGGCTGCCTGCCAATGTGCGGCCACGGCACCATCGGCACGGTGACGATGGCCATCGAGCACGGGCTGATCAAGCCGAAGACGCCCGGCGTGCTCAGGCTCGACACACCGGCCGGCCTGGTCATCGCCGAATACAAACAGGTCGGCGAATATGTCGAGGAGGTGCGCATCACCAACGTGCCCTCCTTCCTCCATGCCGAGGGGTTGACGGTCGAATGCCCCGGGCTCGGCGAGATCGTCGTCGACGTCGCCTATGGCGGCAATTTCTACGCCATCGTCGAGCCGCAGAAAAACTATCGCGACATGGCTGATCATTCCGCGGGCGACCTCATCGCCTGGAGCCCGGTGGTGCGGCAGCGGCTCAACGAGAAATACTCATTCGTGCATCCGGAGAATCCGGGCATCAACCGGCTGTCGCACATGCTGTGGACCGGCGAGCCGACGGTGGCGGGTGCGGACGCGCGCAATGCGGTCTTCTACGGCGACAACGCGATCGACCGCTCACCGTGCGGCACGGGCACCTCGGCGCGCATGGCGCAGCTCCATGCCAAGGGCAAGCTCAAGGCCGGCGATGCGTTCGTCCATGAATCGATCATCGGCTCGCTGTTCAAGGGCAAGGTTGAAAAAGACGTCACGGTCGCAGGCAAGCCGGCGATCATTCCCTCGATCGGCGGCTGGGCGCGCATGACCGGGCTCAACACGATCTTCATCGATGACCGCGATCCGTTCGCGCACGGCTTCGTCGTCAAATAGGCGATTCATCACGCTGCGGAAGGTCGGGAAGGACAAAAAGGATTGCTGTCACGAGCGCAAGGAATCGTCTCATCAACTTATTTTGACGGCGATTTCTTCGAAATGGAGCGCATGATGACGCTTAATCGTCAAAGACATTGCGTTATGCCAATGATAGGGTCCGCGATAGTCCAGGGGGGCGGGTGCGAAAAAACGGGCAATCGAACGGCGTGCAGTCGGAAACACGCATGACGATCAAAAAATGACGTTGCAATCCCGTCTCGAAACCTTACGACTAGGGGAAATACGAAAAGGAATGCGTCTGCATGGGCGACATTCCAGGGGAGCCATGTACACATGCAGTATTTTGTCCAGCAGCTTATCAATGGGCTGACGCTGGGATCGATCTATGGGCTGATCGCGATCGGCTACACGATGGTCTACGGCATCATCGGCATGATCAACTTTGCTCATGGCGATATCTTCATGGTGGGCGCTTTCACGGCGCTGATCGTTTTCCTCATCCTGGGCGCCCTGTTCTATTCGGTTCCCGTGGTCATCGCACTGTTGGTGATGATGATCGTGGCGATGCTGCTGACCAGCCTCTACAACTGGACGATCGAGAAGGTGGCCTACCGGCCGCTGCGCGGCTCGTTCCGGCTGGCGCCGCTGATCACCGCCATCGGCATGTCGATCGCGCTGTCGAATTTCGTGCAGGTGACGCAAGGCCCGCGCAACAAGCCGATCCCGCCGATGGTGTCGAAGGTCTACAACATCGAGGGTATCAGCGTGTCGCTGAAGCAGATCATCATCGTCGTCGTCACCGCGTTGCTCTTGGTGTTGTTCTGGTACCTGGTCAACAAGACCTCGCTTGGCCGGGCGCAGCGCGCCTGCGAGCAGGACCGCAAGATGGCGGCGCTGCTCGGCATCGATGTCGACCGCACCATCTCGATCACCTTCATCATGGGCGCGGCACTTGCCGCCGTCGCCGGCACGCTGTTCCTGATGTATTACGGCGTCATCGCCTTCTCGGATGGCTTCGTGCCCGGCGTGAAGGCATTCACCGCAGCGGTGCTGGGCGGCATCGGTTCGTTGCCGGGCGCGGTGCTGGGCGGCCTTTTGATCGGCTTCATCGAGAGCATGTGGTCGGCCTATTTCTCGATCGACTACAAGGATGTCGCCGCCTTCTCGATCCTGGCCATCGTGCTGATCTTCCTGCCTTCCGGCATTCTCGGCCGGCCAGAAGTCGAAAAGGTCTGAGATCATGGCCGTCACCGTATCTCCCGAGCGCGACACCGTCGCAGCCACGCCCATGCAGCGCGCCTTGCGCGAGGCCTTCTATGCCGGTGCCATCGCGCTCGGCCTGTTCGTGCTGTTCATCGGGCTCAAGACCGACCAGAACATCTCAAACGAGCTGATCCTGGTGCAGCGCTGGGGCCTGCTCGCCGCAGTGGTCATCGCCACGGCCGTCGGCCGCTTCCTCTATGTCGCCTACGGCCAGCCCTTTTTGGCCAACCAGAAGATCGCCGACGTCGCCACCGGCTTGCTGCCGGCCAGCGTGGCGTCGCGCTTCTTCCTCTTTCCAGCCTTCATCGTGGCCGTCATCGTCGCGGCGCTGCTGTTCGTCTTCAGCAGGTCTCTCGCCGGCTGGGTAGGGGCGGAGCCGGCCGGCTATCTGCAATTCCTGCGCGCCCTTGCGGTCATCTACGCGCTGGCTTGCGTGATCTACTATTTCCGCGGCTTCATCCATGCCAACTTCACAAAACTCGGCATCGCCGCACTGGTGCTCTATCCGATCATTGTCGTGGGCATGCTGTCGCTGATGTCGTGGTCGCTCGTCGGCGGGCTGCAAGGGTCGCTGAAATGGGTCGATAATTTCGGCATCCAGATCCTGATCTATGTCATGCTGGCCTGGGGGCTGAACATCGTCGTCGGCCTGGCCGGCCTGCTCGACCTCGGCTATGTCGCCTTCTATGCCGTCGGCGCCTATGCCTATGCGCTGCTCGGCACGCATTACGGCCTCTCCTTCTGGATCCTCCTGCCGGCCGCAGGCGCCATGGCCGCCTTCTGGGGCGTGCTGCTCGGCTTTCCGGTGCTGCGCCTGCGCGGCGACTACCTGGCCATCGTGACGCTTGCCTTCGGCGAGATCATCCGGCTGGTGATCATCAACTGGCGCGAGGTGACCAATGGCTCGGCCGGCATTTCCAGCATCCCGAAGGTCACCTTCTTCGGCCTGATGAGCTTCAACGTCTCGGATCCGAACTACATCGGCAAGGTGCTGAACATCGCCACATCGAGCGCCTATTACAAGATCTTCCTCTATTACCTCATCCTGGGGCTGGCGCTGCTCACCGCCTTCGTCACGGTCAGGCTGAGGCGCATGCCGGTCGGCCGCGCCTGGGAAGCCTTGCGCGAGGACGAGATCGCCTGCCGCTCACTCGGCATCAACACCACGACCACCAAGCTGACCGCCTTTGCCACCGGCGCCATGTTCGGCGGTTTTGCCGGCTCGTTCTTCGCCGCCCGGCAAGGCTTCGTCAGCCCCGAATCCTTCGTCTTCCTGGAATCGGCCATCATCCTGGCCATCGTCGTGCTTGGCGGCATGGGATCACTGGTCGGCATTGCCGTCGCGGCTCTGGTCATGATCGGCGGCACCGAGGTGCTGCGCGAACTCGACTTCCTCAAGCAGGTCTTCGGACCCGACTTCACGCCGGAACTCTACCGTATGCTGCTGTTCGGCATGGCCATGGTGATCGTCATGCTGTGGAAGCCGCGCGGCTTCGTCGGCAGCCGTGAGCCGACCGCCTTCCTCAAGGTGCGAAGGGCTGTCTCCAGTTCCTTCACCAAGGAGGGGCACGGCTGATGAACGCGAACCCCTCCATGAACGACGCCATCCTGAACGTCGAACACCTGTCGATGAAGTTCGGCGGCCTGGTCGCGATCGGCGACCTGTCCTTCACCGCCAGGCGCGGCGAGATCACCGCGCTGATCGGGCCCAACGGCGCCGGCAAGACCACTGTGTTCAACTGCATCACCGGCTTCTACAAGCCGTCGGAAGGCATGATCACTCTCACCCGGCAGGACGGCTCGATCTACCTGCTCGAACGGCTGCCCAACCATGAGATCCCGGCGCGCGCCAAGGTGGCGCGCACCTTCCAGAACATCCGCCTGTTCTCGGGCATGACGGTGCTCGAGAACCTGCTCGTTGCCCAGCACAACAAGCTGATGAAGGCTTCGGGCTATACGGTGCTCGGCCTGTTCGGCTTCAGCGGTTACCGCAAGGCCTCGGCCGAATCCGTCGAACTTGCCAAGCACTGGCTTGAGAAAGCCGATCTGGTCGACCGCGCCGACGATCCGGCCGGCGACCTGCCCTATGGCGCGCAGCGGCGCCTCGAGATCGCGCGCGCCATGTGCACCGGCCCGGAGCTTTTGTGCCTCGACGAGCCCGCCGCCGGTCTCAATCCAAAGGAATCGGCCGCGCTCAACGACCTGCTGATGGACATCAAGAACAACACCGGCACCTCGATCCTGCTGATCGAGCACGACATGTCGGTGGTCATGCAGATCTCCGATCACGTCGTGGTGCTGGAATACGGCCGCAAGATCTCCGACGGCAATCCGCAGTCGGTGCGCACCGATCCGCGCGTCATCGCCGCCTATCTCGGCGTCGACGACGAGGAGGTCGAGACCGTGCTGACCGAAGTCGGCGACGAGGACGTCATCGAGCAACTCGATACCGGTCCCGATGCCGCGCATGGTCCGGGAACATCGTCGTCCTATCTCGCCGGCCCGGTGAGCGACACGGTCGGCCACAGCGAAGGCGAGCGCATCACGGTGTCGAAGGGCGCCTCGAAGGCGGCGCAGGTCGATGCGCGGGCGGCGAGCGTTGCGGCCAAGGCTGTCGCGCCAGCACCTGCTTCGCGGACCAAGCCGGCGGCGAAGCCGGCCACCAAGGCGAGTGTCAAGACAGGGGCCAAGACGCCGGCCGCGAAGGCCGCGGGCATCTCGAACCGCCTCACGGCGCCCCGCGGCGGCAAAGCCGACAATCTCACCCGCATCAAGGGGATCGGCGCGGTCAACGAGAAGAAGCTCAACGAACACGGCATCTTCCACTTCGACCAGATCGGCGCCTGGAAGAAGGCCGATGTCGAGGCCGTCGAAGCGTATCTCGCCTTTGACGGACGCATCGCCCGCGAAGAATGGGTCAAGCAGGCCAGGCTGCTTAGCCAGGGCAAGGACACGGAATTCTCGCGCCGCGTCGACGCCGGCAAGGTGGCGACGAGCCATGCTTCCGGTAAGCAGGCAGCAAAGCCCGCGACAGGAGCGGGCAAGCCCGTTCGGGCCAAGCGCGGAGGGGGCAAGTGATGGCCGGGAAGACGCTGCTCGATATCAAGGGCGTGCAGACCTATTACGGCAACATCCGTGCGCTGAACGGCGTCGACGTCACCGTCAACGAGGGCGAGATCGTGGCGCTGATCGGCGCCAACGGCGCCGGCAAATCGACGCTGATGATGACCATTTTTGGAGCGCCGCGCGCCCGCGCGGGCACCATCACCTTCGCCGGCGCCGACATCACCCAATTGCCGACGCACGAGATCGCGCGCTTGCGCATTGCCCAGTCGCCGGAAGGCCGGCGCATCTTCCCGCGCATGACGGTGATGGAAAATCTGCAGATGGGCGCCAGCCTCGACAACCTCAAGCACTATGACGAGGACGTCGAGAAGGTGTTCGCACTGTTCCCGCGCCTGAAGGAGCGCATCGCCCAGCGCGGCGGCACGCTGTCGGGCGGCGAGCAGCAGATGCTGTCGATCGGGCGCGCGCTGATGGCGCGGCCGAAGCTGCTTCTGCTCGACGAGCCGTCGCTCGGTCTTGCGCCGCTGATCGTCAAACAGATCTTCGATGCCATTCGCGAGCTGAACCGCACGCAGGGGCTGACCGTGTTCCTGGTCGAGCAGAACGCCTTCGGCGCGCTGAAGCTGGCGACGCGCGGCTATGTCATGGTCAACGGCAATGTGACCATGAGCGGCACCGGCAAGGAACTGCTCGCCAATCCGGAAGTGCGCGCCGCCTATCTCGAAGGCGGCCATCACTGAGTTCAGGAGTCCTTACCATGCAAGGCATTCTCTACGAGGAACCGTCCATCTGGCAGTTCTTCTTCGTCACCTGCCTGCTCGGCGGCTGGGCGGCATGGATGACCGGCAAGGCCAGTGCCCAGACCTGGCGCAGCTTCGTCCAGCTGTTCGCCTATCTGCTGGGTCTCGGCATCGGCATCCGCTTCATCCATCACGCGCTGTTCAACGGCACGATGTTCTCGCTGCATTACTATGTCGTCGACACCATCGTACTGATGATCCTCGGCTTCGTCGGCTATCAATACACACGAACCAACCAGATGGTGACACAGTATAATTGGCTCTACGAAAGAGCTTCAATCTTGAGCTGGAAACCGAAAGGTTGACGTTCATCATTAACGCCGTTTCGGGGATGAATCGGCGTGACAAGTGCCTGAAAATCGGCAAACTATGCTTTCTGCGATAAGGGTGGGCATCGCATGAAAGCTTCATCCACGCCCACTCCGTTAATGGGAGCGTTTAAATGAAAAAATCACTTTTGTCCGCCGTCGCCCTGACCGCGCTGATCGCGTTCAGCGGCAATGCGTGGGCTGATCTAATGGTCGGCGTTGCTGGCCCGATCACGGGTCCGAATGCCGCCTTCGGCGCACAGTTGCAGAAGGGCGCGGAGCAGGCGGTCGCCGACATCAATGCGGCGGGCGGCATCAACGGCGAGCAGATCAAGCTCGAAGTCGGCGACGACGTCTCCGATCCGAAGCAAGGCATCTCGGTCGCCAACAAGTTCGTCGGCGACGGAGTCAAGTTCGTGGTCGGCCACTTCAACTCGGGCGTCTCCATTCCGGCGTCGGAAGTCTACGCGGAAAACGGCATCGTCGAGATCACGCCTGCCGCGACCAACCCCCAGTTCACCGAGCGCGGCCTGTGGAACGTGTTCCGCACCTGCGGACGCGATGACCAGCAGGGCGGCATCGCCGGCGGTTATCTGGCGGCCAATTTCAAGGACGCCAAGATCGCCGTCGTGCACGACAAGACCACCTACGGCCAGGGCCTTGCCGACGAGACCAAGAAGGCTATGAACGCCAAGGGCGTGAAGGAAGTCATGTATGAAGGCGTCAATGTCGGCGACAAGGACTTCTCGGCGCTGATCGCCAAGATGAAGGAAGCCGGCGTCTCCATCATCTACTGGGGCGGCCTGCACACTGAAGCCGGCCTGATCATCCGCCAGGCGGCCGACCAGGGCCTCAAGGCGACGCTGGTTTCCGGCGACGGCATCGTGTCGAACGAACTGGCCTCGATCGCTGGCGACGCGGTCGCGGGCACGCTCAACACGTTCGGTCCGGACCCGCGCCTGATTCCGGCCAACAAGGAACTGGTCGAGAAGTTCCGCGCGCAGGGCTTCGAGCCGGAGGCCTATACGCTCTACGCCTACGCAGCCATGCAGGCGATCGCCGAGGCAGCCACCTCTGCCAAGTCCAACGACCCGCAGGAAGTTGCCAAGGCGCTGCATGAAAAGGGTCCGTTCAAGACCGTGCTCGGCGACCTCTCCTACGACGCCAAGGGCGACCCGACGCTGCCCGGCTACGTCATGTACGAGTGGAAGAAGGGCGACGACGGCAAGTACACCTACGTCCAGAAGATGTAAGCCTGTCCGCATTGACTTCACGGAATGCCCGGCGCCTCGCGCCGGGCATTTTCTTTTGCGGAAGCAGCGATCGCGCGTTTATTGTCTGGCAAAGATCCTCGTTTTGAGGACAGCGGCGGCTTTCCGCTGATGTTCAGCCGTTTGGGGCCACGCTCAAGGCGAAGACTCGGGTTTAAATCGGTTTAAACGTGCGTCAAATTTTGTTTGCACTGCAGCATTTTCACGCTAATCATGGCGCCGCTGCTCTTCCCTCCGCTGCTGGAGCCCAATCCTTGGCCATCACGAAGATCCTCGTCGCCAACCGGTCCGAAATCGCCATCCGCGTGTTTCGCGCGGCCAATGAACTCGGCCTCAAAACGGTGGCGATCTGGGCCGAGGAGGACAAATATTCGCTGCACCGCTTCAAGGCCGACGAGAGCTACCAGGTCGGGCGCGGACCCCATCTCGCCAAGGACATGGGGCCGATCGAAAGCTATCTCTCGATCGAGGAGGTGATCCGCGTCGCCAGGTTGTCGGGCGCCGATGCGATCCACCCCGGTTACGGGCTGCTTTCGGAAAGCCCCGAATTCGCCGAGGCCTGCGCCGAAGCCGGGATCACCTTCATCGGACCCAAGCCGGAGACGATGCGCCGGCTTGGCAACAAGGTCGCGGCGCGCAATCTGGCCATCGAGGTCGGCGTGCCTGTCATTCCCGCCACCGATCCGTTGCCGGACGACATGGAGGCGGTCAAGAAACTTGCCACGGAGATCGGCTATCCCCTGATGCTGAAGGCTTCGTGGGGCGGCGGCGGCCGCGGCATGCGCGCCATCCGTGCCGAGGCCGATCTCGCCCGCGAGGTCACCGAGGGCAAGCGCGAGGCGAAAGCCGCCTTCGGCAAGGACGAGGTCTATCTCGAAAAGCTGATCGAGCGCGCCCGCCATGTCGAAGTGCAGATCCTGGGCGATACCAGTGGCAATGCGGTGCATCTGTTCGAGCGCGACTGCTCGATCCAGCGCCGCAACCAGAAGGTCGTCGAGCGGGCGCCCGCGCCCTATCTCAGCGAGGAGCTGCGCCAGGAGCTGTGCGGCCATGCGCTGAAGATCGCGCGCGAAACCAGCTATATCGGCGCCGGCACGGTCGAGTTCCTGCAGGACGCCGACACCGGCAAGTTCTATTTCATCGAGGTCAATCCGCGCATCCAGGTCGAGCACACCGTCACCGAACAGGTGACGGGCATCGACATCGTCAAGGCGCAGATCCACATTCTCGACGGCTTCGCCATCGGCACGCCGGAATCGGGCGTTCCGGCACAAAAGGACATCAGGCTGAACGGCCACGCGCTGCAGTGCCGCATCACCACCGAGGATCCCGAGCACAATTTCATCCCGGACTATGGCCGCATCACTGCCTATCGCGGCGCCACCGGCTTCGGTATCCGCCTCGATGGCGGCACCGCCTATTCGGGCGCGGTCATTACCCGCTTCTATGACCCGTTGCTGGAAAAGGTGACCGCATGGGCGCCGACGCCGGCCGAGACCATCGCACGCATGAACCGGGCGCTGCGCGAATTCCGCATCCGCGGCGTGGCCACAAACCTGACTTTCCTCGAAGCGATCATCAATCACCCGAACTTCGCCGACAATTCCTACACGACCAAGTTCATCGACACGACGCCGGAGCTGTTCGAGCAGGTCAAGCGCCAGGACCGCGCCACGAAGCTGCTCAACTATCTTGCCGACGTCAGCGTCAACGGCCATCCCGAGACGCGCGGCCGGCCGCAGCCGAAAGCCGATGCCGCCGCACCCGTGGTGCCCTACCTCAACGGCAATGTGCCCGGCGGCAGCAAGCAGAAGCTTGACGTGCTCGGTCCGGAAAAATTCGCCGCCTGGATGCGCACGCAAAAAGAGGTGCTGGTCACCGACACGACGATGCGCGACGGCCATCAATCCCTGCTGGCGACGCGTGTGCGCACGCACGACATCGCCGGCATAGCGGGCACCTATGCGCGTGCCCTGCCGCAGTTGCTTTCGCTTGAATGCTGGGGCGGCGCCACTTTCGACGTCGCCATGCGCTTTCTCACCGAGGATCCCTGGGAGCGGCTCTCGCTGGTACGCGAGGCGGCGCCCAACCTCCTGCTGCAGATGCTTCTGCGGGGCGCCAACGGCGTCGGCTACACCAACTATCCCGACAATGTCGTGCAGCATTTCGTCAAACAGGCGGCATCAGGCGGCATCGACCTGTTCCGGGTGTTCGACTGCCTGAACTGGGTCGAGAACATGCGCGTCGCCATGGACGCGGTCGGCGCCGAGGGCAAGCTGATCGAGGCCGCGATCTGCTACACCGGCGATATTCTCGATCCCACGCGGGCGAAGTACGACCTGAAATATTATGTCGGGCTGGCGAAAGAGCTCGAGGCGGCCGGCGCCCATATCATAGCGGTCAAGGACATGGCCGGGCTGTTGAAGCCGAGCGCCGCGCGCGTGCTGTTCAAGGCGCTGCGCGAAGCGACAGACCTGCCCATCCATTTCCACACACACGATACATCGGGGCTCTCAGCGGCAACGGTTCTGGCGGCGGTAGAGAGCGGCGTCGACGCCATCGACGCGGCGATGGATGCGTTCTCCGGCAACACCTCGCAGCCCTGCCTCGGCTCTATCGTCGAGGCGCTGAAGGGCACCGAGCGCGATCCCGGGCTCGACCCGCAATGGATCCGGAGGATCTCCTTCTATTGGGAAGCGGTGCGCAACCAGTATGCCGCCTTCGAAAGCGACCTCAAGGGGCCGGCGTCCGAAGTTTACCTGCACGAGATGCCGGGCGGACAGTTCACGAACCTCAAGGAACAGGCGCGTTCGCTTGGGCTGGAGACGCGCTGGCACGAGGTGGCGCAGACCTATCACGACGTCAATCTGATGTTCGGCGACATCGTCAAGGTGACCCCGTCGTCCAAGGTGGTCGGCGACATGGCGCTGATGATGGTCAGCCAGGATCTCACCGTCGCCGACGTCGAGAACCCGGCGAGGGACATCGCCTTCCCGGACTCGGTCGTCTCGATGCTGCGCGGCGATCTCGGCCAGTCGCCTGGCGGCTGGCCGCAGGCGCTGCAGAAGAAAGTGCTGAAGGGCGACAGGCCGATCACGGCGCGGCCGGGCTCGCTGCTGAAGCCGGCAGACCTCAAGGCCAGCCGCAAGGAGATCGAACGGAAGCTCGAGCGCAAGCTCAGCGAATACGAGTTCGCTTCCTGGCTGATGTATCCGAAGGTCTTCTCGGACTTCGCGGCCGCGCAGGAAACCTACGGTCCCGTCAGCGTGCTGCCGACGCCGACCTATTTCTACGGCATGAAGCCCGAAGACGAGGTGTTCGTGGACATCGAGAAGGGCAAGACGCTGGTCGTGCGCTGCCAGGCGATCGGCGACGTGGACGACAAGGGCATGGTCACCGTGTTCTTCGAACTCAACGGCCAGCCGCGCCGCGTCAAGGTGCCCGACCGGGCGCATGGCGCGTCCGCCGCCAAGGCAAGGCGCAAGGCCGAACCCGGCAACGAGGCGCATGTCGGAGCGCCGATGCCGGGCGTCGTCTCGGCGCTCGCGGTGGCCGCCGGCCAGGCCGTCAAGGCCGGCGACGTGCTGCTCTCCATCGAAGCGATGAAGATGGAAACGGCGCTGCATGCCGAGCGTGACGGCACGGTCGCCGAGGTGCTGGTCAAGGCCGGCGACCAGATCGATGCCAAGGACCTGCTGATCGCCTTCAATTGAGAGCTCGCAAGAGAGAGGCACAGACTGTCGGCTTCTGTCGGCAGCCCTGACGGCCTGTTCGATAACCGCTTGACCCGCGGTCCCTGGTCGGGCATCGAACCGCAGAAATTTGCGGCGGCACGGTTCCCCCGAGTCGCGGCGAAGCACCGATTTTTTTGGAGAAAAACATGGCCGACGATATCACAGAGACCAGCCAGACTGTTGCCGCCGGCCAGTTGCGTGCCTTCATCGAGCGCATCGAGCGGCTCGAGGAGGAAAAGAAGACCATTTCCGACGACATCAAGGAAGTGTTCGCCGAGGCCAAGGGCACCGGCTTCGACACCAAGGCGATGCGCGCGATCATCCGGCTGCGCAAGAAGGACCAGGCCGAGCGCCAGGAGGAGGAGTCCATCCTGGACCTCTACAAGGCCGCCCTCGGCATGGTGTAAGGCGAGGCATCTCGTGACGTCCGGGGTCGGCGATGAGTGAGTTCGACTTCGGTGGCCGAAGGGCCTCGGAGTTCCGCCAACGCGGCTTCTGGACGCTGTTTGCCGAGCGTCACCCGGAAGAAAGAACCCGGCTGGCGAGGCGAGGGCCCTGGTTCTGGCAGCGCGGGCTGCCGGAATTCGCGCTGGTGCTCTCCATGTATGTGGCGCCCAGCGAGAATGTGGTCGGCGTCTTCTTCGGCCGTAACGAGAAGCTTGGCGCAACCGACGTCTGGGTGCGCCTCAAGCCGTTTCAGCCGGCGATCGAGGAACGGCTGAAGCTCAGGCCGGAGCAGAGCGCACAAAACCTCGGCATCAATTCACAGTGGCGGGTCAACTGCTTTGCCGAGGACAATTGGCCGGCCATGACCGACTGGCTGGTGACCGAATGCTCGCGTTTCGAGCGCGCCGTCATCGATGTTCTGGGGCAGGGATAGGTATCCGGTGTTGCCGGGAGTCGCCAGACCCTTCTTTCGCTCACGCTGGCTCGGCCAGGTGCGGCTCGACCGGCTGTTCTGGCGCGATATGGTGCTCGTCGGCACGGCGATCAACGTTGCATCGTCCGTGGCGGCGCTCATTCTGCTGGGGGTGAAGATGCCGCTCGGTCTTGTGCTGGCGGTGCATTTCGCGCCGGTGCCCTACAACATCTTCCTGACTTCGGCCGTCTGGCGGACGGCGGAGCGAACCGGTGGCGCCAACGCCCCCCTTGCTATGCTGGGTTCGGCGCTCTGGCTGATCGCAACAGTCGTCGTCTGACAATGCTGCACGAAAAGGGCGGCCGAGGCCGCCCTTCGCAGGAAATGTTGGCGAGGCCTCGCTCAGGCCGGCTCGAATCTCAGCGCCACGCCGTTGATGCAGTAGCGCAGCCCCGTCGGCGGCGGGCCGTCCTCGAAGACGTGGCCGAGATGGCTGCCGCAGCGAGCGCAATGGCATTCCGTGCGGACCATGCCGTAGTTGCGGTCGGTCGTGGTCTCGATGGAACCGGGAACGGGGTCGTTGAAGCTCGGCCAGCCGGTGCCGCTCTCGAACTTCAGCTTGGATTCGAACAGCGGCTGGTCGCAGCCGACGCAAAAGAAGGTGCCGGCGCGCTTTTCGTGAAGCAGCGCACAGCTGCCTGGGCGTTCGGTGCCATGGTTGCGCATGACGGCATATTGCTCAGGCGTCAGCCGGGCGCGCCATTCGGCGTCGGTGCGGGTGACGGGATAGGCGTGGGTGTCCATGCAGAAAACTCCTCGGCCTTGACGGCTCGTTGTTGATCGCAATGTCTATTCGCAACAAGATAGGCGTTTGTTACGAGATTTGCCCGCATTTTCGAGCGTGCCGCCTGCGCTCCTCACGCGATCGCCGTGAGATAGCGCGTAAGGGAGGCCGCCAGCGCCTGTTTCGCGTCACCGATAATGTTCTGGTTCCACCACGCGCCGTAGATGTCATCGAATGTGAAAGGCTCCAGCGCGGCCGCGATGCGGCGCACGGCGGCCGCATTGAGCGGGATGTAGTTGGGATAGCTGTACATGAAGCTGACGTGGCGGCGGGTCGGCGTCACCTGCAAGATATCGCCGGCCAGGAGAGCATTGCCGCCTTCGCGCTTCCAGTGCAGCACCTGGCCGCCGGCAAAGTGGCCGCCGCAGCGGATGAGCGTCAACGCCGGGTTCAGGTCCAGTGTCTCGCCTTGCCAACTGACGATCGACGGGTGCGGCCGCACGATCCACTGCCGGTCGTCGTCATGGAGATAGATCGGCACGCCGCCAAATGCTTCGCTCCATTCGACCATCACCGAATAGTAGTGGCAGTGCGAGATGGCGATCGCGGCGAGACCGCCGCGGCGCTTGATCTCGGCCACCGCCTCGTCGGTCACAAGCGAGATGCAGTCCCACAGCACATTGCCGTGCGGCGTCTGCGCCAGCAGCGCTCGCTGACCGATGGCGAAGCGCGGCTCGATGCCGAAGGCGAGCACGCCGGCATCGTCCGTCATCACAAGCCGGTGCCCGGCGGCGAGCTCTTCCGGTGTGATCCAGGCCTGGCCTTCCCAGCGCACATATTGCCGCTCGTCCTCGCAGATCGGGCAATGCCGAGGGGGCGCTTCGCTCTGCGCGAACTGGACGCCGCATTGCAGGCACAGGAAACAGGTCATGGAACCTCCCGTCATTGTGCCGGCTCAATGCTTACGCGACAATTGCCTCGTCGCGCCTTCCAGCCCAGCCAGCGTCAGCGGAAACATGCGGCCGCCGAACATGTCGCGGATCATAGCGATCGAATGGGTGAAACCCCAGTTCTTCTGGCTCTCGGGGTTCAGCCATACCGCATTCGGCCACTGCCGCAGCAGACGGCCGAGCCAGACGGCGCCCGCCTCCGGGTTCCAGTGCTCGACCGAGCCACCGGGATGCGCGATCTCGTAAGGGCTCATCGAGGCATCGCCGACCACGATCACCTTGTAGTCAGGCCCATATTTGTGGAGGAGGTCGAAGGTCGGGATCGTCTCGGCATGGCGACGGCGATTGTCCTTCCACACGCCCTCGTAGAGGCAGTTGTGGAAATAAAAATATTCGAGCTGGCGGAATTCGGCGCGGGCGGCCGAGAACAATTCCTCGACGCTTCTGATGTGGTCGTCCATCGAGCCGCCGACATCGAAGAACATCAAAAGCTTCACCGCGTTGCGCCGCTCTGGCCGCGTCTTGACGTCGAGATAACCGTGCTCGGCGGTGGCGTGGATGGTGCCGGGCAGGTCGAACTCCTCCTCGGCGCCTTCACGCACCCAGCGGCGCAGCCGCTTGAGCGCGATCTTGATGTTGCGGGTGCCGAGCTCGACGGCGTCGTCGAAATTCCTGAACTCGCGCCTGTCCCAGACCTTCACGGCCCGGCGGTTGCGGCTCTCATGCTGGCCGATGCGCACGCCTTCGGGATTGTAGCCATAGGCGCCGAAAGGCGAGGTGCCGCCAGTGCCGATCCATTTCGAGCCGCCTTGGTGGCGGCCTTTCTGCTCCTCGAGCCGCTGCTTCAGCGTCTCCATCAGCTTCTCGAAACCGCCGAGCGCCGCGACCAGCTTTTTCTCTTCCTCGGTCAGGTGCTTTTCGGCCAGCCGGCGCAGCCATTCCTCGGGGATATCAGCGACGTTGACGGCATTCGGACCGCTGAGCGCCTCAACACCCTTGAAGACATGCGCGAACACCTGGTCGAAGCGGTCGATATGGCACTCGTCCTTCACCAGCGCGGCGCGAGCGAGGTAGTAAAAACCTTCGACGTCATAGTCGACCAGCCCGGCTTCCAACCCCTCCAGCAGCAACAGGTATTCCCGCAAAGAGACGGGAACGCGTGCAGCCTTCAGTTCGAGGAAGAAAGGGATGAACATTTTCTGTCTATAAGAGGTCGTACTCGATGAAGCCGGTGCGGCGCGCGACATGGTCATAGAGCTTGCGCGCCGTGGCGTTGGTTTCGTGCGTCATCCAGTAGACATTCCTGACGCCGATCTTGCCGGCTTCCTGCTTCACGGCTTCGATCAGCGCAGCGCCAATCCCCTTGCCGCGCACTTCGGGGTCGGCGAACAGATCTTGCAAGTAGCAGTTGTTTTTCTCGGACCAGCAAGAGCGATGGTACAGGTAATGGGTGAGGCCGACAGCCTTGCCGTCGAGGACGGCGATAAAGCCCTTAGGTTCGAACTCGCCTTGCGTGAACAGGCGCTTCCAGGTGACCTCGTAGACCTCTTGCGGCAGTTTCGTCTCGTAGAAAGCAAGGTAAGCGGTCCAAAGCCTGCGCCAGTCGGCGTGGTCGGATTCTGCGAGCGGGCGGATAGTGATCTCGGCCATTTCGTTCCCTCTGGTCTGGAACTCAATCCATACCAACAGAATCGGGATCAGGAACACCCTTGCCTATCCCGCCGGCAAATTATACTCGCGAAAAGCGGTCGCGAGCATGTGCAGCGCCTCTCGTGCCCTTGGCGCCAAGCTGTGCGAATGCAAAACGATCTCGGAAGGGGGAATTGGCGGCAGGCCGAGTTTGCGGCCCACCTCGACCAGGCCGGGCGGCGCGACACGGTAGGCGAGCGCAGCGACGGCGAAGCCGGCCGACACCGCGATATTGACGGCTGCGCCGCCGCCGCCCACGAAAGCCTCGTTCCAGGCAATGCCTGCCTTATCCAGCGTCTCGACAGCTCTCACGCGGTCAGGGCAATTGCATACGGTGCTTAGCAGCGCCAGGCGCAATGGCGTTCCCGGCCGCCATTCGAAGGCCGGGGCGGCGAACCAGCCATATTGAGTGCGCGACAAGGCTTCGCCGCGGCGGCTGTCGTCTTCCTGATGGACAATCACCGCATCGAGCTCACCGCGATCGAAAGCCTCCTCCAGCATGGAGCTCGTATCGATCCTGATGTTGAGCGCGAGCGACGGATCATGGGCATGCAACTGGGCTATCAATATGGACAGCTCAGGCCCGGCGACGTGATCGACAAAGCCGAGAGCAAGCCGACACGGCGCGTCGGAAAATTCCGTAACGGCTCGTTCGTGGGCGGCAAGGAATTCACGCGCCGCCGGGAGAAAAGCCGCTCCCCTTGCCGAGAGGGCCACGCGGCGCGGCGTTCGTTCGATCAGACGCGCGCCGAGCTTCTCTTCCAGCCGACGCAGCTTAACGCTGATCGTCGCCTGGGTGCTGCCCAGCGCGGCAGCCGCACGCGTGAAGCTCTGCAGGTCGGCCACCATGACGAAGGTCCGCACGGCATCGACGTCAAGACTGGGCATCTCTAATCATTCCGTTTTGTCATTTCTGAAATAGAAACGCATAGTCTTTTTTCATGATGGGGGGTCATTTAAGTCATGTCGACCGCTGTGTGAAGAGCGACGCTCGCAGCCACTTCCGAATGCTCCGACTGAAAGTGACCGACATGACGTTTCCAATCGACCGAAACACCGTTGCTCTTGCGGGGGTCTGCCTCGCCTCGCTGCTGTTCGGCCTCGAAATCTCCAGCGTCCCGGTGATCCTGCCGAAACTGGAAACCGTGCTTGGCGCTGATTTCAAGGATCTGCAATGGATCATGAATGCCTACACCATTGCCTGCACCACGGTGTTGATGGCGACGGGGACATTGGCCGACCGTCTCGGCCGCAAACGCGTGATGGTGGGCACCACCGTCGCCTTTGGCCTCGCCTCCCTGCTATGCGGTCTCGCAACGAGCGCTCCGCTGCTGATCATCGCCCGGTTTCTTCAGGGCCTGGCGGGCGGAGCGATGTTTACCTGCAGCGTGGCGGTGTTGTCCCACCAGTTTCAAGACGGCAGTGAACGCGGCAAAGCCTTCGTCGCCTGGAGCGTCGTCTCGGGCATCGGGCTTGGCTTCGGCCCCGCCATTGGCGGATTGATTGTGACGCTGTCGAGTTGGCAATGGGTGTTCCTCATCCATGTGCCGCTTGCCGTTCTTGCCTTGGCTTTCATCGGCGCCGGTGTCACCGAATCGCGCGATCGCAACGCCCAGAAGCTTGACCGGGCCGGCATACTGACACTGTCGTTCGCGGTGTTCGGCTTCTCCTATCTGATCACGCAAGGGGCAGATATGGCGGCTGGCGCGCGCATCGGCGTGGCAAGCGCGGCCGTGCTGGCCTTCGT
The DNA here is from genome assembly GCF_006442955.1 of Mesorhizobium sp. B1-1-1. Lineage (NCBI taxonomy): Bacteria > Pseudomonadati > Pseudomonadota > Alphaproteobacteria > Hyphomicrobiales > Phyllobacteriaceae > Mesorhizobium > Mesorhizobium sp. B1-1-1. The sequence continues at coordinate 135,473 of NZ_VFWW01000013.1, forward strand.
CGCGTTCCTCGTAGCCGAGAAGATCAATCCCTATCCGATGTTCGATTTCTCGGTTTTCCGCATCCGCCAATTCTCGGGAGCGATCATGGGCGGCATCGGCATGAATTTCAGCTACTGGCCGTTCATCATCTATCTGCCGATCTATTTTTCGGGGGTCCTCGGTTACGACAGCACCACGACCGGGCTGTTGCTGCTCGTCTACACGCTACCCTTCATGCTGATGCCGTCGATCGCCGAGCGCCTTCGGGCACGCTATCAGGCGCGGGTGGCGATCCCGCTCGGCTTGTTGACATTGGGGGTCGGTTTCATCGCCATGTGGATAGGGTCCGGGCTCGAGGGCAACTGGCTGACCATGCTGCCCGGCACGCTGATCGCCGGCATCGGCATCGGCCTGACCAATTCGCCGACCACCAACACCACGACCGGCTCGGTGCCACCCGATCGTGCCGGCATGGCGTCCGGCATCGATATCAGTGCGCGGCTGATCACGCTTGCCATCAACATCGCGGTGCTGGGACTGCTGCTGACGCAGGGGATCGTTTCTTATCTGCGCAACGCATTCGGCACGGCTGTCGACCCGAACGAACTGCGCGCCCTGGCGGAGAAGATCGCAGCCGGCAATCTCGACGGCCTGGCGCAATACTCGCCCAAGCTTGCGACCCTCGACCCGACGGGCGCCATCGTTCATGCCGCCCTGGTCAACGGTTTTGGCTGGGTCATGCTCTATAGCGGGATCGGCGTTCTGGCTCTTGCCGTCATCAGCTTTGCTATCTTCGGTCCAAAACATGTCGCGCCGCAGCAGCGAAGCGGGCGTCCTGCGCAGGGTGCTGGCGAGGTGCGCTCCTAGCAATGCCTTGCGGCTCGGCCTCAGGACGCCGAGCCGCTCGTCACCCTTGCCGTCTCGCCATGAAGGCCAGCCGTTCGAACAGATGCACGTCCTGCTCGTTCTTCAGCAGTGCGCCATGCAGCTTGGGCAGCGCGTTCTTCGGGTCGGCGCGCAGATCCTCGGGCGCGATGTCGTCGGCGACCAGCAGCCTTATCCAGTCGAGCGCCTCGGAGGTCGACGGCTTCTTCTTCAGCCCCGGCACGTCGCGGATTTCGTAGAACTGAGTGAGCGCCGCCCGCACCAGATTCTGCTTGATGCCGGGATAGTGCACATCGACTATCCTGTGCAGCGTCTCGACGTCGGGAAAGCGGATGTAGTGGAAGAAGCAGCGGCGTAGGAAGGCGTCCGGCAGCTCCTTCTCGTTGTTGGAGGTGATGATGACGATCGGCCTCACCGCGGCGCGGATCGTCTCGCCGGTCTCGTAGACGAAGAACTCCATCCGGTCGAGTTCCTGCAAGAGGTCGTTGGGAAATTCGATATCGGCCTTGTCGATCTCGTCGATTAGGAGGACGACTTTCTTGCCGGCGGCGAAGGCTTCCCACAATTTGCCGCGCTTGATGTAGTTCTTGATATCGTTGAACCTGGTATCGCCAAGTTGGCTGTCGCGCAGCCGCGACACTGCATCGTACTCGTAGAGGCCTTGCTGCGCCCGCGTCGTCGATTTGACGTGCCATTCGATGAGTTCCAGCCCGAGTGCCGCCGCCACTTGCCTGGCAAGCTCCGTCTTGCCGGTGCCGGGCTCACCTTTGACCAGCAAGGGCCGTTCCAGCGCGATCGCCGCGTTGACCGCCACCATCAGATCCTTGTCGGCGACGTAGGCCGCAGTGCCTTCGAAACGCATTTTTGCTCCTTGGTTCAGTACGGACGACCGTAAGGAGACGGCTTGGCCCATGCAAGGGTGGGTTGGCGGCGGCGAAATGTGAAGCCGGCAGGGAAAGAGCGCCAACTCTCTGGCGCCAAGTCTCTGGCGCTTGGGAGGGCATCGGCCTATATTGGGGCTGACGGTCTGCGCTTCCCGGCAGGAGACACTTTTCCCCGGGGCCTTAACGATCCTTAGGGAGCTGTCCCTGGGAAGACCCGTGGGTTTTCTCACACGGCGCCCACCTACTTTGTAGGCACCCGGGATCGACTTCTCCACCGGTTGTGTGGATCGTCACTTATTCGCCACATCCACGTATTTCGTGGATCATGCGATGGAAAGCGTCGCTCCCAAAACGTCCATTCAGGTCTGGCTTTTTCTAGCGTCTGCGCATGACATCCTCAAAAGACCTGAAAAAACAGCTGCGCAAGGAAGCACTTGGCCGCCGCGACGCGCTCGATGAATTCTGGCGGGTGGAAGTCGCGCTCGACATGGCCGAAACCGCGCGCGACCAGCTTGCCATCGAGCCAGGCCAAATCGTGTCCGGCTTCTGGCCAATGCGCTCGGAAGTCGATGTCCGGCCGCTGATGTTCGCCTTGCGCGAAAAGGGCGCACGGCTCTGCCTTCCGGCGATCCTCGACAAGACGACCATGGTCTTTCGCGAATTGGTACGCGGCGCACCGATGATCGATATGGGATTTGGCACCGTCGGGCCGCATGAGGAGGCCGAAGTTCTTGACCCCTCCGTCATGCTGGTGCCGCTCGCCGGCTTCGACGCGCGCGGCCACCGCATCGGTTACGGCGCGGGCTATTATGACCGTGCGATCGCCAAGCTTGTCGACAAGGGGCATGCGCCCCGGCTGATCGGCATTGCTTTCGACTGCCAGGAAGTGACGATGGTTCCCAATGAGGACCATGACGTCATCATCCCGGAAATACTCACCGAGAGCGGGTTGCGCCGGTTCGAGCCAGAATTGTAGATAGTTCTTTGGAACGCATGATCTTTGCCGAAAGTCATGCCACTTTTCGGGGTCAAGCGTGATGAGACTTCTCTTCCTCGGCGACATGGTCGGCAAGACAGGCCGCACGGCGGTGTGGGAGCAATTGCCGGGCCTGATCTCGGACTTCAAGCTCGATTTCGTCATCGTCAACGGCGAAAACGCGGCCGGCGGCTTCGGCATCACCGAGGAGATTTTTCGCGAGACCATCGCGGCCGGCGCCGATGTCGTCACCACCGGCAACCATGTCTGGGACCAGCGCGATGCGCTCGCCTTCGCGCCGCGCGAAGAGCGCTTCCTGCGCCCCTCCAATTTTCCCAAGGGTACGCCAGGGCGCGGCTCGGGCGTCTACATCGCCAGGAGCGGCGCGCGCGTGCTGGTCGCCAACATCATGGGCCGGGTGTTCATGCATCCTGAGCTCGACGATCCCTTCCAGGCTGGCGAGCGCGAGCTTGCCGCCTGTCCGCTCGGCGAGCAGGCGGATGCCGTGGTCATCGACTTCCACGCCGAGGCGACCTCCGAAAAAATGTGCTTCGCGCATTTCGTCGACGGTCGCGCCAGCCTCGTGGTCGGCACTCACACCCACCAGCCGACCGCCGATCACCATATCCTCAATGGCGGCACCGGGTACATTTCCGACGCGGGCATGTGCGGCGATTATGATTCGTCGCTCGGCATGGACAAGGAGGAGCCGCTCAACCGGTTCCTGTCGAAAGTGCCGAAGGGGCGTTTCGAGGCGGCGACCGGACCCGCGACCTTGTGCGGCGTCGGCGTTGATATTTCCGACCGCACGGGGCTGACCGAGAAGATCGCGCCGTTTCGCCGCGGGCCGCGGCTCGAGGAAACGGCGCCGTCCTTCTGGACGTGACATTGATATAGGGGCTCTCAATACCTAACTGCCGGCGACACTGCTCTAGATCGTAGAGGGGACGACCTCCATGCAGCTTATCGAGTTCCTGGCGCCGCACTTCGCCTTCGTGTCCGATCCCACCGCCTGGGTCGCGCTGTTGACCCTGGTGGTGCTCGAGATCGTGCTCGGCATCGACAACCTGATCTTTATCTCGATCCTGACCAACAAGCTGCCGGAAGCACAGCGAGCCCGCGCCCGCCGGCTCGGCATCTCGGCGGCGCTCGTCATGCGGCTGGTGCTGCTCGCCACCATCTCGATCATCGTCCAACTGACGGCGCCGGTCTTCACCGCCCTTGGCCACGGCTTTTCCTGGCGCGACCTGATCCTGATCGCCGGTGGCCTGTTCCTGGTGTGGAAGGCGACCAAGGAGATCCATCACACGGTCGACCCCGACGACCACCAGGACACGATGCTGGGCGAGACCGTGCAGATGAGCCTTGCCGGCGCCATCTTCCAGATACTGCTTCTCGACCTTGTCTTCTCCATCGATTCCATCATTACCGCCGTCGGCATGACCGACGAGATCGCCATCATGTACATCGCTGTGATCGTGGCGGTCACGGTGATGATGCTGGCGGCTACGCCGTTGGCGAACTTCATAGCCAGGAACCCGAGCATCGTCATGCTGGCGCTGGGCTTCCTGTTGATGATCGGCATGACGCTGATCGCCGACGGCATGGGCTACCATGTGCCCAAGGGTTATATCTACGCGGCGATGGGTTTTTCGGCGCTCGTCGAAGGCCTCAACATGCTGGCGCGGAACCGCAAGAAGGCGAAGTCCGGCGGCGGGCATTGAGCCTGACGACATGGCCAATGCCGAGTTCAGGCTGACTCTTACGAAATTGTACGTACAATATCGTAATCGATGGTGCTGCTTTGCGATTCGAATGGGATGCTGAAAGAGCCAGGCGCAAACTTGCCAAGCTCGGCATCGGATTCGATCTCGCGCAGAAGGTGTTCGATGATCCGCTTTATCTCATCGTGCCCGACCGGTTTGAAGATGGTGAGCAGGGTTGGCACGCTATCGGGACGATCGATGCCGTAGTGGTCATGCTGGTTGTCCACACATATCCTGATCGCGAAGATGAAGGACGAGTTAGGATTGTTGGTGCCCGGAAAGCGACAGCGCATGAAAGGAGGCGCTATGAGCAAGAAGGACCTTAGTCAGGATCAGCGCAACCAGCTCGCCAAGCTGGCTGGTTTGCCTGACAGCGAAATTAATACTTCCGACATCCCAGAAGTTCCGGCGGAGAATTGGATTCGTGCTCGTCGTGGACATCTTTACAGACCACTCAAGCAGCCAGTGACAATCAGACTCGATGCTGACGTGCTATCGTGGTTCAAGGAGCATGTCGGGGGTGGTGGTTACCAGACCGAAATCAATCGTGTGCTCCGCCATCACGTGATCGAGCAGGAAAAGCGTAAAACCTGAGCCGGTTCAACTCCCCGGTGCGCCCTTCGGGTGACGATCGCCGATCAGGCCTAGTGTCAGGCCTTGTTCGAGCCAGGCCTTGGCGCCGGCCAGAACGAGCGTGAAGCCGCCGGTTGAATCGACCGCCTGTTTCGCCTGTTCGTCGCCATTGCCGGCAAAGCCGAAATTGTGGACCTCCAGGAAGGTCGCGTCACCTGGCATTTCGGTGAAGGTCCAGATCACCGTGGTCGGCGGATCGCTCCATTGCATGACGATCTTTTCGTTGACGACGATCTCGCTGGCGACCACCGTCGTCGAGACGCCATACATGCGCCACTCCCATTGAACCGGCTTGCCGCCGTCCAGCCTGCCGCTGGAATGGGTGAACCAGAATTTCGTGGTGATCTCCGGGTCGACGATGGCCTCGAAAACGTCGGAGACCGGCCGCCGGATCAGCATGGCGGCTTCGGCCGTCGGTGTCTCGCGGATTTCCATAGCGTTCTCCCCTGCCGAACACGCCTTCACCAGGCGTCGGGCTCCCGCACCATGTGAACGATGTTGGCGGGGCTGGTGATCCAGAAACCGCGGAAGCCTTCTCCCCGCGGCTCGATGGCGTCGCATCGCTCGACGCCGACCTTGGCGAGATGATCGGCGGCGCCCGGGAAATCCCCGGTGAACAGTCCCAGCCAGATCTCGGCCTGGCCCGGTCCTGCTATGGCAGATTGATCTGCCAGGAAACGCCGAACCTGTCGTTCAGCCAGGCGAAACGGCGGCTGAAACCGTAATTGCCGATCGGCATCAGAAACGTGCCGTCTTTGGACAAGGCCTCGACGATGCGCTCCAGCTCTTCTTCGGTGGAACAGTCGACGAAGAGCGAGACCGACGGCGTGAAGGTGAAGGCGTGCTGTACCGGGCTGTTGAAGATCATGACCTCCGTGCCGCCGATGGATGCGCGAGCCAGCTTGACTGCCCCTTCGGGTCCGTCCTCGCCTGCACCGTAGCGCGTGAGGTCGAGGACGCGGCTCTCCGGGATGGTCTCGCAATAGAAGGCCATGGCTTGCTCGGCCTTGCCTTCGAACATCAGGAACGGGGTTACTTTCACGGCAGGCCTCCCTTCGCTCAAATGTTGGTCTCGTTGGCAGGCTCGCCCTTCATCTCGCTGCGGTAGTAGCCTTCGCGCAAATTGATGCCGTGTTCGACATAGGCCTTCATGCAGGCCAGCATCTGCGACCAGCCCTCGCAATTGAGATAGGACTTCTTCAGGCCGACCGCGTCCTCGTGCCAGCCGGCCTCGGCGATGGTGACGAAGGTGCCGCCGTCGTCGAGCGGCTCGAAATTCATCTCGATGCGGGTCTTGTAGGCCGGCTTTCCCTCTTCATCGGTGGCATCCCAGCGCAGCACGATGCGGCTGTCCCTGACGATTTCGTCTACTTCGACCGGCACCTTGCCCCACCACACGACATTGGCGCCCGGCACCAAGGGCGCGCTGGCACCGCCGATGGTGGTGAAATAGGAGCTGAGCTTCTTCGGATTGACGACCGCGTCGAAGACGTCGGCGACCGGTTTGCCGATGCGTCCTGAAACCCTGAAACCAAGAGACATATCCACAGTTCCTTCCTTGATTGATAGGAGCTTATGTTATAAAAAAATAACATGTCAAGCCGATCGCAAGACGACAATGTTTTCAAGGCGCTGGCGCATCCGCGTCGGCGCGAGATGCTGGATCTGCTGAAGGACGCGCCAAAGACGACCGGCATGCTGTGCGAGGCGTTTTCCGACATCGACCGCTGCACCGTCATGCTGCATCTCAAAGTGCTGGAAGAGGCCGATCTCGTCGTGGCGCGGCGCGAGGGGCGCGAGCGCTGGAACCATCTCAATGCGCTGCCGATCAAGCAGATACACGACCGCTGGATCAGCCAGTACGCAGGCCATGCGCTTAGTATCATCGACCGGCTGAAGTCGGATCTGGAGGGGTGAACGGCCGTCACGGCTTTGCCGTGCGTGGTAAAGCGCGGCGCGGCTGGACGAATTGAGCCGATTTATCTATAAGCCGGCCATTCCGACAAAGAGCGCCATACGTCCATTCGGACGCAGCAGGGACGTTCTGACATTTTGAATTCGAGCATTGCGGAAGGCGGGTCATGCATCTCGCCGCGCAATGCTCTAGCCGAACACGACAGGGGTGCCATGGCTGGCCATTCACAGTTCAAGAACATCATGCACCGCAAGGGCCGTCAGGACGCGGTGCGGTCGAAAATGTTTTCCAAGCTGGCGCGCGAAATCACCGTCGCGGCCAAGAGCGGGACGCCCGATCCGTCGATGAATCCGCGCCTGCGCCTTGCCGTGCAGAACGCCAAGGCGGTGTCGATGCCGAAGGACAACATCCAGCGCGCCATCAACAAGGCGTCGATGGGCGACGCCGAAAATTACGAAGCCGTGCGTTACGAGGGCTACGGTCCCGGCGGCGTCGCCGTGATCGTCGAGGCGCTGACCGACAATCGCAACCGCTCGGCTTCGAATGTGCGCGCCGCCTTCACCAAGGCCGGTGGGGCGATGGGTGAAACCGGCTCGGTGTCCTTCATGTGGGATCGGGTCGGCGAGATCTATTATCCAGCATCGGCCGGCAGCGCCGACAAGGTCATGGACGCGGCGATCGAAGCCGGCGCCGATGACGTGGAGTCGGACGAGGAAGGCCACACCATCTATTGCGCCTTCGAAAACCTCGGCGAGGTGTCGAAGGCACTCGAAGCCTCTCTCGGCGAGGCGGAATCGGTGAAGCCGATCTGGAAACCGCAGAACAATATTCCGGTCGATGAAGAACGCGCCCAGTCGCTGATGAAGCTGGTCGCCACGCTCGAGGACGACGACGACGTTCAAAGCGTCTACGCCAATTTCGAGGTCGACGAGGAGACCATGGCCAAGCTCAGCGCTGCGTGAGCAAAGCCTGACATGATCGAAAAACCGCTGCCCACCATCCGCATCACCTATTGCACGCAGTGCCAGTGGCTGCTGCGTGCCGGCTGGATGGCGCAGGAACTGCTATCGACATTCGGCACCGATCTGGGCGAGGTGACGCTGGTGCCCGGCACCGGCGGCGTCTTCACCATATCGTGCAACGAGGTGCTGGTCTGGGACCGCAAGCGCGACGGCGGCTTTCCGGATGCGGCAAAACTCAAGCAACTGGTGCGCGACGTCATCGACCCGGACCGCGATCTCGGTCATTCCGACCGCAAGGCGAAGAGCTGAGACTTCCCGCAGAAGCCGGACGTCATTTTCCTCGCCTCTGCCCGAAAATCGCGCCGATCCCGGCGCCGATTGCTATGCCCATGCCGATGCCGACGGCAGGGTCATCCATCGCTGCGCCACAGACAGCGCCGAGGCCGATCCCCGCGGCAATGCCCAAGGCCATGGTGGAATACGGGTCGTTCACGGCGCTTCTCCCGATAAACACGCCTCGGTCGCCGCGATGCCGAACGCGGCGGACCGAGACACGTCAACGCGCGGCGAACCAGAAGGATGCCAGCGCGGCGATGGCGGTGATGGCGCGCACGTGGTTCCACATCACCCAGTCCCTGAGATAGGTGGTCCATACAGCAGCGCCGTTGCTGCTGGCCGGATCGACGGCGGCCAGCGCGTCGTTGAGCGGCACGTTGAAAACCATCGTCACGATGGGGTTGCCGACGAGATAGATGACTGCGCCGGCCAGCAGCCAGAAGGAGCCTGGCTGCTGCCAGCCGATGATGGCGCCGGCGATCAAGACAAGGCAGATCAGGCCGGTGCCGAACAAGGCGGTCATGAACATCGGCGTGATGACGGTGATGTTGATCGAGTTCATGGCGGCGATACCGCCCGCGGCAGGCAGGCGAGCCATTGCCGGCATGACGAAGTTGGAAAAGGCGAAGAACACGCCGCCAACAACGCCCGAGCCGATAGCGGCGATGAAGATGAGGGTGGGAAGTAATTTCGGGATCATGTCAGTTGCTCCAGATGCCGGTTGCGGCGGTTTCAGTCGCAATGGGCAGAAAAGTTTTGGGGGGTGGCCGGGCACCTGTTCGACGCCTTCAAATCAATTATCCCGTCTGCTTCTTTCAAAACATGATAAATCCTCATATTTGCAAAACGTGATAAACCCTCGTATTTTGCGAGTCAAGTCATTTCTGGGTGGCATTGCCGCCCGGCGTCTGTTGAAGAGCCATGGAAAAAACCGCCACGTCCCCACCGGAACAGGTCGCCACGCCACGCCGCGCGCCGAGCCAGCAGCGCAGCCGTGAACGGGTCGAGCGCATGCTCGCCGCCGCCTCGGCGCTGATTGCGGAGCAAGGCAGCGATGCCATGCGCATGGGCGAGGTGGCGGAGCGGGCTGGGGTGTCGATCGGCTCGCTCTACCAGTTCTTCCCCGACAAGCGGGCGATCGTCTGGGCGCTGGCCGAGCGCTACACCGCCGAAAGCCAGGCCTGTATTTCAGCCGCGCTCAAGGACGTCGGCGACGCCGAGGGCCTTCGGCGGGCGTTCTCGGAGCTGGTGGACATTTATTACCACCTGTTCCTGGCGGAGCCGGTGATGCGCGACATCTGGTCGGGCACGCAGGCCGACAAAGCGCTGCGCGAACTGGAGCTCGCCGACAGCCGTGCGAACGCCGAATTTCTCACTGCGACGCTCAAACGCCTGCGGCCCGATGCCGATGCCGTCGCGCTGGAGACGACGGCGTTTCTCGTCTGGCAGATGGGCGAGGCCGCCATGCGGCTGGCGATCTCGGTCGAGCGGAAGGAGGGCGACAGGCTGGTCGCCGCCTACAAGCGCATGGCGCTCAGGGAATTGCTTGCGGAATAGGATGCTCTCACCCGCCCCCTCGTGGGGAGGGTCGCTGCGAAGCAGCGGGGTGGGGCAGCGCCGACCCCCACCCCCACCCCGACCTTC
>NZ_VFWW01000014.1:0-132291 GCF_006442955.1 Mesorhizobium sp. B1-1-1
CGGCGCACCGCCCTCGTTCGTGAGGCGTATATAGTCGCCACCCCGACAAACTGTCAACACCGATCCAAGAAGTTTTTGAATTTTTGCGACAGAAATTTCAGGCCCGATTTGTCGATAGCCGGCTGCCGTTGGGGAACAGGACGCTAAGGAGTATCCAGCCACGAAGGAGCCCTATTGCCGCCGCATTGCCGTTCGACACCAGAACCAACAAAGCGGGCGCAGCGCAGCGGCGCGGTGCCTCTTTTGAGAGCCTCATATAGAGGTGTGCGATGAGCCCTCGAGAGAGGGAAACGCCGCCCTCATTGCAGAGCGCTCTATAAGAGAAGCGCGCGAGGGGAATTCGACCGGGGCCCGAGGCTTCGTTGACTTAACCTGCCGTGACAGGCAAATGTCATGGCCACAACAAAAGCGACAAGCCGTTCCGCCCGGGGAAAAAGCAGCCTTTCTGGATGCCAGATACGGAAGATGTCATAGCCGAACTCGGCAACGAGCCGCCGCTTATTGCGGACGGCCGCAGTGGTCCCCCCGACCGGCGCGAGGTTTCCGCGCGCTGGCTGTCGGGGACATTTTTGACCGGCGTGACCTCAAGCGTGCTGATGGGCGTGGCGCTGTTCGCCGCCCTCGACGGGCGCCAGCAACTGGCGACGCCACCCGAGATCGCCGAATTGATCGGCCTTGCCGGCAATGGCGATTCGGGCGAGATGGCCAAGACCACCAGGCTGGTGGCGCCGCGCCAGATCGCCAAGGCCAAGGACCGTCGACGCATGGAAGTGTCGATGGTCACCAAGGTCGGCGACCGCGATGTCATCCACACCATGCCTTTCGTGCAGATCAAGATGGCGCTGGCGGCCGGCCATACCACCAACCGGCCCTACCCGCCCTTCGATCCGATGCAGGTGTTCGGCGACGACGGTGACGACGCATCGGCGCAACCGGCGACGGCCGCCGCTACGCCGGGCCAGATCTACGGCACCAAGGTCGAAAGCGAAATGAGCCTGAAGACCGTCGACTTCCCCATTGAAACGGCTTCCTTCGATGAAAAGAGCGACCTTTCCGCCGATGAGGTGGAAAAGGTAGTGCGCGAGGCCGGCACCGATCTCAGCGACGGCGCCGTCCAGGTCGCTTCGCTCCACTATGTCGACCCGCAGCGATTTGGCGAGGCCTTTGCCGAGAGCATGGCCGGCTCCTACGACGTCAGGATCGTGCCGGAGAACGTTTCGGTCGCGCCACGTGCCAACGCCGATGACCAGGCACCGGCCTTCGCCGAGGAAATCATCCCTTTCACCAAGGATCTCGCCATCACGGAAGCCTTCGCAGATTCGGGCTATACGGGCGAGGACGCCGCCGGCATGGCCGAGGCGATCACCAAGCTCTTGAACGCCCCGGCGCTCAAGGCTGGAACCGTGCTGCGTGTTGGTCTCGAGGTCCATGGCGACGCCGCCAAGGTCGTGCGCACCAGCGTCTACGATCGGACCCAGCATATCGTCACCATCGCGCTCGACGATCGCGGCCAGTATGTGCCGGCGCAGGAACCGGAGCCCAATCCGGAGTTGCTGACGGCGTTCGATGATTCGTCGGCGCCAGTGGTGGTGCGCGGCAACCTGCCCAACGTCTATGACGGCATCTACCGCGCCGCCTATTCCTACGGCATGTCCAAGGCCATGACGCAGCGGCTCATCAAGCTGTTGGCTTCCGATGTCGACTTCCAGTCCCGCCTCAATCCGGCCGACCGTCTCGAAGTGCTGTTCTCGCAGCCCGACGGCGACGACCAGACCTCGGACAATTCCGAACTGCTTTACGTCTCGGCGACCTTCGGCGGGCAGACGCGCAATTTCTACCGTTTTCAGATGCAGGACGGCAGCACGGATTATTTCGACGAGGACGGCTCGAGCGCCCAGCAGTTCCTGCTGCGCAATCCGTTGCCGGCCGGAAAGTTCCGCTCCGGCTTTGGCGCGCGCAGGCACCCGATCCTCGGCTATGTCCGCATGCATACCGGCGTCGACTGGGCAGCCCCCATCGGCACGCCGATCATCGCCGCGGGCAATGGCGTCATCGAGAAGGTCGGCTGGGCCGGCGGCTATGGCAAGCAGATCATCATTCGCCATGCCAACGGCTATGAGACCTCCTACAATCACCAGAGCGCTTTTGCCAAAGGCATCGAACCGGGCGTTCACGTCCGCCAAGGCCAGACCATCGGCTATCTCGGCCAGACCGGCCTCGCCACCGGCCCGCATCTTCACTACGAGCTGATCGTCAATGGCACCAAGGTCGATCCGATGCGCGTCCGCCTGCCGGTCGGCAAGGTGTTGAAGGGCGAGGACCTTGTCGCCTTCAAGCGTGAACGCGAGCGCATCGACGACCTGCTGAAGCAGGAAGAGAGTGATTCGCTGAAGGTCGCGAGCGCCAAGATCGAAGGATAGTTCCTTCGATCCACCCGTCAGTCGCGAGGGTTTTCGGCGGGCCGGCGCCATGGCAATGATTCGCCTGAAATCGTCATCCAGGCGATGACAGCCGAAAGCAGGCAAAGCAGCGCCGTTACAAAGGAAACAGCCGAGAATGCGGCGTCGCTGGCGGCAAGCCGTGCGGCGTCGACAGCCGGGGCCAGTCCGGTCGTCGCCGGTTCACCGAACCCCGGCACGCCGGGCAAGGCGCTGCCATCCAGGGCCTTCGCGTAGACCCAGGCGGCAAGCGACCCCATAGCCGCAACCGCAATCAGGCCGCCTATGCGCGAGACGGCATTGTTGATACCGGAGGCCGCGCCCGTATCCTTGTCTTCCACCGCCGTCATGATCGCGGTCGACAGCGGCGACACCACCAGCGCCATGCCGAACCCCATCAGCGCCATCAGCGGAAATGTTCCGGTCCAGAAATTGTGGATACCGGCATGCGTCAACAAGCCAAGCCCGGCGAAGGCGAAGGCAACCACCAGACTGCCGCTGGCGATCGGAAAACGCGGTCCGATCCGGTCGGACCACTGGCCGACAGGCCCAGACAGCAGTGCGATCAATGCAGACAGCGGCAGGAAGATGAAGCCGACCTCGGCCGTGCTCAGCCCCCAGCCGGCGATCAAAAGCATGGGCAGGTAGAAAAGATTGGCCGACAGCGCGAAATAGAGGAAGAAGGTCGCGAGATTGGCGCCGGCGAAGGCGCCGATGCGAAACAGATTGAGATCGATCATCGGCTCGCGCTGCCGGCGCTCGTAGAAAATGAAGACGAAAAGCAGGACCACGCCGGCAACGATCGCCGAACCCGACATGAATCCGGCAGCCTCCGCGTTCATCGCCGTCAGCCCGTAGGCCAGCAACCCGAAGGCCAGTGTCGCCAGCGCCGCGCCGCCAAGATCGAGGCTGCGCTTTTCGGTCGGCCGATCCGCCGGGATCTTGGCGAGCAGCAGGTAGATCGAAACCAGCCCAAGCGGCAGGTTGATGGCAAATATCGCACGCCAGATTCCATTGCCGAGGGTCGACAGCACGAAACCGCCCAGCACCGGACCGAGTGCCGTGGTCAGCGCCGAAGCGGCGGCCCAGATGCCGATTGCGCGGCCGCGCTCCTTTTTCGGATGGGCCTTGGCGATGATGGCAAGGCTGCCCGGCACCATGATCGCAGCGCCGACGCCCTGGATTGCACGAAACGCGATCAGCACCGCCGGATTGGGCGCCAGCGCGCAGGCCAGCGAAGCGGCAATGAACAGCGCGATGCCGACGACGAAGGCGCGGCGCAGGCCGAAGCGGTCGCCCGCAGCACCGCCGGCAAGGATGAGCGCCGAAAGCGTCAGCGCATAGGCATTGGATATCCACTGCGCTTGCGCCAGGCTGGCGCCGAGATCGACGCGGATTGCCGGCGTGGCGATGGCAAGGATCGAACCGTCGATGAAACCAAGCGCTGAAGCCAGGATCGCGGCGATCAGCACATAGCGCCGCTGCGACTGCGGGCAGAACGTACCGTTGGCGGTCGGCGGCGGGACGGCAGCGGCTTTGCTCGGTGAATGCATGCAACCTGCATAAACCCGCGGCGCGCCTGCAACAACCAGCCAGCGGTCCCGGTCGTTGAAACCAGCTGCGCAGCCACCTGGCCGCATTGGCAGGTGCCGGCCCACGCAGATGCAAACAAGCGCCGGCATGCTAAGCTTTCACGCGGCATCGGACGGGAGCCGATCAGACAGGGGGAGAAAATCGATGAAGCGACCGCTCGAACCATCCCAGTCCGGGCTCCACCGCGTCGTCGGGCTGACCGACGGCGTCTTCGCCATCGCGCTGACCCTGATCGTTCTGGAGATTCGTGTACCGACGCACGAGGCGATCCATTCCGAAGGCGATCTCCTCGACGCCGTCCTGGCGTTGGCGCCGCGCTTCCTGACCTATGCGCTTTCCTTCCTGACGCTGACCATCTTCTGGTTCGGCCAGCAGGCGCAGCATGGGTTGATCACCAGATCCGACAGGCGGCTGGCAACACTCAATTTGTGCTTTCTCGCCTTTATCGCCCTGCTGCCGTTCTCGACCGATCTTCTGGCCGACTTCCTCGAATTCAGAACCGCGGTCGCCGTCTATTGGCTCAATCTGCTGATGCTCGGCGTCACCCTGATCGCCAGCTGGCGCTATGCGGAGAAAAATGGCCTTCTGGCGGATGATGTCGACGTCGAAACGAAACGCACGGTCTACCTGCGCATCGTCAAGGCGCAGCTTCTGTGGGCGGTCGGCGCCCTGCTCTGTCTGGTCACCCCGCTGCTCAGCGTCGGCTTCATTCTCATGGTGCAGCTGATTTATGCCGCGACACCGAGCGCGAAATGGTTGCGCAGGATAATCGGGTAGAGCAATTCCAGGAAAAACGTGGCGGTTTCCCGGGAAAAGCGCGCAGCGCTGGAGCGGCTCGGAAGTCCATCGAACACTGAACCGCTCTAACCAGCGACGAACGCCGCATCGTCTCAGTCGACGAATTCCACCGTCACGCCGGGCGAAACCAGCTTGGCCAGCTCGCGGGCATCCCAATTGGTTAGTCGCACGCAACCATGGCTTTCGGTCTTGCCGATCTTCGAGGGATCCGGCGTGCCATGGATGCCGTAGGTCGGCTTGTCCAACGCGATCCACACCGAGCCGACAGGGCCGTTCGGGCCGGGCGGAATGGTCAGGACCTTATTGTTCTCGCCCTGTTTGAAATTGATGTTGGGGTTGTAGGTGTAGTTCGGATCAAGCGCGACACGGGACACGGCATGAATGCCGGACGGCGACGGCGTGTCGGACGAGCCGATGGTGGCGGGATAGGCCGCGACCAGCTTGCCCGCCGTATCATAGGCAAAGACCTCTTTCTTGCCCTTGTCGGCGACGATGCGAGCCACCGGCGACGACACCAGTCTGCCGAAATTGGCAACCTTGATGATCGTTCCGGGACGGTTGAAATTGGCCTCCGGGTTGAGCGCCTTGAGATAGTTCTCGTCCATGTGGAAGCGCTCGGCAAGCGCTTCCGTGACGGACGTATAGCCCATGCGGTCGAGCTGCGCCTTCTGGCTGTAATCTTCCGGGATCGACGCAACATAGGGACCGGCCGCATCCTCCGGCGTGATCGTGTAGTTGGCCAAGGCATCGCCGCCCGTTTGTGCAAGGGCCGCCTGGATGCCGACGGCGTCGGTCGATCGCAGATTGCTGCCGGTGATCTGGTTGTAGGCAGCCAGCGCCTTGTCGACATTCGAACCGAAGCGCCCGTCGATGACGCCAGGCGAAGCGCCGCCGCGATCAAGCAGCACCTGCAGAGCCGCGACATCCTGGCGTGCTCCGAGCGAAAGCGACGGGTCGACCACAGTCTTGCCGCCTGCTTTCGGCGGTAATCCCGCCTCGTCTGCGGGCGCCGGCTGCGCGGCGGGAGCCGTGGGCTCGACCGGCTCTATCGAGGCCTCGTTCAGCGGCTGGCGCTTGATGGAGGGCGGCGTTGCCGGCTGGGGCGCTTCCGGATAGTTGTCGTAGACGCCGTCGCCGCCGGGGGCCGGCGGGTAGGCCTCGACGGAATTGTCGCCATAGGGATCATATTCCTGGACGGGCGGCGCGATGACCCGGCCTTCGTCTTCCATCTGCCTGCGGCGGAAGCGTGCCATGTCTTCCGGATCGTCGAGATAGTAGCGGTCGTCGTCGGCGGGAACGCGGCCGAGTTCGCGCAGCCGTGTCTCGCGGCGCAGCGCGCGTCGGTCGAGCCTGGTCTGCGGCGGTTGGATGGCGATGACCTTGCCCGTGTCCGCATCGACGATGAGGCGGTTGCCCCTGGCGTCGTAATAGATGTCGAGATTGCCGTCCTGGGCCAGCAGGATGCCGCCGTCAGCGGGGCGGACGACCCGCGGCGAAGCGTCCTCGGTCGGCGCGGCGAACGCGCTTGAAAACGCCAGTCCGGCCGCAAGTGCCGAAAGGGTGAAGATCGTCCGCAACATCGTGGGCAAACTCTCCGGTCCGTAATTGCCGTCGCCGGCGGCTTTCGCGCGTAGCGAGTCCTTCGCCAGCGAACCACCGCCCAACCATAAGGTTCCAATATGAACCGGGCATGAAGATGGCAGTTTTCCGGCGCCTCGACGAATATCAGCTAAAAGCATATCATCCAAAAGCGGCCCGGTTTGGGGCGAAAGATATGCATAGAACAAAAGCTAAAGCGCGTCGCCTGAATCCGTCGAGCGTGACGCGCTTTAGCCTCAGGCAAGTCCCAGTTCCTTTCGCGCCTGCTTCGTCAACTTCAGGGCGACAAGACGATGGCTCTCGCGCAGGTAATCCTTCAGCGCGCCATCATCCATGCTCTGGCTTGTCTGGCGCTGGATCCATTTCATGCCGCGCGAGGCAAGATAGGGTGCGGGCCGCAAGCCCGGCTGCTCCTTCAGCACATCATAGGCAATGTCGGAGCATTTGAAGGTGATGAAAGGATCGCGGCCCTCGCTCCAGCCGCCGATGGCAAAGACCTTGGCGCCGACCTTCCAGACATGGGCGCCGCCCCACTGGACGACATGCGATGTGGCGGGCAGCGAGGCGCAGAAGCCGTTATAGTCGTCCAGCGTCATGCGTGCTCCTGCCGAAAGACGCGGAAAAGCCGCGCGCCCGTCCTGGGCGCGCGGCGTTCAATCAGGCTGCCGCTTCGGTCGCGACGACCGTCGGCTTCGAACGGAAATTCAACCGGTCGGAGCCAGCGGTCACCTTGACGGTCGAGCCGTCGAGGATCTCGCCGAGCAGGATCTTCTCAGCCAGCGGATCCTGCAGGTCTTTCTGCATCACCCGCTTTAACGGCCGCGCGCCATAGGCAGGGTCGTAACCCTTGGATGCCAGCCAGTCGATCGCCTCCTGGTCCAGCGACAGCGTGATCTTGCGGTCGACCAGCAGGTTTTCCAGCCGCTTGAGCTGGATTTCGACGATGCGGCCCATATCCTGCCGGCGCAGCCGATGGAACAGGATCACCTCGTCGACGCGGTTGAGGAACTCCGGCCGGAACGACGCCTTGACGACGTTCATCACCTCGTCGCGAACCTGGTCGACATCTTGGTCCTCGCCGAGATTGACCAGGTATTCGGCGCCGAGGTTCGACGTCATGATGATCAGCGTGTTGCGGAAGTCAACCGTGCGGCCCTGCCCATCGGTGAGCCGGCCGTCGTCGAGCACCTGCAGGAGCACGTTGAACACGTCGGGATGCGCTTTCTCGATCTCGTCGAACAGCACGACCTGATAGGGCCGGCGCCGCACCGCTTCGGTCAGCGCGCCGCCTTCCTCATAACCGACATAGCCGGGAGGCGCGCCGATCAATCGGGCAACCGAATGCTTCTCCATGAACTCCGACATGTCGATGCGCACCATCGCGCTCTCGTCATCGAACAGAAAGTTCGCCAGCGCCTTGGTCAGTTCGGTCTTGCCAACGCCGGTCGGGCCGAGGAACATGAACGAGCCGATCGGCCGGTTCGGATCCTGCAGGCCGGCGCGAGCGCGCCGCACTGCCTTGGAAACCGCTTGCACCGCCTCGCCCTGGCCGACGACGCGCTTGCCGATCTCGTCTTCCATGCGCAACAGCTTGTCGCGCTCGCCTTCCAGCATCTTGTCGA
Organism: Mesorhizobium sp. B1-1-1; assembly: GCF_006442955.1. Lineage (NCBI taxonomy): Bacteria > Pseudomonadati > Pseudomonadota > Alphaproteobacteria > Hyphomicrobiales > Phyllobacteriaceae > Mesorhizobium > Mesorhizobium sp. B1-1-1. Next base: position 8,051 of record NZ_VFWW01000014.1, read on the forward strand.
CCGGAATTCCGGTCCAGCGCGAGACGATGTGGGCGACATGATCGGGCGTGACCACTTCCTCGACCATGCCAGCCTTGCCGTCCTGGGCCTCGGCTTCCTTCAGCTTCTTTTCCAGTTCCGGGATCTTGCCATAGGCAAGCTCGCCGGCGCGCTGGAACTCGCCCTTGCGCTGGGCGATGGCCAGTTCGTTGCGCGCCTCGTCAAGCTGCTTCTTGAGATCGGCGGCGAGCCCGAGCTTCTGCTTCTCTGCCTGCCATTTCGAGGTCATCTCGGTCGATTCCTCCTCAAGGCTGGCGAGGTCCTTCTCGAGCCGGGCAAGCCTGTCTTTCGAAGCCTCGTCCTTCTCGACCTTCAGCGCTTCGCGCTCGATCTTGAGCTGCATGATGCGGCGGTCGATCTCGTCCAGCGCTTCGGGCTTGGAATCGACCTGCATGCGAAGCCTCGAAGCGGCTTCGTCGACGAGGTCGATCGCCTTGTCCGGCAGGAACCGGTCGGCGATGTAGCGGTTGGACAGCGTCGCCGCCGCGACCAGCGCCGAATCGGAAATGCGCACCTTGTGGTGCTGTTCGTATTTCTCCTTCAGGCCGCGCAGGATCGAGACCGTGTCCTCCACCGTCGGCTCCTCGACGAAGACTGGCTGGAAGCGGCGGGCGAGTGCGGCATCCTTCTCCACATGCTTGCGGTATTCGTCGAGCGTGGTGGCGCCGACGCAGTGCAGTTCGCCGCGCGCCAGCGCCGGCTTCAGAAGGTTGGACGCATCCATGGCGCCGTCCGCCTTGCCGGCGCCGACCAGGGTGTGCATCTCGTCGATGAACAGGATGATGCCGCCAGCAGCGGCAGTGACCTCGGAAAGCACGGCCTTCAGCCGCTCCTCGAACTCACCGCGATATTTGGCGCCGGCGATCAGCGCGCCCATGTCGAGCGCCATCAGCTGCTTGTCCTTCAGCGATTCCGGCACGTCGCCATTGACGATACGCAGCGCCAGGCCTTCGGCGATCGCCGTCTTGCCGACGCCCGGCTCGCCGATCAGCACCGGATTGTTCTTGGTGCGGCGCGACAGCACCTGGATGGTGCGGCGGATCTCGTCGTCGCGGCCGATGACCGGATCGAGCTTGCCGGCGCGGGCATCGGCGGTGAGATCGCGCGCGTATTTCTTCAGCGCGTCATAGCCCTGTTCGGCATTCGCCGAATCGGCGGTGCGGCCCTTGCGGACGTCGTTGATCACCTGGTTGAGCGCCTGCGCGGTGACGCCGGCCTTGGCCAGTATGTCTGATGTCTTGGCTGATTTCTCGACTGCAAGCGCCGTCAGTAGCCTTTCGACCGTGACGAAGCTGTCACCGGCCTTCTTGGCCAGTTCCTCGGCTGTCGAAAACACCTTGGCCAACGGCTGTGCCAGATAGAGCTGGCCGTTGCCGCCCTCCACCTTGGGCATCGCTTCGAGTGCCGTCTCGATGCCGAGCTTGACGTCACGGACGCTGCCGCCGGCGCGCTCGATGAGCGACGCAGCCAGACCCTCGTCGTCATCGACGAGCACTTTCAGGATATGTTCGGGGGTGAATTGCTGGTGGTTGCGCGAGAGCGCCATCGTCTGCGCGGATTGGATGAAGCCGCGCACGCGCTCCGAGTATTTCTCAAGATTCATACCTGTCTCCTTCCATCACCGGCCCGCTTTGCGGCACCGGATCAGATTGCGGTGACGGACCCGCCCGTGAGAGCCGGGTCCAGTTGAGGCTGATATGGTGCGCTATCCGCGAACCCTCAAGACGTCTTGATGTCTGCGAAGGCATAATATTCGACGGCCGCGCAAACGAAAACGGCGGAGATTTCTCTCCGCCGTTCAATGTATCGAGGCGTCGCCGCTCAGTTGTCGATGTCGGCGATCGCGGGGTCGGCGTTGCCATTGTCGACCGGGGCCGCCGCCACCTCGCCAGCGTCGGCATTGTCGTTGCCGCTGGTGATCTGGTCGGCATTGCCGCGCGGGCGGCGCGGACGCCTCGGACGACGGCTGGGACTAGTCTCCGCGGCCGTCTCATTGAGTTCGGCCTGGGCAGCGAGCCCGGCCGGCGACAGGTTCTCGAACAGCGGCGCCGCCTGCTCGACCGGCGCGACGGATTCGGCTGGCGTGACGGCCTCGGCCTGTTCGGCCGTCTCGTTGCGCTGCTGCTGGGCACCCTGCTCGGCGGACGAACCATAATCGCCGCGCTGGCTGTTCTGGCCATAGCCGCCATTGGGGCGGCGGTCGCGATGGCGTCCGCCATTATTGTCGCGGCCGCCACTGTTGCGCCCGCCATTATTATCACGATCGCGGCCGTTTTCCCGGTTCAGCGCGACTTCGGCCGGCATGCCTTCGATAACCGGCTGCGGACCCGCGCCGTGGTTGATCACCGGAACCGGCGCATCCGCAACGTTGTTGCCGGCGTTGCCGGCATTGTCGAACTCGTCGCGATCCTCATCGCCATCATCGTCGAATTCGTCGCGATTCTGCTGGACGTTCTGGATCGGCATCTGCGCCTGCGCGGCGGCAATGATGCGATTATAGTGCTCGGCGTGCTGGAGATAGTTCTCCGCCATCACCCGGTCGCCGGAGCTTTGCGCATCACGGGCAAGGGTGGCGTACTTTTCAGCGATCTGCTGAGCAGACCCACGGATCTTCACGTCCGGGCCGTTGCTCTCGTAGTTGCGCGTCAGGGGATTTGGCCCCTTGCGGTTGTTGTTATTGTTGTTGTTGCCGCCGCCGCCATTGTTGTTGCGACCGCGCATGCGCCTGTTCTGCTGTTGTGGCCTCATTCGACTCTCTTCATATTGAAATTTTCGAAAACTCTTCACGAACGGTGGCGCTCATGCAGCCAGCCGTTTCGTTTCTTCACCGGCGTTCGCCCGCATCAATTGCGTTGGCGCCACGTGCCATCCTGTTCCGGTTACATCACTTGCCGGACGATTCCCGCACGAAGCTTGGGCGTCGTTTGCGCAAGAAGGCAGCTATTTCCAAGGAAAACCGAATCGCTAAGAGCACTGCCTGCTTCGTCTCATCCGGTTAACGCGACCCTAGCCGCATTCCCCGGCATTGCCAAGCGGTTTTTTTCGCACTGCGTCAAGGCTTTCCCCGTTGAAAGACAAGAACCCTGTCGTTTCCGCCGAGGTCGCCGAACGCACCAGAGACCGCATAGCCGGACGAGCGAAATATAGCGGTGACCTCGATGTGCTGTGTGTAGCCGATCTCGACCGCAATCCTGCTTCCGGCTTCTAGAAACTTAGCCGCCTCAGCGGCGATGACCCTGTAAGGGGCCAACCCATCCGCGCCGCCATCCAGGGCCAGGCGCGGGTCGAAATCCCGGACTTCATCCTGCAGATTTCCGATGTCCTCCGATCGTATATAGGGAGGGTTTGCGACAATTACATGGTATCGACCAGAAACTTTTTCAAACCAGTCGGACAGCAGCGCCGTGAACCGGTCGCCAAGCCCCAATTGCGCGGCATTGCGCGTTGCCGTCCTCAACGCCCCTTCCGAGAAGTCGACCCCGGTGGCAATCGCTGCCGGCACGGCGCTGAGCAGCGCCAGCGCGATGGCTCCGCTGCCGGTTCCCAGATCGAGGATGCGGCACTCGCCCTCGCGCATGACGGTTGCCCTGACAAAGGGCAGTATGGCCTCGACCAGCGTTTCGGTGTCGGGCCGCGGCTCCAGCGTTTCCGGCGACAGCGACAGCCGCAACCCGTAGAACTCCCGATAGCCCAGGATGCGGTGCACGGGCTCGCCGCCCGCGCAGCGCCTCAAGGCGCGGTCGATCTGGACAAGAGCGGCGGCATCGACCGCATGTTCGGGATCGGCAATGGCCTGCGTGCGGGTCGTACCTGAAAAGTGCTCCACGATCAGTCTTGCATCGAGCGCCGGATTATCGACCGCCGCCAAGCGCGCTCGCGCTGCCCGCAGCAGCGGCCCCAGCGCCTGGGGCAAAGGATCAGCCATCAAGACCGATATCGGCGAGCAGCTTCGACTGGTGATCGGCGATCAGAGCGTCGATGACTTCGTCGAGTTCGCCCATCATCACCCGGTCGAGCTTGTAGAGCGTCAGGTTGATGCGATGATCGGTGACGCGGCCTTGCGGAAAATTGTAGGTGCGGATGCGTTCCGAGCGGTCGCCGGAGCCGACCTGCGACTTGCGCGATTCCGAGCGCTCCTCATCGGCCTTGCTGCGTTCCAGGTCGTAGAGCCGGGCCCGCAGGATCTGCATGGCCTTGGCCCGGTTCTGGTGCTGCGATTTCTCCGCCTGCACCACCATGATGCCGGTCGGCAAATGGGTGATGCGCACTGCCGAATCGGTGGTGTTGACGTGCTGGCCGCCCGAGCCCGACGCGCGCATCGTGTCGATGCGGATGTCTTCGGCCCGGATGTCGATGTCGACTTCCTCCGCCTCCGGCAGCACGGCTACCGTCGCCGCCGAGGTGTGAATGCGTCCGCTGGCCTCGGTCGCGGGCACGCGCTGCACCCGGTGGACGCCGGACTCGAATTTCAGATGCGCGAAAACCCCCTTGCCGGAAACCGTGGCGATGATTTCCTTATAGCCGCCGGCATCGCCCTCGCTGGCCGATACCGTCTCGAACCGCCAGCCACGCGAAGCGGCGTAGCGCTCATACATGCGAAACAGGTCGCCGGCGAACAATGCTGCCTCGTCGCCGCCGGTGCCGGCGCGGATTTCCAGGATGGCGTTCTTGTCATCGGCCGCATCCCTGGGCAAGAGCAGGATCTGGATGTCCTTCTGCAACGCTTCGATGCGCTCATCGACCTCTGGCAGGTCGGCCTCGGCGAGAGCCCGCATCTCGGCATCGGTGCCCTTGTCGGCGAGCATCGCCTCGAGATCGGCCTGCTCCTGCTCGGCCGAGCGCAAGGCTCTGACCTTGGCAACCATCTCCTGGAGCTCGGCATATTCCGATGCCATCTTAACATAGGCATCCGGCGCCGGGCCGGCCGACATCTGCGCTTCGAGCATTTCGAAACGCTTGACGACTTGATCCATGCGGTCGCGGGGAAGGGAGATCATTGCAAAGGTGCTATAACGGAATTGAGCGGTCGTCGGCGAAGGCCTGCAGCAGCGCCCGCATCGGCAGCCCCTGGGCCGGCGCCATCAGATTGTCGTCGAAGAACGCTTTCAACGCCTCCAGCGGCAATTCGGTCAGCATCGCCTTGACCGGACCGATCGAAGCGGGCGACATCGAGATAGAACGGAAACCGAGGCCGACCAGCGCCATTGCCGAGATCGGCTTGCCGGCGAGTTCGCCGCAGAGTGTGACGGGCGTGTGGTTGCGGGCGCCGGCATCGGCGATGGTCTTGAGCACCCGCAGGAACGGCGTCGACAACGTGTCGAAGCGATCGGAAAGCTGCGTGTTGCCGCGGTCGACCGCCATCACGAACTGGAACAGGTCGTTCGAGCCGACCGAGACGAAGTCGACCGCCTTCATCAACTCGTCAAGCTGGAACAGGAGGGACGGCACCTCCAACATTGCCCCGAGCTTGAGGCTGGTCGGCAAATGATGGGCAAAGCGCGACAGATGCCGCACCTCGCGGTCGATGATTTCGCGCGCCTGGGCGATCTCGCCGAGCTCGGTGACCATCGGCAGCATCAGCTTGAGCTCCCGCCCGCCGCAGGCTTTCAGCAGGGCGCGGATCTGGGTGCGCAGCAATCCCGGACGGTCCAGCGTCAGGCGGATCGCCCGCCAGCCGAGCGCCGGGTTCTCTTCCTGGATGGCGCCTTTGAAATAGGGCAGCACCTTGTCGCCGCCGATGTCGATGGTGCGGAAGGTCACCGGCTTGCCGCGCGCGGCATCGAGCACGTCGCGGTAGAGCCGCTCCTGCGCCTCGGCACGGGGAAAGGTCGAGGCGACCATGAACTGCAATTCGGTGCGGAACAGGCCGATCCCGGCGGCACCCGACTCGGCCAGTTGCGGCAGGTCGACGGCAAGCCCGGCATTCATCAAAAGGTCGACCGCAACGCCATCCTTGGTCACCGACGGCTTCTTGCGCAGTTCGCGGTAGACTTCCTGCCGGCGCGCCCGGAACCGCACCTTTTCGGCATAGGCGGCTTCGAGATCCGACTGCGGACGAAGATGGATCGCGCCTTCCTCGCCGTCGACGATGATGGCATCGCCGTTTTCCGCCATGGAAACGGCGCCCTTCATCTGCCCGGCGACGGGAATGCCCATGGCGCGCGCGACGATGACGACGTGGCTGGTGGCCGCGCCATCCTCGAGCACCAGCCCGCGCAATTTGTCCCGGGGATAGTCGAGCAGTTCGGCGGCGCCCATCGAGCGGGCGACGATGATGGCATCCTTCGGCAGCGAGGCCGCGACATCGTCAGGCCCGCGTCCCATCAGCTGGCGCAGAAGCCGGTTGGCGAGGTCGTCGAAATCGCTCATCCGCTCGCGCAGATAAGGATCGGTCATGTGCAGCATGCGCGCGCGCATGTCGCTCTGCACCTTTTCGACCGCAGCTTCCGCCGTCAGGCCGTTGCGGATCGCCTCTTCCAGCCGCCGGACCCAGCCGCGGTCGTTGGCGAACATGCGGTAGGCTTCCAGCACCTGGCGATGCTCGCCCTCGAAGGCGACGTCGCGGCGCTCGAGCATGTCGTCGATGGAAAGCCTGAGCGAGCCGAGCGATGCCTCGAGCCGGCGGACTTCCTCTTCGCTGTCCTCGTTGAACAGGTTGGTGACGACGATCCGCGGTTCGTGCAGCACGACATGACCGAGCCCGACGCCCTCGTTGAACGACAGGCCGGTGAAGCTGACCGGGCGGCGCAGGTCGAGCTCGAGGCCGGGCCGCGTCAGCCGCGCCAGATCGCCGGTGGCGATCATCTCGGCGATAACCATGGCGGTGGTTTCCAGCGCCTCGACCTCGTCGTCGCGATAGTGGCGCATGGTCTTGTTCTGCACCACCAGCACGCCCAGCGTGCGCCCTGCCCTGAGCACCGGCACGCCGAGGAAGGAATTGTAGATCTCTTCCCCGGTTTCCGGCAGGTAGGCGAAAGCCGGATGTTCCTGCGCATTGGATAGATTGAGCGGCCGCGCGCTGGCGGCGATCGTGCCGACCAGGCCTTGCCCCAGCCTGAGCTGCGCCAGGTGCACCGCGTTGGGGTTCAGGCCTTCGGTGGCGTAGAGTTCGAGCACGGAATCGGCGCGCAGCACATAGAGCGAGCACACTTCGGCGACCATGTTGGAGGCGATGTCGCGCACGATGCGATCGAGCCGCTCCTGCGGCTCCAGCGGCTCCTGCATGAGCTCGCGGAGCCGTTTCAGCAGAACGCGCGGGCCACTGGCCGGGTCACGCATCGCGGCTTCTTCTCCAATAGGCTTCCTGCCGGCGCAGTTTCGGCCGCCGCCGGCACGCACGCAACAACTGATTCAGTCTGCTACTGCTTATCCAGACCGTAGACGGAATGCAAAGTGCGAACCGCGAGTTCCGTGTACGGACCGTCGATCAGTATCGAAATCTTGATCTCGGAGGTGGTGATGGCGCGGATGTTGATTGCCTTCTCGGCCAGCGCCTTGAAGGCGGTGGCGGCAACGCCGGCATGGCTTCTCATGCCGATGCCGATGACCGAGACCTTCGACATGCCGGCTTCCGACTGCACGACGTCGTAGCCGACATCGGCCTTCAGCCGGTCGAGCACGGCCAGCGCTTTGTCCACGTCTCCGGAGGGCACCGTGAAGGTCATGTCGGTAAGCTTGCCGTCCTCGGAAATGTTCTGGACGATCATGTCTACGTTGATGTTGGCCTCGGCCAGCGGCCCGAAAATGCCGGCGGCGACGCCCGGCCGGTCGCCGACACGCCGCAGCGAAATCTGCGCCTCGTCCTTGGCATAGGCAATTCCGGTGACGACCTGCTGTTCCACGATCTCTTCCTCGTCGCAAATAAGCGTTCCGGGCGGATTGAGCAAATCCCCCATTCCGGGCGCGTCGGGATCGTCGAAGGACGACCGCACGAAGGTACGCACCCTGTGCACCATGGCAAGCTCGACCGAACGCACCTGCAGAACCTTGGCGCCGAGCGAGGCCATTTCAAGCATTTCCTCGAACGATATCTTGGCCAGCCGCCGCGCCTTCGGCTCGATGCGCGGATCGGTGGTGTAGACGCCGTCGACGTCGGTATAGATGTCGCAACGGTCGGCCTTGACGGCGGCCGCGATCGCCACCGCGCTGGTGTCGGAGCCGCCACGACCAAGCGTTGCGATGCGGTTGTCCGGTCCGATGCCCTGGAAACCTGCGATGACGGCCACCTGGCCCTCGCCGAAGCGCTTGATCAGGAAAGCGCCGTCGATATCGAGGATGCGTGCCGCGCCATGCGCGTTGTCGGTCTTGATCGGGATCTGCCAGCCCTGCCAGGAGCGGGCGTGCACGCCCATGTTCTGCAAGGTGATCGCCAAAAGGCCTGCCGTCACCTGCTCGCCGGACGCAACCACGGCATCATATTCGCGCGCGTCGTGCATCGGCGAGGCCTCGCGCGTCCAGCCGACCAGTTCGTTGGTCTTGCCGGCCATCGCCGAGACCACCACCGCCACCTCGTGACCGGCATCGACCTCCCGTTTGACGTGACGCGCCACATTGCGGATGCGGGCGATGTCGGCGACGGAGGTTCCGCCGAATTTCATCACGATGCGCGCCATGGAAGCGAAATGCCTTTGACTGAAGCCGGCTCTGCGCCGAAAACCGAGGAAAGCGCCCGGCTGGCGCCGGCCGCTGAATGCGCGGCCTCCTTAGCCAAAACATCCAGGCTTCGCAAGCGATGGCGCACAAGAAGGGCGCCACGTGCCTGCTGGACTGGAACTCCATTTTGCGCAGCGCCGCTACCGGCAAGGCTCTCAGAGCGGCGGACCTCAGCCCGGGCGGGCGACGCTCTTCCACAAATCCGGATAGTCGAGCACGAAGCCGAGTGGAGAGACCTCCAGCACCGCCTCATAGCCGAATGCCGGCGCGGCATAGGCGTAGCGGGCCGCGTCGAGGCGCCGATAGGTCTGCTCGATCCGCATCATTCTGAGCTCGGGAAAGGCCAGATAGGCGGCCGGCGCGGGCGTCGCTTCGCCGACGGCGAGCGCGAACCGGCGGATCGCCAGGAGGTTCGAAGCCGGCGTGAAGCCGAGATCGACGTCTATCAGGCCGGCCACCTCCGGCTGCGGCTCGCCATTCAGCGCCCAGGAGCCGTCGGCGCGGCGTTCGATCCCCAGGGAAAGCTCTTGCGGGCCGAGAAAGCCCTCGACCCGTGCCGAGCGCGTGTGCCAGCCGGCATCGCAATCCACCTCGTAGGCGATGCAACACGGCTTGTCGTCTTGCAGGAAGATGGCCTGCCCCTTCAGGCGGTGCCCGCCGGGCCGCTGCGAGAGCATGCAGGAATCGTGACCTTCAAGGTCGAGCCTGCGCCAAAGGATCGATGCGGTCTGAATCACGGCCATCTCCTTTTCTCAACACGATCTTCCCTTTTTCGCACGCCGCCGCTTTTTTGTTTCGGCCGAGGTGCTCCCTGAGCTGACACGTCCTGACAGGGCGCCGCCGGCAATAGAGGGCGCTTGTCGGCGGTGCCGGCCTCGCACTGTCAGCAGGCGAAAATGCAGCCTTGACTTTCCCTCCCCCACGCCCGACTTGCTAGCGTCCGAGGAGACCAATCGATGCCAGAGCCCCGACGATCGACGATCGATGCCGGAGAAGTGGAGCGCTTTTCCGCCCTTGCCGCCGAATGGTGGAACCCGAACGGCAAGTTCCGGCCGCTGCACAAGTTCAACCCCATCCGGCTTGCCTACATACGCGACCAGGTGGCAACGCGCTTCGGCCGCGATCCGCGCGCGGCACGGCCATTCGAGGGCCTGCGCTTTCTCGACATCGGTTGCGGCGGCGGCCTGCTGTGCGAGCCGATGGCGCGGCTTGGCGCCGAAGTGGTCGGCGCCGATGCTTCCGCCACCAATATCGAAGTGGCCAAATTGCACGCCGCCGAAGTTGGCGTGACGATCGACTACCGCGCCACCACGGCCGAGGACCTGGCCGACGCCGGCGAAAAATTCGACGTTATCCTCAATATGGAAGTGGTCGAGCATGTCGCCGACATCGACCTGTTCGTCGCCAAATGCGGCGAGATGGTCAAGCCCGGCGGCATCATGTTCGTGGCCACGATCAACCGCACGCTGAAGGCGCTAGGGCTGGCCATCATCGGTGCCGAATATGTGCTGCGCTGGCTGCCGCGCGGCACTCATCAGTTCGGCAAGCTGGTGCGCCCGGAAGAGCTGGAAAAGGCGCTCGGCGGCGCCGGCCTGACCGTCATCGACCGCACCGGCGTCGTCTACCACCCGCTCGCCGACCGCTGGCAGCGGTCGAAAGACATGGACGTCAACTATATGGTGCTGGCGGAAAAGGGCACGGTCTGAACCGGCTCACGCCGCCTGACTCTGCGCCCTCGCGCTGGTCCCGCTTTGCGCCTTGGTGGTGATAAACACGCCGGCCGTGATGATGACAGCGCCTGCCCAGGTCAGCAGCTGATAGTGCTCGCCGAGGAAGATCGTGCCCGCGAACAGCCCGACGGCCGCCGCCACATAGCCGATCTGGCTGAGATAGACCGGGCCGCCCACCGCCTGCAGCCGGAAGAAGAAGGCAAACATTGCCGAAGCCGACGCCATCTGCGCGACGACCACAGGCGGTACCGCGCCCAGCGGAACAAACGCTTGCCAGCCGAAAAGCGTCAGGATGCCGAGGAGAAGCAAGGTCGCCGACGCCAGATGGCTGCCCACGGCAAGCTCGATCGGGCCGGTTCCTTCGGGCCAGTCGACGGTGCGGTAGATGTTGCCCGCGGCAAGGCTGACCGGGATCAGCAATCCGATCGTTACCCAGAAATAATCGGCCGGTTGGCCAGCTTCGCCGCGGGTAAGCGCGACCATGACCGCACCGATGAAGCCGACCGCAATGCCGATGACGCCGAGCAGGTTGGGGCGCCGAACGCCAAGCAAGATCGAGAACACGAGCGTGATCACCGGCGATAGCGTGAACATGATGCCCGTATATCCCGCGCCGAGATGCGGGATGGCCGAAAACATCAAGAGGTTGGGAAAGGCATAGGACACCGCCGCCGTGACGAAGAAATAGCGCAGCTTGCGCGCCGTAAGCTTGATGCGCTCGCCACGCCACAGGAGAGCCAGCAACAGCACGCCGCCGGCACCGAGCGAGATGACGAAGGCCCAGACCATGGCCGGAACGCCGGCGGCGGTCGCAAGCTTGCCGAACGGCAGCGTCAGGCCAAGCAGGGCGCCCGTCACGACCAGCAGGCCAAGCGCCGAATCCCAGAGAAATTTCATCTGATGGTCCTCGTCATCGTCGCCGGCACTTGGCCGCCACTTCATTTTCCGATAAGATAACGAAAAGATTCTTAACGTCAAGATACATGGCAGAATAGATGGACAGGGCGGCAAAGGCGATCGAACAATGGAACAGGGAGCGGCCGGACCTTGACGTCTCGCCGATGGGCGTGATCGGGCGGTTGAATGAAGCATCCTCGCTGATTGCCCGCGAGCGCCTCGCGCCGTTGTTTGCGCGCTATGGATTGCAGGCCGGCGAATTCGACGTGCTGGCGACGTTGCGCCGCTCGGGCGCGCCCTACGCGCTGACCCCGACCGCCCTTTACGAGGCGACGATGGTGACCTCGGGCGCCATGACCAACCGGCTCGACCGGCTCGAAACCTCAGGGTTGATCGTGCGCGGTCCGCACCCCAATGACCGGCGCGGCATCGTCGTGCGGTTGACTGAAAAAGGTCTCGCTTTGATCGACGAGGCCGTTACGGCCCACGTCGCCAACGAGCACGAGATTCTTTCCGGCCTGACGCAAGCCGAACGGGAAACGCTTTCGCGCCTGCTTGAAAAATTGATCGGCAGCGTAAGCTGACCGCTCAGTTCCGATCCTCCGGAAACACTGGGATCGGCATGAACTCGACGCCGTCCTCGGCCAGGCTCTTGGCCTCCTCCAGCGTCGCCTCGCCATAGATGCCGCGCGGGTCGGTCTCGCCGAAATGGATCTTGCGCGCTTCCTCGGCGAATTTGTCGCCGACGTAATCGGCATTCTCGCGAACCTTCTCGGCCATTGCCTTCAGTTGCGCCAGCGCCTGCTTCTGCGCCTCGCCCATGGCGAGCGCTATCGTTTCCTGCTTGCGCGCCGTCGACACGGCCGGCGCCATCAGGGCTTTCTCCACCTTGTGCGAGCCGCAGCTCGGGCAATCGACGAAGCCACGCTTCTTTTGCGTGTCGAAATCGTCATTGCTGCGGAACCAGCCCTCGAACTCGTGCTCGTTTTCGCAGATCAGGGAGAAGCGGATCAAGAGGCCGCTCCCCTGAGACGCGATGTCTCGGACGAACCGGCATTGACAGCGAAATCCCGCGCATTTTTCAGATTGGGGATCTTCTTGCGCGCCGCCAGCGACTGCGCCGGGTCGATCTCGGCGACGATCACCGCCGGCTCATTGTGCGCCGCCTCCGCGATGACGCGGCCCCACGGATCGACGATCAGCGAATGGCCATAGGTTTCGCGGCCGTCCTCGTGAAGGCCGCCTTGCGCAGCGGCCACGACATAGGCGCCGTTCTCGATGGCGCGGGCCCTGAGCAGCACGTGCCAATGCGCCTCGCCGGTTTGGCGGGTGAAGGCGGCGGGCACGGAAAGCAGGTCGGCGCCGGCTAGCGCCTCGGCGCGGAACAGTTGCGGAAACCGCAGGTCATAACAGACGGCAAAGCCCAGCTTGGCGCCTTCGATGGTCGTGACGACCGCCTCCGTGCCGGGCTCGTAGGTCGCGGATTCGCGCCAGCTCTCGCCATTGTCGAGATCGACGTCGAACATATGGATCTTGTCATAGGAGGCGAGCGTGGCGCCGTCCGGACCGAACAGCAGCGCCCGGTTGGCGAGCTTGCCGTCGGCGCGCAGGATGGCGGTCGAGCCGATATGCAGGTGGACGCCAAGTTCGCGGGCCAGTCGGCGGGCGGTCCCGACGATGATGTCCTTGTCCTCTGAGGTGAAAGACGCGGCCTTCTTGTCACGCACCAGCGCTCCGGTCATTTCCGGTGTCTGAATGTAGGTGGCCCCCTGGCCGGCTGCTTCGCGCACCAGCCGCTCGAGCTCGATTGCGTTGCGCTCTGGCCTCTCGCCCGAACGCATCTGGATCGCGGCCGCCTTGAAAACACCCATCGTCATATCCTCAATTCGTCGAACCATTGGCGAGCAACTTGTCCAGCCGGCCTTGCGCCTCCAGCTCGTGGAGGTCGTCGCAGCCGCCGACATGCGTGTCGCCGACGAAAATCTGCGGAAAGGTCGTGCGGCCATGGGCGCGGGAAATCATCTCCTGGCGCAGTTCCGGCGAAAACGACGCGTCATGCTCCGTATAGGCGACGCCCTTGCGCTCGAGCAGCCGCTTGGCGGCCGTGCAGTAGCCGCACATCATGCGTGTATAGATGGTGACGTCGACCATGACGAATTTCCACTGTTTGTTGCCGACTTATATAGTCGTGGACTCGTCGGCCCGAAAGTCCCCCGGCAGCACGCGTGCGAAGGTCAGCACGTCGACCGCGCCGGCCCCTGCTTTTTTCAGCGCCTTGCTGGCGGCGCGAACCGTGGCGCCCGTGGTGTAGACGTCGTCGATCAAAAGCACGCGGCGGCCGGCGATCTCGATTTCCGCTTCGGCAGGCACGCGAAAGGCGGCCCGCACATTCTCCTCGCGGTCCTTGCGCTCCAGCCCGACCTGCTGGCGCGTGAGCTTGACACGCCGCATGGCCGAGGGTGCAAAAGACAGGCCGCTGAGCTCGCAGACCGCCCTCGCCAATTCCGCCGACTGGTTGAACCGCCGCCTGAAGAAGCGACGCCAGTGCAGCGGGACCGGCACCACCACATCCGCCTCGGCAATGAGGTCGGCGCCGGCGCGCAGCATCCAACGCGCCATCCACGGCGCCAGGTCGGTGCGATCCTGGTATTTCAGCCCCTGCACCATCTGGCGGGCGACGCCGGAATAGGCGACGGCCGCCCGCGCCCGCTCGAAGGGCGGCGGATCGGCGATCGCCTCGGCCGACAGAAAGCCCTCACCCATATGGTGGGTGAACGGCGTGCCCATCACCGGGCACCAGGGCCGCTCCAGGAGGCGCAGTTTCGGCCAGCAGGCGCCGCACAGAACGCCGGGCTGCGAGACATGCCTGCGGCAGCCGGCGCAGACAGGCGGGAACAGGATGCGCGCCGGCCAGTTCGCCGCCGACCGTGCAAGGTTCCTGATGTCCAGAGGCTTGATCTTGGGCATGGGATCGGCCACGTGGTGGGTGCTGTGCGCCACTATATCAACTCCATCGGGGAATGGACAAACAAGGATCTGCCCGTTTGCTGCCGATAATGGACACCTCACTGTGGCTGGCGCACAAGCGGCGCGCGCTCGATCATCCGGTCGGCGGCGCGGATTTCCTGATGCGGCGCAGTGCCGACGACCTTGCCGACCGGCTGGGTGCCGTGGAGCGCAGGTTTAGCAGGGCAGCGGTGCTGTTTTGCCAGACGTCGGCCGCAGCCGACATCCTCGCCGCGAGCGGCAAGGTGGCGGACATCGTCCGTGTCGAGGCGGATGCGGCTTTCCTGGGCGATTCCGCCGGCATGGTCGCGCCGCTGGAAACCGTGCCCTTCGAGCCGCAAAGCCTCGACCTGGCGGTGTCGCTCCTGTCGCTGCAGGCCATGAACGACATTCCCGGCATGCTGGTGCAGATCCGCCGTGCGCTGCGTCCGGACGGGCTTTTCCTCGGCGCCTTCGCCGGCGCCGGCACGCTCGGCGAATTGCGTGAAAGCCTGCTGGCGGCCGAGACCGAGCTTCACGGCGGCGCCAGCCCGCGCGTCATTCCGTTCACCGACGTTCGCGACGCGGGAGCGCTGCTGCAGCGCGCCGGCCTGGCTCTGCCGGTCGCCGATGTCGAGACGGTGACGGTGCGCTATGACAGTCTTTTCAACCTGATGGCCGATTTGCGCGCCATGGGCGAAACCAGCGCGCTTGCCGATCGCAGCCGGCGGCCGGGCACACGCCAGCTGTTCGCCCGCGCCGCGCAAATCTACGCCGAGCGGTTTTCGGATCCCGACGGCCGCATCCGCGCAAGCTTTTCGATGGTCTGGATGTCCGGCTGGGCGCCCGATGCATCGCAGCAAAAGCCGCTCAAGCCGGGTTCGGCCAAGATCTCGCTGAAGACTGTGTTGGAGCAGCCCAAGGGGCAATGACAGTGTCCGCGGACGCGGACAGCCAGATCAGGGTGCGAAAGCGTTGGCAAGCCTGCTGCCATTGTCGCTGAACAGCCAGGTGATCGCGTTGAAGACCTGGCTGATGCCGCCGACGATCGTCAGCGACAGTACGGCGACGATCAAGCCGTATTCGACGGCCGTGGCGCCCTTTTCATCGTTCAGGAAACGCAGCAGCACTGTTTTCATCACGTCGATCCCTCTTGCCGGAACCATACCGCCGACCTGTTAAGAAAGGTTAACGGCACAGGCTTAATAGGCGATGAAACCGCCGCCTCTGAAAATGTCTTGGACCCGATCAGCAGTCGCCGCTGGTCCGGCCGTCGGATCGGATGATGCAGACCGAATCGGGCTGCGGCTGAAGCACGCTGCGGCGCACCGTATAGGTATCGCGACGAGTAATCGAACCAGTGGCAGTCATGTCGAGACCGCTGGCAAAATTCCGAGCCGATTGCGAGCGCGCCTGGCTCTCGAGGAAGGGCGTTGCGATCAGGGCCAGCGCCACCGCGGCCGACCCGAACAGCAGCGTGACGCGCAGCACGCCCATGCCCGCATCCGCGGCGCGAAAACTGCGGTCGGGCCGGATCGAATCCCAATCCCTGTCTAGGCTCATGCTGTCGCTCCCCAGAAAATCGCCGGCACGGCCGCGACGAGGCAGCCTTGCATCAATTTTTCATGATGAGATAAATCTTCCATTAATGCTGGCTTATGCGCCCCGCAGCTCCGCTCAGCCACAGGCCGCTAGCGGTTCTGTTCGCCTACAGGAGGTCGATCAGGAACGGGATCAGCGGAGCGTCGGCCGGCGGCATCGGGTAGTCGCGCATCTGCCTGGGCCGCACCCATTTCAGCGCCTGCCCCTCCTTCGGCTGGGCGATGCCGCGAAAGCGGCGGCAGATGAAAAGCGGCATCAAAAGATGGAAATCGTCGTAGCTATGGCTGGCGAAGGTGAGCGGTGCCAGGCACGGGATGTCGGTCTCGATCGCGATCTCCTCATAGAGTTCGCGGATAAGGCATTGCTCCGGCGTCTCGCCGGGCTCGACCTTGCCGCCGGGAAACTCCCAGAGCCCGGCAAGCTGCTTGCCCTCGGGCCGCTGCGCCAGGAGCACGCGCCCGTCGGCGTCGACCAGGGCGCAGGCGGCGACCAGGAGCAGGCGCTTGCCGGCGATCGTCACATCATTCATGCCCGATTTCACCCATGAACAGGCGGCCGGCGGTAGTGGTAGCGATAGACCTCGTCGAAGCCGAGCGAATGATAGAGCGCCAGCGCCGGCACATTGCCGGCCTCGACCTGCAGCCAGGCTTCCCGCGCGCCGCGCAGCCGCGCCCATTTCAGCGCCGACAGGATCAGGTTGCGGCCGTGGCCCTTGTTGCGTGCCGACTTGTCGGTGGCGACCTCGAACAGGCCGGCGAGATCGCCGTCATGGACGCAGATCAGCGTGGCCAGTGGTTCCGCTCCAGCCTCGAGCGCGAACAGCCCGGCCTCGGGCTGGATGGCGCCGATGATCTCCGACAGGCCTGGCCGCAGCGACGCGTCCGAGCCGCTGACCTTGAGCGACGCGCCGATGAAGCGGCTGATGTCCTTCAACGGGATCTGGTCCATGGCGGCATCGAGCTGGGCATCGGCCAGCGGCAGCCGCATCACCAGCGATTCGTCGAACCGGCTCCAACCCTCGCGGTCGAGATGGCTGGCGAGATCCGGACCCGATAGCGGCGACATGCGGAAGGTCAGCGGCCTGCCATAGGCATCGAAACGACGGCTGGCGCGGCCGATGCGGTCGGCGATGTGCTGGGTGTCGCCGGGATCGAGCGGATTGACCGAATTCAGCCGCTTGGCCGGATGTCCGGCCGTCAGCCGCACCACCCAGGTGCCGTCATAATGGACTGCCGCCGCGGGCCAGGCGCGGAACCCGGCCGCCTCATAGCGGCGCACTGTCGCCAGCATGCTGGCCGGATGTTTGGAAACCAAGTCCGTCAGCTCCGGTAGTCGCCATTGATGGCGACGTATTCCTTGGTGAGGTCGCAGGTCCACACCGTCGCCTTGCCGCGGCCGATGCCGATATCGGCGCGGATGCGGATGTCGTCGCGCTTCATATACGCCGAGGTCGCTTCCTCCGAATAGGCCGGATCGCGCTCGCCCTCATGCGCCAGCCTGTTGTCGCCGAACCAGATCGACAGGCGGTCGCGGTCAGCCGGCTCGCCGGCCTTGCCGACGGCCATGACGACGCGGCCCCAATTGGCGTCCTCGCCGGCGACCGCGGTCTTGACCAGCGGCGAATTGGCGATCGAGAGTGCGATGCGCTTGGCCGAACGCGCCGATTTCGCGCCGGTAACGGTGACTTCGACCTGCTTGCGGGCGCCCTCACCGTCGCGCACCACTTGCAGCGCCAGCGACTTCAGCACTTTGCCGAGCGCACGGCGGAACGCCCCCAGACGGGCATCCTTGGGATCGGTTATCTCCGGCGCGCCGCGTTTGGCGGCCTTTCCGGTGGCGAAGAGCAGCAGCGTGTCGCTGGTCGAGGTGTCGCTGTCGACGGTCACCGCGTTGAAGGTCTTGGCCGTGCCGCGCGACAGCAGATCCTGCAGCACGGGGGCGGCGATCGGCGCATCGGTGGCGACGAAGGACAGCATCGTGGCCATGTCGGGTGCGATCATGCCGGCGCCCTTGGAAATACCGTTGATGGTGACATCGGTCTCGCCGAGCTTGACGGTCTGCGTCGCCACCTTCGGATAAGTGTCCGTGGTCATGATGGCCTTGGCCGCCTCGGTCCACAGGTCGGGCTTGCCGTTGCTGACCAGACCAGCCAGCAGGTGGCTGAACTTGGTTGTGTCAAGCGGCTCGCCGATGACGCCGGTCGAGGCCAGAAACACCTCGCCTGGCGTGCAGCCGGCAGCCTTGGCTGCCGCTTCGCCCGTCAGCGCGGTGGAGTCCCGGCCCTTCTTGCCGGTGAAGGCATTGGCGTTGCCGGAATTGACGACGAGCACCCGGGCCTTGCCCGCGGCAAGGTTCTGCCGGCAGAAATCGACTGGCGCCGAGGGGCATTTCGACTTTGTGAACACGCCGGCGACCGCCGTGCCGGGCTCGAAGACCATGGCCAGGAGATCGGTGCGGTTCTTGTATTTTATCCCCGCTTCGGCGGTGGCGATGCGCACCCCCTCGATCTCAGGCATCTTGGGGTATTTCTTCGGCGCGAGCGGCGAAATCGTCGTGGACATGGAACCTCGGACGGGAAAAATCGGCGGAGAAACGCCGGTTTGCCCGATACGGCGCGCCCGCGCAAGGCGTTTTGGTGGCGGCGTGAGAACCGGAATTGGCCTTGACCGGTTCGCAGCCGGCTCCGTTGCAGTTCGCTGGCACCGCCCGCCCTGCCCAGGTTGCGATCTCTCCCGAGGGCAGCTTCTGACCCTGGCCCTGGTATTTCTGGGAGCCGTTGCGACTCGGCGCGGGAGCGCGGGCAGAGTTGGTCAGCACCGATGGCGGCCTGCGCATCGTGCGGGGGGACATGGCAGGCAAAATGTCTCCTGCCTCAGCCGCCAAGAACGGGCCGTTTCGTTTCATCGCCGGATCACTTATATTGCCGGCCTAAACCGACGGCGAGGGCGACAGGATGGCCGAAGAGGCGGATACGGCGCGTAAATCCATCGGTGCGCGGCGCAATCCCGACAGCGCGGAAGCCATTCTCGATGCCGCCGAGGCGGTGTTGGTCGAGGCCGGCTATGCCGGCTTCTCGATCGAGGCCGTGGCGCGGCGGGCGCGTGCCGGAAAGCCGACCATCTATCGCTGGTGGCCGAGCAAGGCCTCGCTGCTGCTGGAGGTCTACCAGCGCCAGAAACGCGTCGATGTTCCCGATACGGGAAGACTGGAAGAGGATCTCGTCGGCTTCCTCAAGAACCTGTTCGCGCACTGGCGCGAGACGTCGTCGGGCAGCGTGTTCAGGTCGCTGATCGCCGAGGCGCAGTCGGACGAAACGGCGGCCGCGGCCCTTGCCGGCTATACAGGCGGGCGCCGGGCCCACACCGGCCAGATCATCGAGCGCGCCAAGGCAAGGGGCGAGGTCGCGGCCGATGTCGATCCGGCTGTGGCGGCTGACCTGGTGGCTTCCTATGCGTGGCGGCAGCTCCTGACCAACCGGCTCGACGAAGACGAGGCGACGATACGCAAGGTGGTCCGCTATCTCCTGCGAGGCATAGAGGGGCCCGACGGCTGAACTGACGCAAAAAGGGCGCGGCGCCCTTTGGCCACCGCGCCCCTTTTTCGAAACCGTTCTGGTTTACTTGGCGCTTTCCAGCGTATCGACGGCCTTCTTCAAATTGGCGTCGGGAATTTCGACCTTGGCATCGGCGCGCAGCGACTTGACCAGCGCGAAATACTTGTCGCGGATGACCGCCTGCTTGGCCTGGTCCTTGACGTCGTCGAAGGCCGGCGGCTGCTTGGTGCGCTTGTCCTCGAGCTTGATCACATGCCAGCCGAACTGCGACTGCACCGGCTGCTCGGTGTATTTGCCGACCTCGAGCGCGAAAGCGGCCTTGTCGAATTCCGGCACCATCTGGCCAGGTCCGAACCAGCCGAGATCGCCGCCACTGGTCTTGCCGCTCGGATCCGAGGTGTGCTCGTTGGCGAGCTTCTGGAAATCGGCGCCGCCGTCGAGTTGCTTGATAATCGCCTCGGCCTCTTCCTTCGTCTTCACGAGGATGTGACGGGCATGCACCTCGTTGACCGGCGGCGTGTTGGCGATCTCCTGGTCGTAGCGGGCGCGGATCTCGGCGTCGGTGACCTTGTCAACGACGCCCTTCTCGACCATCTCGCCATGCAGCGCGCGCTGCTGCAGGAAGGCCATGCGGCGCTGGAAATCGGGATCCTTGTCGAGACCGGTCGAGACGGCCTGGGCGGCCATGACGCGGATCTCGATTGCGGCCGAAAGCGCCGCGGCGCGGCGTTGCTCGGCCGGGAGTTGCGCGAACTGCTGCGACAGCTCGCCTTCGGCAAGCACGAGATCTGCTTCGGTGAGGGGTTGGCCGTTGACGGTGGCAACCACTGTATTCGGATCGACCGGTGCGGCCGGTGCCGCTGGTGGTGCCGGCTGGGCTGGTGCGGTTTCCTGCGCCATCAGCGGCGACAGGCAAAGAGCCGACAGGCCGACGGCCAGGCCGAGGCTGGCGAGCGACGCACGGCGGAACAACAAGGACATTAAGATGACTCCGATGAGGATGTGAAGGACGGGAGGCTTCCAGATCAGCCAGATTGTGGCCGAATTTGGCGCGACCGGCAGGGCCAGCGCGGCGTTGACATCAGTTGAGCCCCCTCTTATCTGTCCAACGACTTTGCGTCCAGAACCGTTTTCCGGGCGCTTTTTGCGTTGCCCGTATACAGGCGGCGCATTCACGTGGATTTGATGGGGCCGGCCGGCGCTCGTCTCAGTTTGAGAATTCTATCGAAAGGACCATTGGATGGTCAGTCTCGGCGGTCTCGCCCGTAAGGTTTTCGGCTCCTCCAACGACCGCAGGGTCAAGTCGACCCGGCCCCGTGTCGAGGCGATCAACGCCATGGAAAACGAGATGCGGGCGCTCTCCGATGCAGAGCTCGCCGGCCGCACGGAAAAGTTCCGCCAAGACATCGCCAACGGCGCCAGCCTCGAGGACCTGCTGATCCCGGCCTTCGCCACCGCCCGCGAGGCGGCGCGCCGCGTGCTCGGCATGCGCCCCTTCGACGTCCAGCTGATCGGCGGCATGGTGCTGCACAATGGCGGCATCGCCGAGATGCGCACCGGTGAGGGCAAGACGCTGGTCGCGACCTTGCCCGTTTATCTCAATGCACTGGCCGGCAATGGCGTCCACGTCGTCACCGTCAACGATTATCTCGCCACCCGCGACTCCGAATGGATGGGCCGTGTCTACAAGTTCCTCGGCCTCTCGGTCGGCGTCATCGTCCATGGCCTGTCCGACGAGGAGCGCCGCGTCGCCTACGCCGCCGACGTCACCTATGCCACCAACAACGAACTCGGCTTCGACTATCTGCGCGACAACATGAAGTACGAGCGCGCCCAGATGGTGCAGCGCGGTCACAACTACGCGATCGTCGACGAAGTCGATTCCATCCTGGTCGACGAGGCGCGCACCCCGCTGATCATTTCCGGTCCCCTCGAGGACCGTTCGGAAATGTACAACACCATCGACACTTTCATCATCCAGCTGCAGCCGCAGGATTATGAGATCGACGAGAAGCAGAAGACCTCCATCTTCACCGAGGAAGGCACCGAGAAGCTCGAGAACCTGCTGCGCGACGCCGGCCTCTTGAAGGGCGAGTCGCTCTATGACGTCGAGAACGTCGCCATCGTCCATCACGTCAACAATGCGCTGAAGGCGCACCGCCTGTTCCAGCGCGACAAGGACTATATCGTGCGCAATGGTGAGATCGTCATTATCGACGAGTTCACCGGCCGCATGATGCCCGGCCGCCGCTATTCGGAAGGCCTGCACCAGGCGCTTGAAGCCAAGGAGCATGTGGCGATCCAGCCGGAGAACCAGACGCTCGCCTCCGTTACCTTCCAGAACTATTTCCGCCTCTACAAGAAGCTTTCCGGCATGACCGGCACGGCGCTGACCGAGGCCGAGGAATTCGGCAACATCTACGGCCTCGAAGTCACCGAGATCCCGACCAACCTGCCGGTCATCCGCAAGGACGAGGACGACGAGGTCTACCGGACGGTCGAGGAGAAATACAAGGCGATCGTCAAGGAGATCCGCGAAGCCAGCGCCAAGGGCCAGCCGACGCTGGTCGGCACCACCTCGATCGAGAAGTCCGAGCAACTGGCCGAGCGGCTGCGCAAGGAAGGTTTTAAGGATTTCGAGGTGCTGAACGCCCGCCATCACGAGCGCGAGGCGGCGATCGTCGCCCAGGCGGGCAAGCCCGGCGCCATCACCATCGCCACCAACATGGCCGGCCGCGGCACCGACATCAAGCTCGGCGGCAATGCCGAGATGCGCATCGCCGAGGAACTGGGCGACATGCCCGAAGGGCCCGAGCGCGAGGCGCGGGAAAAGGAAATCTATGCCGACGTCGAGCGCCTGAAGGAAAAGGCGCTGGCTGCCGGCGGCCTCTACGTGCTCGCCACCGAACGCCACGAGTCACGCCGCATCGACAACCAGCTTCGTGGCCGCTCCGGCCGCCAGGGCGACCCCGGCCGCTCGAAATTCTTCCTGTCGCTGCAGGACGATCTGATGCGCATCTTCGGCTCCGAGCGCATGGACGGCATGTTGCAGAAGCTCGGCCTCAAGGAAGACGAGGCCATCATCCATCCCTGGATCAACAAGGCGCTGGAAAAGGCGCAGAAGAAGGTCGAGGCGCGCAACTTCGACATCCGCAAGAATCTTCTGAAATATGACGACGTTTCCAACGACCAGCGCAAGGTCGTGTTCGAACAGCGCATCGAGCTGATGGACGGCGAAGGCCTGTCGGAGACCATTGCCGAGATGCGCGAAGGCGTTATCGACGAGATCGTCGCCAAGGCCATTCCCGAGAACGCCTATGCCGAGCAGTGGGATGTCGCCGGGTTGAAGGCCGAGGTCGCCGAGTTCCTCAATCTCGACCTGCCGATTGAGGAATGGGTCAAGGAAGAAGGCATCGCCGAGGACGACATTCGCGAGCGCATCACGCAAGCCGCCGACGCCGCCGCCAAGGAGCGCGCCGAGCGCTTCGGGCCCGAGGTGATGACCTATGTCGAGCGCTCCGTGGTGCTGCAGACGCTCGACCATCTGTGGCGCGAGCACATCGTTAATCTCGACCATCTGCGTTCGGTTGTCGGCTTCCGCGGCTACGCCCAGCGCGATCCTTTGCAGGAATACAAGAGCGAGGCGTTCGAGCTGTTCCAGGCGATGCTGGGCAATCTGCGCCAGGCCGTCACCGCGCAGCTGATGCGCGTCGAACTGGTCCGCCAGGCTGCCGAGGCCCCGCCGCCGGAAGCCCCCGACATGTTCGGCACGCATATTGACGGTACCACCGGCGAGAACGATTTCGAAGGCGGCGAAACCGCCCTTCTGGTGCGCCAGGAAAGCAACGCCATCGTCGCCCCCGAAGACCGCGACCCCAACAACCCCGCCACCTGGGGCAAGGTCGGCCGCAACGAAGCGTGCCCCTGCGGCTCCGGCAAGAAATACAAGCACTGCCACGGCGCTTTCGCGTAAGGAAAACCTGCAGGGCTCACATTCCCGGATTTCTGATCCGGGCGAGATTCCTACGTGCTCAGATCAGCCCGGAATCGCGCGCGGCGGCGGTCGCCTCGCCACGCGAAATGGCGTCCAGCTTGCCCAGCACCGCCGAGACATGATGATCGACGGTCTTCGGTGAGATGGTCAGGTGCTCGGCTATTCTCTTGTTGGAAAAACCGCGTTCGATCAGTTGCAGGACCTGCATCTGGCGCAGCGTCAGGCCAGCTTGATTGGCGCGCGTGCTCTGCCGCGGTCCCCTTGCAATGTTATTGACGCCATTCTGCCGCATGACGGCGCGGACGTGCTGGGCGACCGGCCGGGCACCGAGCCCCTCGAATATATCCAGGGCCAGGCGCAGGGCCGGCTCGTCGCCGCGCAGCAGGGCGAGCGCCTGCTCGAACGGAGCACCCAGCCGGGCCCACAGCGTCGCGGCACCGTGCCAATCGCCGGCGAGCAGCAGGCGATTGGGCTCCGCCATGCCGGTTGTATCGCCAGGGTCGCTTTCAGGCGACAAGAGCAGCCGCCAGACGGCCAGTTCGGCGAACATCGCCCTCGTCGGCGACAGGCTTTCTGCCAGCTCGATCAGGCGAAGCGCCTCACTGGCGTCGCCTTGCCCAAGCCATGCCAGTTCGGCCATCGACGCCGTGTAAGGCACCAGCCGCTGCAGCTCCATTCCCCTGTCCAGGAACCGCTTCATTTCCTCCAGCACCGGCCCAGCCGGATCGCCTCGCCTTATGCGCAGTTTCGCCAGCGCGACCAAGGATGGGTAACGCACCAGGGCTGTCGTTGCAGCATCGTCGATGACGTCGAGAGCCATGGCCGCCGCATCGTCCCAAAGGCCGCGTCGCAAAAGCAGCTGCGCCTGCACGCCCCGCATATAGTCGCGCCAGGTCGCGAGGTCGTTCTCAACGCAATAGGCAATGCCGCGGTCGAGAAAGGATTGCGCGCGCACAAGATCGAGCTGGTTCATTTCGGCGCAGGCGCAATTGGTGAAGCCGCGTGCCGCGTGCTCCTGGAAATTCTGCACGAGCGCGATTTCAAGGCTGCGGGCGAGGTGAAACCGGCCTTTGGCCAGGTCAAGCCACTGCTCGGCCGAGCCAAGATTGTTGAGCGCGTGGCAGATTATCTCCGGCTTGTTCAACCGTTCGGCCAGAGCGACTGCCTTGCCGCCAAGCAGCAACGTCTCATCGAGCTTCTCGGCCAGCATCGCCAGCTGCGAGAGATTGGAATAGGCCATGGCAAGCTCCGGACTGGCAGGCGCCTGTTCCAGCAGTTCCACTGCCTGGGCCCCGAACAGGTCCGCCTGTTCGCGGTCACCCACCAGATAGGCGAAGCGCGACAGGCATCTGAGGCTGTCGCCCTCCCTGAGCGTGTCGCCCAGCGCCTGCTGTAGCCGGCGCGCCTGGCTCTGCGCCTCGATGGCCGCATCGATGCGGCCGATCAGATGGCATTCAAACGCATATCCTTCGTAAAGCCTCGCCCGGTCGCTCATCGGCAGGCTGTCGGCATGCCGCAAGGCGACCTCGTAGTAGCCGGCGGCATCGCGATGCGCGCCGACGCGGGAAGCCTCGCGCGCTGCGAGCGGGGCAAGCTCGCGCACCGCCTCAAGATTCTGGGCCTCCACCGCATGGTGCACGAGCCTTGCGGTAGTCACCTCGGCGTTTTCCTGCAGTGCGGAAAGCGCGCGTTGGTTGAATTCGCGCCGACGGCTCGAGGTCAGCGCCATCTCGATGGCGCGACGGGCGATCTCGTGCCGGAAGGCGTAGCCATCGCCGAGATCGTCGAGCAAGCCATTCGAGACACATTCCGCCAACTGGCCGGCGCTGGCGACGCCACAGAGGCCGCGCAGCGCCCAGGCATCGGCGCGGCGTGGAAACACAGACACCGCGTCGAGCATCGAGCGCGCTCCCTGCGACAGGCGCTCGGCACGCGCCAGCACGGCGTCGCGGACGCTGGCCGGCGGGATCATCTCGCTTTCGGCAGCCAGCAATTCGGTGACGAAGAAGGCGTTGCCCGCGGTGGCGCGATATATTGCGCTGCCGTCGCGGTTGGCTGCTTCGGCAAGCGACAACACCGCCGCCTCGCTGAGCAGTGGCACTTCGATGCGCTGGACGTTGCCGGCTGGAATTTCGCCGAGCACCCGGCGCGCACGCATCTGCCCTTCGCTGCGGTCGGTGCGTGCCGTAAACAGCACCAGCATATGCGTGTTGGTGATGCGCCGGCCCAGGAAACGGACGAAATCCAGGGTCGCGTCGTCGGCCCAGTGCATATCCTCGATGACCAGCAAACCCGGCCGAGACCTCGCCTCGAAAACCTCGAGAGCGTCTGAAAACAGGGGCAGCCGCTGACCTTGGCGGTCGTCGATTGCCCGGGGCAGTGCCCACTGCGCGTCCCGGGCCAGATCATAGAGCGGTCCCAGCGGATCGGGAATCGACAGGTCCTCGCAAGCGCTGCGGAATATGGAAACGTGCTGCCCGGCACGGGTTACGAACGCCTCGACGAGTGCCGTCTTGCCGGTGCCGGCCTCGCCCAGCAATGCCGCCACGCGGCCGCGACCGCGCGCGGCCTCCGCGAGCAGTTCCTCCAACTGATCGAGTTGTGCCTGCCGTTCCAGAAGCATCGTCACTGGCCCATAAGTATCGTCGTCCCTCGACCCTTCTCCAAAATACCCCCGCTTCGGTATCCGCAGTGTGGCTCCCAGACCAAACGTCGAAAACATAGGGAATCGTCCCGCGCAATATGGGGAAAGGCTCCGATGTGCGCTTTCGACGATCGTGATTTTTCTCCAACCGCGCTCATTTCGAGCGTGAATCAGTCACAAAAGGAAGCCACTCCATGCCTCGCTATCTGATCGAACGGACATTCCCCGACGGGCTCAACGTGCCGACGAACGACGTCGGCGCGACGGCGCTCGGCGGCATCATCATGCGCAACGCCGAGAAGGGGGTCACCTGGCTGCACTCCTTCGTGTCGCCCGACAGGAACAAGAGTTTCTGCATCTACGACGCCCCCTCGCCGGAGGCGATCCGCAGCACGGCGCAGAAGAATTCGCTACCGGTGGACAAGATCACGGAGGTGAGGGTCCTGGACCCTTACTTTTATCGCTGACCCTATGGACCAAGGATGGAACAATGAGCGTGAGATCGTCCTGGGCAGCGATGGGTGTCGGCTTTCCGTGCTGTTTCCTCCCGAAACGGCAGCCGCCGTCGTGGCGTTCGACCATGCACCCTCCCGGCGTGGTCTCGCATCGCGGATTGTCTCCGCGCTGCTCGCGCCATTGCGAAGCCGGCGCAGGCGCCTGCCACCGCAAGACGATTATTTAAGGCGGGACGTCGGCCTGCCGGAGCACGAGATGCGGCGGGACTACTGGGAATATTGGTGGTGGCATCAATGAGACCGCCGCCCGGCTAGAGAGGAACGGATCGGACCCGTCCCGCAACTGACGATCCAACGCGCAGGCATGGCAGCAGGGCCATACAGGCCGGTCCTGCCGCCTGCGCGTCACCAACAACCAATGGAGAATAAAATGAACGTCAATTTCTGGCGCCTTGCCGCGCTGTCCATCATGGCGATCACCGCCACTGCCGCATCTGCGGAGAGTGGCAATCGGCTGGCCGCCGAGGTGCGGGCGGCCAACGGCCGCTTCGTGAATGTCGCGGCGGCCACCGCCGAGGGCTATGCGCCGATTCCCTGCGCCAGCGGCATCACCGGCGGCGCGATGGGCATTCACTACGTCAACGGCGCCTATCTCAAGGATGATGCCGTCGACCTCGCCAAGCCGGAGGCCGTGATGTACGAGCCGATGGCCGATGGCAAGCTGAAGCTGGTGGCCGTCGAATATATCACCGCGAAGGGTCCCGCGTCGCTCGAAGGCCAGCTGTTCAACTTCGACAGCGCCCCCAACCGCTATGGCCTCGGCCCCTTCTACGAACTTCATGTCTGGGCCTGGAAGCAGAACCCGACCGGCGCCTTCGCCGACATGAACCCGAATGTCTCATGCGACGCCATGAAAAAGGCCGACTGACGGCACCGCCTGCCGGAACAGTGCCGGCAGGCCTTTTACGCGTCGCGAGGAGAAACCATGCCCGAGATAGCTATCTTCCTGGCAAGGCTGCGCGCCCCACCATGGCGGCCGATGGCCATCCTCGCTTGGCTGGCGCGCGGACAGCGCCTCCGACATGAGCGGCGTCACCTGGAGGCGATGCCCGATTTCATGCTGAAAGACATCGGCATCAGCCGTTCCGAGATCGACTATGTCGCAACTCACGGCGAAGCGCGCCGCTCTTAGGCTTGGCTGGGAGTTGGAACGACAGAGCGCCTGTCTCCCACTTGCGGCATGGAACCCACACCGGTCGTCCTCGCTCGCCCCTCTGCCATTGTGCATGCCTCTCCCACCCACCCTTTCTTAAGGTGTCTCCGCTACACCAAAGCCTGAAAAGAAGCGGAAAACGGAGAACAATCGGGGTGCGCTTTTCCGCGGCCACGACAGCCGGGCGGTTCTTGCCGCAGCGTTTGGCGCTGCGCGTGGAGCCGTTGCTTGGCCGCGTCGACGCCGTGCTGTTCACCGCCGACGAGCGCGGCGAGGCCGGCCGCATGTCGGTCATTGCCTTTTCCATCCGCATCGTCAGCGCCGTCATCGCCTTCGTCAGCCAGGTGTTGATGGCACGCTGGATGGGCTCGTTCGAATACGGCATCTTCGTCCTTGTCTGGGTGACCATGGTCATCGTCGGCAATCTCGCCTGCCTCGGCTTCCACACCTCGGTTATCCGCTTCATTCCCGAATACCGCGAGCGCGGCCTCATCGACGAGTTGCGCGGTATCGTCGTGGCCAGCCGCCTGTTCGTCCTGATCGCCTCGACGGTCATCGCCGGGCTCGGCGCGCTCGGCGTGTGGCTCGCTTCGTCATGGACTGAAAACTACTATGTCCTGCCGTTCATCCTCGGCGTCATCTGCCTGCCGATGATAGCGCTGTCGGACCTGCTGCAAGGCCAGGCCAGGGCGAACAGCTGGGCGCTGTTCGCCCTGGCGCCGACCTATCTGATACGGCCCGTGCTGATCCTGCTGTTCATGGCGCTGATGCTTTTCGCCGGCTACGCGCCCGACGCGAAGACCGCGATCTTCGCCTCGATCGCCGCCACTTACGTCACCACGCTCGCCCAGCTTATCGGCGTCACCCGGCGCATGGAAAAGCAGATTCCGGCCGGGCCGATGAAGGTGCATTTCGCACAATGGTTCATTGTCTCGCTGCCGATCTTCCTGGTCGAAAGCTTCTTTTTCCTGCTCACCAATGCCGACGTGCTGATGGTCGGCGCCTATATGGACCCCAACGACGTCGCCGTCTATTTCGCCACGGTCAAGACACTGGCGCTGGTGCATTTCGTCTACTTCGCCGTCAAGGCAGGCGTCGCTCAGCGCTATGCCCAGTTCACCCATGGCGAGCCGGAAAAGCTCGCCGCCTTCGCCCGCGAGACGGTGTCGTGGACCTTCTGGCCATCGCTCGCCATGGCGCTGCTGGTGCTGGCGCTTGGCAAACCGATGCTGATGCTGTTCGGTCCCGAATTCACATCGGGTTATCCGCTTCTGTTCCTGCTCGTCTTCGGCGTCGTGGCGCGCGCCGCCGTGGGCCCGTGCGAAAGCCTGCTCACCATGAGCGGCAACCAGAATGTCTGCGCCGCCGTCTATGCCATGACGCTGGCCTTCAACATTGGCCTGAACGTGGTGCTGATCCCGCTCTTCGGCCTGTGGGGCGCCGCAATGGCCACCGCCTTCGCCATGATCTTCGAGGCCGGCGCGCTGTCCTTCACGGTCTGGCGCAAGCTCGGCATCGTCATGGCGATCTTCGTGCCAGCCAAAGGAGCCGCGTGATGGCCGCCATCCCCTTGCTCGAGGAAACCAGCGGCGGCCCCGCCGGCGCCATGGTGTCCGGCCTTGCCGGACTGGGGCGCGACACCGACCCGGCCCATATCGAGATCCTTGCCAACAACCGGCCCGAGCGGAAACTGGCCATCTATACGGCGTCGGCCGGGTTCGACCTCGTCGAGGAGCTGGATTATCTGTGCGCCCGCACCATCGAGCCCAACGTCTTCTTCAACCCGCGTTTCCTCGCGCCCGCAATGCCCCGGCTGGAAGACCGCGAGGTGCGTCTGGCCGTCATCCGTGACGGCGATGAATACCGCAACCGGCTACGCCTTCTGATGCCGTTCTCGGTGGAGCGGCCGGTGGTGCCGCTCGGGGTTCCGGTCATGCGCACATGGTCGAGCCCGTTCGGCCCGCTCGGCACCCCGCTGGTCGACCGCGACGATCCGGTCGGTGTCCTCGAGGATTTCTTCTCCATGCTGTCGCGCCCGCATCTGAAGCTGCCGAAAGTGTTCGTCCTGCCCGACATCAGGCTCGACGGCGCGGTGGCGAGCCTGGTTGCCACTGTGGCCGAAACGCGTGGCCTGATGTTGGTCACCACCGGTCACGCCCAGCGTCCGCTGCTCGAGAGCGAACGCGACGCCGAGGACTATCTGAAGGCTTCGCTGCGCGCGCACCATTATCGCGAGTTCCGCCGCCTCAAGCGGCGGCTGGGCGACCTCGGCAAGCTTGAACATGTCGTGGCGCGCGGCCCCGACGAGATCCGTCACGCCATCGAGAGCTTCCTGACGCTGGAGGCGGCCGGCTGGAAGGGCCGCGAGCGCACGGCCATGGCGATCGACCGCTACCGCGCCGCCTTCGCCCGCGAGGCCGTGCACAGGCTGGCCGAGCAGGACCTGTGCCGCATCCATTCGCTGACGCTCGACGGCCGCACCATTGCGTGCCTGATCGTCTTCGTCGAAGCCGGCGTCGCCTACACCTGGAAGACGGCCTACGACGAAACTCTGGCCGGCTATTCGCCGGGCACGCTGCTGATGATCGAGGTGACCAGGCAGCATCTCGACGACCCCAACATCATGATGACCGATTCCTGTGCCGTGCCCGACCATCCGGTGATGAGCAGGCTGTGGACCGAGCGCAAGCCGATGGGCACGCTGGTGATCGGCCTGACGCCGGACGCCGACCGTCTCGCCCGCCAGGCGGCCTCGCAACTGCATCTCTACCGGGAGACCCGCAACATGGCCCGCCTGCTGCGCAACCGGATGAAGAGCCTGCTCAAGAGACGATAGACGCGCTCGCATCTTCTGGAGCGCGTGGATGCTTGCTTCAAGCCTGAGCATTTGGTTGCTTCATGGGATAAACAGTCACTGTATTGATAGCGTTTATTCGCCAGCGCCTGCTTGAGCAACAGTCACAGTCTTTCAACAAAGCGCGACAAAGGTGATACGATTTTGGGTATAATTCATGTCGCTTGCCGGCGGCGCATCCGTTTTTCTTCAGCGCTTTTCCTCGTGGCGGACATCAGAATTAGCTAATTCATTCGAACATATAAAGGACATTCACGGAACTTAAGTGGTAACATAAGACCTTTGGGACCAGTCCCTGGGACTTTGGTCCGCCTTCACGAAATCCGGCAGCGAGCATGAGGCTAATCTTCATTGCTCTTCAGGACCTTGAAACGGCCGACCAGATCCAACTTGAGCCACTCGTCCTCTTTCTTCCACGGCGCTTTCGGCGGTGGCGCGCGGATTGCGAGGAACAGGCGCTGGACGCGAGAAATCCACCTGCCGGAACCAGCGGGGGAGCCGCCAATGGGAAAGCTGCCGGCGCCAGAATCCTGGACGCATAAAAGCCCGCCACGGAGCCCTACGGGGACGGTCTTGGGCGAGCGAGCGCCATGTCGAAAGTGTCCGGCAGGTGAGGATGCGCGCCGGCCCGTCTCACCGAAGCCGTGGTCATCGCGTCGACCGGGAGAATAATCGACATGCGAGCATAGTGGTCCGGCCACAGCGGCTTTCCAAACAGGAAGAACACGATCGCGAGAAAACAAATCAGCAGCAGGACGGCGAAGGTGTTCGCGATGATCTCGCCAAGCTGCATGTCTTTCTCCCCGAAGTCGGACACCCGCCGCTCGCAGCAACGGCGGGCGTCCAGGGACCGTCGATGAAGGGACTTTACTCGACGGCTTCCACGCCAATGAGGAACGGCGGCTTATGTTCAGGGTTTAGGACCAATGCGTCGATGCTTCGGACTTCAGTCCCAATTGCGGGTCCGAGGAGAAGGAGACAGTCTGCCTTTCGCACCGGCTAAGCCCTCCACCAAGGTACCTGACAGCCGGGAGCACAGCCCGGCCTGCTCGCCAAGTGCCGAACCTACCGCCAAAAGCAGGCCGGGCTCCTTCTGTCGATAGTCAAGATCGTCGCCCAACGGGGAAAATGACCAGCTACAAGGTGGAGGAAATCCTGGGCGAGAGAATTATCGGCACGCACGAGGTGGCGGCTTCAAGTCCCGCAGGGGCTGCCAGACGGGCAACCGGTCATCCGATGCAACCCCGCATTCCAGGTGCGCTGTTCGTTCGGGTCACCAGATCGGAGGACGGCACGGTCGCCGAATTCAGCTTCGCGGGATTTCCTTGTTGAACCCGGATGTCGTCGGATGGGACGGCACGAGTGGCGTTTCTTGCGACTATGGCCGGTGTCTACGCCGACCCATTGGCGCGGTTCGGCGTTGATGGAACCGCCGGCTCACCCTAACCGTTTGTTTTCACGTGGATTCCGAAGCTCGTCGATGAAACCGTTTTGACCCGACTTGCACCAGAATTGCGCTAGCGTCCCAGCGGCTGTCTGGATGCCGAAACCAATTCGTCTTCGTCCCTGATCCCGGCCATGTAATTCGCGATTATGCGGGATGAAATCGCTTCGCGTTGCTGGGCCGATCGGGCGTCGAGCTTCAGCCTGTCGAACACGCGGCCAAGCAGGGCCACTTCGGAGGAATCGAAGACGCCAGCCTCCTGAGCTTTCTGACGAATCGGCATGAGTTCCTCCCTTTCAGATAAATAAGCAACAACTGATGCAAGGGGCAATCTCAAGGCCTGATATATCCACACCGAGGAACGGTCAGGCGGCCAACATAGGTCCTGAAGCGTGAAAGCGGCTACCGCATTGGACAGGCCGTCCTGCACCCTGCCGAGCCGCTCCCGGATGTCGCTCTTGCGATATCGGCTTTAAACGGCGCACGACAAACTCGAACACCATATCCGCATTTGCCGAAACGCCGATCGGGAATTAGCGGCAGACGTATCGAAGCGGCGACTGAAATGGTGCCCCTAGCCGGGATCGAACCAGCACTCCTTGCGGAACTCGATTTTGAGTCGAGCGCGTCTACCAATTCCGCCATAGGGGCTCAGGCCGGGCGGCCTGGATGGCGCGGACTATACGGTTGGAGGCCTGTTCGTCAACTGGCCTGTTGCCGATAGCCTGCGGAGCCGCGACCAAACCGCCCCTTTCGGTTTCCTGCGGGCACTGCCATTGTGCGGCGCGGAAAATCTTTCTAGACAGGCGTCGTGTCGAAGCGCCTGGCGTCCGGAAGAAGGAACGCGGCGCGCTTCGGGTCTTGGTTTCACGCATGCACCTGTTTCATCCATGCCCCTGGTTTTCTGCCTGCCCTTATGCCGGCCACGCCGTGCATGTGGGCGCCGTGCGGTAGGCATTTACGACATTAGGAGAGCCGATGCTTCGCGGACTGTACGACTGGACCTTGTCGCTGGCGGCGCGCAAATCCGCCGAATGGTGGCTGGCCTTCATCGCCTTCGTCGAGAGTTCCGTGTTCCTGGTGCCGGCCGACGTGCTCTATCTGCCGATGGCACTGTCGCGGCCTGATCGCGCCTATCGCTATGCGCTGATCGCCACCGTCGCCTCCGTGCTGGGCGGCATCGCCGGCTGGTTCATCGGCCACTACGCCTACGACGCGCTGGCGCGGCCCATCCTCGAATTCTACGGCAAGTATGACGAGTTCGAGGCGCTGCGCGTCTCTTCGGGCATCGGCTTCATCATCTTGATGCTGATCACCTCGGGCGCCGCCCATCTGCCGCCGATCAAGGTGGTGACGATCCTTTCGGGGGTCATCGGCGTCAATCTTTTGCTGTTCATCGCGCTGGCAATCGTGGCGCGCGGCGGGCGCTTCCTGCTTCTGGCCTGGCTGCTGCGCCGCTATGGCGAGCCGATCCGCGAGTTCATCGAAAAGCGCCTCGGCCTGATCGCGGGTGCGGCGGCAGCCGCCCTGATTTTGCTCTATATCCTGGTCAAATACGCCTTCTGATTCATGTCGCCCAAACCGCGCGGCGGCGTGGCGACATGGACCACAAGACCGG
Source organism: Mesorhizobium sp. B1-1-1 (assembly GCF_006442955.1). Lineage (NCBI taxonomy): Bacteria > Pseudomonadati > Pseudomonadota > Alphaproteobacteria > Hyphomicrobiales > Phyllobacteriaceae > Mesorhizobium > Mesorhizobium sp. B1-1-1. The sequence continues at coordinate 41,731 of NZ_VFWW01000014.1, forward strand.
GCGAGCGGCGAACATAACGGACGAAAGACCCCATGACTGCGACCATGACTGCCAACACCGGACGCCAGCGGACCATGACGGCCCTGTTCCTTGCCGTAGCCATGGCCGCCACTGTCGGCTCCGCGCTCGCCTTCCAGTACATTGGCGGCTACATCCCTTGCCATCTCTGCCTGGAACAGCGCACGCCCTACTATATCGGCGTGCCGCTGATGCTGCTGGCGCTGCTTGCATCGGCGCTGCACGCGCCGGCATGGGTGGTGCGCGGCTTGCTGGCCATCGGCGGCCTGCTGATGCTCTATGGGCTGTATCTCGGCATCTATCACGCCGGCGTGGAGTGGGCCTGGTGGCAGGGCCCGGCCGATTGCACCGCGGGCGGAGGCCCGGTCGACACCGGCGGCAAAGGCGTGCTCGACGCGCTCGACAAATTCGTGCCCCCCTCCTGCGACAAGGCCGCGCTTCGCATTCTCGGCCTGTCGCTCGCCGGCTGGAACGCCATCGCCAGCCTTGTCCTTGCGGCCGTCGCCTTCCGCAGCGCTCTTTCGCGCGACTGAGTAGCGCGAAAGCGCCGACGCGAGATCGTTCAAGAATTCGGCAGGCTGAGTCGCATGGAGTGATTGTCGAGAACCGAAGCGGAGCGGACATTGGTCCGTGAGCATCGGAAGCGCAGACAATCGCTTCAGACGGCCAGCGTCCCGAATTGTCGGACGCTCTCAGGGTTCGAGTTCGACATCCCAGTACAGATAATCCATCCAGCTTTCATGCAGATGGTTGGGCGGGAACAGACGGCCATTATTGTGCAGGTCGTGCACCGTCGGCTGGTAGGGCTTCTGCAACGGCCACATCTTGGCATGCGCCGGCATCATGCCGCCTTTCCTGAGATTGCAGGGGGAACAGGCGGCGACGACATTCTCCCACGTCGTAGCACCCCCGCGGTGGCGGGGGATGACGTGATCGAAGGTCAGATCGTCGGGCGTGCCGCAATATTGGCACTGGAAGCGGTCACGCAGGAAGACATTGAAGCGTGTGAAGGCGGGATGCCGCGACGGCTTCACATAGGCCTTCAGGCTGACGACGCTCGGCAGCTTCATCGAGAAGGTCGGCGAGGACACCGCGTGCTCGTATTCGGCGACGATGTTCACCCGTTCGAGGAACACCGCCTTGATGGCGTCCTGCCACGACCAGAGCGACAGGGGGTAATAGCTGAGCGGACGGTAATCCGCATTCAGCACCAGCGCTGGAAGCCCATCCGGAGATACGGCAACCGTCACGTCGTTGGCCTCCTTGGTTCTCTAACCTGAATGGCGCGGATACTGTAAGCCCGACATGACAGGGATGTGAAGCGGATTGTCACGCGTCCGAAGGCACAAAAAAACGAGATTTTGATGCTTTTTCGCGCTTTCAGGCCGGGGGTGCGGCATCCCTGCCCTTCAATTCGCGATAATAGGACCAGAAAAGCCGCGATGCGACACCTCTCCATGGGCTCCATGATTCGGCGAGTTGGATCAGTGTTTTCTCCTGCGGACGCGGGTCGATGCCGAGCGCATGGCCGACGGCGGTCTGGAGCGCGACATCGCGCGCCGGGAAGATGTCGGGATGGCCTGCGGCGAACAGCAGATACACCTGCGCCGTCCACGGACCGATACCGGGCACGGCCGTCATGGTCGTGATTGCCTCGCCGGCGTCAAGCGAACACAAATGATGAAGATCGAGGCCGTCCGCCACCGCCTGGGCGGCGGCGAGGAGGCCGTGTTGCTTGGGTCGCGACAGGCCCGCCTCGCGAAACATGTCCTCGCCGGCGGCAAGGATCGCCAGCGGCGTCAACGGGTCGACCAGTTTCGTCAGCCGGCCGAAGATCGCATCGGCGCTGGCGCGCGACACCTGCTGCGAGACGATAATCGAGGCAAGGCTCGAGAATCCTGGTTGGGACAGCCGTAGCGGCACCTCGCCCGCCATGCCGCGGATCTTTTCCAGCCTTGGGTCGATCGCGCAAAGCGCGTCGAGTCCCCGGGCGATGTCGTCCAATGTGGCGATACGTTGCATGCTTTCTTGTTCCTGAACCGGCCGCACGGTAGCAATTGGCAAAACCGCCGCACAACCCGATTGCCGCTCAAGAGATGACACTCCTGACATTCCGTTTCGCGCCCAGTCCCAATGGCGAACTGCATCTCGGCCATGCCTTTTCGGCGCTGCTCAACCAGAAACTGGCGCGAGCGGTCGGCGGCCGCCTGCTGCTGCGCATCGAGGATATCGACACCACGCGCTGCTCGCCGGAATTCGAGGCGGGCATTTTTACCGATCTGAGATGGCTCGGACTTGCCTGGGAACAGCCTGTACGACGGCAATCCGAGCACTTCGCCTGTTATGAGGCGGTGCTTGGCCGGCTGATCCGGGAGGACCTCGTCTATCCCGCCTTCATGAGCAGAAGCGAAATCCGGGCTTTCATCGCCGACAGCGAAAAGCGCGACTGGCCGCGCGATCCCGATGGCGTGCCGGTCTATCCCGCCGTCGACAAGGCGCGGCCGGCGAAGGAACGCCGGCGCCGCATTGCCGAAGGCGCTCCCTTCGCCTGGCGGCTGGATGTCGATGCGGCGATGGCACGCGTCGGCAAGGATTTGTCATGGAACGAATTTTCAGACGAATCGCTTTCCGCGACGCGCGTCGTCGGGGCCCGCCCGCGCGATTGGGGCGACGTGATCGTGGCGCGCCGCGAAATCCCGACCAGCTATCATCTCGCCGTCGTCGTCGACGATGCGCTGCAGGGCGTCAGCCATGTCGTGCGCGGCCAGGATCTTTATTCCGCCACCGGGGTACAGCGGCTGCTTCAGGAACTGCTTGGCCTGCCGCAGCCAGCCTATTTCCATCACCGGCTGATCCTGGGACCCGACGGGCGCAAGCTGTCGAAAAGCCTGAAGGACACCGGCCTTGCCGTCTTGCGCGAAGCGGGCGTGTCGGCTCACGATGTCAGGCGGATGGTCGGTCTCTGACGCAGGCGAAGGCCGAAGAGACAGCTTGCAGAAAAGGCGGCCGGTTGAATTCCGGTGATGCATGGATCAATCGTTTCGTTTTGCGCGCCGGCTTGAACCGGACTAGAGCTTCGCCACGGCTCAATTCTCATCAAGCGCGGTCCCCGGAAAATGCACAGCGTCAAGCGGCTCATCCCCGCCACTTTCGTCGTCCTGTGGGCGACCGGCTTCATCGGCGCCCGCTATGCCATGCCGTGGGCCGAACCGTTTACGTTCCTGGCTGCGCGCTTCGTCCTGGCGGCGGCGTTGTTCGCCGGCCTGGTGGTCGTGCTTGGCTCCAAGAGAGCCTCCCGCGAAGAGGCATTGCACGCCACCGGGGCCGGCATTCTGATGCATGGCGTCTATCTCGGCGCGGTCTTCTGGGCTATCCACAGGGGCATGCCCGCCGGGCTGTCGGCGCTGATTGTCGGCCTGCAGCCGCTGATCACGGCGGTGCTCGCCGGCAAGTTTCTCGGCGAGGCGATCCTGCCGCGCCATTGGGCCGGCCTCGCGGTCGGCCTGGCCGGCGTCGTCATCGTGCTCTGGCCAAAGCTCGGCGCGCTCGGCGGCGGCGTGACGTCAGCCACGCTGACCGCCTCGCTGGTCTCGGTGCTCGGCATGAGCGCCGGCACGATATGGCAGAAGCGTTTTGCTTCCGGCGGCGACCTCGTCGCCGCGACCATGTGGCAATATGTCGGCGGCGCTTCGGTGATGATCGTGGCTTCACTGGCCTTCGAGACCCACACGGTCGTCATCAACAGCGAATTGATCTTCGCCATGGCCTGGCTGGTGCTGGTGCTGTCGATCGGCGCCATCTTCCTTCTGATGGTGATGATCCGCGACGGCGAGATGTCGAAGGTCGCTTCGCTGTTCTATCTGGTGCCGGCGGTGACGGCCGTCATCGCCTGGGCCTTGTTCGACGAGCAGCTCAACGCGCTTCAGATTGCCGGCATGGCGATCACGACCTTCGGTGTCGGTCTGGCAACGGCGCGGCAGACCAAGGGAAGAATTGTAGAAATGAGGAATTGAGGAATTGAGGAATTGAGGAAAATGGTGCCATCTGGCGCTGGGGGCTTCTTCTTCAATTCTCCAATTCTCCAATTCTCCAGTTCTTCAATTCAGCCGGTCATCCCACCCGCGCGCGTGCCTCGAGATAGCGGCTGATTGCTGCGTTGAGTTCGCCGCCGAGAATGAAGATCGCGGACACGATGTAGAGAAAGACCACCGCGATCATGATCGAGGCAAGCCCGGCATAGGTCGTCACATAGGACGAGAAATGGTCGAGATAGGTGGCGAAAATGGTCGAGCCTATCAGCCATGCGGCGAGCGTGAAGACGATGCCGGGGATCAGCGAGACGAAACGGCGCTTGCCGGCCGGCAGCCAGTAATGCACTGAAAACAGACCGCCGACGATGACGGTCGAGGCGATGACGTAGCGCCACAGCGTGATGGTGCCCGTATAGGGTTTTATCCACTCGAAATGCGCCTCGGCCAGCCGCGCCAGCAATGGCGCGAAGACCAGGAGCACGCTGATCGCCAGGAAGCCTGCCGTGGCGATCAGCACGAAGAAGATGCTCTGCACGCGGCGATAGATGATGCCGCGCGTCTCGGTGACGCGATAGGCCCGGTTGAGCGAGGTGCGCAGCGCCTCGATGCCGTTCGAGGCGAAATAGGCGGCCAGCAGCACGCCGTAGGTGAGCAGATCCGATCGTCGCACGGTGAGCACGTTCAGCACCTCTCGCGCGATCGGTTTGGCGATTTGTTCCGGCCAGGTGTCGAAGACCAGGTGCACGGCCGTGTCGGCGAAGGCTTGCGCGCCGAGGAAGCTCGCCAGCGTGGTGGCGAAGATCAGGAACGGAAACAGCGCCATCAGCGAGGTGATTGCCAGATGGCTGGCCATCGCCCAGCCGTCATCGGTGTTGAAATGACCGATCGCGTCGTAGAGCACGCGGCGCAGGGCGACGATATTCCGCAACAAGAACCGCGCTCCCCTTCGATTGTCTCGACGCCGCGAATATGGGAAGGGAATGCGGCAAATGGCAACCCTTGGTCATAAGGCGAATCCGTCGGCACGCGCGTTGCGCGTCATCATCGTCACCGGCGCGTCGTCCGGCATAGGCGCTTATTGCGCGCGGGCGCTCAAGGCGGAAGGCTGGCGGGTGTTCGCCACGGCGCGCAAGCCCGAAGACATCGCGGCCCTGGAAAAGGAGGGCATCGAGGCGTTCTATCTGGACTATCGCGAACCTGCCTCCATCGAAGCGCTTGCGGCTTCAGTGCTGGAGCGGACCGGCGGCAGGATCGATGCTCTGTTCAACAATGGCGCCTATGCGCAAGCGGGCGCGGTCGAGGATCTGCCGGTGGCCGCCTTGCGCGAGCAGTTCGAGGCCAATTTCTTCGGCTGGCACGACCTAACCCGCCGGCTCGTGCCTGTGATGCGCCGCCAGGGCGGTGGCCGGATCGTTCATTGCTCGTCGATCCTTGGCCTGGTGCCGGTACGTTTTCGCGGCGCCTATTCGGCATCCAAACACGCTTTGGAGGCGCTGATGCTCTGTCAACGCCAGGAATTGGCCGGCAGCGGCGTGCATGTCTCGCTGATCGAGCCGGGGCCGGTGAAATCGAAGATCGCCAGCAATGGCCTCGCCTGGTTTCTCAGGAATATCGACCATGAGAATTCCGTGCACCGCGCGGACTATGAGGCGCAGTTGGAACGGATGCGCACCGGCGGCAGCCAATCGGCGCTGAAGCCCGGGCCGGAAGTGGTCCACAAGGCGCTTCGCCATGCACTTCTGTCGCGGCGCCCGCGCCCGCACTATGTGGTAACAGTGCCGGCCAAGGTCGGCGCCACGCTCAAACGCATCCTGCCGGCATCGATGCTTTACCGCCTGCTCGCCAAACGCGCCTGAACAAGAAAAGGACTGGAAACGCAAAATGGCATCCGTCTTCAACATCCTTGCCATCCTGGTCATGGTCGCCGTGGTGATCGTGCTGGTCCGGGGCCTGATCAACATGATGCGCGGCGGTTCCGGCATGACCTCCAACAAGCTGATGCAGACGCGCGTCGTGCTGCAGGCCGTGGCGCTGGCGCTGATCCTGCTGGCCGTGTATTTCACGCGCAAATGAGGATACCGGCCGTTCGGGAGGCGACGTGGTCAAGCTCAACAAGATCTACACCCGCACCGGCGACAACGGCACCACCGGGCTCGGCACGGGTGAGCGGCGGCTGAAGTCCGATCTCAGGGTAGACGCCTACGGCACTGTCGACGAAGCCAACGCCTGCATTGGCATGGCTCGTGTTCACACCGCCCCAAGCCACCCCGCGATTGACGCCATGCTTGCCCGCATCCAGAACGATCTCTTCGACCTCGGCGCCGATCTGGCTGTGCCCGACGACGGCAAGCCGCTCGGCTACGAACCGCTGCGCATCATTGCCGCGCAGACCGAGCGCGTCGAACACGACATCGACCTCCTCAACAACGACCTCCAGCCGCTCAAATCCTTCGTGCTGAACGGCGGCACGCCGGCCGCCGCTGCGCTCCATCTCGCCCGCACGGTGGCGCGGCGGGCCGAGCGGCTGATGGTGGCGCTCGCACAGCATCCTGGTGAGCACGTCAACCGCGACGGGCTGAAATACATCAACCGCGTCTCCGATTTCCTGTTCGTCGCCGCCAGGGCGGTCAATGACAATGGAAATGCCGACGTGTTATGGGTTCCTGGCAAGAACCGCTGAACTATGCCAAGGCGGGAGAGGCCACGCACCTATGTTCATCCCGCTCTACGACACCAACAGGCTGCGGCACATCAGGCTGCAATATGTGACGATCGCCCTGATCCTGGCCAACGCGCTGGTCTATTGCGCCACCGCGCTCGGGGGCGAGAATTTCACCAATGCCGCCGTGCTCGGCCTCGGCTTCATCCCCTCCGTGGTGCATGACACGGCAGAGCTCGACCCGCGCTTTATCGTCATTCCCGAAAGCCTGAGCTATCTCACCTACTCATTCCTGCATGCCGACATTTTCCACCTTGGCGGCAACATGCTGTTCCTGTGGGTGTTCGGCGACAATGTCGAGGACGCGCTCGGCCATATCCGCTATCTCATCTTCTACCTCCTGTGCGCCATCGCCGGAGCCGCCTTCCAGGGCCTCATCGCGTGGGACTCGCAGGTGCCGCTGATCGGCGCCTCCGGCGCCATCGCCGGCGTGGTCGTCGCCTACCTGATCCTCTATCCCAGGGTGAAGGTCTGGGTGCTGGCCTTTGCCCGCATTCCGCTGCGCATCCCGGCCTTCATCCCGCTCCTCCTGTGGGTGCTGTTCCAGATCGTCATGTTCGCCGCCGGTGGCGAGGACCAGATTTCCTGGGCCTGCCACATAGGCGGCATCATCGCCGGCGCCGTGCTGGTGCTCGTGCTGCGCAGCCGCGGCGTGCCGCTTTTTGCGGGCGCGGACGAAGAGGCCGCACCCGCCGACCAGCCCGCCATCGCCGTAGATCCGGCCGTAAACGAGCCGATTGCCGCGCAGCCCGTGCCACGCTGGGGTCGGGGAAGTGCCCCCGGCCCCGACTGAACCGGTTGAGTGAATTGCCCGACGCCGTGGCATATTGACGTGCGGGTTCGCCGCAACTACGGAAGCGTTTCCGCCCGCCTTTGGCGGTTGAAGAGCAGAATTTCCATCCGGAATGTCGGCTTTCGACAACTCTGACAGGGTTCACGCTGGTATAGCGCGCCCCAACTATCTCAAGAGAGGTGACAGGAAAATGAAGATCCTTGTGCCCGTGAAGCGGGTTGTGGATGCGAATGTGAAGGTTCGCGTCAAGGCTGACGGTTCGGCGGTGGAATTGGCCAACGTCAAGATGGCGATGAACCCATTCGACGAGATCGCGGTGGAAGAGGCGATCCGGCTCAAGGAAGCCGGCAAGGCCGAAGAGATCATCGTCGTGTCGATCGGCCCACAGCAGGCGCAGGAGACGCTTCGCACCGCGCTCGCCATGGGCGCCGACCGCGCCATCCTGGTCAAGACCGACGAGCAGACAGAGCCACTGGGCGTCGCCAAGGTGCTGAAGGGCGTGGTCGAGGCCGAGCAGCCCGGCCTGGTCATCCTCGGCAAGCAGGCGATCGACGATGATTCCAACCAGACCGGCCAGATGCTCGCAGCCCTTCTCGGCTGGGCGCAGGGCACGTTTGCTTCCAAGGTGGTGCTCGACGGCGACAAGGCCAGGGTGACGCGCGAGGTCGACGGCGGCTTGCAGACGGTTGAGCTGAAGATGCCGGCGATCGTCACTGCCGACCTTCGCCTCAACCAGCCGCGCTATGCATCGCTGCCCAACATCATGAAGGCCAAGAAGAAGCCGCTCGACGAGAAGAGCCCGGCCGACTACGGCGCCGACGTCAAGCCGCGGCTGAAGGTCATCAAGACCGAAGAGCCGGGCGGCCGCAAGGCGGGTGTCAAGGTCAAGAGCGTCGCCGAGCTCATCGACAAGCTGAAGAACGAAGCCGGCGTGCTCTGAGATCGGAAGGAACAGATAAAATGACCATTCTCCTCATCGCCGAACACGACAACGCTACCCTTTCCGACCAGACCGCCAAGGCGCTGTCGGCCGCGCTGCAGATCGGCTCGGACGTGCATGTGCTGGTGGCCGGCAAGGGCGCCAAGGGCGCAGCCGACGCCGCCGCCAAGCTGAAGGGCGTGAGCAAGGTGCTGCTGGCCGAAGCCGACGAGCTTGCCGAGCGTCTCGCCGAGCCGACCGCGGCGCTCGTCGTGTCGCTGGCCGGCTCCTATGACACCATCGTCGCGCCGGCAACCTCGTCGGGCAAGAACGTCGCGCCGCGCGTGGCCGCTTTGCTCGACGTGGCGCAGGTCTCCGAGATCATCGAAGTGGTCTCGCCGGACACCTTCAAGCGGCCGATCTATGCCGGCAACGCCATCCAGACGGTACAGTCGACCGATGCCAAGAAGGTCATTACCGTGCGCACCGCCTCCTTCCAGGCGGCGCCCGAGGGCGGTTCGGCCGCTGTCGAAACCGTCAGCGCTGCGGCCAATCCTGGCCTCTCCTCCTTCGTCGAGAACAAGCTATCGGAGACCGATCGTCCGGAACTGACCTCGGCCAAGATCATCATCTCGGGCGGCCGCGCGCTCGGCTCCTCGGAGAAGTTCCAGGAGGTCATCCTGCCGGTCGCCGACAAGCTCGGCGCTGCCGTCGGCGCATCCCGCGCCGCCGTCGATGCCGGTTATGCGCCGAATGACTGGCAGGTCGGCCAGACCGGCAAGGTCGTCGCCCCCGACCTCTACATCGCCGTCGGCATCTCCGGCGCCATCCAGCACCTCGCCGGCATGAAGGATTCGAAGGTCATCGTCGCCATCAACAAGGACGAGGAAGCGCCGATCTTCCAGGTTGCCGACTATGGCCTCGTCGGCGATCTGTTCGTTGTCCTGCCGGAGTTGCAGAAGGCGCTTTGACGCCCTGCCGCAAAGCGTATTAAATTGTGAGGGGTGGGGTAGACGAAGTCGCCCCACCCTTTTAGTTTGCACCGCACAAAAAGCAGGCCGCAAAGGCCTTTTTCGACGGGATCGGTGTAATGAGCAAGATCGAAACGATCGGCATCATCGGCGCGGGCCAGATGGGCGGCGGCATCGCCCATGTCTCCGCACTTTCGGGCTACAAGGTGCTGATCTACGATATATCGCCCGACCGTATCGAGAAGGGCATCGCCACTGTCAGCGGCAACATGGCCCGCCAGGTGGGGTCCGGCAAGCTCGACGAGAAGCTCCGCAACCAGGCGATGGCGCGCATCGCGGCGGCGCCATCCATGGCCGATCTCGCCGGTGCCGACCTGGTCATCGAGGCAGCGACCGAGGACGAGACGGTCAAGCGCAAGATCTACGCCCAGCTTTGTCCGCAGCTCAATCCCGAGGCCATACTGGCGACCAATACCTCGTCGATCTCGATCACGCGGCTAGCCGCGCAGACCGACCGCCCCGAGCGCTTTATCGGCATCCATTTCATGAACCCGGTTCCCCTGATGAAGCTGGTCGAACTGGTGCGCGGCATCGCCACCGAGGACCAGACCTTCGAGGCGGCAAAGACCTATGTGAAGCAGCTCGACAAGACGATCACGGTCTCGGAGGATTTTCCGGCCTTCATCGTCAACCGCATCCTTTTGCCGATGATCAACGAGGCGATCTACACGCTCTATGAGGGCGTCGGCACGGTCGATGCCATCGACACCGCCATGCGGCTCGGCGCCAACCATCCGATGGGGCCGCTGCAGCTGGCCGATTTCATCGGCCTGGACACCTGCCTGTCGATCATGCAGGTGCTGCATGACGGCCTGTCGGATTCGAAGTACCGCCCCTGCCCGTTGCTGGTCAAATATGTCGAGGCCGGCTGGCTCGGCCGCAAGACCGGCCGCGGCTTCTACGATTATCGCGGCGAGCATCCGGTTCCAACACGCTGACCCGCCAGGGTTGATCGCGGGGCTACGACGCTGCGGCCAGGGGCTTGGGTGTCTCGATTTCGATCCTGTCGTCCGTGGCGTCATTCTCGGGCGCCATGGACACGCATCCGCGACCCGCAGCCTTGGCCACGTAGCAGGCGGCGTCTGCCCTGGCGATGATCTCGTCGACAGCGCCGCAATCGGCGTCGATAGGAGCCAGTCCGATGCTGGCGCCGATCGAATGGGGACGGCCTTCCCAGGTGAAATCGAGGCCCTGTATCGCATCGATGATGGATCGCGCCGCGATCCTGGCCCCGGCGGCCGAGCCCGACTTCAGAATGACCGCGAATTCGTCGCCGCCCAGACGCGCGACCATGTCCTGCGGACCAAGCACGCCACGCACGGCCTCGGCAACGCGCTTGAGCAATGCATCTCCAGCCGCGTGGCCGCCTGTGTCGTTGACCAGTTTGAAATGATCCAGATCGATGAACATGAACTGATGTCCGATCCCCTCCTTGCGGGCCTGATCGACCAGTTCTTCCATGGCGCGGATGAAACTCGCGCGGTTGGCAAGGCCGGTCAGCGCATCATGCGCGGCGGCGTGGGCAAGCTGGCGCTGCAGCGCCCGCGCATCGGTGAAGTCCTGAAAGACGATGACCAGTCCGCAGAATTCGTTGCGTTCGTTCATGATCGGCGACACGACCTGCCGGATGCTGCAGCGCGTCTCGTCGCGCCGGATGAGGACGGCGCGACTGTTCTGGTCATCGGCTCCCTGGCCGCCGATCGCAGGCCGCGCCACGCCGATCCTGTGGCCGGTCTCCTCGTCGACCGCCCAATAGACATGGCCGAGCGTCTTGCCGAGGGCATCATTGCAAGAGACACCGGTCAGCTTTTCGGCGACAGGATTCATGAAGGTGACGCGGTTGGCGGCATCGGTGCAGATGACGGCATCGCCGATCGACTGGAGCGTCACTTTGAGGCGCTCCTTTTCGTCGGCCAGCATGGCCGCCGACACGGCGAGGCGCTCCTCCGCCTGCTTGCGCCGGGTGATGTCGGTCAGGCTGCCTATCGCCCTGATCAGCCGCCCCTCTTCGTCGCGCTCGATCGCCTTGCCGCGGTCGAGGAACCAGAGCCAGCGGCCATCCTTGTGGCGCATCCTGAATTCGGCCTCGAAGAACGGCGTGCGGCCTTCGAGATGGGCGCGGTCCGCCTCGGCCACGGCTTCGCGATCGTCGGGATGTATCATCGCCAGCCAGTGATCGGGGTCACCGTCGAGTTCCCCGTCGGCATAACCCAGCATCTTGACCCAGGTCGAGGAATAGTTAGTGCCGCCCCTGCGCTTGTCGAAGTCCCAGACGCCCTGGCCGGCGCCGGCCAATGCAAAGTTCCAGCGCGTTTCGGCCTCGGCGATCCGCGCCTCGGCCTGTTTGCGCGCATCGATGTCCTCTATCTGCGAGACGAGATACAGCGGCCGGCCGCTATTCCCGTCGCGAATGACGGAGCCGGCCAGCCGGGCCCAGACGGGCGTGCCGTCCTTCTTGAGATAGCGCTTCTCGAAATGAAAGGAATCGATCTTGCCGGCCTTCAGGTCTTCCATCGTCTCCCGCCCGATCTCCAGATCGTCGGCATGCGTGAGCTGGAAGAAGGTCAACGCCTCGATCTCGTCGCGGCGGTAGTCGAGCATGGCAGCGAAAGCCGGGTTGGCCTCAAGAATGCGCCCGTCGAGGCCGACGATGGCGACGCCGATGGAGGAATCCTCCATGGCACGGCGGAAGCGCTGCTCGCTCTCGGCGATCTGGCGGCGGTCCTTGCGGATGACGCGCGCGAACATGCAGGCCAGGAGAAGTGCGCCGGCTGCCACACCGACCGACGCCTGCACACATAATTCGAGCGTCTCGGCGCCGGGATCCAGCCGCGACAGCAGGATCGATGCCGTCATCGCCGCTGTCCCGCCCACGAGCAGAGCCAACCCCGCACGTCTGTGCGGCGCCGGCCCGATGATCCTTCGCATTGCCACGATTTGTACCACCCCGTGGGCAATCGCATTTCCCGTGAAAATCCTGACGGATCGATTTTAAGGAAAGGTTGCGTCGGGTATCGGCGATGCCGCCGGCCGGCAAACATTTGCCGGCATGATTAAGGATCGGTATGCGCGGGATGCAGCAGCGGGCGTCGCGCTACCAGCGCACGAAAAACCGGCCGCCGAGCGCGCCGAGCAGCGCCAGCGCGGCGATCGCGATCGTATACCAGGTGGCGACGAAAAGCGGCGAATCATCAAAGCAATGCGCGGCATAGAAGGTTGCCGCCAGCCCGCCGGCGAGCAGGCCCGCGGCCGTGCCGGCCAGCACCGGCCGTGTCGGCGCGCCATAGCGCAGCATCCACAGGAAGATGGCAAGCGGGCCGATGCCGATCAGCGGGATGAGCCCCATGCAGACCATCATGTTGGAACCGACGAGACGCCTGCCCCAGTCGGCCTCGGGCACGGCGTAAAGCTCCAGCACCACGGCCACTGCCACGAGCACGGGCGCAGCCGCCATCCAGGCCGCCGCCTTGCCTGTCGATGCTCCCGGTGTCGACAATGTCCTGACGAAGGCGAAGGCGCTGGCGGCGAGCACGATGGTGAACAGGAACTTCGAAAGAAAGCGCATCGTATGTGCGGCAGCCATGAAGTCGGGGCGCGGACCGATCGTCATCATGAAAACCGCGCCCGCGATCACGGCGGCCACACCGGCAGCCAGCCACCAGGCCGAGCGCAGCGGCATCGCCTTGCTGCGGGCGTCGGCATCAAGCGCCTTGATGAGATCTTCGGTCCTCATGTCATTCCTGCCCAAACCGCCCCTGCCGGAACCGCTTGGCAATGGCTGCAAGTCCGCGATGCAAGGAAACCCGCACCGCTGTTTCGCTGATGCCGAACTTGGCTGCCGTGTCGCCGATCGAGCGCCCCTCCACCGACACTGACGACACCACGGAGCGCTGTGCCGGCGGCAGGCCGTCGAGCGCCCGGTTGATGTCGCGTTCGCTGACGGTTTCCGTTTCCGGCTCGGCGAAGGTTTCGGCAATACCGTCGACATCGATCTCGATGCGCCGTCCGCGCCGCCGGAACGCGTCGATCAACTTGAAGCGCGCGATGGCATAGACCCAGGGCAGCACAGGTGCGTCCTGCCGCCAGGTGTGCCGTTTCACATGAATGGCCAGCAAGGTTTCCTGCACGACATCCTCGGGATCGACCCCGCCTTTGACGATCTTGCGCCTGGCAAAACCGCGAACCAGAGCGGCCGTCCGGTGCAGAAAGTCGGCATAGGCCCTTTCATCTCCCGCGATCGCGGCTCGCATCAGCCGGGAAAGCTCGGCCTCGTCCTTGCCGCTCACAAGAGTTCACTCCCCGATCTTCGCGCCTCGGCGCTGATTTGTTACGTGGCCGGCGAAATAATGTCCAAGGCAAACTACCGGCAAGTCACGAAAGATTGCGGGCGAACGCGAACTTGGGCTCGTCGACGGCGACTGTGTCCTGGACCGTCGGTCGCGCGCGGCCATCACGCGGAATTGTCCGCCTGGCATGGGCCTATGCCGCCAGCGGCCGATTGAAGCAGGCCAAAAATGTTGACTACACCTGTCATGTATCGATAGGTGCTGCGTGCCAGTTCAACGAGATCGAGGACGACGCCCATGAAATACGCTCTTTCCACCCTTGCCGGCGCCGCGGCGGTGGCGGTCAGCCTGATCGCTGGCCAGGCGATGGCTGAGGACACAGGCATCATCGTCTACAATGCCCAGCACGAGAGCCTCGCCAAGGAATGGGCCGACGGCTTCACCAAGGAAACCGGCATCAAGGTCACGCTGCGCAATGGCGGCGACAGCGATTTCTCCAACCAGATCGTTGCGGAGGGCACCGCCTCGCCCGCCGACGTGTTCCTGACCGAGAATTCGCCGGCCATGGTGCTGGTCGAGAATGCCGGCCTGTTCGCGCCGGTCGACGCCGACACACTGGCGCAGGTTCCGCAGGATTATCAGGCAGCGAGCGGCAAATGGGTCGGCGTTGCCGCCCGCAGCACCGTCTTTGCCTACAATACCACCAAGCTCAAGGCCGACCAGTTGCCCAAGTCGCTGCTCGACCTTGCCGATCCGAGCTGGAAAGGCCGCTGGGCCGCCTCGCCGTCGGGCGCCGATTTCCAGGCTATCGTCAGCGCGCTGCTGCAGCTCAAGGGCGAAGCCGCGACAGCGGACTGGCTGAAGGCGATGAAGCAGAATTTCACCGCCTATAAGGGCAACAGCACCGTGATGAAAGCGGTCAACGCCGGCGAGATCGAAGGCGGCGTGATCTATCACTACTACTACTTCGGCGATCAGGCCAAGACCGGCGAAAACAGCAAGAACGTAGCGCTGCATTATTTCAAGAACCAGGATCCGGGCGCCTTCGTCTCGACCTCCGGCGGTGGCGTGCTGGCTTCGAGCAAGCATCCCAAGGAAGCCCAGGCTTTCCTGAAGTGGGTGACCGGCAAGGGCGGCCAGGACGTGCTGAAGAACGGAACGTCCTTCGAATACGCGGTCGGCAAGGGCGCAGAGTCCAATCCGAAGCTGGTGCCGCTGGCCGACCTGCAGGCGCCGAAGATCGATGCCGCGACGCTGAACTCCAAGAAGGCCACCGACCTGATGACGACGGCCGGCTTGCTTTAGTTGCCGTTCGTCCTAATAAGGACACCGGCCGTGCTCCCGCGGGAATTCCGCGGGAGCGTTTTGTTTTTTCGAGATGGCATTCGTCGATGACGACACGCTGTATTCCCGACCATGATCGTGGTCTTTCGATTGCCGCCGCCGGGCGGCAAGGGCGCGAAGTCTGAGCCGATGCAGTTCGCGGCCGACATTGCAACCCCGGGCCTGCCGCCGAGGACGCGCCGCAGGGCGCGCCAGCGCGCTGCGTCATGGATCGTTGCCGCCGCTATCTTCGTTTCGCTGCTGGCCCTGCTGCCGCTTGCCTTCATCGTCTGGGTCGCCGTGCAGACCGGTTGGGAAACCGTCTCGGCGCTGGTTTTCCGGCCGCGTGTCGGCGAGCTTCTGGCCAACACCGTCCTGCTTGTCGCGCTCGCCGTGCCGATCGCCATCATCCTGTCGGTGGCGCTGGCCTGGCTGACCGAACGCAGCGACCTGCCCGGCGCCCGGCTGTGGGCCTGGCTATGCGTGGCGCCGCTCGCCATTCCCGCCTTCGTGCACAGCTATGCCTGGATCACCATGGTGCCCGGGCTACATGGCTTGTGGGCCGGCGTGCTTGTCTCTGTCATAGCGTATTTCCCGTTCCTTTACCTGCCGGTATCGGCGGCCCTGCGCCGGCTCGATCCGGCGCTCGAAGACGCCGCGGCCGCACTCGGCCTTGGTCCCTGGCGTGTGTTCTGGCGCGTCGTGCTGCCGCAGCTCAGGCTTGCCATCTGTGGCGGCGCATTGCTGGTCGGCCTGCACCTGTTGGCCGAATACGGCCTTTACGTCTTCATCCGCTTCGACACCTTCACCACGGCGATCGTCGACCAGTTCCAATCGACCTTCAACGGGCCGGCCGCGAATATGCTGGCCGGCGTGCTGGTGAGCTGCTGCTTCGTGCTGCTCGGGCTGGAGGTGCTGGTGCGCGGGGAAGAGCGCTATGCCCGCGTCGGTTCGGGCGCCGCGCGCCACCAACAGCGCGCGCCGCTCGGCCGGGCGACCGTGCCTTGCCTGCTGCTGCTTGCCGCCACCACGCTTCTGGCGCTCGGCGTACCGTTCGTCACCATCGGACGCTGGCTTGCCGCCGGCGGCGCCGAGGTCTGGCGGCTCGACGAGATCGGCCTGGCGCTCGGCCAGACGTTGTTCCTGGCGCTCGCCGGCGCGCTGCTCGCCACCGTCGCCGCCATGCCGATGGCCTGGATCTCGATCCGCGCGCCGGGGCCTCTGCAGCGCTTGCTGGAGGGCTGCAACTACATCGTCGGATCGCTGCCCGGGGTCGTGATCGCACTGGCGCTGGTCACCATCACCGTGCGCATCGCCCTGCCGCTCTATCAGACCCTGTTCACCATCCTGGTTGCCTATGCCTTGATGTTCCTGCCCCGCGCCCTGATCAGCCTGCGGGCGTCGATCGCGCAGGCGCCGGTCGAGCTCGAGCGCGCCGCGTCCAGCCTCGGGCGGTCGCCGCTCCATGCATTGTGGTCGACGACGATCCGCCTGTCGGCGCCGGGTGCCGCCGCCGGCATGGCGCTGGTGGCGCTCGGCATCATGAACGAACTGACCGCGACCCAGATGCTGGCGCCGAACGGCACCCGCACGCTGGCGATGGCGTTCTGGTCCTACAGCGGCGAGATCGACTACGCTTCGGCGGCACCTTACGCCTTCATCATGGTGGCGATGTCGCTGCCCCTGACCTGGCTGCTCTATGTCCAGTCAAAACGGATGGCTGGACGATGAGCTTTCTCGAACTCAGGGGCTTGCACAAGCATTACGGCCCGGTCGCGGCGCTTGCCGGCATCGATCTCGACATCGCCAGCGGCAGCCGCACGGCCATCGTCGGGCCGTCCGGCTGCGGCAAGACCACCTTGCTGCGGCTGATCGCCGGTTTCGAGGCGCCCGACCAGGGCAGCATTGTGCTTGACGGAAAGATGCTGGCCGACAGCGGCGGCGCCGTTCCGGCGCACCGCCGCGGTATTGGCCTGGTTGCACAGGACGGCGCCCTGTTTCCGCACCTGACGATTGGCGACAATATCGGTTTCGGGATGGACCGCAGGCTGGACAAACGCTCCGAACGCATCGTCGAACTGGCCTATATAGTAGGGCTGGACAAGGCGATCCTGAAGCGCCGCCCGCACGAACTCTCCGGCGGTCAGCAGCAACGCGTGGCGCTCGCCCGCGCCATGGCGATGAAGCCGCGGCTGATGCTGCTCGACGAACCGTTCTCGGCGCTCGACACCGGCCTGCGCGCCTCCATGCGCAAGGCCGTGGCGGAACTGCTCGAAGCCGCCGGCATCACCACCATCCTGGTGACGCACGATCAGGCCGAGGCGCTGTCCTTCGCCAGCCAGGTCGCTGTGATGCGCGAGGGCCGATTCTCGCAGGTCGGCACGCCGCGCGAACTTTATCTCAAGCCGAAGGACAGGATGATTGCCGAGTTCCTTGGCGACGCCATCATCCTGCCGGCGAAGATAGCGGGTGGTTTCGCCACGTCGCCGCTTGGCCGCATCGCCGTGGATACATCGGACAGCCGCGATGTCGCCCGCATCATGTTGCGGCCGGAGCAGATCGGACTGAAGCGGACATCGCGCGAGGGCATGTCCGGCACGCCGGACATGCTGTTTGGCGAGGTAACGGAATCCGAATTCGCCGGCTCGACCTGCACGGTCGCGGTGCGGTTGCTCAACAGCCCCGACCCGCCGGACGCCGCCGCCATCGGCAGTACGCCGCTGATCCTGCGCAAGTCCGGCATGGACGCGCCGGCGGTCGGTGAGATCGTCCGGCTCACCGTGTCGGGACAGGCGCATGTATTCGCCTGACCGGCCGACGGTTCGCGGCTCGCTAATCGGCATGCAAGATTGGCGTCAGTCGACCCTCTTTGCAGCCTGATCGAACCAGTGAAGTTTCTCGGCCTTGGCCACGACGCGCAACTGGTCGCCGGGCTTGGCTGTGGCGCGCGCGGCCACACGCACGACGATGCGGTCGCCTCCTGCCGCACAGTGAAGAAAGCTGTCCGCTCCCACCGGCTCGACCGCCTCCACCATTGTCGGCAGCACGAGCGCGCCGGACGGTGCCTCGGCCGCGAAAGTGACATCGGCATCCTCGGGGCGGAAGCCAAGCGTGACGGCATTCGCAGGCGCAAAGTCGCTCGTCTTGCTGCCGGTCAGCGCCGGACCCGAAAGGGACAGAAGATTCATCGGCGGTGCGCCGATGAAAGAGGCGACGAACGTCGAGGCCGGCTTTTCGTAAATGTCGAGTGGCGCGCCCGCCTGCTCGACCAATCCGCCATTCATGACGACAAGGATGTCGGCCAACGTCATCGCTTCCAACTGGTCATGGGTGACGTAGACCGAGGTGACGCCGAGCGAGCGCTGCAAGTTCTTGATTTCGACCCGCATCTGGCCGCGCAGCTTGGCATCGAGATTGGAGAGTGGCTCGTCGAACAGGAAGACTTTCGGATTGCGCACGATGGCGCGGCCCATGGCGACGCGCTGGCGTTGACCGCCTGAAAGCTCGCGCGGGCGCCGGTCAAGCAGCGCTGAAAGCTCCAGCACCTTGGCGGTCGAACGAACCCTGCTGTCGATCTCGTCCTTGGGCGTACCGCGATTGCGTAGCCCGTAAGCCATGTTGTCGTAGACTTTCATATGCGGATAGAGCGCATAGTTTTGGAACACCATGGCGATGTCGCGCTCGGTCGGGCCGATCGTGTTGACGATCTTGCCGTCGATAGCGACCGTACCGGAAGAAATGGTCTCCAGCCCGGCGATCATCCTCAAAAGCGTGGACTTGCCGCAGCCGGACGGCCCGACCAGCACACAGAGTTCCTTGTCGGGAATGGCAATGGAGACGCCCTTCACGGCTTCGACGCCGCCGGCATAGACTTTCTTCACGTCCCTCAGATCGACCGTCGCCATCGGCTTCTCACTTTTCGGTGTCGACCAGTCCGCGCACGAACCAGCGCTGCATCAGCACCACAACCAGGATTGGCGGCAAGATTGCCAGGATCGCCGTGACCATGACCAAATGCCATTGGGTGTCGGCATCGGCGAAGGAGACCATCTTCTTCAGTGCGATGACGATGGTGTTCATATCGTTGCTGTTGGTGACCAGCAGCGGCCACAGATACTGGGTCCAGCCGTAGATGAAAAGAATGACGAACAGCGCCGCGATATTTGTGCGCGACAATGGCAACAGGATATCGAAAAAGAACCGCCATGGACCGGCGCCGTCGACGCGCGCCGCCTCGACCAACTCGCCCGGGATGGTCATGAAGAACTGGCGGAACAACAACGTTGCGGTGGCCGAGGCGATCAGCGGGATGATCAGTCCGGCATAGGTGTCGATCATACCGAGGTCGACCATTACCTTGTAGGTCGGCAGGATGCGCACCTCGACGGGAAGCATCAGGGTGATGAAGATCAGCCAGAAGAACGTCATGCGCAGCGGAAAACGGAAGAAGACGATCGCATAGGCCGACAGGATCGAGATGAATATCTTTCCGACCGCGACGCCGAGCGCCATGATCGTGGAGTTGAGGAGCAGCCTGCCGACGCCGAGCCCGCCGATGCGGCCGACGCCGCCGAACAGCGCCTCGCCGTAATTGTTCCAGAACTCGCTGCTCGGCCGGAAAGGCAGTGGCGGCCTAAGGATGGTTTGCAGCGTCTGCGTCGAGGCAACGAAAGTGTAGTAGATCGGAAAGGCCACGATCAGTATGCCGAGGATGAGCACGGCATGTGCAAGGAAAATGCGAAACGGGGATTGACCGATCATCGCGCTCCTCAGCCGTAATGAACCTTCCGTTCCACGTAGCGGAACTGGATGGCGGTGAGCGCGATGACGATGACCATCAGGATGACCGACTGCGCCGCCGAATCGCCGAGGATCAGATTGACGAAGCCGTCATTGTAGACCTTGTAGACCAGTGTCTCGGTGGCCTTGCCCGGCCCGCCGCCGGTGACGGCGTGGACGATGCCGAACGTGTCGAACAGCGCATAGACGGTATTGACGACCAAAAGGAAAAACGTCGTCGGCGCCAAAAGCGGGAAGACGATGGTCCAGAAGCGCTTGGTTTCGCCGGCGCCGTCGATCGCCGCCGCCTCGATCAGCGTTTTCGGCACCGCCTGCAGCCCGGCGACGAAGAACAGGAAATTATAGCTGATCTGCTTCCAGGCGGCCGCCGCCACCAGAAGGATCATGGCGTCGGTGCCGTTGAGCAGCGGATCCCAGGCGACGCCCAAACGTCTCAGCAGATAAGACAGCGAGCCGATCGATGGATTGAACAGGAACAGCCACAGCATGCCTGCAATCGCCGGCGCCACCGCGTAGGGCCAGATCATCAGCGTGCGGTAGAGGCCTTTGCCGCGCACCACCTTTTCCGCCATCACGGCAAGGAGCAGCGCCACGCCCATGGCAACGATCACGGTCGCGAGCGAAAACACCACTGTGACCTTGATCGAGTTGAGATAGGCCGGGTCGGCAAGCACCTTGCGGAAATTGGCAAACCAGACGAACCTGCTCCTCAGCCCGAACGGGTCCTGCCTCAGCATCGACTGGTAGAGCGCCTGCCCGGCCGGCCAGTAGAAGAACACCAGCGTGATGGCAAGTTGCGGCGCCACCAGGAGGTATGGCAAGACTTTGTTGGGAAAGACGACGCGCGGGGTCAATGCGCCGCTCCGGCGTGGAAAGCCGAGCGGCGCTCTACGGCGCTCGCCGCTGCCCTGCCGGGCATCTCCCCCTCTTGGAGGAAGATTGGCAGTTCCTGCGGCAGCTGCCATTCTCCAGCTTTGACAATTGCCGAAAACGGTCGCGACAGCCAGTCTCCCCCCTCCAGGGGGAGATGCCCGGCAGGGCAGAGGGGGGTCTCGTAGAGCAAGGACTATAACTCGATAGGCTCGACGCGCCCTAATTCCCCAGTGCTTCCTTGATCGCCGCGTTGCCACGCGTGACCGCATTGTCGAGCGCCTGCTGGGCGGTTTCCTGGCCGGCAAGCATCTTTTCGAACTCCTCGTTCTGGATGTCGCGCACCTGCGGCAGGTTCGGCAACCGCACGCCCTTCGAATTGTCGGTCGGCGCCTTGCCCGTCATCTGCAGGATCGGCGTCTCGCGACCGGGATTCTTGTCGTAGAAGCCGGACTTTTTCGTCGCCTCATAGGCGGCGAGCGTCACCGGCAGGTATCCCGATTTCTGGTGCAGATATTCCTGCACATCGGTCTTGGACAGATAGGCGAAGAAGGCCGCGACGCCTTTGTATTCCTCGTCGGACTTGCCGCCGAAGACCCAAAGGCTGGCGCCGCCCGGCGTCGTGTTCTGCGGCGCGCCCTTGGCGTCGCTGTCATAGGGCAACTGGCCAATGCCGTAGTTCATGCCCGACTTGACGATGTCGCCTAGGCCGCCCGAGGATTCGGTGAAGATGCCGCATTCGCCGGCGAGGAATATCTGCTTGGCTTCGGAGGTGCGCCCGCCATATTTGAAGGTGCCGTCCTTGGCCAGATCGGCAAGCGCCTGGAAATGTTTGACGAAGATCGGCGAGTTGATCTTGAGTTCGACATCACCGCCGGCCAGGCCATTCTGCTGCGTGGCCCACGGCACATCGTTCCACGCCGCGAAGTTTTCCAGGTGTATCCAGGTCAGCCAGGTCGAGGTGTAGCCGCAAGCGGCGGCGCCGCTCGCCTTGATCTTTTTGGCATCCTCCCACACCTCGTTCCAGGTCTTGGGTGGGTTGTTCACATCGAGCCCCGCCTTCTGGAAGATGTCCTTGTTGTAGTAGAGGATCGGCGAGGAGGAGTTGTAGGGGAAGGACAGCATGGTGCCGTCCGGCGTCGAATAATAACCGACGATGCCTGGCAGATACTGGCTCTTGTCAAAGTCCATCCCGGCGCCGGTCAGCACCTCGGCCACTGGCTTGATCGCGTCCCGGGCCGCCATCATCACGCCGGTGCCGACATCGAACACCTGGATGATGTCAGGCGACTGGCCGGCGCGATAGGCGGCGATGCCGGCATTCAGCGTTTCGGGATAGGTGCCCTTGAAAACCGGAACAATCTGGTAGTCGCCCTGGCTGGCGTTGAAATCCTTGGAAATCTTGTCGACGACCTCTGCGTTGGCGCCGGTCATGGCGTGCCACCAGCTGATCTGCGTGACGGCGAAGGCGGAGGTTGTGGAAAGCAGGGTCACGGCGACACCGGCCGCGAAGCCAAAGAACTTCATGTTTCGTCTCCCGTTCTCATTGCTTGTCATTGGCGAAAGGGGCACTCCCGCAATGGCACTATGTGTCGTTCGCGCGCAGCGGACAACGGTTTTGTTGCGGGCAGGCGCACTTCATGTCCGGCTAAAGTAGCGTTCACTTCCGGATGAAAGTGACCCGGAAAAGGATTGCATAGCGGCTTGCTGCTTGAATTGATGTACCAGGGACCTGTCTCGAGACGGTCAGCGACCTCACCGACGGACGGCGTCTAACAGCACATGACAACACTGACATGACAACGCTGAAAAAGGCGTCGGTTTAATGCTCGGTCGATGCGTGGAAATTCCCGTCCCGCGCTCAGCCTGACGGATTTGACATCGGCCAATCAGTCTGCTGGCCGGGAATGGGTCTGCCGCCGCTCAGTTCTGCTGCCGCTCGGTTCCAGAAGCGCGCGGCAAGTAGAGATGCAGGCTTGTTCCCTGACCGATTTCGCTATCGATTCGGACATGCCCACCGGATTGCTTGATGAAGCCGTAAACTTGGCTTAGCCCGAGTCCCGTACCCTGCCCTTCCGATTTTGTTGTGAAGAACGGCTCGAAAACGCGCGCCAGGGTGTCCTTGCTCATTCCACAGCCGGTATCGCGTACAGTCACGCGAACAAATGAAGCCGCCGCTGAACGCAAATCCTCCAGATCATTTGGAAAATTGCTGGTCTCAATCGTGAGGGTGCCACTGCCTTTCATTGCATCTCTGGCGTTCACCGCAAGGTTAAGAACGGCGATGTCGAGCTGGTTGGCATCGATAAGGATAGGGTCCAAGGCTGGATCCAGATTGCATTGCACCCGGATACCGCTCCCCAACGTCCGTTCCAGCAGCGTCGTCAGCCCCTTGATACGTTCATTGAGATCAATCTGTTCCGGGGCCAGGGATTGGCGTCGCGAAAAGGCAAGCAGTTGCTGTGTTAGCGCTCCTCCATTTTCGATCCGCCTGAACATCTCCTCGACCAGCAGAGTGACTTTCTCATCCGCAGGATATTTAGCGATCTGTTTCTCCAGAAGCCGAAGGCCAGACCCGAAAACGGCGAGTAGGTTGTTGAAGTCATGGACAATGCCAGCTGCGAGGCGTCCAATGGCTTCGAGCTTTTGTGACTGGCGTGCGTTTTCTTCTCTTGATCGCTGGGCCGAGACATCGCGCAGGCTGGCAAGCAATGCGGGCCTGCTGTCCCAGGTAACCTCGACCGTACGCATTTCCACTTCTGCCGGCTTGCGGCCGGAACGGTGAACGGTGATCTCGGCGATCTCTCCGGAGACGACCGGACGGCCGAGCGGAACGTGGAGGAGTTCGTCAAGCGGCTGTCCAAAAATTACGGCTGCCGCAGGATTGGCATAGAGCACTGTTCCGTCCAAATCGACCACCAGCATCCCGTCGGCGGTATTTTCGATCAACTGGCGAAAGCTGAGCTGGCTGATGCCAGCCGGAGATGTATCTCCGGGCGATTCCAGCATTTCGGCGGCGTTTTGCGCCGTATTCAAGGCGCTCTTCATGTCGACGTGTTGTCCACGGCGGAGTCGCCGAACACATCAGGCGCGCTGTCAAAGGGCTTTCCAAGATGCATGCCGCCACTGTCGATGGTGAAGCGCCGTATCTGTTTGTCGTGTTCGCTGCCGCGCATTTTCAGCACCATCATGCCGCGATGCATGAATTCTTCCTGCTGAATGTAGCGCAACAGAATGATCGAATCGGTGAGTGTGGAAATATGCTGCTCGCTAGCGCTCTGGCCTCCGACAAGCGATTTGTTGGTAGCGGTGCAAAGGCCGGCAATTTCGCGCTTCTTTATGAAGGAGGTGACGCTGATCAAGAACTCACGAAACCCGGTTTCTGGCGCGATGCGCTCCAATGCCGACAAGCTGTCGATTGCCATGCGATCGGGTTTGAACTCCGCCACCAGTTCGCGGATCATCAGAAGGTGATCCGGCAAACTCTGCGCTTCCGGATAAAGGCAGACTACCTTCAGGCGACCATCCGCCTCCATCGCTTCGAAATCGACGCCCCAGCTACGCGCGTTGCGGAAAAGCTGGCCGCGGCTCTCCTCATAGCCGACGAGCAAGGCGCGTTCGCCCGCAGCCACTCCGCCCGCTAGAAAGTTGGTGACAAGTAGAGTCTTTCCGGTGCCTGTGGCTCCACTGACAAGGGTTACGCTGTCGCGAAAGAACCCGCCGCTGCACATTTTGTCGAGTTCGGAATTACCACTGGTGACCCGTTTCGTGCTTGATTGCTGCTCCAGGCGCAACGATGACAGAGGCACAGCTACGATGCCCTGTTCGGCGACCAGCGTTATGGGCACTTCGCCCTCAACGTGACGGCTGCCGCGCATTTTCAGGACTTCTATGGTCCGCCGACGGCGCTCGCGATCAAGGGCATTGCGAAGGATCACGACATTGTCTGCGACGAACTCCTCTATTCGGTGACGGGAGATTTCACCATATTCACTGTTGCGTTCCGCGGTCATAAGGACCGTCAGCCCTTCTTTCTTCAGCGCGGTCGCAATACGTAGAAGTTCGCGGCGCACTGCCGTCTGCTCGGCTACGAAATGATCGAAAAGTTGGGTAACCGAATCGAGCACGATGCGCTTTGCCCCGGCGCTTCGGCTCGCGTGCAGAATGCGGGTCAGAAGACCGGCGAGGTCGAAATCGCCCACAACCACCTGGTCCTGATCGCGCGGGCTCGCATCGACGAAAACAAGCTTGTCCGCCGCTCGCCAGCCGCGGATGTCCCAGCCGAAGCTCGCCATGTTTACCTCGATCTCGGTTGGCGACTCCTCGAAAGTGACGAAGACACCGGCCTCATTGAGACCGGTGATGCCATGCGCCAGGAACTGCGTGGCGAATACGGTCTTGCCGCTACCGGGCGTGCCGCCCACGATGGTGGTGCGTCCGCGCGGCAAGCCACCCATCACCAAGTCGTCAAAAGCCTCGATCCCTGTATTGACGCGTTCAAGAACCGGGTCGATAGAGATCTCATCCGTCGCGGTCATGAATATCATCCTTCTTGCGAAAACCGAAATAGTCCAGAACCTGAGCGATATTGCTGATGTCGCCCACCATACGGCGCGGGGGATCGGCGGATTCGTCGGAGAGCGTCGGCGTTGCTAGTATCCCTGCTCGCTCCGCCTCATGAGGATGTTCCAGGATATCGAAGATCTGGATTTCAATGGATGCGCTCATCTCCTCGATTATCTTCAGGCGGCTTTCCAGTGCCCGACGAGCACCGGGCGTGTCTCCGGCGATGTAGAGCCGGAGAAGGGGATGGGCCCCTGAAGCGGGCGGTTGTTCCGGGTTCATATCTCACGCTGGTTGCACGGGTTCAGTATCGACGTGCTCTACGCGACACGCCAGCAATTCAACCGCAGGGCTTTGTTGTCCGCCTTGGGCGATCTTCTAGCATTTCGCCTGGAGCCGACGCGCCACAGCTCGCGCTAGATGGGGCCTGGATCAGCACCCCTGTCACTTCTTAGACATTCGCGCTTTGCGCGTCTGCGCACTAGTGGACATTTCTCCGGTTATTGGGATATGGGCCGCAAGCGATCGTTCGGAGGAGTGTAAATGGAAGCCCGCGCCCACATAGACTCCGGCATGATCGGCAACAATCTTCTGCGGGCACTCACCGCGGCAGATTGGGCAATCCTCGAGCCTTGGCTGGATGAGTGGTCGGCCCCCACCGGAACACTGCTTTATGAACCTGGCGACACGGTTCGCCATGCATACTTCCCGAGAGGTCCCAGCCTGATTTCCTATCTCGTCGTGCTGAGCGACGGGCGTGCGATCGAGACGGCTCTGGTCGGACGAGAAGGGGCAATTGGCGGAGTTGTCAGCCAAGGCAGGCTCCCAGCTTACGCTCGCGCTGAAGTACAATTGGGAGGTTCGTTCTTCCGCATCGACCTGCTTAACCTTGAAGAGGCGAAGTCCAGGTCGTCGACGCTACGGAATCTGTTCGCGCGGTACGCGGACTGCCTGATGGCGCAGATGTTCCAGTCCGTGGCCTGCAATGCCGCGCATTCGATCGAGCAACGGACAGCGAAATGGCTGCTGGCCGCCATTGATCGGACGGGCACTCCCGATCTGGCGCTGACACAAGAACAGCTCGCCGTAATGCTCGGAGTCGGCCGGAGCTATTTGAGCCGCGTCATACGCGATCTGAAAGAACACGGTCTCATTGAGACCCATCGTGCCCGGATCGTCGTTCGCAAGGTCGACGGCCTGCGGTGGCTTGCTTGCGAGTGCAATGCGGCGGTCAGTCATCACTTCGACGAAGTATTGAAGGGCGTCTATCCCCTGCCGACCAACGGCTCGTCTGGCCGATAGCACAAACGGCTCGCCATATATGTCCTTAAGGTGAGTCCCTGGACGCCGAGGCTTGGACTACTATCTCGGCAAGCCGGCGCCGATCCAGGCATTCGACGAATTGACCGGGTCGGCTCAGGCCGCCGCGGATGGGCTGGGCGGAACCGTTGCGTGGTCAAGCCGCGCTTGCGCCCAGCCTTGTCCCAGCCTCTTCAAGACCCGAGCGCGGCCTCGACAAGCCGCTTGGCGTCCGGCCCCGACCACTCGGCCGGGCCGTTCATATGGGCGATCAGGCAGCCTTCGCCGTCGATCAGCATGGTGACGGGCAGGCCGAGCGCCAGGCCGCGCGTCTTGAGTTCGTTGAACAGCGCCATCGTCGAATCCCTGTAATAGCCGAGCGCCTCGACGCCGGTGTCCTTGAGGAACTTCTTCGGCTTCACGTCGTCGCCGGCATCGACGTTGACGGCGACGACCTGGAACGCATCGCTGCCTTTCTCCTTCTGCAAGGCGTCCAGCGCCGGCATTTCGGCGCGGCATGGCGCGCACCATGTCGCCCACAGATTGAGCAGCACCGTCTTGCCGGCATGGTCGGCGATGGTCATCGGCTTGCCGTCCGGGCCGTTGAAGGCGAGGCTCTTCATCGATTGCGGCGGATCGGCTGGCAAGAGCGCCGCGACCTCGCCGGTGGCGGCTGCGGCGATCTTCTTGGCGCGTTCGCTCTTGGCGGCGCAGGCGACATCGTCCTTGCTGTCGCCGACGGCGACTTGCGACGCGGCGTTGTTGCCAGACTGGCTCTCGCTGACATATACCGCGACCGCGCCGGCCAGCGCTCCCGCCACCAGGGCGGCGAGGATCAGGCGCGGGGCCGGGAAAAATCTGTTTCCGTCTGCCATGTTCTCAAAACTGCTCCGAGCACGGGTTTTATAGCCATGAGCGACAAGAAGACCAGCAACCAGATGTGGGGCGGACGATTTGCCTCGGGTCCGGCCGCGATCATGGAAGCAATCAACGCATCGATCTCGTTCGACCGCAAACTCTATGCGCAGGACATCAGAGGTTCGATCGCCCATAGCGCGATGCTGGCGCAAACGGGCATTATTTCGGCGGCCGATCAAGAGAAAATCGCTCACGGCCTGAACACGATCCTGAAAGAGATCGAGGCGGGCACGTTTGAATTCTCGACCAGGCTGGAAGACATCCACATGAACGTCGAGGCCCGCCTCGCCGAGCTGATCGGTCCGGCCGCCGGCCGGCTGCACACGGCCCGCTCTCGCAACGACCAGGTTGCAGTGGACCTCCGGCTCTGGGTCAAAGACGAGTGCTTTCGCGTCGCCGAGGCCTTGAAGGGTCTCATCAGTGCGTTGCTGGAGCGGGCCGAGCAGCACGCCGCGACGGTGATGCCGGGCTTCACCCATATGCAGGCGGCGCAGCCGGTGACATTCGGCCACCACTGCATGGCCTATGTCGAGATGTTTTCGCGCGACCTGTCGCGGGTGCGCGACGCCATCGAACGCATGGACGAGAGCCCGCTGGGTGCGGCCGCCCTTGCCGGCACCAGCTTTCCGATCGACCGCCACCAGACCGCCAGTGCGCTCGGCTTCCGCGAGCCGATGCGCAATTCGCTGGACAGCGTCTCGGACCGCGATTTCGCGCTGGAATTCCTGGGACTGGCGGCCATATGCGCCACGCATCTGTCGCGGCTGGCGGAAGAAATCATCATCTGGTCGACGCCGCAATTCGGCTTCATCAGGCTGTCGGACAGCTTCTCCACCGGCTCCTCGATCATGCCGCAGAAGAAGAACCCCGACGCCGCCGAACTGGTGCGCGGCAAGACCGGGCGCGTCACCGGCCATCTGGTCGGCCTGCTGACGGTGATGAAGGGCATGCCTTTGACCTATGGCAAGGACATGCAGGAAGACAAGGAATCGGTGTTCGATGCCGCCGAGACGCTCGACCTGATGCTGGCGGCGATGACCGGCATGGTCTCCGATATGACGGTGAACGCGGCGGCGATGAAGAAGGCTGCCGGCTCCGGCCACGCAACCGCGACCGACCTTGCCGACTGGCTGGTGCGCACGCTCGGCCTGCCGTTCCGGGAAGCGCATCATGTCACGGGACGGGCGGTGGCGCTGGCCGAAGAGAAGAAGCTGAGCCTGGAGAAGCTTGCGCTGGAAGACTTGCAGTCGATCCACCCCGGCATCACGAAGGACATTTTTTCGGTGCTGGCCGTGCAGAACTCTGTGAAGAGCCGCACCTCCTTCGGCGGCACCGCACCGTCGGAAGTCAGGAAGCAGATCCGCTACTGGAAAAAGCGGCTGGCGAAGGCGTGATGCCGGACATTGCGGCCAGCCATATCCCGGATATTGCAACCGCCAATATCCACGATATTGCAACGGCAATATCCAGGGTGCAATGCGCCGAGAACTCGGCTAAAAGCAGCGGCGGAAAAAAGTTTCGGACGGATGGATCGATGACCGGAAGCAGGATTTTGGTAACACTGACGCTGCTTGCGGCGGTTGCCGCCGTTACGGCTTGCGGCAGAAGGT
Organism: Mesorhizobium sp. B1-1-1; assembly: GCF_006442955.1. Classification (NCBI taxonomy): domain Bacteria; kingdom Pseudomonadati; phylum Pseudomonadota; class Alphaproteobacteria; order Hyphomicrobiales; family Phyllobacteriaceae; genus Mesorhizobium; species Mesorhizobium sp. B1-1-1. The sequence continues at coordinate 70,911 of NZ_VFWW01000014.1, forward strand.
CCGGTCTCGACACGCCTTACGAGGCGGCCGTGCAGGCGCGCAAGGACGCCGAGAAGGCACACCAACCCGTGCCGCCGGAACCGGAAAAACCGGTCGCGGACAAGAAGTTCATTCTCGACCCGCTGCTCTAGAGCCGGTCAGAGCGGTTTAGAGTGCTAAACCCGCTCCTACCCTGCTCCAACTTTTCGGAACCACTCTCGTGAACCATTTCGACTACCGCGACGGCGTGCTTCATGCCGAGGACGTGGCGATATCGGACATCGCCGCAACCGTCGGCACGCCATTCTACTGCTATTCGACGGCCACGCTGACCAGGCACTACCACGTCTTCGTCCAGGCATTTGCCGGGCTCGATGCACTGGTCTGCTACGCCATGAAGGCGAATTCCAATCAGGCGGTGCTCAAAACCCTGGCCAGGCTCGGCGCCGGAGCCGACGTGGTGTCGGAAGGCGAGTTGCGGCGCGCGCTGGCAGCCGGCATCCCGGCCAGCAACATCCTGTTCTCCGGCGTCGGCAAGACCGCGCGTGAGATGGACTTTGCGCTGGCAGCCGGCATCCTGTGCTTCAACGTCGAATCCGAGCCCGAACTCGAACTGCTCTCGTCGCGCGCCGTTGCCCTGGGCAAGGTGGCGCCGGTCTCGCTGCGCATCAATCCGGATGTCGACGCCAGGACGCACAAGAAGATCTCGACAGGCAAAGCCGAGAACAAGTTCGGCATTCCATGGCAGAAGGCGCGTCAGGTCTATGCGCGCGCGGCTGAATTGCCGGGCATCAAGGTCACCGGCATCGACACCCATATCGGCAGCCAGATCACCGAGCTGCAACCCTTCGACGATGCCTTCGCGCTTTTGGTGGAACTGGTCGGCGCGCTGCGCGCCGACGGCCATGCCATCGAGCATGTCGATCTCGGCGGCGGTCTCGGCATTCCCTACCGCGTCGACAACAACCCGCCACCGCTCCCCCACGCCTACGCGCAGATCGTCCGCAAGCACGTCACCAAGCTTGGCTTGAAGGTGATGTTCGAGCCGGGCCGGCTGATCGTTGGCAATGCCGGTATCCTCGTCTCGCAAGTGATCTTCGCCAAAGAAGGCGATGCCAAGAATTTCCTCGTCGTCGACGCCGCCATGAACGACCTGATCCGGCCGACGCTCTACGACGCTTTCCACGACATAAGACCGGTGGTGCTGCCGCCCGCCGAGGCGCCGCGCATGACGGTCGATATCGTCGGCCCGGTCTGCGAGACCGGCGACTATCTCGGCCTCGACCGCGACCTGCCAAGGCTCAAGTCCGGCGACCTGGTCGCCATCGCCACCGCCGGCGCCTATGGCGCGGTACAGGCGGGCACCTACAACACCCGCCTGCTGGTGCCGGAAGTGCTGGTCGACGGCGATCGTTTCCACGTCGTGCGCCCGCGCCAGACCTATGACGAACTGATCGGGCTGGATTCGATCCCCGACTGGCTTGCATAGAAGCCGCCGAAGGCGGTCCTAGCTATAGCCGGTTCTGGATGAGCGCTCTTGTCTCAGCGATCCTGTCCTCGTCGCGGCGATAGAATGTCCATTGCTTGATGCGCTTGGCCCGTAACAGCCCTGCCTGGGTGAGCACACGCATGTGCTCGCTGAGCGTCGCCTGGGTAATGCCGAGCTTTTCGGCGATCAGCAGCGCACAGACGCCGTCCTCGACCAGATCGCCATCCGCCTGGGCCGGGAAATGCGCGCGCGGATCCTTCAGCCAGTCGAGGATCCGCAGCCTTCGTTCGTTGGCAATCGCCTTGAACACGTCAACCTCTTGCATTTAGGCATTTTGCCAAGTTACTAATTGCTGTCAATCCCAAGGAGATGGCCATGACCAACGGCAACACCATAACGCGCGAACGCATCGCGATGATGGAACCGCGCATCCGTCGCTATGTGCGCCACACGCCGGTGCTACGCGTCGACATGGCCGACTTCAACCGGCCGCCGCTGGCGGTCGATCTCAAACTCGAATGCCTGCAGCATTCCGGTTCGTTCAAGGCGCGCGGCGCGTTCACCAATCTTCTCGAGCGGCAGGTCCCCGGGGCCGGTGTCGTCGCCGCCTCGGGCGGCAATCATGGAGCGGCGGTGGCGTATGCCGCCATGCGTCTCGGCCACAGGGCGACCATCTTCGTTCCGGAGGTGAGCCCGCCGGCCAAGCTGGAGCGCATTCGCAGCTACGGCGCCGAGCTGGTCGTCGGCGGCGCCCGCTATGCCGAGGCGCTGGCCGCCAGCGAACGTTTCGCCGAGCAAACCGGCGCCTTGCAGATCCACGCTTTCAACCAGGAGGAAACGCTTATCGGGCAAGGCACGCTCGGGCTGGAAATCGAGAACGACCTGCCTGAGATCGACACTTTGCTGGTCGCCGTGGGCGGCGGCGGCCTGATCGGCGGCATCGCCGCCTGGTTCGCCGGCCGTATCCGCATCGTCGCCGTAGAACCCGAGGGCGCGCCGACACTCTATCGCGCCCTCGAGGCCGGCCATCCGGTCGATGCGCCGGCCGAGGGCATCGCCGCCGATTCCCTGGCGCCCAAACGTGTCGGCGAGATGATGTTCCCGATCGCCGAGGCCTTCGTGGAACGCTCCATCCTGGTCAGCGACGACGACATCGTCGCCGCCCAGAAGGCGCTGTGGGACCGGGTGCGGATCATCTCGGAACCCGGTGGCGCCGCGGCGTTCGGCGCCATCCTGTCCGGCCGCTATGCGCCGGCACCCGGCGAACGGCTCGCCGTCCTGGTCTGCGGCGCGAACGCAAACCCGGCGAAATTCTGATCGCTGCGCCTTTCTCTCCTTCACGTTTTTCAGGAACTGCCTCGCCTTCGCCGCGTTTGCTGGGTATTCTTCGAGTCGTGAGGTTCGGGCCATCCCGCCCGCTCCCGTGGAAGGGCCGATGACGGAACGACCGATCTTCAGCAGCGATCGCGGTCTCGCCGGGCGCCTGGCGCTCAGCCGGCTGGCGACGCGGGTGTCGATGATGGTCGAACGGGGCTGGCCGCTCCTGCTGCCGCTTCTCGTCGTCGCCAGCCTGTTTCTCAGCATTTCCTGGCTAGGGCTTTTCCCGCGCCTGCCCGATGCCGCGCGCATCGGGCTGGTCGCCGCCTTCGGCGTCGCGACACTGGCCGCGCTCTACCCGCTACGCTTTTTCCGCATGCCGGGCGGCGCCGAGATCGACCGCCGCATCGAGGCGGCCAACCATTTGCTGCACCACCCCGTCCAGACCCAGACGGACCGGCCGAGTGGTCGCGAAAGCAGCTTCTCGCAGGCGCTGTGGCGCGAGCACCAGAAGCGCATGGCCGACAGGCTCGACAGCCTCGGCGCCGACGTGCCGCGCACGCGCGTGCCGGAACGCGATCCCTGGGGATTGCGCGCCGTGGCGGCGCTTCTGCTCGTCACCGCCTTCGCTTTTTCCTTCGGACCGACCGGTGGCCGGATAGCCGACGCGTTCAGCGCCCAGGACGCGCATGACGCCGTGCCGCCGCGCATCGATGCATGGGTGACGCCGCCCGCTTATACCGGCAAGCCGCCGATTTTCCTGACCGCGGATGCCAACCAGGCGGCGCCGGCTTTCCACGTTCCCGAAGGCAGTGATGTTTCGCTGCGCGTCACCGGCGGCTCGGGCGAGGAGACGCTTGCCTATGCCGACAAGGATGGCAATGCGCGCGCCATCGATCCCGCCGACCCGCAGGCGGCCGCGGCCAAGCCGGCGGCAAGCCCGGCAGCGCAGTCCAAAGTGCGCCAGTTCATCGGCAAGCTGACGAGCGATGGCACGCTGACGCTGAAGTCGGGCGAGGACGAACTCGGCCGTTGGGCCTTCGCGGTGATCCCGGACAAGCCGCCGCAGATCCGTTTCGTCGGCGAGCCGAAGCGCGCTGTCAACGGCGCTTTCGAGCTCAACTACCAGATCGACGACGATTATGGCGCCGCCAACGCCAAGGCCGTGTTCGCGCTCGCCGATCCGCAGGCGCCCGATGCACGTCCGCTCTACGGTCCGCCTGACATGCCGCTGACGCTGCCGCGCCGCGGTGGCAAGGCGAATGCCGCCCGGACCTCGAAGGACCTGACCGAGCACGTCTGGGCTGGCGCCGAGATCAAGTTGACGCTGGTCGCCACCGACGATGCCGGGCATACGGCGAGCAGCGAAACCAAGACATTGGTGATGCCGGAGCGGCCGTTCTCCAATCCGCTGGCGCGGGCCGTTATCGAGCAGCGCCGCCTGCTGGCGCTCGACGCCAACGCCAAGCCGCGCGTGCTCGACCTGATGGATGCGATCACGCTGCGGCCCGAGGACACGTTCGACAACATGTCCCACTACCTCGCCATCATGAGCGCGCGCAGCCGGTTGAAGATGGCCGACAGCGACGACCAGTTGCGCAACGAGGTCTCCTATCTCTGGGAAATCGCGCTCGGCATCGAGGAGGGCAATCTCTCGGCTGCCGAGAAGCGGCTGCGCCAGGCGCAGCAGGCGTTGCAGGATGCTATCAAGAACGGCGCCAGCGACGCGGAGATCGAAAAGGCGATGAAGGAACTGCGCGAGGCGATGAACCAGTTCCTGCAGGAATTCGCCGAGCGCGCCAAGCAGAATCCCAACGCCCCGCAGATGCAGCAGAACGGCCAGGAACTACGCCAGAGCGACATCGACCGCATGATGGACCAGATCGAGAACCTGGCGAAGTCCGGCGATCGCGACAAGGCGCAGCAATTGCTGTCGCAGCTGCAGGACATGATGAACAACCTCCAGGCCGGCCGCCAGCAGCAGGGTGGCCAGCAGGACAGCCAGATGCGCCAGCAGATGGACAAGCTCGGCGACATCCTGCGGCGCCAGCAGGAGATGATGAACGACACCTTCCGCATGGACCAGATGCAACGCGGCGAGCGCCAGCGCGGCCAGAACCGCGATGAACAGCTCGGCGAAGGCGGCGGCGAGGATCAGGACAGACCGGGCGCAGGCGAGAACCGCGATCCGCTCGCCGGGCAAAAGCCGATGACGCCGCAGGAATTCGCCGATGCGCTGAAGCAGTTGCAGGAAGGCCAAGGCCAGCTGAAGAACGACCTTGAGCAGTTGAAGAAGGGGCTCGAGGGCATGGGCATGGAGCCCAATGAAGGCTTTGGCGAGGCCGGCAAATCAATGGGCAATGCCGAGCAGGCCCTGGGCGATGGTGAAGGTGATCAGGCCGTTGGCCACCAGGGGCGCGCGCTGGAGGCGCTGCGCAAGGGCGCCAAGGACATGATGAAGCAGATGCAGGCGATGCAGGGCGACGAAGGCGGCAGCCAGGAAGGCGGTCGCCAGCAGAACGCCGATCGCGATCCGCTCGGCCGGCCGCGTGCCAGCCAGGGTCCCGATTTCGGCGATTCGGTGAAGGTGCCGGACGAGATCGACGTGCAGCGCGCCCGCCAGATCCTGGAAGCGATCCGCAAGCGGCTCGGCAATGCGCTCAGCCCCGATATCGAGCGCAGCTATCTGGAACGGCTGCTGGAACTGAAATAGGGATCGCCGCCGCGGCATCCGCTGGGAGCGGCTGCAACATCATGCCCAAACTCGGCACAGTGACGCCCATCCTGCGCATCTTCGACATTGCCAAGGCCCACGAGTTTTACGTCGGCTTCCTCGGCTTCCAGGTGCTGTGGGAGCACCGCTTTGACGACAACGCGCCGCTTTACATGGCGGTCGGCCGTGACGGCTGCATCCTGCATCTGAGCGAACACCATGGCGACGGCGCGCCCGGCATCGCCATGCGCATCAAGGTCGAGGACATCGCCGCCCTGCATCGCGAACTGATCGGCAGAGCATACCGTTTCGCCAGGCCGGGCCTGGAAAAGACGCCGTGGAAGACCCGCGAGGTGTCGGTTGCCGATCCGTTCGGCAACCGGCTGCATTTCTACGAGGATGCGGCCGGCTGAGTCTGCCTGTTGACGAACGCCTCGCGGATCGCCTCTTGCATGCCGTCGATCGCCTCGCCCGACGCATTCGGGTTGCGATGCATCACCACATTCGAGGAATCGATGTCGCCGAAACCGTCGGCGGACGTCAACTCGCGGCAGCCGTCCGGAATGTTGCTGCGCGAAATCGGTGCGATCGCCAGTCCCGAGGTGACGGCAAGCTTCAGGCCGCCGGTCGTGTCGCTGGTGTAGGCGACACGATAGCCGAGCCCGCGCTGCTCGAGCGATTTGATGGCGAAATCCTTGCACCAGCCGGCCCGGTTATAGAGAGCGATCGGCACCGGACGCTCCTCATGCATGTTATGCAGGATCGATGTCACCCACACCGTCGGATCATGCATCAGCACTTCGCCGCCTGAAGGATCCTGCCATTCGAACACCACGCAAAGATCGAGTTCGCCGGCGGCAAGCGCCGCTATCTGCGCCCCCGAATGGGCATAGCGCACGGTGACCTCGACCTTGGTGTGCCGCTTCGAGAACGCGCCGAGCGCGCGCGACAGGATGGCATGGCCGTATTCTTCCGGAATGCCGATCCGCACCGGCCCGCCGAGCGGCGCCGCCGCCATCGACGCTGCCGTCTCGTCGAGCAGCGAGACGATGCGGCGGGCATTGACAATCAGCTCGCCGCCGCGCCGCGTCAGCGCCACGCCGCGCGACCCGCGCTCGAACAGGCTGTCGCCGATGACGCTTTCGAGCTTCTTCATCTGCATCGAAACCGCCGATTGGGTGCGGCCGGCCTGCTCGGCCGCCTTGGTGAAATTGCCTGCTTCGACAATGGCCACGAAGGTGCGCAGGAGATCGCTGTCGAGAGTGGGCCGCATCCCGTCCGCCATAAGGAATTTTGATTGCTGGTATCATTCCAATTCGTTTGCAACATGTCAAACACGGGATGATAGTTGGTTCACCCATTGGATATGTGGCTGAGGATTCGGCCACGGACCAATCAACAGTCCTCACTCATGCCCGCTGCCCGAAACGGTGGCGGGTTCTTTTTAGCTTGCTGCAAGCTTGCTTGCGTCCTGGTACGGGAGCTTGGGATCCTTATGCGCAATCGGATGGTGCTCGGCATGCTGAGCCTGTGCCTGGGCGTGTTGGTCTTCTCGTTGCAGGACCCGCTGGTCAAGGCGGTGTCGGGCGGCTACCCCGTGACCGAGGTGATGGCCATCCGCGCGGTCGTCGCCCTGCCGATCCTGATCGTGCTCGTCCATGCCGATGTCGGGCTGCGTGCGATCCTGTCGCGGCGGTTCGGCATGCTGACCATGCGCGCCTTCATTCAGTTCACCTCCTACACCATGTACTACCTCGCCATCGCCGCCTTGCCCCTGGCCGATGCCGTGGCGCTCTATTTCATGGCCCCGCTCTGCATCATGGTGCTGGCCGGGCCCTATCTTGGCGAACGGGTCTCCTGGCAGACGCTGGCGACCGTGTTGATCGGGCTGCTTGGCGTCGTCGTGATGCTGCGCCCGGGTGCGGGACTGTTCGACTGGGCGGCGCTGCTGTCGCTGGGCTCCGCGGTGCTCTACGGCTTCTCGCAACTGATGGCGCGTAAGATCGGCGACACCGAATCTTCGACTGTGATGGCTTTCTACCAGAACGGTGCCTATCTCGCCGGCGCCGCACTGGTCGCAAGCCTGTTCTGGCTTGCCGGCATCAATCATGCCGCCCATCCCAGCCTGGAATTCCTGGTGCGGCCCTGGCTCTGGCCGACGCTGCCGGATTTCCTCAAGATGGCCGCCTGCGGCTTCGTCGCCTCCGCCGGCATGATCTTGCTGTCGCAGGCCTACCGGATGGCGCCGGCAAACCGCGTCGCCACCTTCGAATACACCGGCATCCTGTGGTCGCCGCTGTGGGGTTTTCTGTTCTTCGCCGAAGTGCCGCGGTCGACGACCGTGATCGGCGCCGCCCTTATCATCGGCGCCGGCCTGCTTGCGCTCAACACCGGACGGCGCAAGCTCCCCGTACTCGTCGCTGCCGATCCCGCCTGATCAGGCGAAAATGCTCAGCGCCCGTTCGACGCGTGAACGGATTTCGGCCAGCGTGAACGGCTTCTGCACGACGTCGAGGATGATGCCGTTCAGTTCCTCGGCGCGCTCGCGCTGATCGGCATAGCCGGTCATCAGCAGGATCTTCATCGACGGGAAAAATGCCGAAGCTGCAATCGCCATCTCGATGCCGTCCATCTCGGGCATGCGGATGTCGGAGACGACGAGATCATAGGCGCCCTTCGCGGCGCGTATCAGCGCCAGTCCTTGCGCGCCGTCGGCGGCGATGTCGATTGCGTGTCCGGCGCGTTCGAGCGCCCGGGCTGCGAGGGTGCGGACGGACTCATCGTCCTCAACGATCAGAAGCTTTGCCATGGCCGGCATGTTTGGCGAGCAAACGTTGACTTTTTCTGAAGGGCCCGGCGCTCCGGCATGGGTTATTTTCTTGAAGCCGTTAAGGCCTTTTTCAGTATTTGCCGCTGCCTCACGCATCGCCTTTGACGACGCCGACGAACGGCAGTTCGCGAAAGGCGTGCGCGACATCCATGCCGTAGCCGACGACGAAATAGTCGGGGCAGTCGAATCCGATATAATCGGCATTGAGGGTGGTCTGGCGGCGCATGCGCTTGTCGAGCAGCACCGCGATGGCGCAGCTTCTGGCGCCGCGTGACAGCATCAGGTCGCGGGTGAAGCTCAGCGTCTTGCCCGACTCCAGAATGTCGTCGATCAGAAGCACGTCGCGGCCGGCGACCTCGTTGTCGATGTCGCGCAGCACCCTCACCTCGCCGCTTGTGGTGCCAGCGCCGTAGCTGGAGATGAAGATGAACTCGACCTCCGGCGACAGGCCGACATCATGCATGGCGCGGATAAGGTCTGCGGCGAAGATGAACGAGCCCTTCAGCACCGAGATCACCAGAAGATCGTGATAGTCGTGCCCGGCGATCTCCTTGGCGAGTTCGAGATTGCGCCGGGCGATGGCCGACGCCGAAAACAGGACCTCGATGTCCTTGCCGCGCACAACTGGCATTCTTCGTCCCTTCAAGATTTTCAAAGGCCTTCGCGCACCGGAAGCGCTGACATCAGCCGTTTGCGGGCCGGCCTCACCTGTCGCACATGCTATTCCGCGAAGGTGACCGACACCGTCCTTACGCCGTTTCTAGGCACGTCAAGCCGGCTGGCAAAGCCGAATCTTTCACTTGGCGCCAATGAGCGGCTGGATGTCCCCAAAGTATAGCGCGTTGTGCGCCCGTCATTGCCGGTGACGCGGATCTCGAGCGGCGGCAGCGTCGCCGGACTTGCACCGTCATTGGCGGCCTCGCCGTCGACGAACAGCACGGGGTTCGCCCCAGACGCGTCCACGCGGGACGTCACCCCTGAAATGCTCAACGCCGAGCCCGGTCCGCCCGCGGCGGGCGGCGCCTGGCGCACCAGTGCATGCCCGCCGGAGATCCAGAAGGCGGCAAAGGCGGCGCCGACACCGGCGATCCAGAAGATCGGACCGCCGCGCGGCGCCGGCGGCCGCACCGGCGGCGGCTCGGGCTTGCGTAGCATGTCCATGCCTTCGAGGGATGGCATGGACATCACGCGCCGCGGTGAAAGGGCTTCGGCATGGGGCATGGCCCGCGGCACCACCACATAGTCGGCATCGACGATATCCGCCGCGCCAGCGCGCAGGATACGCTCCGGCGCGGCATTTGCCGGCGGGTCGGTCATGATTTCGCCGGAAACCGGGCGCGCGGTTCGATCCTCAGCCATCATGGCCCCAGCATTGCAGCACGTTCGCTTTTCGTTTCTTTTGCGTAAAGGCAAATGGTTAACGCTTCCCCACCGGAGCCCTTGTGACGAGCCGAAACAACCCGCTAATTAACCGCCGGTTAACCATGCCGGCCGATGGTCTTTTCCCAGAACAGGCCGGCTTGCCGCCGACGGATTCCGATTTCAGGTCAAATCGACCTGAAATCTGAATCCGCCTCCGAATTAGAGTGATAGAGCATGATGTCGCCCGAAAATCGCCTCACACTTTTCGGCATCACGCTCTAGGAATTTCAGGTCGCCGAAAGTGATTCGCTTCGAAAATGTCGGCCTCCGCTATGGCATGGGTCCGGAAATCCTCCGCGACATCTCCCTGCACATACCGGAGCGCTCGTTCCAGTTCCTGAGCGGGCCTTCGGGCGCCGGCAAGACGACGTTGCTGCGCCTTCTGTTCATGTCGCTGAAGCCGACGCGTGGGCTGATCACCATCTTCGGCAAGGACCGCTCGCGCATCTCGCGCGCCGAACTGCCGCATCTCAGGCGCCGCATCGGCGTGGTGTTCCAGGATTTCCGCCTGCTCGACCACATGACCACGTATGAGAATGTCGCGTTGCCCTTGCGCGTGCGCGGGCGCGAGGAAGCGAGCTACCGCACCGACGTCACCGAGCTGTTGAAATGGGTCGGGCTCGGCGAACGCATGCATGTGCTGCCGCCAGTCCTGTCGGGCGGCGAGAAGCAGCGAGCCGCGATCGCCCGCGCCCTGATCGAGCAGCCGGAGATCCTGCTGGCCGACGAGCCGACCGGCAATGTCGATCCGCCGCTGGCGCGACGCCTGCTCAGGCTCTTCATCGAACTCAACCGCCTGGGCACCGCCGTGGTGATCGCGACCCACGATCTCGGCCTGATGGAGCAGGTCGATGCGCGCCGCATGATCCTGGCCGGCGGGAGGCTTGATATCTATGACTGAGCTTTCCGCCGAACACCTCGACGCACAGGCCGACGAAGCGGCCGCGCCAAGGCCGCGCGTCCAGCGCAAGATGGCGCCCATCGTGCCGGCGCAGAACATCGCCGGCCGCGCCCTGGTGCTGGTCATCGCCATCATGACCTTCCTGTCCTGCCTGACCTTCGGCGCGGTTACCCTGGTGCGCGACACCGCCTCGGTCTGGGAAAACCAGATCTCGCGAGAGGCGACGATCCAGATCAAGCCGGTCGACGGCCTCGACATGGAGGCAGCCCTTGCCCAGGCCTCGCAGATCGCCGGCGAATTCCCCGGCGTGAAGGCGACCAGGATCATCGACCGCGACGCCACCGCCAGATTGCTGGAGCCGTGGCTGGGTTCGGGCCTCAACATCGACGAACTGCCGGTGCCGCGGCTGATCATCGTCACCATCGACGAGAGCAACCCGCCCGATTTCGCCGCCATGCGCGCCGCGATCACGCCGAAGCTGCCGAGCGCATCGCTTGACGATCACCGCACCTGGGTGGACCGGCTGGTGGCCATGGCCCGCACCACGGTGACCATCGGTATCGCGGTGCTGGCGCTGATGCTCTCGGCGACGGTGCTGACCGTGGTGTTCGCCACGCGCGGCGCCATGGCCGGCAACGGCCACATCATCGAGGTGCTGCATTTCGTCGGCGCCGAAGCGCGTTTCATCGCCCGCGAGTTCCGCCGCCATTTCCTGATCACCGGCATGAAGGGCGCGGCCGCCGGCGGAGCCGCCGCGGTCGCCGTCTTCATCGTCTTTTCCTGGTGGTCCTCGCGCAACATGGCGACCCCGCAGGCCGACCAGGCGACTGCGCTATTCGGCAACTTCGCCATCGGCTCGGCCGGCTATCTCGGTGTCGTGCTGATGGTGCTGATTATCGGCGGGCTGACGGCTGCAACCTCGCACGCCACCGTCGTCGCCTATCTCAGCGACATCGACGTCCGCCAGCCTGAAGCATGACAACGTCGAATGACCAGGATCGATCACGCATGAAGAACCGCCGTAACGCAAATTGCGATTTTTACCTACCAAAGGCCGCATTTCGGGATTAACCATGCCATGATGGAGGTGCGGGACTCGACCAGTACCGTTGGACCGATGCCGGCGTTGGCGGCGCTTCCGCATGGACGCGGCCGGGTTTCGGCCGTGCTGCGCGTTTCTTCTTTCGCCTTGCTTGCCCTGGTCGCCCTGTTTGCCGGCGGCTTCGGCTGGTTCGCCAACACCGTCAGCCATCTGACCACCCCTGCCAACCCGGCCAAGGCCGACGCGATCATCGTGTTGACCGGCGGCCAATCGCGCCTCGATGCGGCGATGGAACTGCTGGCGTCCGGCAAGGGCGCGCGGCTTTTGATCAGCGGTGTGCATCCCTCCGCCAGCCGGCGTCAGCTTCAGGCCGCGACCGGCGGTGACATCAGGCTGTTTTCCTGCTGCGTCGACATCGATCGCGCCGCGCTCGACACGATCGGCAATGCCGAGGAAAGCGCCAAATGGGTCGAGAGCCATGCCTATGGCACGGTGATCCTCGTCACCAACAATTACCACATGCCGCGCAGCCTGCTGGAAATGGGCCGGCTGCTGCACAAGGCCAAGCTCGAACCCTATCCGGTGGTCAACAGCAATCTCGACAATGGCGGCTGGCTGACCAAGCCGCGGGCGCTGCGCGTGCTGTTCACCGAATACAATAAATATCTGCTGGCATTGGCGCGCGGCATCGTTCCGGTGAAGCCGACGCCGGACGGCATCGCGTTGGCCGAGATCGCCGCCGGCAGCTGAACCTGCTCGTCATTTGGTGACGACGGATCCCGGCGCCTGCCGCAGGCGAGCGACTTCCTGTTCGAGCCGTTCGATCCGCCTGTCCCGTTCGGCCAGCGCCGCCGCCACGTCGGCGGCCTCGAAACGCTGAGGAATGTGCTGCGGACAATTGGCATCCCAAGTCGCCACGGTGAACAGGATGACCTGTTCGGGCCGTGCCGCATAATCCCGCGGCATCAGCCTCGCCATCAGCTCGGCGTCGCCTTCCACCACACGCGCCGTGCCCCAGATCTTGACACGCCGGCGATGGGCATAGTCGATGAGGAACAGGAAGGCCTGCGGATTGTCGGCGAGATTGCCCTGGGTGATGAACTGTCTGTTGCCGGCGAAATCGGCGAAGCCGACCGTCTTTTCATCGAGCACCTTGAGGAAGCCGGCCGGCCCGCCGCGATGCTGGATATAGGGCTGGCCAACACCGTTGGCCGTCGACAGGAAGACGCTGGTCTGCATCTCGATGAAGGCCGCAAGGTCCGATGTAATCACCGACTGCCAGCCACCGCGCTCCTCGACCCGGGAATAGGCCTGGCGAGAGCCCTTGCGGGCCTGGATCGCCTTGACGGTCGGCGTGAAAGCGACGTCGCTGGTAAAAGCATGCGCGTCCATCGATAGCCTTTCTTACCCGGAGAGGTTAAAGCCCGAGTTCAGACAGCGACGGATGGTCGTCCGGCCGTCGGCCGAGCGGCCAGTGATATTTACGGTCGGCAGCGCCGATCGGCAGGTCGTTGATGCTGGCGATGCGCAGCCGCATCAGCCCATGTTCGTCGAATTCCCAGTTCTCGTTGCCATAGCTGCGGAACCACGAGCCGCTGTCGTCATGCCACTCATAGGCGAAACGCACCGCGATACGGTTGCCATGGAAAGCCCAGACCTCCTTGATCAGCCGGTAGTCGAGTTCCCGGCTCCATTTGCGCGTCAGGAAAGCCTGGATGGCATCGCGGCCTTGCAGGAACTCGGCGCGATTGCGCCAGCGGCTGTCTACCGTATAGGCAAGCGCGACACGGGCTGGATCGCGCGAGTTCCAGGCATCCTCGGCCATGCGCGCCTTCTGCGCGGCGGTTTCCGCGGTGAATGGCGGCAGCGGCGGGCGCTCTTGCGACATGACAATTCCTTCTTGACCCGGGTCGTCTGCGTCACGGCCAATATGGAGGCTTCCATCAGACAGATGTAGATGCCATATTTGTAATCTATCCTTCCAATTTCCGGAAGAATCGATGGACCGGCTCGAAGCCATGTCGCTCTTTGTCGCCGCGGCGGAGGCCGGCAGCCTGTCTGCAGCCGCGCGCCGTTTTCGCATTCCGCTGGCGACGGTCAGCCGCAAGGTTTCCGACCTGGAACGACATCTCAAGACCCGCCTTCTGAACCGCTCGACACGCCGGCTGACGCTGACCGATGCGGGCCAGGCGTATCTTGCCGCCTGCCGCCGCATCCTGGGCGAGGTCGGCGAGGCCGAGCGCATGGCGGCCGGCGAATACAGCGCCCCGACGGGCGAACTGGCCATCACCGCGCCGGTCGTCTTCGGCCGCCTGCATGTGCTGCCGGTCGTGACCGGCTTCCTCGCCGCCTATCCCGACGTAGACATCCGCCTGACGCTGGCCGACCGCATAACCCAGTTGGTTGAGGACCATTTCGACCTCGCCATCCGCATCGGCCGGCTTCCCGACTCCAGTTTTGTCGCCATGCGGATCGGTACGATCCGCCGTGTCGTTTGCGCGAGCCCCGGCTATCTGGCCGAACGCGGCGCCCCGACGGCGCTTGCGGACCTCGAGTCCCACAGCTGCATTACCTTCGAAGGGCCGGGCGCGCTCTCGACATGGAGCTTCACCGTCGGGAAGGCCGAGATGCCGATTCGGGTCCGCTCGCGGCTTCAGGTCAACACCGCCGAAGCTGCGATCGATGCCGCGCTCGCCGGCGTCGGGCTGACGAGGGTGCTGTCCTACCAGGTCGACGCGGCGGTGCGGTCAGGCGCGCTGCGCGTGCTGCTGCGGGAGTTCGAACCGGAACCCTGGCCGGTAAGCCTGGTGCACGCAGGCCACGGCTTGCTGCCGGTCAAGCTGCGCGCATTTCTTGACTTCGCCGCCCCGCGCCTGAAAGAAAGGCTGGCGCGGCTGATGTAGCGGGGCTGGGCCGTGGGCGAAGCCGAAATGTCTTTCGGCGCCGTTCGGGGGCATCTTCGGCCATTTCCTTTTTGCGCCCGCTTGGTGTAACCAACGCACACCTCCTTACCGGGCCTCCCCCAATGCTCCAAGTCCGATCGCTGGCGTTCAACTTCGTCTTCTACATCAATCTGATCGTCCAGATGATCCTCTGGACTCCCTATTATTTCCTGTCGCCGCGCCATCGCGCCTGGTTCGTGCCGAAGTTCTGGTCGCGCACCTCGATGTGGCTCTACGACAAGATCGCCGGGACCAAGAGCGACATCACCGGGGTGGAAAATCTGCCCGAAGGTTCCTTCATCCTGGCGCCCAAGCACCAGTCCTTCTGGGACGCGATCGCCTTCTTCCCCTATCTCCAGGATCCACTCTACATTCTGAAGCGCGAGCTGACCTGGATTCCGTTCTTCGGCTGGTACATCCTGAAAATGCGCATGATCCCGGTCGACCGCGGCAGCCGCTCCAAGGCGCTGAAGGCGGTGGTTGCGGCGACCAAGGAAGAAATCGCGCGCAACCCGCGGCAGCTCATCATCTATCCCGAAGGCACCCGCCGCGCGCCCGGCGACGAACCCGCCTACAAATACGGCATCGTCGAAATCTATGCGCAGCTCGGCATTCCCGTGGTGCCGGTCGCCCATGTTGCCGGCCTCTATTGGCCGCGCCGCAAGTTCCTGCGCTATCCCGGCACCATCAAGGCGCGCTTCCTGCCGCCGATCCCGCCGGGCCTGGACAAGGAGGAATTCATGCGGCGGCTGATCGGCGAAACCGAAACCGCCTGCGACCAGTTCCTCATCGACGCGTCCCGTGCACCCAATCCGCCCGCCTTGCCGCCGACGGCGGTCAAGCGGCTGCGGGAACTCGGCGCCAAAGCCTGAAGTGCGGCCTTCGGCGCGCCGATGGCGGCTCGCGCAACGTTCAAGCGAACACAGCCAGTGCGGTCGTCAGCACCAGCGTCGCGGCAAAGACCAGATTGATGATGCGCGAAGCCACCGGCCTGCGAAGAAAGCGCGCGAAAGCAGCGCCCGCAAGCAGCCACACGGCATGGATGGCGACGATCATGCATGCGAGAGCGGTCAGCTTCGGCCCGGTGCCGATGGCGCCGGCGCCCGAATCCGCGGACGCGCCGGCGAACACCGCGGCGATGGCCACATAAGCCTTCGGGTTGGCCACCGCCAGCAGGAACCCGCCGGTGAATGTCGGTCGCGCGGCCTCGCCGGCATCCGCCGCCAGGGGCGGCGCGCTGGCAATCTTGAACGCGAGATAGAGGATATAGGCAGCCGACGCCGCGACAAGCAGCGGCGCGAGCCGCGGCATCGCGGCAAGCATGGCGCTCACCCCGCTTGCCACGACCAGAAGCACGGTGATCGTGCCCAGGATGACCCCCAAGGCGTAGCTCAGGGAACGGCGCAGGCCGAACGCCGCGCCGACGGCGGTGACGCTTATCGTCGCCGGTCCCGGGCTGCCCATGACGGCCGTAGCGGCAAGCATCAGCGCAACGAGCTGACGCCACATATCCGGCTGCGAAAAAAGCGGGCCTGCCATCCGCGCCTCCTGTCTTGCCAAGCGTCAATGACGGTATGGCAAGGTCGGGGCGACCGTCTTGGACGATCGTGCGCGCTGCTGACGGCTCAGCCGCTCGCCTTGTCGAGCTCGGCCATGTCGTCGGCGCTCAGCTCCAGCGACACCGCCTTGATCAGGCTGTCCATCTGTTCAGGCTTGGTGGCGCTGGCGATAGGCGCGGTGACGCCCGGCCGGGCAATGACCCAGGCAAGCGCCACTTCCGCCTGTTTGGCCGAATGCCTGGCGGACACCGCGTTGAGTGCCGCGAGGATGCGCATACCGCGCGCATTGAGGTAATCTTTCACGCCGCCGCCGCGCGGGCTTTGACCGAGATCGGCCTCGCTGCGGTATTTGCCGCTCAAGAAACCCTTGGCCAGGCTGAAATAGGTGATCACGCCGATGTCCTCCGCCATGCAGAGATCGCGCAGCGGGCCATCGAACGACGAGCGGTCGTAGAGATTGTATTCCGGCTGCAGCACTTCATAGCGCGGCAGGCTGCGCAGGCTTGCCACGTCGAGCGCGGCGCGCAACTGGCCGGCGTCGAGATTCGAGCAGCCGGCATAACGGATCTTGCCCTTGGCGAGGAGCTTTTCATAGGCGCCGAGGGTTTCCTCATAGGGCGTGGTTGGATCCGGCCAGTGCGACAGATAAAGATCGATGAACTCGGTCTGAAGCCGCTTCAGCGATGCATCGACGGCCTTTTCGATGTAAGCGGCGGACAGGTCCTTGTGGCCCTGCCCCATGTCTGAGCCCACTTTGGTGATCACCACGACCTTATCGCGGTTGCCGCGGTCCTTCATCCATTTGCCGATGATGGTTTCCGATTCACCGCCCTCGTGGCCGGGCACCCAGCGCGAATAGGCGTCCGCTGTGTCGACCGCGTTCAGGCCGGCGCCGACGAAGCGGTTGAGCAGGTCGAACGACGTCTTCTCGTCGGCGGTCCAGCCGAAGACATTGCCGCCCAGAACCAGCGGCGCGATGGAAAGGTCGGTGCGACCGAGACGGCGTTTCTGCAAGGCTGATCTCCGTGTTGGTGGGATTGGGCGGCTATCGCCCGTTGAGAGTCGGAGCCTAACCTAGGTCTCGCCGCATCGAGGTCAAAGACCTCGCCGGATTTTTCCGCAAGCCAGCGCTTCACAAAGGCGCGATCCGCCTGGCCACGTCTTCCAACCAGTGATCGCGGATGCCGAGCGCCCGGAGATGGTCCAGCGTGCTCGACACATAGTCCTCATTGTTGCCCGATTGGCCGACAGCGCCGCGCACCACATCAGCGGCGTGGGCCGCATCGAGCGCACCGGCATACTGCTCATGATTGCGGTCGACGATATAGGCCACGGCCTCGACCGTGCCGCCGCCGTCAAGGCGGACATTGAGCATGCGCTCGAGATAGACATTGGTGACCAGCTCGCGCTCACGCAGATAGGCGATGACCTCGTCCCGCAACTCGCCCGGCACCCGGAAAGCCAGCCCGACGCAGGAACCCCCGCGGTCAAGGCCGAGCACCAGCCCCGGACGTTCCCGCGTGCCGCGATGCACGAAGGAATAGACGCACAGCGCGCGACGATAGCCATGCAGGCGCGCCCGCCTTGTCTCGACATGCGCGAACCCCGGCCGCCATATCAACGAACCATAGCCAAACACCCAAAAATCGCCCATATCGCCGTGCCTGATTGCGTAAGAATGGCAACACCACACCGGAATCGGTGTTTTTTTCCGTCCATCTCTGTCTACCTATTGTCGTTGCCAGAATCGACAGCCCGCCCACAGCCCCCATGCGTGAACGAGAACCGCAGCATGACGTCCACTGACGAACGCCAGCCGAAGCATCGCCGCCGCCTGTTCTGGCTTGCAGCGTTTGTCATCGCGCTGTTCGCCATCTACAGCGGCGGCTGGTTCTATCTCGCCGACAGGGTCCGGAGCGAAGCCGACAAGGCGGTCGCCACGCTCAACAAGAGTGGCATCGAGGCCGGCTGCGCCAATCTCCAGGTCAGCGGTTATCCCCTGAGCTTCGCCGTCTCCTGCGACAATCTTGCTTATCAGGACGACGCCAAGAACCTTGCCGCCTCTGCCGGCTCCTTCAACGCCGTCGCCCAGATCATCCAGCCGCTGTCGCCGGTCGCGGACCTGCGCGGTCCGCTCAGGACCTCGGTTCCGGGCATGGTGCCGCTGTGGATCGACTGGGATGATCTTAAGGCCAACGTCAAGCTCTCATGGCCGCTGCCGCGACGCATTTCGCTCACGGCCGAGGGCCTGTCCGGCCAGACCGATCCGGCCGACGACACCGATCCGGTGCAACTGTTCAGCGCCGGCAAGGCGGCGGGCCAGCTGCAGCCGAACGGCAGGGATATCGACTATATCGGCAGCTTCGGCGATCTGGAGATCGACCCCGATGCGATCGGGGGCCGCGTCCTGCCGCCGCTCGACGCCAGTGGCGAGGCGACGCTGAAGAACGGCCTGGCCCTGATCGGCACGCAACTGAAAAGCCTGCGCGGCCAGGCCGTCGAGATCCGCAGGCTCGATTTGTCGTCGGGCACGGCGCACGTCGCCGTTTCCGGGCCGCTGTCGGTCGACGCCGAGGGCCTGGTCGATGCCGACCTGATGATCAGACTAAAAGACCCGAAAGCCGTGGCCGCCATTCTCGGGGCCGCCGTACCCGAACAGAAGAACCAGATCGAACAAGGCTTTGCCGCCCTGGCACTGCTCGGCAACGAACCGTCGATGCCGCTCAAGGTGGTCAAGGGCAAGGCCTCGCTCGGCTTTATCCCGCTGGGCAAGATCAAGCCGGTCGACTAAGCATCCCCAATGGACAGACCGGCAAAACTCCTGAGCGTCGGCGCGCTGACGCTCGACACCATTCTCCGCGTCGAAGCGCTTCCCGTCCATCAGGGCAAGTTCATGGCCGCCGATGGCGTCCAGATCGCTTCCGGCATGGCCACGAGTGCCGCCTGCGCCGCACGCCGGCTGGGCGCCGAAGTGTGGCTTTGGGCGAGCGCCGGCGATGATCAGGTCGGCGACCAGCTGATATCGGGCATCGAGGCGGAGGGCGTTGATTGCAGCCTCGTCCGTCGCGTCGCCGGAGCGTCCTCGGCGCTGGCCGCGATCCTCGTCGATGGCCATGGCGAGCGCATCATCGTGCCTTTCTACGATCAGCGCGCCCAGGCCGATCCCGACGGCTTGCCGGTCGCCGATCTCACCGCTTTCGATGCCGTGTTGGTCGATGTGCGCTGGCCGGGTGCGGCAGCGCTGGCCCTCAGCGCTGCGCGCGCTGCCCGCCGCCCCGGGATCCTCGATGCCGACACCGCGCCATTGGCAGTGCTGGAGCGGCTGTTGCCGCTCGCCTCGCACATCGTCGCCTCCGAACCGGCGGCGCGCATCGTCTGCGGCCAGGCGCTGGACCCGCAGACCGCATGCGCCGACCTTGCCTCGTGCACCGACGCTTTCGTCGCGGTAACCGCCGGCGGGGCTGGAACCTGGTGGCATGACAGGCAGGCCGGTTGCGTACGCCACGTCGCTGCGCCAAAGGTCAAGGTGGTGGATACGCTGGCAGCCGGCGACGTCTTTCATGGCGCATTCGCAGCCGGATTGGCGCAAGCCATGCCGATCGAGCAGGCGCTACGCTTTGCCAGCGCGGCCGCAGCGCTCAAATGCCAGCGCTTCGGCGGCAGGCTGGGCGCGCCCGATCGTGCCGAGACACTGGCGATGATGGCGGCGACCTGGCCTGAAGGAGCCTAGTTCTTCGCTGGATGCTCGACCGCCTGGCGGCCGAAATCCGGCACGTCGATGTCCTGGCCGGCCTCGATGATCGAGCGTCGCACGGCGCGGGTGCGGGTGAACAGGTCGAACAGCTTGTCGCCGTCGCCCCAGCGGATCGCCCGCTGCAGAAAAGCCAGATCCTCCGAGAACCGCGCCAGCATTTCCAGGATCGCGTCCTTGTTGTGCAGGCACACGTCCCGCCACATGGTCGGATCGGAGGCGGCGAGGCGCGTAAAGTCGCGGAAACCGGAAGCGGAATATTTGATGACTTCCGTCTTGGTCACCGATTCCAGATCATCGGCGGTGCCGACGATGTTGTAGGCGATGATGTGCGGCAAATGCGAGACGATGGCCAGTGTCATGTCGTGATGCTGCGGATCCATCGTGTCGATGTTGGCGCCACAACGGCGCCAGAATTCGGAAAGCCTTTCCAGCGCGTCCGGATCCGTGTCCGGCAGCGGGGTGAAAATGCACCAGCGGTTGTCGAACAGATCGGCGAAACCGGCATCGGGCCCAGATTTCTCCGTGCCGGCCAGCGGATGGCCGGGAATGAAATGCACCCCACCGGGTATATGCGGCTGCATCTGTGCGATCACGGAAGCCTTGGTCGAGCCGACATCGGTGACGATGGCGCCCCTCTTCAGCGCCGGCGCGATCTCTTGCGCCACCGCGCCGGACGAGCCGACCGGCACCGAGACGATAACCAGGTCGGCATCGCGGACCGCTTCCTTGGCATCTATGGCGTAGGAGGAGCCCAGCCCAAGCTCTTGCGCCCGCGCCAGCGTTGCGGCGCTGCGCGTCGAGATGGCGACATGGCCGGCCAGGCCCTCGCGGCGGATGACGCGGGCCAGCGACGAGCCGATCAGGCCGATGCCGACCAGCGCGATCTTTTCGAACATCGGTGATGCCATGGCGTTCTAGCTTTTCAGGAATGTCGTGAGTGCCGCGACAACGCCGCGATTGGCCTCTTCGGTGCCGACCGTCATACGCAGTGCGTTGGGAAAGCCATAGCCCGAAACACGCCGCAGTATGTAGCCGCGCTGGGTGAGATAATCGTCCGCCGCCGCGGCCGAATGCTTGCCGTCGTCGGGAAAATGAATGAGGAGGAAATTGCCGACGCTCGGCGTCACCCGCAACCCGAGCCCGGTCATCTGTTCGCTCAGCCAGGCCAGCCAGGTCTCGTTATGCGCGACGCTGCGCTCGATATGGGTGCGGTCGCGGACGGCGGCGATGCCGGCCTCGATCGCCGTCGCATTGACGTTGAAGGGACCGCGTATGCGGTTGATCGCGTCGACGATGTGCATCGGCCCATACATCCATCCGATCCGCGCCCCGCCAAGTCCGATCTTGGAGAAGGTGCGGGTCATGACCACGTTCTGAGAGCTGCCCGCGAGCTCGATGCCGGCCTCATAGTCGTTGCGCCTGACATATTCGGCATAGGCGGCATCGAGCACCAGAAGCACGTTCTTCGGCAGGCCGGCATGCAGGCGGCGCACCTCCTGGAACGGCACGTAAGTGCCGGTTGGATTGTTGGGATTGGCGAGGAACACGATCTTCGTACGTGGCGTGACGGCCGCCAGGATCGCATCGATGTCGGCGCGCTCCTCGGTCTCCTTGACCGCGACAGGCGTCGCCCCCGCCGACTGGATGTAGATTTTGTAGACCATGAAGGCGTGTTCGGTGAATATGGCCTCGTCGCCGGGGGCGAGATAAGTCTGCGCCATGAGGCCGAGGATCTCGTCGGAGCCGTTGGAACAGATGATGTTCTGTGCGTTCAGACCATGCACCTCGGCGATTGCTTCGCGCAGGCGCCGGGCGGTGCCGTCGGGATAGACGTCGAGCTTGGCGGCGACCTCGCGCGCGGCCTCGATTGCCTTCGGCGAGGGGCCGAGCGGGTTCTCGTTCGACGACAGCTTGTGGACCTTGTCCACCCCGGCGGGGGCCGAGCTCTTGCCCGGCACATAGGCCTGGATGTCCATGATGCCCGCGCGCGGGGTTGGACGTGTCTTGTCCGAGGTCTGGCTCATATCGCAAAATCCGTCGAGAACGCCTCCATCCTGGAAGCCGCTGCGGAAATACAAGCCATGGCCGGCAATGTCGAGAGGTGGCAGTGGTGCCAGCAGGCGGCATTGACGGCGAGGCAGGTGAGTTCTAGAAGGGCAGCGACAGTTCCGTGGTGATTTGGCCGGTCGGCTTGCAGCCACGTTAAACAATTCGCTAAAGGGCCGTTTGCGCGACGTAACCGGCTTTGCGAAGGCATTGCCGGTTTTTTATTGTCCGCGGCCGGCCGGACGAACGCATCGGCGGCGCGGACATCGGTAGCAATTTCCGCAAAGGCGAGGGTGCAGCAAGAGAGACGAGATGGCCGCTCAGCGCGCTGGCAGAACCAACAACGAGGCAGACCAACCGTCGAGCCCGGTCGTGCGCTTCGGCGCCGACAAGCCGCTCAAGCTCGACGCCGGCACGCTGCTGTCGCCGTTCCAGATCGCCTACCAGACCTACGGCACGCTGAATGACGCCCGTTCCAACGCCATTCTCGTCTGCCACGCATTGACCGGCGACCAGCATGTGGCCAGCACCAATCCAGTGACCGGCAAGCCGGGTTGGTGGGAAGTGCTGATCGGCCCCGGCAAGATCATCGACACCAACCGCTTCTTCGTCATCTGCTCAAACGTCATCGGCGGCTGCCTCGGTTCCACCGGCCCGGCATCCACCAATCCCGCTACTGGCAAGCCCTATGGGCTCGACCTTCCGGTCATCACCATCCGCGACATGGTGCGTGCCCAGCAGATGCTGATCGACCATTTCGGCATCGAAAAACTGTTTTGCGTGCTCGGCGGGTCGATGGGCGGCATGCAGGTGCTGCAATGGGCGTCGAGCTATCCGGAGCGTGTTTTCTCGGCGCTGCCGATCGCCACCGGCGCGCGTCATTCCTCGCAGAACATCGCTTTCCACGAGGTTGGCCGGCAGGCCGTGATGGCCGACCCCGAATGGCATGGCGGCAAGTATTTCGACCACGGCAAACGCCCGGAAAAGGGGCTCGCCGTGGCGCGCATGGCGGCCCACATCACCTACCTGTCGGAAGCCGCCCTGCACCGGAAGTTCGGCCGCAACCTGCAGGACCGCGAAGCGCTGACCTTCGGCTTCGACGCCGATTTCCAGATCGAGAGCTATCTGCGTCACCAGGGCATGACTTTCGTCGACCGCTTCGACGCCAATTCCTATCTCTATATGACGCGGTCCATGGACTATTTCGACCTCGCCGCCGACCACGGCGGCAGGCTGGCCGATGCTTTTGCCGGCACCAAGACCCGCTTCTGCCTGGTGTCGTTCACCTCGGATTGGCTGTTCCCGACCGAGGAGAGCCGCTCGATCGTCCATGCGCTGAATGCCGCCGGCGCGTCGGTGTCCTTCGTCGAGATCGAGACCGATCGCGGGCACGACGCCTTCCTGCTCGACGAGCCGGAACTGTTCGCCGCCATCAATGGCTTCATCGGCTCGGCCGCGCGAGCGAGAGGGCTCGGTGCATGACCCCGCAAAATTGCAGACCTGTCCATCAAGGGTCACGCACCACGACAAGGGGCAAGCCATGAGCGTCAACCGCGCCCAGCGCGTCGATCTCGAGGTGATCGCCGGTCTGATCCCGCCGCAATCGCGGGTGCTGGACGTCGGCTCCGGCGACGGCTCGCTGCTCGAGCTTTTGCAGGAAACCAAGCAGATCGACGGCCGCGGACTGGAGCTGTCGCAGCGCGGTGTCAACGAATGCGTGGCGCGCGGCCTTTCCGTCGTTCAGGGCGACGCCGACAAGGATCTCGAATTCTATCCCGACAAGGGTTTTGATTTCGTCGTCCTGTCGCAGACCTTGCAGGCGACCCGCAACCCGAAGCTCGTTCTCGACGAACTGCTCAGGATCGGCGAACACGCCATCGTTTCCTTCCCCAATTTCGGCCACTGGCGGGTGCGCCTGTCGCTGTTCGTCAGGGGCCGCATGCCGGTGACCAAGGACCTGCCCTATTCCTGGTACGACACGCCGAACATCCACTTCTGCACCATCCGCGACTTCGTCAATCTGTGCGAGGAGCTTGGCGCGACCGTGGAAAGGGCGACCGCGCTCGACGCCAACGGCCAGAAGATCGGCCTGTCGATGCCATGGTGGTTCTGGAACTTCTTCGGCCAGCAAGCGGTGTTCTTGTTGAAGCGATAGGGGCCATCCCGGAGGTGGCTATGACACCCCCTTTTCGGGCGAAGTCGAGCTGCAGGCTGATCTCTGCGACGAAGGTCATCAGCAGGTTGGGACGCATAGCCCGGCGAAGGCTCAGCGATCGAGCTCCGGGAAATACGGATCCGACAAGAACCGTCTGTCGCGTTCGCCTTGCAGGCAGTCGATCGGAGCCTCGGCTTCGGCGGGAATGATCCTGGTCTCGTTCTGAACGCCGCTCACTTCGAGGATCAACTTGCGCCGGATCGCCGTCGAGAATTCGGCGGCTGTATAAATCGGCAGCACGAAGGAGCCCGGCCCGCCGGTGACGCACTGGGCGTAATACCGGTCGAGATGGCTGAAGGTGGGCGATGGATTGATCAGGATCGGCAGGCCGTTGATGACGATGCCTCTGGCGTTTGCCGCATCCCGCGTGGCGGTGACGGGCAGCCCGATATTGTTTGGTCCGTCACCGGAAATATCGATGACGCTGCGTTCGCTTTCGTAAGCGGTGCGGTCGAAGAGCCCCGCGCCGAAGGCGAGCGCGCCGGAGATCGACGTGCCGCGGAAGCTGCGGAACGGACGGGCCGCTATCTTGTCGGCAAAGGCGTTGGCGCTCTCGGCGCCGTCGATGACCTGCCAGCCGATGAGCGCGTCGTCGCGCACGGTGCCGGCCCATTCGAAATAGGTGAGCGCGATGCGACCGGCGTTCCCGGCGCGGACCGCCTTGACGAAGTCGGGATGACGCAGCGCCTCCACATAGCCGGCGCGCTGCAGGGCGAACTCCTTCTCGTCCATCGACAATGAGATATCGACCGCCAGCACCAATTCGACGTCAACGGCCAGGCTGTCCGGCGCAGGCGCAGTCACGGCGGCCTCGGTGCAGGCCAGGCAGGCAAGCAGGCTGAGAGCATCAAGCATGGCCGGCTCAAGCTATGTTTCCGGTGCGATCTTCCCTCGCGATCACGGCGAAATAAAGCTGCCGCGTGGCGTGGCGCGGGCTGGTCCGAATAGATGCCGGAAGCGCTATGCCTTGCGGCGAGGAGCGGCCGGCGGCGGCTCGATCGCGCCTGCCCTTATACGCGCGGGCTTCAGGGCCGGCACGCCGGACGCCTTCACGATGGTCAGTGCGCGCGGGAAGAATTGATTGTTGTGCTGGCCGCGGCCTATATTGAGGATCGTCGCCCCGGCCAGCCGCTTCTCCAGCATCGACAACACCCGCCGCAGTGTCGGTCCGTCGAAGGCATCGAGAGCCTCATCGATGATCACCCATTTCGGCTGCCGCAGCACGAGGCGGGCAAAGGCCAGCAGGCGCAGTTCGTCGTCGGCCAGTTCATGCTCCCAGCGCGCGCTGCGGCCGAGCGACGACGACAGGTGTTCCAGGCCGATCTCGGCCAGCACGGCTGAGATATCGGCATCGCTTGCCGGCGCAACCCCGTCCACGCGGTCGAGCACTTCGCGCAGCGTGGCGGTTGGGAAGTAAGGCGTGCGCGGCACGAAGATGGGCGTCTCTCCCGCCGGCATGCCGATGCGCCCGCTCCCCCACGGCCACAGGCCGGCAATGGCGCGAAAGAACAGCGTCTTGCCCGCGCCAGGCTCGCCGGTGAGCATGACGCGTTCGCCGGCGTGGATCTCGACATGCTGGTCGGCGAGCCTCGTGCAGCCCTCCGGCGAGGCCACTTCGAGTTTCTCGAAGGTCAGCTTGCCGTTTGCATTCTCGCCGAATTCGATGCGCCTTTCCTGGCCGTGCAGCACATCGGTCTCATCCAGCGCAATGCGGAAATCGGCGACGCGCATCAGCGTCGCGCGCCAATCGGCGATGCTGCCGATATTGTTGATGAACCAACGCAATGAAGAATGGACCTGATTGAAGGCGCCGACCGCCATCATCAGTCCGCCGAAGCTGATATCGCCCGCGAAATAGACCGGCGAAGCGACCAGGATGGGAGCCACCACGGTGATCCAGCCATAGGTGTCCGTCACCCAGGCGAGATTGATCTGGGCGTTATAGATGCGTCGCATGGCGCCGAGCACGGTGCCCAGGTCGGTTTCCAGCCGCCGCCTGGCATCGGGCTCGCTTCGGGCGAGCGCGATGGCATCGATGTTCTCGTTGACGCGCACCATCGAGGAACGCAGCTCCGCCTCGCGTGTGTAGCGGTCGCTGTTGAGGTGGATCAGTGGCCGTCCGACCAGCCAGCTCAGCCAGGAAGCCGTTCCGGCATAGAGGATGGCCGCCCACACCATGTAGCCCGGTATGGCGAGCGATGTCCCGCCGACATGGAAGACGAAGCCCGAGGACAGCTCCCACAACACGCCGACGAAGGAGGCGAGCAGGATTAGGGATTGCAGCAGGCCAACGCCAAGATCCGTCGACAGGTCGGAAAGATGGCTCGCGTCCTGCTGCATGCGCTGGTCGGGATTGACCCCGATGGCGCCTGCATGCGCCAGGCGAAAAGCGCGCGCCGGCCGCATCCATCCATCGATCAGATCGAGCGTCAGCGCCTCGCGCAGCTTCAGCCGGATCGTCTGATTGAGCCAGGTCTGGCCGACATTGAGCACAAGAAGCCCACCGGCAATCGCGGCAAAAACGGCGAGCTGGTGCAGGAAGGCCTGCATGTCGCGGCGTGCAAGCGCATCGTAGAAAGGCTGGTTCCAGCGGTTGAGCAGAACCTGGCCGATCGAGGTCGCGACAATGACGGCAACCATTCCGATGGAGGCCCAGCGTAGCCCTTTGCGGACCGGCGACCCGGCAAGCGCCAGCTTGATGGTTGCCACCTGATCACGCAGGCTCGAAGCTTCGACCGCAGCGATAGGCCGGGCAGAGGCATCATTGTCCGGATAATCGGCCATGAGCTGAAGTCCTTGCGTTCAAAAGCGGTGCTGAAAACCGGATGAAGTGTAGTGACGCCACTGGTCACTCAGCCAGGCTGCGAGCCCGTCAGCGACAGATAGGTCGCGAAATGCCGTCCGGCGCAAGTTTCTGGCATGATCACGAAGGTGTCATTCGCGGACCCGGCGATGTCGTGCCCCCGGTCTCTATTCGCCGGCCGAGCCGCGTTGCTGCATGCGGCGAAAGCACCGGCACGAAAACCCGTCGGGAAGCGCGCTGGGCGGCCGGCACGCCCTGATAGAGCCGCTTCTGCGCCTCGACCACGATGACGCCGGAAAAGATCGGCCACAGCCGCCGGCCGGCGCGCTCCACCATATTGTGGAAGCGCATCATGAAACGCCGCCGCGATGGCGGAAAGAACAGGGCGTCGGACCAGGCGGCGGGCGTGAAATTCGCCTCGCGCAGCAACTCGGTGAGCTGACCGCGCGAGAACGGCCTGCCATTGCCAAACGGCGTGTGCTCGAACCGCGCCCAGACGCCGCGCCGGTTGGGCACGACGATGACCACCCGGCCGGCCGGCGACAGCACGCGCCAGATCTCGTTCAGCGTTTCGCGCGGGTTTTCGACATGCTCGAGCGAATGCACCAGCAGCATGCGGTCGATGCAGGAATCGACCAGCGGAAGCTCCTCGTCGAAGACCAGCGCCGTCGCGGTCGGCCCCGCCGCTGGCCAGACCACGGCGCCCTGCGTCGCCGGCATGAAGGCGAAGACCCGCTCGGCGTCGCTGCCGAACCGTTCCAGCCAAGGCAAGGTGTAGCCCAGCCCGACAAGCCGCTCATTGGGCACCGTGGCCCATATCGATGACAAGGCCATGGTGATCGAATGCTCGGCAAAGCGACCGAGCGCTGTCGAATAGAAGGAGCGGAGATCGACGATGTCGGAATGCATGTCAGGGATGTAGCCGCGATATCGGCGGGTTTCAACAAAAGGCCGCGACGTCCCAAGATCCCGGATGTCGAATGACATCCTGACATTAGTCATCTCCGGGATGACATCCGCGCGTCGGCGTCCTATGTCTGCGGCGAAAGATGGAGAGATGCGATGGCGGTCGAAATCGAACAGTTCATGTGCCGCAGCGACAATTTCGGCGTGCTGGTGCATGACCCCAAAAGCGGTCAGACCGCGCTTATCGATGCGCCGGAAGAAGCGGCGATCCTGGCTGCGGTCAAGCGCACCGGCTGGACGCCGACGATGATCCTGACCACGCATCACCATGCCGACCATGTCGAGGCCAATCTGGCGCTGAAGCAGCGCTTCAAGCTGCGCATCGTGGGTCCCGAAGCCGAAAAGGCCAAGATTCCCGGCATTGACGACACTGTCGAGGACGGTTCGATCCTGCATCTCGGCGAGGAGCGCATTGAAGTGATCGCCACCCCCGGCCACACCGCCGGCCACGTCTCCTATCACCTGCCGGCATCGAAAGTGGCGTTCACCGCCGACACGCTGTTCGCGCTCGGCTGCGGGCGGCTGTTCGAATGCAAGCCGCCGGTGATGTATGGATCCCTGAAGAAGCTCGCGGCACTGCCTGCCGCGACCGTGATCTATTGCGGGCACGAATACACGCTCGCCAACGCCCGTTTCGCGCTGAGCGTCGACCGGACCAATTCGGCATTGAAGGAACGCGCGGCAAAAATTGAAGCGCTGCGCGCCGATAACAAGCCGACGCTGCCGACCACGATCGGCGAGGAATTGTCGACCAACCCTTTCCTGCGCTGGCATGATCCGGCAATCCGCAGGCATCTCGGCATGGAGAAGGCGTCGGACGTCGAGGTTTTTGCCGAGATTCGCAAGCGCAAGGATAATTTTTAGGCCAAGCGACACTGGTCGAAACCATGACGAGTTCCGCAGAAATCATCGCCATCCTTGGCATGAAGCCGCATCCGGA
Organism: Mesorhizobium sp. B1-1-1; assembly: GCF_006442955.1. Classification (NCBI taxonomy): domain Bacteria; kingdom Pseudomonadati; phylum Pseudomonadota; class Alphaproteobacteria; order Hyphomicrobiales; family Phyllobacteriaceae; genus Mesorhizobium; species Mesorhizobium sp. B1-1-1. The sequence continues at coordinate 99,829 of NZ_VFWW01000014.1, forward strand.
AGGCGGCTGGTACACGGAAACCTTTCGCGACGGTGGCGGCGGAGCTCGAGGCCACTCGACGGCGATCTATTTTCTGCTGGAGCAGGGCCAGGTTTCCGCCTGGCATCGCGTCAGGGATGCAGCCGAGGCCTGGCACTTCTACGCCGGCGCGCCGCTGGCGCTGTCGATATGGGAAGAAGGCGGCCCAAAGGCTAACCGGGTGATCGAGCAGGTGCTCGGCATCGAGCTTGCGGCCGGCGAGCGGCCGCAAATCGTCGTGCCGGCGGGCTGGTGGCAATCGGCGCGCAGCCTGGGCGAGTGGACCCTGGTCGGCTGCACCGTGGCGCCGGGCTTCGACTTTGCGGCGTTTGAACTGGCGGAGCCTGGTTGGCGGCCTAAACAGCTCTGACGCAGCCGGAAACCCTTAGCGCAGCAGGAAACCAAGCGTGATCACGAGCTGCGCGGCGTAGTAAAGCACCCAGACCGCCAAACGCATCCAGGCGCGATGTGGCGAAATGGCGGCCGCCAGGAAGCGTTCCGTGGCCAGCAGCGCGTCGGACGCGATGAACAGCACGGCACCGCCGATAACAGCGGCACTGCTCGTCGTCAGCGCCGAAATGCCCATGGCGAGGATGGCCGCGACATAGCCCGCGATCGGCGCTCGCAGGGCCGGGCCGACGCGGCGCCACAGCGCCGCCAGCATGAGAATAACGAATACCGCCATCGCAAGTGCGATTGCCGCGCGCCAAGGTTCGGCCCCCAGCACTCCCATCCCCCCGCCGCTGCGCAGGAACAGCACGACGTAGACGATATGCGCGGCGAGAAAGCTGCCCAGCCCGCCCAGAAACATCTTTTCGCCATCCCGCGACAGGAAGGCGTCGCCGATGGCGCTCAGCGCAAGAGCGGCGACCAGTAGCAGCGGCCCGCCCTGCATCGCCGCCAGCACGGCAAGCATGGCCACGGCGAGCGTTTTTGCCGCCGAACGGGCGAGCGTCGGCGCCATGCCTGATGTGAAGGCGTAGACAACCGCCGCCACCAGCGAAAAGATCAGCGTCGCATTGGCGTTGGCGTCGATGCCGCCTGGAAACGGCATCGTCACGCCCGGGCTCCGCCTTCGGATGCACCGGCTCCGTTTTCGGATGCCCCGGCTCCGCTTTCGGTGGGTTTGCGCAGGAGCAGCGACTTTGCCGCAAGTGCGGCCCCCCCGGTGATGAGCACGCAGGCCGCGACAATGCGCAGCGACGGCTCGGCGACGCCGGCCGCGATCAACACCAGCGTCGACAGGAGCGGCGCGGCATAGCTTGCCGCGCCCAGCACCTGGATATTGCCGCGCTTGACGCCGACATCCCAGGCATAGAAGGCTGCCCCCACTGGCATCAGGCCGAGCCCGAGCACGGCAAGCCATTGCCCGGCACTCGCGGGCAGCACCGTCTCTTCCAGCGCCAGATGGCAGGCAAGCGACAACAGCGCGGTCGCCGCGCAGAACCAAGTGACGATGCTGGTCGGCACTGACGGGAAACGCCGCGACAGGAGCGAATAGGACGACCACAGCACGGCGCAGACGGCAGCCATGGCGTAGCCGAAGGCATAGCGCGCGTCGAAGGCGAGGCCGCCGCCCTTGGTGACGATGAGCACGGTGCCGGCAAGGCCAAGCAGCGCGCCCACGATATGGTTCCAGGCCAGCCGCTCGCCCGGCATCAGCGCCGAGCCGAGCACGATCAGCAGCGGCCACAGATAGGCGATCAGACTGGCCTCCACCGCCGGCGCGTTGCGCAGCGCGGTGAAGTAGAAAAAGTGGTAGCCGAAAAGGCCGGCAATGCCGATCACCCAGACCTGGCGAGGTATCCTCTGGCTTTTATCCGCGGCCGGCATGAAAAGGCGCGCGAAAAGCCCGACCCCGGTGCCGATCGAGAAGGTGATCGCCGACAAGAGGAACGGCGGCACCTTGCCGGATGCGTCCGTAAGCAACGCCAGCAGTGCCCACATGGCGACGGCCGAAAAGCCGATCAGTGTCGCGCGCCCCATTCTGTCTCCAGCGGCGCGCGTGGCGCCTTATTGTATTGCTTCGAAACGCCTGGCGCTGATGGTCAAGGTGCCGATCTGCGTCCCGACCGTCGCGCGGATCGGCGCATATACCCCGGTTTGGCCGAGCGGCGCAAATGTCACCATTATGCGGCTTTTGTTCTTGAGGTAGTTGAGCGCCTTGCGGCCCTTGCGGTAGCCCGCCACCGGCTCGAAACCCATCCGGCATGTGACCGTGTCGCCCTTGTAGCCGGGCACCGAGATCGACCCTTTTGAAGCGTAGCTCAGCGTCAGGTTGGCGCGCATCTCGCCGTCATACAGCCTCACGGTGCGGCCGCAGACCTTGTCGAGGTTGCCGGCATGGATGACGGTTGCCGCCATCGGATCGAGCACCGATGCCAGGTCGCCGGCGCCAAGCGGCACCCAACTGTCGGGATCGCGCTTTTCCGGCGCGGGAACGACCGTCGTCGAGATGACGTTGCCATTGGCAAAACGAATGTCGATGGCGGAGGCTTTCTTGCCGGAAGTGTAGTCCGCGCGGAACGCCTGCGGCACCATCTTCTGGCCCGAAATCGTACCCTTGGACGAGATCGTGCCGCGCGTGTCATCGAACAGCTTGGCGAGACCAGCCGCGGAAACGCTGCCGTCGATCGAGTAGACGCCGTTCTCATAATGGCTTGAAAAGCTTGATTTCGCGATAGAAAGGCCGAGAAACGACACTGTGTATTCGCCCCTGAAGGACTGCGGCGAGGCGGCCGTCGCGGCCGACGGCAAGGCGACGGCCAGCGCGGCGGCAAGGGCATGGGGCAAGCGAAGCATGGCGCGATCGGATCCTTGATTTCAACCGGAGGCGGACAACTCCGGTCTGGCATGTCCCTATGGAACCGCTTATACGACGAATTCCGGCCTTAGTATGAAATGCCGCTGGGCCAGGCTGGAGCTTGACGCATGGGCGAAATGCAACTATGGAACGCCAACTTTTTCCATAAGGCCGCTTGACCAGAACCGCGCGCCACCCGGCGTGGGCACGAAGGTTTGGCAGGTCCCCGAGAGAACTGAAGGTTAGAACCATGTCCCGCACCTGCGAACTCACTGCCAAGGCAGTCCAGACCGGCAACAATGTGAGCCACGCCAACAACAAGACCAAGCGTCGCTTCCTGCCGAACCTCGTCAATGTGACGCTGATTTCGGAAGCGCTGAACCAGAATGTGCGCCTGCGCATTTCCGCCAACGCGCTGCGTTCGGTCGAGCATCGCGGCGGTCTCGACGCCTTCCTGGCCAAGGCTGACGTCAAGGAGCTGTCGCAGCGCGCGCGCCTCTTGAAGAAGCAGATCGCCAAGAAGCTCGCCGAGCAGGCTGCCGCGTAAACTGCCTTCAGGCGGGGGACAACCGCCCTGGCCAACCTCTTGTTGGCCTTGGACATCGGGTCGCCGTCCGCAAGGCGGTTTCGGAAATCCGATGCTCGAACAAAGCGAGCGCGATCCGGTTTCGGCATGACGCTCCGCTGGTTCCATTACCCAGGATAAAAAAATGACTTCCTTCTCGCGATACCTGCCCTTCGTGGCCGCCATGGCGCTTGTCGTCGTGGCATCGAATATCCTCGTGCAGTTCCCGATGCAGGGTCGGATCGGCGGCTTGTCGCTGGCCGACCTGCTCACCTGGGGCGCGTTCACCTACCCGTTCTCCTTTCTGGTCACGGACCTTGCCAACCGCCGCTACGGGCCTGCCGTGGCGCGCCGGATCGTCTTTGTCGGCTTCATGACGGCGGTGGTCTGCTCGGTCCTCGTGCCGCCCTTCCTGTTCCGCCATGGTTTCATCGAGTTCGAGACCGCCGCCGACCGGCTGGTGCGCATCGCGGCGGCGTCCGGCGCGGCCTTCCTCACCGCGCAATTGCTAGACGTGACCGTGTTCAACCGTCTGCGCCGACAGAGCTGGTGGCGGGCGCCGATCGTCGGCACGCTGGTCGGCTCGGTGTTCGACACCGTCGTGTTCTTCAGCGTCGCTTTCTCCGCGGCTTTCGCCTTCGTTGGCCCAAGCGACAGTTTTGCGCTGGAAACGGCGCCGCTGATGGGCGTGCTGCCGGTCGAGGCCATGCGTTGGGTCTCTTGGGCGCTTGGCGACCTCAGCGTGAAGCTGATCATCGCCGTCGTGGCACTGATCCCCTATCGGCTGCTCGCCGCCCGCTGGAGCCAGCCGGCTGTTGCTGCGGTCTAGGCCGTGATTCCCTGGATCCAGCTGGACTCCGCGAAAACCCCGGATGGCGCGCAGGAGCTTCGGCTCAAGCGGCGCGGTTCCGAATTCTCGATCATGCTGGGCACCAACGAGTTGATGAACAGCCGCCTCAGCGGCTCGGAAGAAGCGTTGGCCAGGCTCTCCTGTCGGAGGATCGCCGGCCGCAGACAGCCGAGAATGCTGATCGGCGGGCTTGGCATGGGTTTTACGCTGCGCGCCGCTCTCGCCGAGTTGGGCGAGAATGCCGAAATCACTGTCGCGGAGTTGGTGCCGGCGGTCATCGCGTGGGCGCGAGGGCCGATGGCCGAACTGTTTGGTGGCTGTCTCGACGATCCGCGCGTCATCGTCCGGGAGGCCGATGTCGGGCAGTTTATAAGATCCCGGCCCGCGGTCTGGGACGCCATCCTGCTCGATGTCGACAACGGCCCGGACGGCATCGTTCACAAATCCAACGACGCGCTGTACAGCCTGCAGGGTCTGGCGGCAGCGCGCACCGCACTGAAGCCCGGCGGCGTGCTTGCCGTGTGGTCGCAAGGGCCGGACAGCGGCTTCACCCGGCGGCTGAAGCAGGCAGGTTTCGCGGTCGAGGAGGTGAGCACGCGCGCCAACGGCAAGCGCGGCGCGCGTCATGTCATCTGGATCGCCACCAACGGCTCGCGACCCTGAGCGGACGCCGTCATTTGATGAATAGCCGACCAAATCGAAGCCGGCGTTGAATACCTTCAACTTCAGCTTCGCAGTTGGAGCGCCAAATCAGTCCTGGTGCAAAATGAATTCCAGATAGAGATTGCGCTGCAGGATCGAGTGGTTGTCGTCGGAGATCAGCGACACCATCAGCGCGCCGTCTTCGCGCTTCCAGACGTCGAGCCCTTCCATATTGTCGATCTGGTAGCCCATATCGGCTTCCAGCAGCACCGGACCGTCGGCGACCGCGCCCTTCTCCACGGTCTCGCCATCAATGCGCCGCAGCCGCATCTTGAGACCTCCTGCCATCGTGAAACTGCGCTCCAGCAGCAGAAGGTCGCCATCCGGCAGGAAAGCCCCATCGGTGATATCGAAATCGCCGTTGCGCTTGACGGTGAAGACGCCCTTGTGCGGACCTTCGATGATGGCGGCATAGATGTTGCCGGCCTTGTCCAAGCTCTTTTCCGACACCACGACCAGGCCGCCTTGGTGGCGGCCATTGGCATTGGCGTGGGTGACGGTCTCGAAGCCTCGGTTCCGGCGCAGCTCCCATGCCGGAACCAGGAAATCCATCTGCCTGAACGGCGCCTTCATATCGTCGGGGCCAATTTTGAACTGGGCGACGCGATGGTTGCGCTCGAAACCCACGGTGGCAATGCCGTCCTTGACGGAAAGCCCCTCGGCATCGACTTCCGATTTCTCGTCGATCGGCTGGCCCGATGCATCGACCATCTGTTCCATGCGGAAGTCCCCGATGCCTGACGGGCGCTTGTCCGCATCATGGGTCACGGTGCCGAAGAACCAGAATCCGGTATCGGCGACGCCGACGAAGTCGCGACCGCCTTTCAGGAAACGGAAGGCCGACAGCGCGCCGAAATCGCGCGACGGCGACGTCATCTCCAGCCCGCCGACGAATTCGAGCGGACCGAATTGCTTGTCGGCACGGCCTATACGGAATTCGGTGATCGGGCGGGCTAAGACCTCGACCGGTTCAACCGAGGTCGCGCCGGCCGAACTGGATGGCACCGGGGCTGCACCGGCAAACAGGGCGATGGCGGCGAAAAGTGCTTGTCGAAATCCGCCGTGCGAAAAGATCATCCGGCGCGCCGCATGCCGCCGCGCCGCGTATCGCGTGCGCTTTCCTCGGCGAACAGCGAAGCCAATTGCTCGGTCATGGCGCCGGCCAGTTCCTCGGCATCGACAATGGTGACGGCGCGCCGGTAATAGCGGGTGACGTCATGGCCGATGCCGATGGCAAGCAGCTCGACCGGCGAGCGCGTCTCGATCAGCTCGATGACGGCGCGCAGATGGCGCTCGAGATAATTGCCCGGATTGACCGACAGTGTCGAATCGTCGACCGGCGCGCCGTCGGAGATCATCATCAGGATCTTGCGCTGTTCGGGTCGGGCGATCAGCCGGTTATGCGCCCACAGCAGCGCCTCGCCGTCGATGTTTTCCTTGAGCAGGCCCTCGCGCATCATCAGTCCGAGATTGCGCCGTGCCCGCCGCCAGGGATGGTCGGCCGACTTGTAGATGATGTGGCGCAGGTCGTTCAGCCGGCCCGGATTCGGCGGCTTGCCGTCCTTCAGCCACTTCTCGCGGGCCTGCCCGCCTTTCCAGGCGCGCGTGGTGAAGCCCAAAATCTCGACCGAAACGCCGCAGCGTTCCAGCGTGCGCGCCAGAATGTCGGCGCAGGTGGCGGCCACGGTGATCGGCCGGCCGCGCATGGACCCCGAATTGTCGAGCACCAGCGTCACCACCGTGTCGCGGAATTTGGTGTCGCGCTCCTGCTTGAAAGACAGCGGCTGCATCGGATCGATGACGACGCGCACCAACCGTGCCGGGTCGAGATAGCCCTCTTCCAGGTCGAAATCCCACGACCGGTTCTGCTGCGCCATCAGGCGGCGCTGCAAACGGTTGGCCAGCCGGCCGACGACGCCGGACAGGTTGGCGAGTTGCTTGTCGAGGAAAGCGCGCAGCCGGTCGAGTTCTTCTTCCTCGCAAAGCTCCTCCGCCCCGACCGTCTCGTCGAAAGCTGACGTGAAGACCTTGTAATCGATCTCCTTCGGCAGGTTGGTGAAAGGGTTGTCATTGCGGCGCGCCTCGCCGGGCGTCTCGGCATCGGCATCGTCATCGTCGGACAAATCGTCGGCAGTGGCGTCGGAGGCTTCGGTCTCGGCCGACTGCTCGTCGTCAGCGGAAGCCTCGGCATCCTCGGACTGCGACTGTTCGGAGCCGGAATCGTCCTCGCCGCCTTCCTCGCTCTGTTCCTCGCCTTGCGGCTGGTTATCGTCATTGTCCTCTGAGTCTTCGGTCTCCTGATCGTCGCCGAGTTCCTCGGCCATTTCCATGGAGGCGAGCATATCGCGCACGACGCGGGCGAAGGCCTGCTGGTCGTCGAGCTTGGACGACAGCCCGTCGAGGTCGGCGCTGGCCTTTTCCTCTACCCAGGGGCGCCAGAGCTCGACCAGCCGCTCGCCGCTCTTGGGGATCGGCCGGCCGGTCAGCTTCTCGCGCACCATCAGCGCCAGCGCCTCCTCGATCGGGGCGTCGGCCTTGTCCTTGACGTCGACGAGATTGGCCTTGGCGTATTTGTCCTCCAGCATCGAGCCTATATTGTCGGCGACCCCTTGCATGGCGCGGCTGCCGATCGCCTCGACGCGCGCCTGCTCGACCGCGTCGTAGATGGCGCGGGCCGCCTTGCCTTCCGGCGCCAGTCTGCTGTGGATGCGCACGTCATGGCAGGCGCGCTTGAGCGCCATGGAATCGCCGAGGCCGCGGGTGATGGCTATGTCGGTCTTGGACGCCTTCTTGGGCAATTCCGGCAGCCGGGCGCGGCTGCCTGCGAGCGCCGGGCGGTCCTTGGCGAAGCCGACTTCCAGCTCCTTGTCGCCGGCGATGGCGCGCATGCAGACGGTGACGGCGCGCTTGAAGCTGTCGGCTTCAGAGCCCGTCTTCGACTTGTTGCGCGTATTGTCGCCCGGACCCGCCATCGAGGCTCTGCTTAGCCCAGCACCACATTGGCGGCGCTCTCCGGCAGATCCTCGCCGAAGGCGCGCTGGTAGAACTCGGCCACCACCGAGCGCTCCAGTTCGTCGCATTTGTTGAGGAAGGTCAGCCGGAACGCCATGCCGATATTGCCGAAGATCTCGGCATTCTCGGCCCAGGTGATGACGGTACGCGGGCTCATCACGGTCGACAGATCGCCATTGATGAAGGCCGAGCGCGTCATGTCGGCGACGCGCACCATCTTGTTGACGATGTCCTTGCCCTTGCCGTCGCGATAGTGCTTGGCCTTGGCCAGCACGATGTTCACCTCGTTGTCGTGCGGCAGGTAGTTCAGCGTGGTGACGATCGACCAGCGGTCCATCTGCGCCTGGTTGATCTGCTGGGTGCCGTGGTAGAGGCCGGTGGTGTCGCCCAACCCGACCGTGTTGGCGGTCGAGAACAGCCGGAACGCCGGATGCGGACGGATGACGCGGCTCTGGTCGAGCAGCGTCAGCCGACCAGACGATTCCAGCACGCGCTGGATCACGAACATCACGTCCGGACGGCCGGCGTCATATTCGTCGAAGCACAGCGCCACATTGTGCTGATAAGCCCAAGGCAGGATACCGTCGCGGAATTCGGTGATCTGCAAGCCGTCCTTGACCACGATCGCGTCCTTGCCGACGAGGTCGATGCGGCTGACATGGCTGTCGAGATTGACGCGCACGCAAGGCCAGTTGAGGCGGGCCGCGACCTGCTCGATGTGGGTCGATTTGCCGGTGCCGTGATAGCCCGAGACCATGACGCGCCGGTTGTAGGCGAAGCCGGCGAGGATCGCCATCGTCGTCGCCTTGTCGAAAAGATAGTCGGGATCGATGTCGGGCACATGTTCGCTGGTGACCGAATAGGCCGGCACCACCATCTTGGAGTCGAAGCCGAATTTGTCCTTCACCGACACCGTGGTGTCGGGCAGGTTGGCGATGTCGCGATCGACCTTGTTCATCTCTATCCACGTCTCCACGGGCGAAACGACTGATTTCGCCGGCAATCGATTTTCTCCGGGGGCGGTCTTAGAGCCTTTTCCACCCTTATGAAAGTTGGAAAACGACACGAACCGTTGGGTCGCTCAGCACAAACCCGCCTGCTTGAGCACGCGATAGGCCTGGAGCACATCGCGGAACCGGTCTTCCGAACCTCTGTCGCCGCCATTCGCATCCGGATGGTGACGCTTCACCAGTTCCTTATAGCGCGCCTTGATCTCCTTGCCAGTCGCCTTTGTATCAAGGCCAAGCGTTTCCAGCGCCTTGGCCTCAAGCGGCTTGGCCTTGCGCTCGCGCACCTCCCGGGGATCCTTCGGCCCCTTGAACAGGTCGAACGGGTCGCGCATCCGGTTGTAGTAGCCGGCGCGGCCGGAGCGCATCTGCGCCATATCGGGAGACGAGCGCGTCGAGGCGCCGTTGACGCCCATCTTCCAGGTCGGCCGATGGCCGGTCATCGCCTCCTTCTGGAAACGGGCGACCTCGGTGTCCGGAACGCCGGAAAAATAGTTGAAGCCCTTGTTGTACTCGCGCACATGATCGAAGCAGAAGCGGAAATACTCGCCCTCCTTCATGCGCCCGACCGGAGCGCGATGGGTGCCCGCCTCCTTGCAGCCATCCCACTGGCAGATCGGCGCGTGCGACTTCAGCTCCGCGTCCTTCTCCTGGCGGATGCGGATCTTCTCGAAATATTTGGGATACGGCTTCATCTAACCCATTTATGGGGCGTTCGCAGATGCGAAACAAGAATTGACATTTTCGCGATGATCGCCCTAACCGCTGAATCGCGGCATAAAGCAGGCGAAGGACCGATTTTGTTGAAGCGCGACATGCAACGAAGTCGGTTCGGCTTCCGCGATCCCGCTGGCGATATGTGGTGAAGGGAGACGGCAATGTCCATACAGGCAACCATGGAAGACAAGTTGAGCAAGGCATTTTCGCCGGAGCGGCTGGTCGTCATCAACGAAAGCCATCTGCACGCCGGCCATCATCATGTGGAATCCGGCCACCAGGCTACGTTCGACGGCACCGGCGAGACGCATTTCCGCGTCCGCATTGTTTCGCAGGATTTTGCCGGCATGAGCCGCATCGAGCGCCACCGCGCGGTCAACGCGCTTTTGGCCGACGAATTGAAGGCTGGCCTGCACGCGCTGGCGATCGAACCGGCGGCTCCCGGCGAAAAGACGCGCTGGTAGGCCGGTCCTCCTCGCTCCTCGCGGTGACGTTCAGAGCTCCGTTTCGATGCCGCAATCACCCAACCGCCGATTTCAGGAATGCCAGTGCCGCCCCGGTCAAGGCGTCGCCATCCTCGCCGAAATCGCGGTTGATCGACATGTGCGTATAGGCGCTGCCGTCGAACAGCGTCACCTTGGTGCCGGTGGCGCGCAAGCGCTCGGCGAACGCCTTGGAGTCCCCGTCCCGGCCCGAAGCGCCTGAGTAGGCGATGAAGGTCGGTGGGTGCTTGCGGCCATCTACATAACTGGCCGGCGACAACGCCGCCCATTGCGCGGGATCGGGGAAGGCCCGCGCATAGGCCCCCGCCATGCCGCCATTCCTGGCAAGCGCGGTGAGGTCATAGGCCCTGGTGTCGTCGAGAAGCAGCGCGGCGACACCCGGTAGACCGCCACGCATGCCGGTCAGCGCAACGAGGTGGCAACCGGCCGAATGGCCCATGGCCACGATCCGCCTGGCATCGCCGCCATGCCGGGCAATGTTGGCGCGGACATAGGCATAGGCCTTTTCGACATCGTCGGCCTGGGTGGCGACCTCCGCTTCGGGCAGCATGCGATAGTCGATGGAGACCAGGCAAAACCCGTTGGCGAGCAGGAAGGCCGGCTTCGCGTTGACCTGCGAGCGCTTGCCGGAGCGCCAGGCGCCGCCATGGACGAAGAAGACGACCGGCAATCCGCGTGCGCCATCCGGCGCATAGATATCGAGCTTGGCCGGCCCGTAATCGAAGGTTGTCGGCACGGGTTGGCGCTGGCCCCATGCGGCCGATGTGCCCAATGGCAACATCGCCGCCGCGGAGACCAGAATAAGGCCTCGTCGATCGATCATCGCAATCTCCCGATCGTTGGGCCCGATATGTAGACGAGGAATGCCCGCACGCACCACGAGCATCCCGTTAGACTTGGGAGTGCTCAACGATCTGATTCAACACCGTACCAGCCGCATCAATGCACTCGCTTTGCCGTTCGGTTCACGAAATCGATATTTGCCCTTGACGGTCTCCTCTGGCCATCACCACCTGAGATATCAGACGAGCATTGTAACTGTGTGCTGTCCAAGTTCGATGCAGATACACGCTCTCTCTCCAATGTGGAGGGAACCACAATGCATCCCGGTAGTTGAATGAGATGAGCCGGGCGGCAGCCAGAATGGCTCTGAGGGCAACCATCATGGGTGAGAACCAGTCCGACGTCTTCGATCTGTTTTCGGAGATTTATGCAAACGCGGGCCAGGAGGAAATAAGCCTCCAGCAGTATCTCCTTGCCTGCCGGGAAGACAAGTCAATGTATGCCTCGGCGCCGGAACGGATGGTCGAGGCAATCGGCGAGCCGAACCTGGTCGACACCAGCAAGGACGAGCGGCTCGGCCGCATTTTCTCCAACCGCACGGTCAAGGTGTATCCCACCTTCTCCGATTTCTACGGAATGGAGGATACGATCGAGCGCATCGCCGGCTATTTCCGCTATGCGTCCCAAGGGCTCGAGGAGCGCAAGCAGATCCTCTATCTCCTCGGGCCTGTCGGCGGCGGCAAGTCCTCCCTGGCCGAACGGCTGAAGAAACTGATGGAGGAACGCCCGATCTACACGCTTAAGGCCGGCAATCAGATCAGTCCGATTTTCGAATCGCCGCTCGGCCTGTTCCATCCCGATCGCATGGGCGACCTGCTGGAGGACAAATACGGCATAGCCCGGCGTCGCCTCAACGGCATTATCTCGCCCTGGGCGGCCAAGCGGCTTGATGAATTGTCTGGCGACATTTCCAAATTCAGCGTGGTGAAGTTGATGCCCTCGCGGCTGCGCCAGATCGCTATAGCCAAGACTGAGCCTGGCGACGAGAACAATCAGGATGTCTCGGCTCTGGTTGGCAAGGTCGACATCAGGCAATTGGAGGATTTCAGCCAGTCCGATCCGGACGCTTATTCCTACAGCGGCGGGCTGAACCGGACCACGCAAGGCCTGCTCGAATTCGTCGAGATGTTCAAGGCGCCCATCAAGGTCCTGCATCCGCTGCTGACGGCGACCCAGGAAGGCAGCTACAACGGCACCGAGAATTTCGGCGCATTCCCCTATCAGGGCATCATCGTTGCCCATTCCAACGAATCGGAATGGCAACAGTTCAAGAACAACAAGAACAACGAGGCCTTTCTCGACCGCATCCTCGTGGTCAAGGTGCCGTATTGCCTTCGGATCACCGAGGAGAGGCATATTTACGAGAAACTGTTGCGCGAGAGCGAGCTGGCCGGCAGCCCCTGCGCACCTGAAGTGCTGGATATTCTCAGCCGGTTCACGGTCTCGACCCGTCTTGCCGAGCACGACAATTCGCCGCTCTACACCAAGATGCGCGCCTATGACGGCGAAAACCTCAAGGAGGTCGACCCCCGGGCCAAGTCGGTTCAGGAATATCGCGACGCCGCCGGCGTCGACGAGGGCATGACCGGCGTAAGCACGCGCTTCGCCTTCAAGATCCTGTCGCAGACATTCAACTACGACACCAACGAGGTCGCGGCGGATCCCGTGCACCTGATGTACATCCTGGAAGAGGCGATCAAGCGCGAGCAGTTCCCAAAGGAGACGGAAGCGAGCTATCTCGAATTCATCAAGTCGGAACTGGCGACGCGCTATGCCGAGTTCATCGGCCACGAGATCCAGAAGGCCTATCTGGAATCATACAGCGAGTATGGCCAGAACCTATTCGACCGCTACATCGCCTATGCCGATGCCTGGATCGAAGATCAGGACTACAAGGATCCCGATACGGGCCAGATCCTCAATCGCGAGATATTGGACAAGGAGTTGTCGCAGGTCGAAAAACCGGCCGGCATCGCCAACCCCAAGGATTTCCGCAACGAAGTGGTCAAGTTCACGCTGCGTGCCCGGGCACGCAACCACGGCCGCAACCCGTCATGGACAAGCTACGAAAAGCTGCGCGAGGTCATCGAGAAGCGCATGTTCGGCCAGGTCGAAGATCTTCTGCCGGTGATCAGTTTCGGCTCCAAGCAGGACAGCGTCACGGAAAAGCGGCACAATGAATTCGTGCAGCGCATGGTGCAACGCGGCTACACCGAGCGGCAGGTACGGCGGCTGGTCGACTGGTACATGCGCGTGAACAAGGCGGGCTGAGAAAAGCCCGGATGGTTCCATGCCGATCTTCATCGACCGCCGCCTCAATCCGAAGGACAAGAACCTGGGCAATCGCCAGCGCTTTCTCAGGCGCGCGCGGGAAGAACTCAAGCGGAGCATCCGTGACCAGATAAGGACGGGCCGGATCGCCGATGTGGACAGCGGGCATGCCGTGCCGATGCCTCACAGAGGCACCAGCGAACCGACCTTCAGCGATGCCAGGGACAGTGGCCAGCGCCAGCACATCCTGCCAGGAAACAGGACGTTCATTCCCGGTGACCTGGTGCCCAAACCCGGGCAGGGCGGCGCAGGTTCCTCGTCGCCGGGAAACACGGCATCCGAGGACGACTTTCGCTTCGTGCTTTCGCGCGAGGAAGTTCTCGACCTCTTTTTCGAGGATCTCGAACTGCCGGATCTAGTCAAGCTCAATCTCAAGCAGATACTCGCATTCAAGCCAAGGCGGGCAGGTTTCGCGGCAACAGGATCACCGACCAACATTAATGTCGGGCGCACGATGCGAAACAGCCACGCCCGCCGTATCGCGCTTGGGCGCCCAAAGCAGCCGGAGCTGGATGCGATCCTCCAGCAGCTCGCCAAACTGGAATCGAAGCCGCCAAACGCCGCGACCCGCGAACGCATCTTGACTTTGCGGGAGGAACTCGAGCGGCTGGAGCGCCGCCGAAAGCGTATTGCCTTTGTCGATCCCGTCGACATCCGCTTCAATCGCTTCGACCCGCAGCCGGTGCCGAATGCCAGCGCCGTCATGTTCTGCCTGATGGACGTCTCCGGGTCGATGGGCGAGCGCGAGAAGGATTTGGCCAAGCGCTTCTTCGTTCTGCTGCACCTGTTCCTGACCCGACGCTATGAGCGCACGGAGATCGTCTTCATCCGCCACACGCACGAGGCCCAGGAGGTGGACGAAGAGACATTCTTCTACTGCACGCAAAGCGGAGGCACGGTTGTTTCCACCGCGCTGGAGGAAATGCAACGCATCATAGAACAACGCTATCCGGCCACGGAGTGGAACATCTATGCCGCCCAGGCTTCGGATGGTGACAATTTCGCCACCGACTCGCAGCGCTGCATAGAACTGCTCCATGGCAAGCTCATGCGCCTGTGCCAGTATTTCGCCTATGTGGAGATCATCGACGAACGCGAAAGTCATATTTTCGGCTCGACCGAAAATGGCACCTCGCTCTGGCGCGCCTATAGCGCCGTCGAGCAAAAATGGCCGAACTTCCAGATGAGGCGCATCGCCGCTCCGGCCGATATCTACCCGGTATTTCGCCAGCTTTTCGCCAGGCAGCCGGCTATGGCCAAGAGCGCGTAAGGGGTGCCGGATGGCTGGTCAGGCCAACAAATCGGGGTTGCTTTTCTCCGGATCCGACTGGGATTTCAAAAAGCTGTCGCGGGTCTATGAGGAGATCGAGGCGATTGCGGTCGACCAGCTTCATCTCGACACCTATCCGGTGCAGATGGAGGTCATCTCTTCCGAGCAGATGCTCGACGCCTACTCGTCGGTCGGCATGCCGCTGATGTACCGGCATTGGTCGTTCGGCAAGCATTTCCTCTACAACGAGCTTCTCTATCGCAAAGGCGGTCGCGGGCTGGCCTATGAATTGGTCATCAATTCCAATCCCTGCATCGTCTACCTGATGGAGGAAAACACCATGGCGCTGCAGGCCTTGGTGACCGCCCATGCAGCACTTGGACACAATCACTTCTTCAAGAACAATTACCTTTTCCGCCAATGGACGGATGCCGGAGGAATCCTGAGCTATCTGGACTTTGCCAAGGGCTACATCGCCCGGTGCGAGGAGCGGCACGGCCTGGCTGCCGTGGAAGCCATTCTCGATTCCGCACACGCGCTGATGGAGCAAGGCGTGTTCCGGTATCACCGGCCGCCGAAACTGTCGTCGGAGCAGCAGCGCGAGGGACTTCGCGAGCGCCTCGAATACGAGGAGCGTTCCTACAATGACTTATGGCGCACCCTGCCGCCCGCGCAGGACGCCGACAACTCCGAAGCGGGCGATGAAGGCGTGTCGGAGCGGAAGAAATCGCTCAATCTGCCCGAGGAAAACCTGCTCTATTTCCTTGAGAAGAACAGCCTTGTCCTCGAACCCTGGCAGCGCGAGATCCTCAGGATCGTCCGCGTCATTGCGCAGTATTTTTACCCGCAGCGGCAAACCCAGGTGATGAACGAAGGCTGCGCCACTTTCGTGCACTACACGCTCATGAACATGCTGTTCGACCGTGGCCGGATCACCGAAGGCGCGATGCTCGAAATCCTGCGCAACCACTCGAACGTGATCTTCCAGCCATCCTTCGACGACCAGCGGTTTTCCGGCATCAACCCCTACGCGCTCGGGCTTGACATGATGCAGGACATTCAGCGCATCTCGACCGAGCCGACAGCCGAAGATCGCGACTGGTTCCCGGACATAGCCGGCCGTGGCGACTGGCTTGAGACGCTGCTCGACGCCTGGGCCAACCACCGCGACGAATCCTTCATTCGCCAGTATCTCAGCCCGACCTTGATACGAAAATGGCGGCTCTTCGTCCTGGCCGATGGAGCCGACCAACCGCACTACGAAGTCGCATCGATCCACAACGAGCGCGGCTACAACAACATACGCGCCGCGCTGGCCCACAGCTATGATGTGGGCGCGAGCCGGCCCGACATCCAGGTTGTGGACGTGGACCTGCTCGGCGACCGGCATTTGCGGCTACAGCACAAGGTGAAGAATGGGGTCGTGCTGGAGAATGACAGCCGCGACGCGACCCTTCGCCACATCCGGCATCTCTGGGGCTATGAAGTCAGCCTGGCGGCCGTCGACGCCGACACCGACGCAATGGTCGGCGAACGCTCGACCAAGGACTGTTGAGCATCAGGGATGACGCGGTTGTGCGTGTCTGCGACACGATGGACCGTTCAGCTGTCGCCTGCCGGCCTGATCCTGAGCCTGGCGACGCGGTTCTTGTCGCGTTTCATGACGATGAAACGCTTGCCGTGGAAGGTGAAGGCCTGCTTCTCCTCGGGGATCGACTGCGTCTCATGGATGACTAGGCCGGCGATGGTGGTTGCCTCCTCGTCCGGCAGGTCCCAGTCGAGCGCCCGGTTCAGGTCGCGGATCGGCACGGTTCCGTCGACGACGACGGAACCGTCCGCCTCCTGCTTGACGCCCTGTATGTCGACATCGTGCTCGTCGGCGATCTCGCCGACAATCTCCTCGATGATGTCCTCCAGCGTCACCAGCCCTTCGACCTCGCCATACTCGTCGACGACGACGGCGAAATGCGCCTTGCGGCGCAGGAAGGCGTTGAGCTGTTCCTGCAATGTCGTCGTATCGGGCACGAACCAGGGCTTTGACGCGATCTTCATCACATCGATCCTGGAGAAGTCGTTGCCGACATCGTTGAGGGCGCGCAGCAGGTCCTTGGCGTGCAGCACGCCGACAATGTTGTCGAGCGACCCCTTCCACAAAGGCATGCGGGTGTGCGGGCTCTGCAGGATCTCGCGCACCACGGCTTCCGGTGCATTGTCGGCGTTGACCGAGCGCATATTGGTGCGGTGGACCATGACGTCGGAGACTTCGAGCTCCTCGAGGTCGAACAACCCGCCGATGCGATCGCGCTCCTCGCGCACCACCTGGCCGTCACGGCGGAAATCGTCGACGGCGCCGCGCAGCTCGTCCCCGCTCGAACGCTGCGGCTCGATGCGCGACAGTTCATAGCCGAAAGCGGCAAGCAGGCGCGTGCGCATGGCGACGGCCAACACGATGAGGACGGCAAGGACAGCGATGACGATCCAGCCGGCCCCATTCATTTCGGACGGCTCTCTTGCCTGTCAAGACGGCTCTTTTGCTTGTCCGGACGGCTGCCTTGCCGGCCCGGATCGCCTTCCGTCGCGCTCGGGTGGTTCTCCCTGAGGAACGAGAGCACTTCCGAGGCCGGCACGTCCTTCGCGATGAAAGCCTCTCCGATGCCGCGCGTCAGGATGAAGGTCAGCGCGCCGTGCGACACTTTCTTGTCCTGGGTGATGAAGCCAAGCAGTGCATCGGCGTCGGGCAGTTCGCCGGGAATGTCAGCCATCCGCCACGGCAGTCCCACCGTGTTGAGATGCGCCTCGACTCGCGCCGCATCGTCTGGACTGGCCAGGTTGAGTCGTGACGAGAAGCGATGCGCCAGCGCCATGCCGATGGCGACCCCCTCGCCATGGACGAGGCGGGCGCCGTCATATCGGGTGGCGGCCTCCAGCGCATGGCCGAAAGTGTGGCCGAGATTGAGGAGCGCGCGGTCGCCGGTCTCGAACTCGTCGCGGGCAACGACATCCGCCTTGGCGCGGCAGGCCTCGGCGATGGCCTCCACCCTCTCCGGTCCGCCGGCGAACACGCTGGCCCAGTTTTTCTCCAGCCAGGCGAAGAATTCGGGCCGGTCGATCAGCCCGTATTTGGCGAGTTCGGCGTAGCCGGCGCGAAATTCGCGGATCGGCAGCGTATCGAGCACTCCGGTATCGGCCAGCACCAGCTTCGGCTGATGGAAGACGCCGACCAGGTTCTTGCCGCGCGCGCTGTTGATGCCGGTCTTGCCCCCGACCGAGGAATCGACCTGCGCCAGGAGCGAGGTCGGGATCTGCACGAAGTTCATGCCGCGGCGCACGATGCCGGCGGCAAAGCCGGCCAGGTCGCCGATGACGCCGCCGCCGAGGGCGATGACGACGTCGCCGCGTTCCAGCTTCGCGGCCAGGACGCCGTCCACCACCTCTTCGAGATGCGCGAAACTCTTGGTTTTCTCGCCGGGCGGCAGCGTGATCACGGCGGGCTCGATGCCGCTCTCGAGCAGACCGGCCTTCAGCGTATGGAGATGCGCCGCCGCGACGTTTTCGTCGGTCACGACCGCGGCGCGTCGGCCCGGCAGGCGGCGCGACATCTCGGCGCCGGCGTGCGACAAAAGCCCCGGCCCGATCAGGATGTCGTAAGCCCGCTCGCCAAGTCCGACCTCGACGGCAACGGCTGCATTGGCGTTCACGGTTCGACCTCGCCCGCGGGAGTGGTCTGGGCGATATCGAAATGCCGGCACAGCGCCCCCACCACCTCGGCCGCGATGACTTCCTTGCGGTCGTCGCGGGTCGGCACGGTGACGTCCGATGTCGCATAGACCGGATAGCGTTCACTCATCAGCCGCTCGAGCACGCCACGCGGATCGGGGCTCTTCAGCAGCGGCCGGTTCTGTTTCTTGGAGACCCGGTCCATCAAAAGGTCGAGTTCGGCCTTCAGCCATACCGACACGCCATGTGCCGCTATCGCCTCGCGCGTCTGTGCGTTCATGAAGGCGCCGCCGCCGGTCGACAGCACCTGCGGGCCGTTTTCCAGCACGCGCAGGATGACGCGCTGCTCCAGCGCCCGGAACTCCGTTTCGCCATAGCGTTCGAACAGTTCCGGAACGGTCATGCGCGAGACGCTTTCGATCTCCTGGTCGCTGTCGATGAAAGGCAGCGCCAGCACGCTGGCGACCTTGCGGCCGATCGCGGTCTTGCCGGCGCCCATCAGGCCGACAAAGACGATGGAGCGGCCGCCGAGCCTGCCCAGCAGCGCGGCATGGCTCCCGCCCGGAGGATTTGCTGGTAGCGCGTTCATCAGCCTCGAAGCCCTCTTTGCCGGCGTATCGACATGAAAAGCCCGGTTGCGTCAAGCGCACTGAGGCAGGCTGGCCTCCCGCGAGCGAGGAACCGGCTGCATTGGAAGTTGCCGGCGCGCTTCAGCTTCTCGCTTGAATTGGCCGGATTGGCGTCCCATAAGGGCACAGGGTTTGGAAACGCAGAACAAGAAGACGGGCGAAGATTGATGCCGACACTGTTTCGCCTCGTCGTGATAACAGCGATTCTGGCGGGCATCGCCTATGGTACGATGTTCGCGTTGGTGATGTTCGTCGAGCCGAAAAAGGCGGAAATGAGCGTGCGCATCCCTGCGGAAAAGCTAAACCCAAAGAAAAACTGAGCCCGAAGAAAAACTTCAGGAAATGAACAGCGCCGCCCGCATCGAAGCCTTTCTGGAGATGATGAGCGCCGAGCGGGGTGCCGCCGAAAACACGCTTTCCTCCTATCGCCGCGACCTCGATGACGCTTCGCAGGAAATCCCTGGCGGTCTTGCCGGCGCCGGCGCCGCGGACATCCGCGCCTATCTCGACGACATCGCCGCACGCGGCTTCGCACCGACATCGCAGGCACGCAAATTGTCGGCGATCCGCCAGTTCTTCAAATTCCTCTACGCCGAGGGCCTGCGCCGCGACGACCCGACCGGCACGCTGGACAGCCCGAAAAAAGGCCGCCCGCTGCCGAAGACCATGAGCGAGGCCGACACCGGCCGGCTGATCGACCGCGCCGCGCAGGAGGCCGGCGATGCCGGGCTCGGCGACAGCGACAGGCTGGCGGCGCTGCGTCTGCACGCGCTGGTCGAAGTGCTTTATGCGACAGGCCTGCGCGTTTCGGAACTGGTCGGCTTGCCGGTGACGGTGGCGCAGCGCGACGATCGCTTCTTCATGGTGCGCGGCAAGGGCGACAAGGAGCGCATGGTGCCGCTGTCGGCCAAGGCGCGCGCGGCGATGCGAGCCTGGCTCGCCGCCCGGGCCAAGGTGCCCGCTTTCGCCGACAGCCCGTTCCTGTTTCCTGCCGCGTCGGACAGCGGCTACCTCTCGCGCCAGGTCTTCGCTCGCGACCTCAAGGGGCTGGCGGCCCGCGCCGGCATTGCCTCGGCCAAGATCTCGCCGCACGTGCTTCGCCATGCTTTCGCCAGCCATCTCTTGCAGAACGGGGCCGATCTCAGGGCCGTGCAGCAACTGCTCGGCCATGCCGACATATCGACGACACAGATCTATACCCATGTGCTGGAGGAGCGATTGGTGCGGCTGGTCAACGATCATCACCCGCTTGCCGACTAGACCTCATATCGCTATGTGAGGGCGACGTTCCATCGCCCGGAGCCCCGGATTTCAGGGTCCCGCCAGTCTTTGCTTCCGACGTATCGGTCCGCTCAAGCATGTACAACTACCTCGATTTCGAAAAGCCGGTGCAGGATCTGGAACTCAAGATCCTGGAACTGAAGAAGCTTGCCGAGAACGGCGAGGCGGTCGATGTCGCCGACGAGATCAGCAGGCTCGAGAAGCGGTCGCGCGATGCCCTGCGCGATCTCTACAAGGCACTGACGCCATGGCAGAAGGTGCAGGTGGCGCGCCACTCCGACAGGCCGCACTGCGTCGACTACATCAAGGGCCTGTTCAGCGATTTCACGCCGCTCGCCGGCGACCGCAATTTCGGCGAGGACCAGGCGATCGTCGGCGGCTTTGCCCGGTTCCGCGGCGAACCGGTAGCGATCCTCGGCCAGGAGAAGGGCTCCGACACGGCGAGCCGGCTGAAGCACAATTTCGGCTCGGTGCGCCCCGAAGGCTATCGCAAGGCCGTGCGGCTGATGGAGCTTGCCGACCGCTTCAAGATCCCGCTGCTGACATTGGTCGACACGGCCGGCGCCTATCCCGGCGTCGGCGCCGAGGAGCGCGGCCAGGCCGAAGCCATTGCCCGTTCGACTTCGGCCTGCCTTGCGCTCAAGGTGCCGTCGATTTCGGTTGTCATCGGTGAAGGCGGTTCAGGCGGCGCCATTGCCATCGCCACCGCCAACCGCGTCTACATGCTGGAACATGCCATCTATTCGGTGATCTCGCCCGAGGGCGCGGCCTCCATCCTGTGGCGCGACACGACGCGCTCCAAGGACGCGGCGACCAACATGAAGATCACCGCCCAGGACCTTCTGGAACTGAAGATCATCGACGCCATCATTCCCGAACCGATCGGCGGCGCCCAGCGCGCACCCGAAACGGTGATTGCCGCGACGGGCGACCTCATCGCCAGGACGATGAAGGATTTTGCCGGCGCCAACATGGATTTTCGCGAGCAGCGCCGCGAGAAGTATCTGGCAATGGGCCGCAGCCTCTGACCACGATTTGGCGGCTCAACCGGGCCGCCGCAAGCCGCCTCCACGGCAACGCTCCACGGCAATGTGGCGGCGATGAGCAATTTCGCCACAAAAATGCCGCCGGATTCGGTTCAATGGAATTGCCGTGAGGGGTGGCCGAGGCTTGCGGTAAGGAATTTTCAAGGTTAACGGGCTTACGGTCCGTCTGTGTTCAGCATGCGGGCTCGGCCGTTTCGAAGCCATTGGCCCGAAAGAGAAGACGTAGCCTTATCCATGTTTGCCAAGCTTGCCCGCACCGGAATTCTCATCACCGCGATAGCCGTCGCCGGCTGCAATGATTCGTCGATGAAGGATTTTGCCCCGGAGGCCAACAAGCCCCTGCCCGACAAGATCCTGGCCGACATGAGGGCCAAGGGCATGGTGCGCACCTCCTCGGTGATGGCGCGCATCTTCAAGGAAGAGGGCAAGCTCGAAATCTGGAAGGCCAAGACCAACGGCCGCTACGACATGGTCGCCAGCTACGATATCTGCAAATGGTCGGGCAAGCTGGGGCCGAAATACACCGAGGGCGACCGCCAGGCGCCGGAAGGTTTTTATACCGTGCGTCCGGCGCAGATGAACCCGCGCTCGAACTATCATCTGTCCTTCAACATCGGCTATCCCAACGCCTATGACCGCGCCAACGGCCGCACCGGCTCCAACCTGATGGTGCACGGCGCCTGCTCGTCTTCGGGCTGCTATTCGATGACCGATGCCCAGATCGAGCAGATCTATGCGTTCGGCCGCGATGCCTTCCAGGGCGGCCAGACCGAGTTCCAGATCCAGGCCTTCCCGTTCCGCATGACCGCCGCCAACATGGCGCGCTACCGCAACGACCCGAATTACGAATTCTGGAAGATGCTGAAGGTCGGCTACGACAATTTCGAGATCACCAAGGTACCGCCGAAAGTCGACGTTTGCGAGAAGCGCTACGTCTTCAACCAGGTGGCTCCCGAAGGCACCACATTCAATCCGACCGGCCCCTGCCCTGCGTCCACGCAGCCGGATTCGCTGAAAAGCGCCTACAGTGCTTATCAGAGCACGTATGAGGCTGCGTTCAACGGCGCCCTCAAGGCAAGCACGCCGGCGCCCAAGCCCACCATCGCCGGCATCAAGGAAGCCAGCATCGTCTCCGACTGGTCCAAGCGCCGTGCGCGCGGCGAGCGCGTGCCGATCGACCCGCCATCGCTCAACTCGGACGGCTCGGTCACCGAGACGGCGCGCATGGGCCGCATCGATTCGCCCGCCGGCCGCAAGATGGCCGCGCTCGATGCCGAAAAGGCCGCGAAGCAAAAAGCCGAGGAGCAGCGGCTGGCCGCGATAGAAACTGCCAAGCAGGCCAAGGCGCAAGCGCTGGCCGAAAAGGAAGCCGCCAAGGCGCAGGCGCTGGCCGAAAAGGAAGCGGCCAAGACCGCCAAGGAAGCCCCTGTCGCCACCGCGACGATCGAAGCGCCGGCCGAGCCCGCACCGCCGGCCGAAACGCAGGCCGCGAGTGCCGACGAGAGCCGCGTGACGAGGCTGAAGAACAAGCTGCTCGGCATGTTCGGCGGCTGACATTTTTCGCCGTGACCGACGTCACCGTCTACGATCTGAAGGGGCTGAACTGCCCTTTGCCGGTGCTGAAGGCGAAGAAGCGGCTGGCCGGGATGCGCCCCGGCAGCCGGCTCTGGCTGGAAACGACCGATCCGCTCGCCGTTATCGACATTCCGGCGTTCTGCGCCGACTCTGGTCATCATCTCGTAGAGACATCCGCCATATCAGGCGGTCACCGCTTCCTGGTCGAGCGCGGCGAATAGCTGTCGTAAAGGTCAGCGTCCCGCGATCGCCAGGGGATTGTTCTCCAGCGCCGCGCGGTCGGGCGTGTCGATCGAGGGCCGGTTGGTGAAGGCGGCAAACAGTCGCCTTACATAGTCTTCGGGCATGTCGAGCGTGATCAGCACCAGCCGGGTGCCGCGCTGGCCGTCCGGCCAGGACGGCAATCGAGCCGGCGGATGCAGGATTTTCTGCACGCCATGCACCACCAGCGGCCGCGACGGATCTTCCTCGAGTTCGATGACGCCCTTCATGCGCAGCAGGCGCTCGCCATGCGTGGAGCGCAAAAGATCGAGGAACATCTCGATGGCCGAGAACGGCACCGGGCCGTCATGCACCAGGGAGTGGGTGCGAATGCGCTGATCATGCCGGTGCCCGTGGTCGTGGCCGTGCCCGTGGTCATGCCCGTGGTCATGCCCGTCATGATCATGATGATCATGGTTATGCATCGCTTCTTCGCCGAGCCAGCGCCGCACATCGGCTGATTTGGTCGCCGGGTTATAGAGGCCGCAGTCGAACAGCGCCGCGACGCTCGTTTTCGCATCGTCGACAGCCAGCAGTTCGGCGCCCGGATTGATCTGCCGCAGCCGCGTCCGCAGCGCTTCCGGTCCATCCGGACCAGCGACCAGGTCGGTTTTGGAGAGCACGATGCGGTCGGCGACGGCGACCTGCTTGACCGCCTCGACATGGGCGTCGAGCGTGGCATCGCCGTTGACCGCGTCGACCAAGGTGATGACGCCGTCGAGCCGGAAAGCCTGGACCAGTGCCGGATGCGCCATGATCGATTGCAGCACCGGTGCCGGATCGGCAAGGCCGGTGGTCTCGACAATGACGCGGGCAAGGCGGGCGATGCGGCCGGTCTGCAGCCGGTCGACCAGATCGGCCAGCGTGTCGACCAGTTCGCCGCGTACCGTGCAGCAAAGGCAGCCGTCCGAAAGCTGGATGATGCCGTCGGACGCCTGTTCCACCAGCAGGTGATCGATCGCCACTTCGCCATATTCGTTGATGATGACGGCCGTGTCGGCCAGCGCCGGGTCCTTCAGGAGCCGGTTGAGCAGCGTCGTCTTGCCGGCGCCGAGAAAACCGGTCAGCACGGAAACAGGGATGGGAAAACCACTCATTGCCTAGTTCGCAACCTTGACGGGTTGGTCGCCCTGCGCAGCCGAGCCCGCCACCGTCGGGCCGGCGCCGGGCGCCGGTCTGTCCGGCCGCCAGGTCGGAATAGGCACGTCGGCATATTCCTGGCTGCCCTGGGCGAGCATGGCCAGCGGGGTCGGGCCGGTCGCGCCGCCAAGCCCGACGGCAACCAGCGTCGGCACATGGTCGAGCTTTTCCTGGTAGGGCGATTTCGGCACGTTCTTGGCGACGGCGGGCGGCGCCTCGGACTGCTCCGCCGGCGCCTTCTTCTTGCAGACCTCGTCCCGCACGTCGTTGGGCGAGATGGTATCACCGTATGGCGCCAGCGTGGCGATCGTGGCTGAGCCGGCGGCAGGCGTATCGAAACCCTGGTCGAGCAGTTTGGCCGCGGCCTCGGCACGGGTGATCGCCGACTTCTCGCCGAGCACCACCGCCACCAGCGTGCGGCCGTTGCGGGTCGCCGAACCGATCATGTTGAAGCCGGAGGGGCAGACGAAGCCCGTCTTCATGCCGTCGGCCCCGGGATAGCGGCCGATCAACAGGTTGTAGTTGGGGATCGCCCTCTTGCCGACCGCAAGCCCCTCGATCGAGAACCACGGCGCATATTGCGGAAACTCGCGGCGGATCGCCGTCACCAGCACGGCCAGGTCGCGCGCTGTGGTGTACTGGTCCGGCGAATAAAGCCCGTTCGGATTGACGAAATGCGTTCCGTTCATGCCGAGCCGGACCGCTTCGGCGTTCATGCGCTCGGCAAAGGCTGCCTGCGATCCCCCGACATTCTCGCCGACGGCCATGGCGATGTCGTTTGCCGACTTGACCAGCATCATCTTCAGCGCATTGTCGAGCCGCATCACCGAGCCTGGCTTGAAGCCCATCTTGCTCGGCGGCTCGGCGGCGGAATGTTTCGTTACCTTGATCGGCGAATCGAGCCGGACCTCGCCGGCCGCTATCGCCCGGAAGGTCACATAGGCCGTCATCAGCTTGCTCAGCGATGCCGGGTACCAGCGCTTGAACGCGTCCTGATGCTGGAGGATCTTGCCGCTGTTCAGGTCGAACAGCACGACCGGATTGGCCAGCGCCGGCCCGGCCAGCGCCGAGAACGCCACGGCGCCCGCGCAGAATAGTTTGAGGAAATGCCTGTGCCGCATGATCGAATCCGAAATCGCCTCTTGCCGTAGTCGCCCCTGGCTCCGTAAGATTTACGCGATCGCCAGCAAAATGAGTCCGCCCTCAAAAACGGACCGCATTGTTGCGGTGCTATTTACTCTATGTGACGTCAACATGGCAAAGTGCCTGACGATCACAATTGCAAGGCAGCGGACCTGCCCCAACAGCGAGATGGAACCATCATGCCAATCCTGAACCGTGCCGCCGAAATGCAGGACGAGGTTGCCGGCTGGCGACGACATCTGCACCAGACCCCGGAACTGAATTTCGACGTCTTCAAGACAGCCGCCTTCGTCACCGAGAAGCTGAAGGCCTTCGGCTGCGACGATGTGGTGACGGGGCTGGGCAAGACCGGCGTCGTGGGCATCATTCGCGGCCGCCAGGGCGAAGGCGCCACCATCGGCCTGCGCGCCGACATGGACGCGCTGCCGCTTAACGAGATCACCGGCAAGCCCTATGCCTCGACCGTTCCCGGCAAGATGCATGCCTGCGGCCATGACGGCCATACGGCGATGCTTTTGGGTGCGGCGAAATATCTCGCCGAGACGCGCAATTTCGCCGGTTCGGTGGCGGTCATCTTCCAGCCGGCCGAAGAAGGCGGCGGTGGCGGCAACGAGATGGTCAAGGACGGCATGATGGAGCGTTTCGACATCGCGAAAGTGTTCGGCATGCACAACATGCCGGGCCTGCCGGTCGGCCAGTTCGCCATCCGGCCGGGCCCGATCATGGCGGCGACCGCGGAATTCACCATCACCGTGAAGGGCCGCGGCGGCCATGCGGCGATGCCGCACGGCACGATCGACCCGATCGTCATCACCAGCCAGTTGGTCGGCGCCCTGCAGACGATCGCCTCGCGCAGCACCGACCCGGTTGAAGCGGTGGTGGTGTCGGTGACCAAATTCCATGCCGGCGACGCCTACAACATCATCCCGGAATCGGCGGAGATCGCAGGCACGGTGCGCACCTTGCGCAAGGAAATCGCCAAGAAGTCGGAAGAGCGCATTCGTGCCATCTGCGACGGATTGGCCACGGCCTTCGGCGCGAAGATCGAGGTCGATTACCAGGCGAACTACCCCGTAACCTTCAACCATGCGGAAGAGACGGTTTTTGCCAGCGACGTCGCGGCAAACGTCGCCGGCGACGCTCATGTCCACCGCGGCATCCAGCCGGTGATGGGCGGCGAGGACTTCTCCTACATGCTGGAAGCCAGGCCCGGCGCCTTCATTTTCATTGGCAATGGCGACACCGCCGGCCTTCACAACCCGGCCTATGACTTCAACGACGAGGCCATCCCGCACGGCATGAGCTACTGGGTGAAGCTGGCCGAAACCGCGCTCGCCGCCTGAGGCCTGGCGGCGGCGGGGGCGGGCCGATTGTGTTCGGCCCGCCCCTTGGCGAAACGATCGGAAGCGGCTATGTGTCGGGCCGCGTGGTCCCGTAGCTCAGTAGGATAGAGCGGCAGATTCCTAATCTGTAGGTCACAGGTTCGATTCCTGTCGGGATCACCATAAATTCACTAGGAAATACAAGTACCTGTTCGTCAATGAATACATAGTCGACTTGAACGTTACACAAGTGCCAAGCGGGCAGGCTACAGTGAATTGACGGCTCAGTGCAGGATCGTGCCTGGTCCCACCGCCATTTGTGTCATGCAATTGTTCATCGATCGTCACCCGAGATGCCATTGTCCTCCTCCAAGGACTTAGTGAGTGCCATACTACCCATGTCTTGCCCCGCTTTTCAGCTAGTCACACCACCGAAAGTGAGGCGCATTGCATCTGGTCATTTTGTGTTTGACGTTGTCCTCGATTGACGCCCAAACCAAAAGCCAATGACCGTTGTGAGAGCGACACCCAACACTTCTGGGGTCTTTTCTTTGAAAACCCCCCAGAACGCCAAGAACGCTGCCACCAAAACAAGGGTCAGAAGCGCGAGAACTGTATCCGGGGAAACCAGTCGAGACAGAAAATCCGCCCGCTCTGAGCCGAGACGCAAGGCTTGAGTGTAGTCGTTGTAGACTATTCCCTTTCCATTTTTTACAAGCACTTGATAATCATGAGCCACTCGTCCAACTTCGTTCTCCGGTTGCCGAAAAGTCTCAACTAGCACGAGCGTCCCGCCACCGAAATTACTAAGCGTGTCGTAGACATTGTAGTCGACGAATTCGAAGTCGAACTTTCGCAAGGCTTTGAGTGCTATGGCCTCATCTAAGCTCAGCTCGCTGATAGAAATATCGGAAAATTTTCCGCGAGTACCTGCACTTCTCTTCTGTTCCTCTGTTTGTTGAGTCGACTGGGACGGTTCTTGTCTCGCGTCTGACATGGTCATTCCTCCATTATTTTTCGACAGAAGATCACCAATGCAGAAGCCGAGCAAGTAGGGCGGCGCTGCCCAAAAAATGAAAGCATGCGCCCAGACCGCAAAAGGACATCTATGGCCCGACCAAGTGTTCTGCGGAGATAACCGACCAGATTTGCGAACGGCTCGTCGATGGCCAGAGCCATGCAAAGTCTGCCTTGATCCCGAGACGCCCCAACAACGCTATTGTGTGCCGATGGCTTGCACAGCTGTACGATGTTCTCCGCGACCGATATGCATGCGCACGCGAGGTCCAGCCGACGACTTTCAATGGAACGCTTGGGCGAAGACGCCCCTCTTTTTCCTGCCGTCCGACTTCCAATCCGACAGTCAGATCTCAGCCTGTCGCATTTAAATTTCGGGAAGCGTCAAATCGTTGCCACCCCTTATCACTTCACAATTGCAATCGCGCCTACGTTCCCTGCGATACAGCAAGGCGTTCCCGGACTACGACAATTCGATCCCAAGAACTCGCAATCAGATCCCGCGCAACGACAGCCGGTTTCCCTGATGAATCATCCCTGGCTGCGTGATTTTCCTGATGTCCGGGGCGAATTTTCCTGATCCACCGCGCAGGGAATGTTCCGCTAAGTAGCTGACATCGCTATGCAATATTGATTTTCCGCCCCATGCAAAGCGCTCGTTTCTCGCGAACTCCCAGTTTTTGCCCTTTATCAGGGAATTCTCAAACGGAGACTGGTTCGCCATGGACTGTCGGGATCACCACGTTTTGCTGCTAAGCCGGATACTGTCGGACCTGAATCGGACTGAAACCAGAGCCGATCACTGGGGTCGCATCGGTCATCTGTACGGAACCTGCATGCGGATTTCTACCGTTCGAATAACGTCAGAAAAGCGCTTGCAGACGTTCCGACAAATCGGAAATTGGTTGATTGGTTGGAGCCCGGTCGACGGACCGCAGCGGTCCCGTCCGGGATGAGGTTCAGAGCCGTTCCAGCGTCAGCATGCCCGGATCGCCCTTCCAGGCTTTGGAAAGTTCGTCCGCGGCTTTCGTTGCGGCGGCAGTATCGCCTTGGGCTTCCGCCGCCTGCTGCAGCCCGAACAGTGCCCAGGCGCTGCTGCGTGCGCGGTGGAGCGCCGCCACAAACTCCTTCGCCGCGTCCGCCGGCTGACCGTTCTTGAGGAGGGCGGCACCGAGGGACTGCCGCACGGGATAATACCAGTACGGAGGCTCCATGTAGGGGATCGTGTCCTCCGTTTCGACCGCTTTCTTCCAGAAGGCTATCGAGCCGCCGACGTCATTCTCGGCCTGCGCAGCGCGGGCACGTACGACATCTTCGGCCACTTGCAGGACCGACAATGCCGGGATTCCCCAGGCATCGTGCACCGACCAGTCGGTTTCCTGAGCGATCTTGTGGATGGCGTCCGCCTCGACTCGCGCGCCCGAGGCGTCCTTCTTCTCGGCCAGGGCGACGCCGCGCGCATAGTGCCACATCGATGTGATGTAAGGCGGCGCGCCGGCCGGCTCGGCCTTAGCCAGGATCGCATCGGGTTCGGCATATTGCGCCCAGGCGAAATACGGAGCTGCCTTCACCGGCTGCACGATCGGTATTGCCGTGGCCACCTCGTTAGTCAGAAACTTGTCCAGCTTCTCAGCCTCTGCAAGCACCGTCTTCGAGTCACCGAGGAGCTGGGCCGAAACCAATACGAAGTGCACGTTGTGGGAATAGTAGCCGAGCGGATAGACACCGGTAGCGCCGGTTTCGGCGAGATAGGTCTCGTCCACTTTCGAGGCAGCTTCGTTGGACTTCAGCGAATCCGTGTAGCGGCCGACGCGATAGTAGATGTGGCTCGGCATATGGACGATGTGTCCGGCCCCCGGCATCAGCGCTGCTAGCCGGTCCGCGTAGGGCTCGGCGCGCTCCGGACGATCCGAGGCCTCAACAAGATGAATGTAGAGGTGAATCGCCATCGGATTGTCGGGCTTCCTGGCGAGAACGCCTTCCAGCCGCCTCTGGATGTCGGCGGTGCGGCCCTTGGGTTCCTTGCCGCCCGGCTGCCAATAGTCCCAAGGCTGCGTGTCCATGCCGGCCTCTGCGGCCAGCACAGCGAGCTCGAGATCGTCAGGATATTTGTCGGAAAGCGCCGCAGTTGCATCGGCGAAGGCGGCGTTCAGGGTGTTTCGATCGGCCTTGGGATCTTCGGAATACCGCGTGGCGACCGCCTCGATCAGTCCCCGCTCCTTCTCGGTGGCACCGGATGAAAGCGCCTGCGCCTTTCGAAGAGCAGTGATCGCTGGTGCATTTGCGGTGGGATCCATCGGCACGTTGATGTTCGGGCCCAGGACCAGTGCCTCGCCGAGGAAGCACATCGCACAGTCGGGATCGAGGCTTTGTGCCTTGCGGAAGGCGCGTCGCGCCTCCGCGTGATTGAAGTTGGTGGCGAACCGCAGCCCCTGGTCAAAGTATTTTTGGGCATCGGCGCTCTTTGTGCTGATCGGATAGCTCAGGGAGCCCAGGTCATCCCACAATGGCGGCTGGGCCTCCTCGTAGGCCTTCAAGTCTTGCGGGGCCAGTGATTGGCCGGCAGCGGCCAGAGCGACGCAGTGTGTGATGTCGAGTTCCCCCGGCAACGATACTCTTGGCGCCGCAAGCTGCGACTGCAACGGACTGTCCGCGGCGTAAGCAATGGCAGCACCTGTGCCGAAACTCATTAAGGCAATAGCTGTCCATCCTGCACTTGGCAGGCAAGCACGCAGTTTCATCTGAACCTCCTGGCGTTCGGTACGATCGGCAAGCTCCGATCAGCCCTGTCTTTCCAATTCTCGATCGGAGGGTGCGGGCGTTGATGATCCGCCTCGCGCCGCCGTTTGGCAATATATTTCATACTGCTAATGTAATAGCGGACGCGATGTTTTCTGCTCACCTCTTCGGCCCGAAGGCACTAGTCGGACACCAGAGGGGTTCAGGCACGCGCCGTTGCAAAAACCAAATATCGTCTGACCGCCCGCCCCGCTTGAGACGTATCGGATCGAGACCGGCGCCTGTTGTTGTGAAGTGCCACGGCCCCGATTCAGCGCAGAGTGCAACCCTTGGACCGTCAGGGCTTCACCCGAACGGGTGACACCGCGACTTCAATGCGTGGAGGACCCTTGGTATCGGGACAAGAGCTTCGCGAGTTCCGCCTGACTTCCGGTGCTTGTTTTCGAGAATATTGCACGGAGCTGGGTTCTGGCGGTTTCACGGCCAATTCCCAGGGCAGAGCTTGCCGCGCCGATACCTCGGCCATCGGCAAGGCGGCAGGCCAGCCGCGTTTCGGCTGCTGTTAGTTGAAAGGCGTGCCTTATCAGTTGCTTGGGTAGCGCCGGTTCGGCCACAAGATCGGTAAAATAGAGGAGCCCGTCTCCGCCGTTAAAGAGGTCATGGACGAACGAGGTCATCGGAATGGCTTCAGCAAGAAGCCATGGCGAACCCTCGCGAGCAATCAAAACGGGCTCCCCGTCGCTCAAGTCGCCGCATTGGCTGACCACGCCTGCGATCAATTTCTGCAAGCGTGAATCACTGGGCCGATCTGCCGCCCGGAGACGACCACCGTGGATAACGAGGCCAGTACCAAGCAGAGCTTCCGCGTGTTTATTGTAGCGGGTGACGCGGCCTCGGCAATTCAGCAACAGCGCTGCGCTTCCCATCCGATCCAGAATGGCCAGGTTCGGTTCGACTGCCGTTTCCCAAACCTTTTCCGCAGCACTGATGATGCGAACCATCGACGGAACGATCGCCAAGAAATCCTCGGCTTCATTCCGGTAGAATGGCCCCTTATGAGCGTCACGAAACATCGAGAGCATCCACCTTCGATCCTTCACCATGAAGTCTATTGCAGCCCACCATTCCCGGTCGCCTGGACGCGCGATTTCTTGGTAATAAGGGAGAACCTCGCGCTCATCACGAGTGGTGATCTCATCCTCGACAACGAAGCTGTCTGTCAGTTTTGCCAACCTCTTGCGCGGTCTACGTTCATGCGGATCGGGAGCACCTTCGATTCTTTCGATCCAAAGGGCGGCGAATTCGGCATGTTCGGTCGAATCGGGTCTGAGCGCGGTCGGCGATCGCTGATCGCTACGAAACGGGTGAGTTGGATCGCAGGTGCGGATAACGCAACTTGTGGCTCCTAGGGAGTGGGCCAGCATTTGAAGCGCTGCGGGCCACTGCCTAAACTCGAACGCGGCGTCGTAGCAAGCCTCGATCGCAGCGGCAATGTTCCGATTGTCGGACATAGGATTTGCGTCGCGATCCCGGTTTCTCGCCCTTTTTCTCCTCATGGCCCGTCGACGGCCCTCCAGCTACAGGCCCCGCAACCGGCTCCGGCCAGGGATGTTTATTTCCCGCGGCCATGCTCGACAGACGGTCAGCTGAGGACCTATCGTCAGACTGACGCATCGAATGAGAGATAGCTACATTAGCATAATAGCCACGCGACTTCACCGATGCTTCTCGACGAAATCTCTGCACGCAGGTGAAAGCCGTTCGATCTGGCTTTCAAGGTCGCATTTACCCATCGGTTTCGTCGGGCAAAACCGTGCGTAGTCGCGGCGACATCCCTTGCCTTCGAAAATTTTGAAAGATCTTACCTGCGTAGGGTTTGTTGCGTTGACTGAACTGGGTATCAGCCCGGTTTCGATCTCCATCGCACCGTCACGACTTGACCCCTTGCTTCCACCCTTGCCCCCACCCTTGC
>NZ_VFWW01000015.1:0-119065 GCF_006442955.1 Mesorhizobium sp. B1-1-1
GTGGATCTCGGTGCGAGCGATACGGTCCTTTTCGGCATCGGGCAGCACCGCGCCGATCTTGACCAAAGCCTCATCAGCGGCCCGGGCCATGGCCGCACCGCCAAAGGCACGCACCATGCGGGCGCCGGCGACCAGCGCCACGATCTCGTCACGCGTGAACATCAGCGGTGGAAGGTCGAAACCCTCCCTCATCATGTAGCCGACGCCCGCTTCCCCATCGATCGGCACTCCGGTCGACTGAAGGTCGGCTATGTCGCGATAGATGGTTCGCTCGGAAACCTCGAGCCATGTGCCAAGCTTCTGCGCGGTGACCAGACGGCCACCGCGCAAATGCTGCACGATCTGGAAGAGCCTGTCGGCGCGTCGCATCGTATGGTCCCTCGATGTTGTTCCTATGCATGTCGCCCAAAACCGGTTGGGCTGCATGCATCGTGTTCTTGCGCATGCCTTTATTCCGAAACCGCAGAACACTCGGCGGCATGCATCACGGTTTCAGGCCTTCGCACTCGCGCTGCGCGGCCACAGATTCCGCGCCGAAGGACAATTTCCTCCTTGTCGGCGTCATTGGCATCGAGCTCGCGCCAGAATGGCGCGACATCGCTCAGCGTCATGCCGCGCCCGAGATCCTCAATGGCTGCTTCGGCAACGGCACGCCGATGATAGCCGATCGCGACCGGGCATGTCACTTTGGCGCCACGGTCAAAGGCAAGCGCCGTGCGCAGCACGCGAACGTCCATCTCGACGCCTTCGGGAATCGAGCGGATGAATTCGTCGACCTGTTGCGCCGTCGGCACCAGCATCGTCTGCTCTTCGACTCCATCTGCCACCGTGCGCGGGGCCGGTTTGATGCCGTTCACCCCCGGCGTGTTCAATCTGTCGGTCCAGCTCTTCATCGCTCGTCCTGTTCACCGCTCGCATCTATGGCATGGCGCTCCTGACACCATTCTGTCAGGAGGGTTCAGCATACTCCCTGGCGAATAGCGTCCGCATCTCGGCAAGTTCGCCGTTTCGTTCAGGATAGAGCGTCTTCAGGAAGGCCAGCGCGAAGGTGCCGGGCGCCGAACCTGGCGCGGAAACGATCTTGCCGTCGGACACGGCATGCGGCACGTCCTGATAATTGTGATCGCCGGCATAGCCAGCAATGTGGCGATTGATCCAGTCACGGCCATTGCTGGTGTGCCTCGCCTTCTCGAACATGCCGGCTCGGGCCAGCGCCAGCGTTCCGGCGCAGATACCGCCGACGACACCATCCCGCATCGCAACGTCCCTAAGCAATTCCGCCACCTCGGGCGGCGCCTCGCCCGCCCATCGGTCGGAGCCAATGACGGCGATGGCATCGAGATCGGCATTTTCATCAGCGCCGGCCGAGCGGTCGGGCGTCAGCCGGAAACCGCTGATCCCGCTCACCGGCCTGCCATCGGGTGTCAGCGAAACCGCGCGGGCGCCGAACCATTCGACCGCCGAGGCGGCCAGCAGGCCATATTCCCAGTCGGCGAAGCCGTCCATGAAAAGAAGGCCAATTGTCTTCTGCTTGGGCATACGCTCGCTCCGTCCCTCGCGTGCCGGACTTATCCTCTGGGCGTTGGGGCGCCCACATCCAACCGCTTTGCCGAAAAATTCGTCTCAATTGTCGCGAAGGCGACGTTCGGCATACATGTCCGGCCAGCCGATATCCTTGCGAATGTCCGCCGGCAGCGAGTTGATGAACCGCTGGGTGCGGATCTCGTTGCGCATCGTACGAATCTTGCCGACATAGTGCTGCATGCCGCGCAGAATGGTGGAACCGGTCATGGCTAGTCTCCTCTCTGTGAATGAAGACAGTATCGCACACCCCTCCTGACAGCAGTCTGTCAGGAGGATGGCAGGGCCTGGATAATAGTTGCGATCGGTGCGTTATCCCTGTGAAGGTGTCGTTTTCACTGCATCAGACCGCAGCCCGAAGCAGGTTTAGAAGGCCGAGATTGTTCACTAATGCAATGCCTGGTCATGATCCATTGTTCAGCCTTTGGCGACGGACTGTCAGGATACGTGGTCTCCAGCCAGGGATCCGAAGTTCTGATATGGAAGGAGAAAATTCTTCCCCAAAAACAGGGAGACGACCATGAGCCTTCAACTGACAGGAATTCACCATCTGACCGCCATCACCGCCAATGCGCGTGGAAATCTTCATTTCTATACAAGGGTGCTGGGTTTGCGGCTGGTCAAGAAGACGGTGAACCAGGACGATACCTCAGCCTACCACCTCTTCTATGCCGATGGCGAAGCGACGCCGGGCACCGACCTTACTTTCTTCGACTGGCCGGTCGGCCGCGAGCGACGCGGCACCCACAGCATTGTCCGGACCAGCCTCAGGGTTGGTGGCGAGGACAGCCTTGCCTGGTGGAAGCAACACTTGACTGACGAAAATATCGTCACGAGTGAGATTGCCGACATCGGTGGCTACGCCAGCCTGGATTTCGAGGACCCCGAGGGCCAGCGTCTGCGCCTCGTCAGCGATGACGGCAAGGGCGACAGCCGCCCCTGGGCGCAAAGCCGCGTGCCGGTCGAACACCAGATCCGCGGGCTCGGGCCGATCGTCATCAGCGTTCCCGACCTCACCAATACCGAAGCAGTGGTGACGCAAGTGATGAACATGCGCAAGGTCCGAGACTATGCCTCGCCGGAGGGCCAGGTTCAGGTCTTTGAAATGGGCGAGGGTGGGCCGGCGGCGGAATTGCACGTCCTGGTGCAGCCGGGACTGGCGCCGGCAAGGCAAGGTGCCGGTGCGGTTCATCACGTCGCCTTCAGGGCGCCGGACCAGGAGACGCTGCATCAATGGACGGCGCGGCTGGCCGAATTCCGTCTGCCGTCGAGCGGCGAGGTCGAGCGCTATTATTTCCGCTCGCTTTATTTCCGCGAGCCGAATGGCATCCTGTTCGAGATCGCCACTGACGGGCCGGGGTTCACCGCCGACGAACCGCTGGAGACGCTGGGCGAAAAGTTGGCCCTGCCGCCATTCCTGGAATCGAAGCGCGCTTCGATCGAGGCCGGCCTCAAGCCGCTGAAGTAGATCGTTCCCCGATCAAAGGCTGGCGCCGCGTTCCAGTCCGGATCGCGGCGCCTATTTTTTTCGAGCGACGAACGACGCGCTTTGACAGCCGACCGCGATGCTGGTCAAAGGCGGCATGTCGAAACTCCTCGCCCTCGTCATCCTTGGCATCATGGTCATCCAGTTGATCAAGCCGCTCGGCTGGCCGGGGCTGAAACGGCGCAGCGACTTCTGGAAGCTGGCGCTCCTGGCCATGGCGGCCATTTCGATAACGGCCGTGCTTGGACATTGGACGTAGCGCAGTTCCAGGAAGGTGTCTGGCGGTTTCCCGCCTGGAATGCGCAGGATGGAATATCGGGCCGGCACGAGCCGGCGGCAATCACTCTTCGATCACGCAGCCGACGAGGTGCTCGGCCCAGGCCCGGTAACCGGCTTCCGATGCATGAAATCCGTCCGAGGCGAAGCCGGCTTCGGGATTGGTGATCGGCAAGCGCGGCGCCGGCACCGCACCGCGTTCGAGGCAAAGACGTTTGCCCATCCGGTTCATCTCACCGGCGCGAATTTCCAGGATCTTGCCGAGCAGCGGCGGCATGGCTGGCGCTTGCGTGAACTCCAGCACAGGAGACCACACCACGCGGGCCTCAGGCCATTTGGCGCGCAGGGCGTAGAGCAGACCGCCGAACGCCCTCTTGAAGCGGGGCACGGAGTGGAAATTCTTGGTGTCGTTGGTGCCAATGGCGAGCACGATATGCGTCCACGGATCGGCCGAGAGATTGGGCAGGACGTGGTCGCGGATCTGCCCCGACGTCGCCGAATTGAACCCGGCGGCGCGCCAGCGCACGGCGCGGCCGGTTCGCTGCGAGATCAGGACGGCCAGCTGCGCGGCCAGGCCATTCTCGGATTTTTCGATGCCGACCGAGGCGGCGGAGGAATCGCCCAGCACCAGCAGCCAAACCGCCGGCTTCCGGCCGGCTATCTCATGCATGACCGGGCCTTGCGCGGGCAGCATGCGCGAGGTGCGTCGGCGCACGCCAAGCCCCTGCCAGACATAGACAGGAAAGGCGAGCCAAGTGAGGAGAGCCGGAAAGCGTCGCATCGAGCAGCATTTAACGCATGTTTCGCCGGAGGTGAACGATCCTTGCACCGGTGGCGGACGCCTTCAAGCGTCCAATGTTCGATGGGATCGCTGAATGCCTAAGCCCTGTCCGCTTGCGACCTGTTTCCATACTGGTCATGCAGCCGCACCCAGTCCATCAAGGTCCTATAAGGCCCGGTCTCGTCGCGGCCTTTCGGCGCAAGGTCGAGATATTGATAGGCGCCGATCAGCTGTTCGCTGCCGCGGGCGCGCGACATGAAGGTCAGGAAGATGTCGCCGGTCTCGTCCCGGTAGAACACGGTGGTGCCCGGCAGGTCTTTCGATTTCAGAACGGGCGTCTCGAAGTTGTAGATCGCTTCACCGGACGATCTGCTTGTCGGTGAACGACACCTGCATGTCGAAGTTGAAGTCCGAGGCATAGGATGAGACCCAGTCGAATTTCCAACCCATGCGCTCTCGGTAGGGCAGCAGCTCGGCGAGCGGCGCGCGTGACACCGCGACAAGCGACACGTCATGGTGTCTCAGATGCTGATTGGCACCGTCCATGTGGTCGGCGACGAACGCACAGCCTTCGCAATGATGGGTCGAGCCGGACCCGAACACGAAATGATAGACGATCAGCTGGCTGCGGCCGGCGAACAGTTCGGCCAGGCATCTTGGACCCTGCTCGGTTTCGAAGACGTAGTCCTTTCTCACCTTCAGCCAGGGCAATTCGCGCCGTTCCGCCGCGATGCGCTCGCGAAATCGCGTCAATTCCTTCTCGCGCGCCAGATGCGCTTTGTGTGCCCGGAACCAATCCTCGCGTGAAACGACCTTGTTGCGATGCATGAACCTCTCCCTGGCTTCATCCCAAGGACGTTCGGGACGGGCATGAGCCGACATCGCGCCGGCTGCGCTGGAGAGAAATAGGGATGGAGGCGCTTCATCCCAAGTCCGGCGGAGCGCAGCAAAACCCGGGCGCATGGCCCGGGTCCGATAGAGACGGAAAACCGTGGTCAGGCAGCCTGCTCCAGGCTCGGCTTCCATTGTCCAAGCGCCGCCAGATGGTTCATGTGGGCACGGTGGGTGAAGGCGGCCTGACCCGCGGCAACATTGGATGCCTTGCCGCTCCAGGCCTTCTGCGGGGCAGCCTGCAGGGCGCGGCCATAGGAGAAGGTCAGCTTCCACGGATGCGGGCCGATGGCGTTGATGGCGTTGAGGTTGGCGGTCGCTTCCTCATCCTCCTGGCCGCCGGAGAGGAAGGCGATGCCCGGCACCGCCGCCGGCACGGCCTCACGGAACAGTTTTATGGTCTTTTGCGCGACCTCTTCAGGGCTGCTCACCGCGCCCGACTTCCTGCCCGCCAGCACCATGTTGGGCTTCAGGATCGTGCCCTCGAGCACCACCCGGGCCGCGTAGAGCTCGTCGTAGAGCTTCGTCAGCGTCGCCCTCGAGATTTCATAGCACGTGTCGATGTCGTGGGCGCCGTCCATCAGCACTTCCGGCTCGACGATCGGCACGATGCCGGCTTCCTGGCAAAGGGCCGCATAGCGGGCGAGCGCATGGGTGTTCGCGCTGATCGAGGTGACCGACGGCACGCCCTTTGCCTTGTCGATGTCGATCACGGCACGCCATTTGGCGAAGCGGGCGCCGAGCTTGTAATAGTCGGCGAGCCGCTCGCGCAGGCCGTCGAGGCCCTCGGTGACCGTGTCGCCGGGAAAGCCGGCCAGGGGCTTGGCGCCGGCATCGACCTTGATTCCGGGGATGGCGCCTGAAGCCTTGATGATATCGACCAGCGGCGTGCCATCGGCCGCTTTCTGCCGAATAGTCTCGTCGTAAAGGATGACGCCGGAAATATACCTGGTCATGGCGTCACTGGTGCGGAACATCATCTCGCGGTAGTCGCGCCGGCTGTCCGCGGTCGATTCGACGCCGATGACGTCGAAGCGCTTCTTGATGGTTCCCGAGCTTTCGTCGGCGGCCAGCAGGCCCTTGCCGTTGGCCACCATCGCGGCGGCAATGTCTTCGAGACGTTCGCTCATCGTGCTTCTCCTTGACGGTGTTGTTCTGCGCCTGACAGGACACTACCGCCAAAGGAATGACGCCGGAAAGCTCCAATCGATCGAAAGTCCCGGCAACGCCGCGCGCTCGCCTCGAGTTGATCGTCTCAATGCTTGAGCACGTCGACGCCCGGCAGCGGCTTGCCTTCCATCCATTCGAGGAAGGCGCCGCCGGCAGTCGAGACATAGGTGAAATCGTCGGCAACCCCGGCCTGGTTGAGCGCCGCCACGGTATCGCCGCCACCGGCCACCGAAACCAGCTTGCCGGCCTTGGTGCGCGCCGCCGCATGCCTGGCTGCCGCCATCGTCGCGCGATCGAAGGGTTCGATCTCGAACGCGCCGAGCGGCCCGTTCCAGACCAAGGTCGCGGCGCGGTCGATCCAGTCGGCAACGGCCCTCACGGTCTTTTCGCCGACATCGAGGATCATGCCATCCGCAGGCACGTCGGCGATGGCCACGGTTTCGCTGGCCGCGCCCCCCTTGAATTCCTTCGCCACGACGCCGTCGACGGGCAGGATGATGGCGCAGCCGGCCTCGGCCGCCTCGATCATGATCTGCTTGGCGGTAGCGGCGAGGTCGTGCTCGCACAGCGACTTGCCGACATCGGTGCCGCGTGCGGCGAGAAAGGTGTTGGCCATGCCGCCGCCGATGACCAGCGCGTCGACTTTCTTGACCAGGTTCATCAGCAGGTCGATCTTGGTCGAGACCTTGGCGCCGCCGACGATGGCGACCACCGGGCGAACAGGATTTCCAAGGCCCTTCTCCAGCGCTTCCAGTTCGGCTTGCATGGTGCGGCCGGCAAAGGCTGGCA
Organism: Mesorhizobium sp. B1-1-1; assembly: GCF_006442955.1. Classification (NCBI taxonomy): domain Bacteria; kingdom Pseudomonadati; phylum Pseudomonadota; class Alphaproteobacteria; order Hyphomicrobiales; family Phyllobacteriaceae; genus Mesorhizobium; species Mesorhizobium sp. B1-1-1. The sequence continues at coordinate 6,975 of NZ_VFWW01000015.1, forward strand.
ACAGATGCGCCAGTCCCTCGGTCGAGGAATGCGCCCGGTGGGCAGCGGAGAAGGCGTCGTTGACGAAGATATCGCCATTGGCGGCGAGCCGTTCGGTGAAGGCCGGGTCGTTCTTCTCCTCGGCCTTGTAGAAGCGGGTGTTCTCGAGCAGCAGCACGTCGCCCTTGTTCATGGCGGCGACCGCGCTTCCCGCCGTGTCGCCGACGCAGTCGCCGGCAAAGCCCAAGGGACGGCCAAGCACCTCGGCCGTCGCCCTGGCGATCGGCTCCAGCGAAAATTCCGGCGAGGGACCGTCCTTGGGCCGGCCGAAATGGGCGAGCAGGATGACCTTGGCGCCCTTGCCTGACAATTCAGCGATGGTCGGCGCTATGCGTTCGATGCGGGTCGTGTCGGTGACCTTGCCGTCAGCGACGGGAACGTTGAGGTCGACGCGCACCAGCACGCGCTTGCCATTGATGTTGCCGATATCGTCCAGTGTCTTGAAGCTGGCCATGCTGGTTCCTTTCGCTGAGAAATCGCCGGGACCATACCCCGCACCGACGACGATGCAAGACTTGGCTGGGGAGGGCGCGAAATTTTCAAGGCGAAGGCGAAGGCGAGGGCGTTGACGTCGCGAAGCGTCAGGGCAGGCGGATGAGGGGGGCGCAAAGGGTCGCCGTTGTCAGCTCTCGGTCGTCGCCTTTTCCGCCGCCGGCTCCGGTTTCTCGTCCGCGTGTGCCTCTGCGATCGGTGGTTCCACCGGCTTGCGCCAGGTCTGGACGAAGGCCTTGATCCGGTCGGCGATCTCGCCGGCGCTGAGGAAGACCGGTACCCGCGCAACGGGCGCGGTCGGTTCGAAGGAGAGGCCCAGGCCTGTGATCCTGCCCTTGTCATCGACATCGCGCACGATCAGCTCGATCGGGCCGATCAGCACGCGGTCAGCATATTCGGCATGGCCGCCGAGCCGCGCCGTGACCAGGGCGCCGACGGTGAGCTTCTGTTCCGCCTCGCTCAGGCCCGGCGCGTATGCGGCTTCCAGTTCGGCAGCGGAACGCGCCGGATCGACGGCGAAGGCGCCGAAGAAATCGGCGTCCTCGGGGTCGACGACGGCGCGGCTGGCGAACAGCTTGTCGAGCAGGCGTGGATAGCGGTCCGGCACGAAGATGTAGACCTGGTCGCCGGCGGCAAGCCTGCCCATGTCCTGGAAACGCATCGAGCGTCCGTCGCGCAACACCAGCGAGGGCCGCGCCCAGCGAGGGATGCGCTCGCCGCGCGCCACCGGGCTGCCCGGCGCGACGCGGTAGGCGAGGAGCTCGTGATGGGCCGAGCCCGGCAGTTCGAGCTCGACCTTGTCCAGAGGTCCGAGCCGCGCCGGCACGATCAGGCCGAGACGGCGCGCCAGCGGACCAACGGTCCAGCCCTGGATGACGAGCGACACCAGGACGATGATGAAGGCGGCGTTGAAGATGGTGCGGCCATTCTCCAGCCCGCCGAGCAAGGGAGTGATGGCAAGCAGGATCGAGACGGCGCCGCGCAGGCCGACCCAGGAAACGAAGGCGACTTCGGGGCGCGGCAGACGAAACGGGACCAGGCAAAGCCAGACCGCGATCGGCCGGGCGACGAACATCAGGAACAGGCCAAGCAGCACCGCCGGCACCATGATCGCCGGGAATTGCGAGGGCGTCGCGAACAGGCCGAGGATCAGGAACATGATGATCTGCGCCAGCCAGGACATGCCGTCCTGGAAGCGCTTGAGGATGGTGACGGCGCGGATGTCGGAATTACCCGCGATGAGACCGGCAAGATAGACCGCCAGGAAACCGGAGCCGCCGATGGCGCCGGCGGCGGCGAAGACCATCAGCGATAGGGTCAGCACGAAGATCGGCAGCAGGCCATGGTCGAGATTGAGCCGGTCGACGAGGCGCACGATGGCGAGGCCCCCCAGCACGCCGACAATGGCGCCCAGGCCCATGTTAATGAGGAAGCCGAGGACGAGGTTGGTGACCAGGACATTGGCCTCGGGGTCGGCATGGGCGGCTATGATCTCGACCAGGGTGATGGTCAGGAAGATGGCGATCGGATCGTTGGTGCCGGACTCCACCTCCAGCGTGGAGCGCACGCGCTCGCGCAGATTGATCTCGCCGGCGCGCAAAAGGAAGAACACGGCGGCCGCGTCGGTGGAGGCGACGGCGGCACCGAGCAGGAAGGATTCCAGCCAGGTGAGATCGAGCATATAGTAGGCGGCGGCGCCGAACAGGCCAGTGGTGAGGATCACGCCGAATGTGGCCAGAGACAGCGCCGGCCCGGCTGCCTGCCGCAAGGCATTGAGAGGCGTGCCGAAGCCGGAATCGAACAGGATCACCGCCAGCGCCAGTGAGCCGGCAAAATAGGCGATGCGGGCATTGTCGAACTCGATGCCGAGGCCATCGGTCCCGGTGGCGAGCCCGATGCAGAGAAACAGAAGCAGCAGCGGTGCGCCGAAGCGGAAGGCGATCAGGCTCGAAAACGCGGCGACGACGACAAGCGCGGTGCCCACCAGCGTGACGAGATAGATCGCATGCTCCATCCGTGACTTGTCCCCTGCCTCTTCTCTCGATTCAAGGAAGAGTGGGGCGAAGGCATGGCCGGCGCAAGGCGGGAGAGCGGTTTTTTGGCCGAAGCCCTACAAGTTCGTCGTCCTTCGGCTTAGCAGGAGCGAAGCGGCGCCTTGCCGAGCACTCCGACGAAAAACGCCCGGACCAAGCCGGGCGTTTCAAGTCTCTGGAAGATGGGCCCGCGATCAGGCGATGGTCTTGCCGAAGGCGACCGCGGTATCGCCCATGCGATTGGAGAAGCCCCATTCATTGTCGTACCAGGACAGCACCGAAACGAAGTTGCCGTCCATCACCTTGGTCTGGTCGAGCGCCACGATCGAGGAGTGCGGGTCGTGGTTGAAGTCGATCGACACGTTCGGATGATGGGTAACCGACAGGATGCCCTTGAGCTTGCCATTGGAGGCGGCGATCACCGCCTCGTTGATCTCCTGCGCCGACGTCGAGCGCTTGGCGATGAACTTGAAGTCGACGAGCGAGACGTTCGGCGTCGGCACGCGGATCGAGATGCCGTCGAGCTTGCCCTTGAGCTCGGGCAGCACCAGGCCGATGGCCTTGGCGGCACCGGTCGAGGTCGGGATCTGCGAGAGTGCCGCGGCGCGGGCGCGGTAGAGATCCTTGTGCATGGTGTCCAGCGTCGGCTGGTCGCCGGTGTAGGAATGGATCGTCGTCATCATGCCCTTTTCGATGCCGACCGTCTCGTGCAGGACTGCGGCCAGCGGCGCCAGGCAATTGGTGGTGCAGGACGCGTTCGAGATGACGATGTGGTCCTTGTTCAGCTTGTCGTGATTGATGCCGTAGACGACGGTGAGGTCGGCGCCTTCACCGGGCGCCGAAACGAGGACGCGCTTGGCGCCGGCGGTCAGGTGTGCGGCCGCCTTGTCGCGGGCGGTGAAGATGCCGGTGCATTCGAGCGCGATGTCGACGCCGAGCTCCTTCCACGGCAGCTGGGTCGGATCCTTGATCGCGGTGACCTTGAACGTCTCCTTGCCGACGGTGATCTGGTCGCCGGAAACCGATACTTCGTGCGGGAAGCGGCCGTGTACGCTGTCGTAGCGCAGGAGGTGGGCGTTGGTTTCAACCGGGCCGAGGTCGTTGACGGCGACGACGTCGATGTCCTTGCGGCCGGATTCATGGATGGCGCGCAGGATGTTGCGGCCGATGCGGCCGAATCCGTTGATGGCAACTCTGACGGTCATTTTTCTCTCCTTGGGAGCTGGAGGGCAGATGATTGGTCCGCAGCTTCATAGCGGCGGAAGCGGAAAGAATCCAGCCGCGGCGACGTGGATTTAAATCGATTAGGTCAGTCCGGCGGAACCGCTGTACGCGGTTTCGCCGAGCGTTCTTGTTTCATACATGTCGCTGTCCCAAAATCGAGATACACTTTTGGGCAACAAGCACGGCCTTACTTGCCATGCAGGCGGGCTTCCGCCGCCTTGGCGGCCGCCTCGGCGGTGATGCCGAAATGCGGATAGAGCTGCTCGATCGTTCCCGAGGCGCCGAAGCCGGTCATGCCGATGAAGATGCCATCGGAGCCGATGAGGTGATCCCAGCCCTGGCGGATGCCGGCTTCGATCGCCATCTTCACCTTCGCATTGCCGATCGTCTTGCGGCGGTAGTCCTCGCTCTGCTTATCGAACAGTTCGAAGCAAGGAACCGAGACGACGCGGGTCGGATGGCCGTGCTTCTCCAGGAGGTCGCGGGCGCCGAGCGCGATCTCGACTTCCGAACCCGTGGCGAAGATCGTCACCGCGGCTTCGCCGCTGGCGGCGGCGAGCTCATAGGCGCCCTGGCTGCTCAGGTTCTTCTCTGTGAATTCGGTGCGCACGGTCGGCAGGTTCTGTCGGGTCAGCGCCAGCGTTGACGGCGTCTTTTCCGATTCAAGGGCCAACTGCCAGCATTCGGCGGTCTCGACCGCGTCCGCCGGACGGAACACGTTGTGGTTGGGGATGGCGCGCAGTGCCGCCACATGCTCGACCGGCTGATGGGTCGGGCCGTCTTCGCCGAGACCGATGGAATCATGGGTCATGACGAAGATCGAGCGGATGCCCATCAGCGAGGCCAGCCGCATCGAGGGGCGGGCGTAGTCGGAGAAGCACAGGAAAGTGCCGCCATAGGCGATCAGGCCGCCATGCAGCGTCAGCCCGTTGATGGCGGCAGCCATGCCGTGTTCGCGGATGCCGTAGTGGACATAGCGCTGGCCGTAGTCGTCCGGGGTGATGTTCTTGGTCTGGCTGGTCTTGGTGTTGTTGGAGCCGGTGAGATCGGCCGAGCCGCCGATGGTTTCGGGCACGGCGCCGTTGATGACTTCCAGCGCCATTTCGGAAGATTTGCGGGTGGCGACCTTCGGCTTGTCGGCGGAGAGCTTCTTTTTGTAGTCGGCAATGACGGCGTCGAAGTTGGACGGCAGCTTGCCGGCAACGCGGCGCTCGAACTCTGCCCTGAGCTTGGCGTCGGCCTTGGCGAGGCGACCTTCCCAGTCGGCGCGCGCCTCGGCGCCGGCCGTGCCGGCCGTGCGCCAGGCATCGAGGATGTCGGCTGGAACCTCGAAGGGGGGTGACTCCCAGTTGAAGAACTTGCGCGCGCCGGCGATCTCGTCGGCGCCGAGAGGCGAGCCGTGCGCCTTGTTGGTGCCGGCCTTGGTCGGGGCGCCGAAGCCGATGGTCGTCTTGCAGGCGATCATCGTCGGCTTGTCGGAATGGCGGGCGGCTTCGATCGCATAGGCGATGGCTTCCGGATCCGTGCCGTCGATGTGGCTGGCGTTCCAACCGGAAGCCTGGAAGCGCGCGATCTGGTCGGTATTGTCAGCCAGCGACACCGGGCCGTCGATCGAGATGTTGTTGTTGTCCCAGAACACGATCAGCTTGTTGAGCTTGAGGTGCCCGGCAAGCGCGATCGCCTCCTGGGAGACACCTTCCATCAGGCAGCCGTCGCCGGCCAGCACATAGGTGTAGTGGCTGACGAGGTCGTTGCCGAAGGCGGCGTTCATGATGCGCTCGCCGAGCGCGAACCCGACAGAATTGGCAAGGCCTTGGCCGAGCGGGCCGGTGGTCGTTTCGATGCCGGCGGCGTGGCCATATTCGGGATGGCCGGCGGTTTTCGAGCCCAACTGGCGGAAGTGCTTGATCTGGTCGATCGTCATGTCTTCGTAGCCGGTCAGGTAGAGCAGCGAGTAGAGCAGCATCGAGCCGTGGCCGGCCGACAGGATGAAGCGGTCGCGGTCGGCCCAATGCGGCGCCTTGGCGTCGAATTTCAGGAAACGGGTGAACAGCACCGTGGCAATGTCGGCGCAGCCCATGGGCAGGCCGGGATGGCCGGAGTTCGCCTTCTCGACCGCGTCCATGGAGAGAAAGCGGATCGCATTGGCCATCCGGTCATGTTGTTCACGCGACGTCATGGTTCCTCCGGGGTGGGGTTCGGGGCCTTGGGAGAGCCCTTGAAAAACGTGCGCGACACATAGCAGGCGCGCACTTTTAGTCAACAAACCGGTGCGCATTTGCCGGCCTTGTGATGCCGCGGGCAGGCCTATATTAGCGTTAGCAGGGGACAGTCGCGAGAGCTTTGTTGACGTCGCCTTCACCCGGTGCCTAATGTTTCAGAGATAACGCGTTCTGAACGCGAGCGATTCGGTGATGGGCAGGGCACAGGACGAGGCCATGACCGGGGAAACGACACTCAAGGAAGTCATCGCAAGGCTGGGCAAGGCCATGGAAGGCCTGGAAAACGCCGTCGCGGCCAAGCTCGAGCATGAGCGCGATTATTCGGAAGCCGAGGCCGAGGTGCAGCGGATGAATGCCGACCGCTCGCGGCTGGCGCAGGAGCTCGACAGTTCCGAGGCGCGCGCCGAGCGGCTGGAGGATGCCAACAAGGAAGTGTCGCGACGACTGGTGACCGCCATGGAAACCATCCGCGCTGTGTTGGATAGGTAGGCTGATGGCACAGGTCACGGTTTCCATCGACGGCAAGCAGTATCGGATGGCCTGCGACGAAGGCCAGGAAGAGCATCTGATCGATCTCGCCGAGCGTTTCGACCGCTACGTCTCGCATCTGAAGGATTCATTCGGCGAGATCGGCGACCAGCGGCTGACGGTCATGGCCGGCATCATGGTCATGGATGAACTCTCGGAGCTGCAGAAGCGCGTCAAGGGCATGGAAAGCGAAGTGCTGACCTTGCGCAAGACCCGCGACGAGGCGCTGACCAAGGCCGACAAGAGCGACAGCGTGCTGACAAATGCGCTTGGCGCGCTGGCGCAGCGCATGGAAGATCTTGCGGCGACGCTGGCCGTCAACAAGGCATAAGCGGTCTCCTCGGAAATTCCTGCCGAACTTGGCGGCAAGAAGAGAAATTTTTTCGCGGGCGCGACGGGCGCCTGTGGCTTTAGGCATTTGTGGGTTGCCGCCGAGGTGTTAAAAAGATTTGAGCGCTCGCCAGCCGTTGCCGGCAACATTTCAAGGGTAGGGAAACAACATGAGCCTTCGCATCAACGATATCGCCCCGGATTTCACCGCCGAGACCACGCAAGGACCGATCAGCTTTCACCAGTGGATCGGTGACGGCTGGGCGGTGCTGTTCAGCCACCCGAAGAATTTCACTCCCGTCTGCACGACCGAGTTGGGCACGATGGCGGGGCTCGAGGGCGAGTTCAAGAAGCGCAACGTCAAGATCATCGGCATTTCGGTCGATCCGGTCGAAAGCCACGGCAAATGGCAGGACGATATCAAGACGGCGACCGGCCATTCGGTGAACTATCCGCTGATCGGCGACAAGGATCTCAAGGTCGCCAAGCTTTACGACATGCTGCCTGCTGGTGCCGGCGAGACCTCGGAAGGCCGCACGCCCGCCGACAATGCCACCGTGCGTTCGGTCTATGTCATTGGGCCAGACAAGAAGATCAAGCTGGTGCTGACCTATCCGATGACCACGGGCCGCAACTTTGACGAGATCCTGCGCGCGGTCGATTCCATGCAACTGACCGCCAAGCACCAGGTGGCGACGCCGGCGAACTGGAAACAGGGCGAGGACGTCATCATCACCGCGGCCGTTTCCAACGAGGACGCCATCAAGCGCTTCGGCGCCTACGAGACCATCCTGCCCTATCTCAGGAAGACCAAGCAGCCTTCTGCGTAGACCATCTCTTTGTTTTTGCGCAGTTCCCTGGGCGAAGCGCTATGCGCTTTTCCCGGGAAACCGATTGGAATTGCTCCAATTGCCTGGCCGGCATTTTTCGACTTCCGTCGCTTTTCTGGCAAGGCGTGCTTGACGGCAGGGCCCCGCTAGACAAGCATGCTCTTATGTTGCTCTGGCAGAGAAAATCATTCCTGTCTGGCTAACGGAGGGGACGTCGGATTGGACATAGGTTCGGCAAAGCCTGAGGTCACCGGTTTCCACGACAAGCCGACCGGCGCCATCCAGTATGTCGTCGCCGACCGGGTGACGAAGCGGTGTGCCATAATCGATCCGGTCCTCGACTTCGACGAGAAGTCCGGCGCAGTTTCGACAGCCAATGCCGATGCGCTGCTGGATTTCGTCAGGGCGGAGGGACTGAGCGTCGAATGGATTCTCGACACCCATCCGCATGCCGATCATTTCTCGGCCGCGCAGTACCTGAAGCAAAGGACCGCGGCGCCGACGGCGATCGGCGAGAGGATCGTCGAGGTCCAGAAATTGTGGAAGGCGATCTACAACTGGCCGGATTTCCCCGCCGACGGCTCGCAGTGGGACCGGCTGTTCGGCGACGGCGAGGTTTTTCGGGTGGGAACGCTTCCAGCAAGGGTGCTTTTCTCGCCCGGGCACACGCTGGCGTCGATCACCTATGTGATCGGGGATGCAGCCTTTGTTCACGACACGCTGTTCATGCCCGACAGCGGCACGGCAAGGACGGATTTTCCCGGCGGCAGCGCCGCGCGCCTGTGGCACTCGATCCAGGGCATTCTGGCCCTGCCGGAGGACACGCGCGTCTTTGTCGGCCATGATTATCAGCCCGGCGGGCGCCAGGCGTTATGGGAGAGCACGGTTGCCGCGCAGAAAGCCGACAACATACATCTTGCCGCCGCGCGCGGCGAGGCCGAGTTCGTTGCCCTGCGCGAGGCGCGCGACCGGACATTGCCGATGCCGAGGCTGATCCTGCATGCGCTGCAGGTCAACATGAATGGCGGACGCCTGCCGGAACCGGAAGCCAATGGCCGACGGTATCTGAAGTTTCCGCTGGATGGGCTTTGAAGCAATCACAGCACCCGCTGCGGTATACAAAAAGGCGGCGCCAGTCTCCTGACGCCGCCGTTTTATCTTGTTGCCGATGCCGGCTTTAAGCCGCCGGCTGCGCCTCGATGGTGCGCAGCGCCTGGGTCTGGCGCTTGGCGGCGGCCTTGACGGCATCCTGCACCTTCTCGAAAGCGCGCACTTCGATCTGGCGCACGCGCTCGCGGCTGATGTCGAACTCAGCCGACAGTTCTTCTAGGGTCAGCGGCTCATCGGCGAGGCGGCGCGCCTCGAAGATGCGCCGTTCGCGTTCGTTGAGCACCGCAAGAGCACCCGACAGCATGCCGCGCCGGTTTTCCAGCTCGTCCTGCTCGATCAGCATCTCTTCCTGGCTTTCGTGGTCGTCGACCAGCCAGTCCTGCCATTCGCCGGACTCGCCTTCCGTCGCCCGGATCGGCGCGTTGAGTGAGGCGTCGCCCGACAGGCGGCGGTTCATCGACACGACTTCCGCTTCCGAGACGTTCAGCCTCGTGGCGATTTCGGCGATCTGGTCGGGCTTGAGGTCGCCGTCGTCAAGCGCCTGGATCTTGCCCTTCACCTTGCGCAGGTTGAAGAACAGACGCTTCTGGTTGGCGGTCGTGCCCATCTTGACCAGGCTCCACGAGCGCAGGATGTATTCCTGGATCGAGGCCTTGATCCACCACATGGCGTAGGTCGCGAGGCGGAAGCCACGCTCTGGCTCGAATTTCTTGACGGCCTGCATCAGGCCGACATTGCCTTCCGAGATCACTTCGCCAATCGGCAGGCCGTAGCCGCGATAGCCCATGGCGATCTTGGCGACGAGCCGCAAATGGCTGGTGACGAGCTTGTGCGCTGCGGAAGTGTCCTCATGCTCGGCATAACGCTTGGCGAGCATGTACTCTTCTTGCGGCTGAAGCATCGGAAAGCGGCGGATCTCTTCCAGGTAGCGGCTGAGGCCGCCTTCGCCGGAAACGATACTGGGTAGTGACTGGGCCATGATAGCGCCCCCTCTCTATTGGAGTGATGCCCCCGAAACGCGGCGGGCATGTGACGCGAGCACCAAAGGCTCGCTCGCGACATCAGATATATACAGGAACAAAACCAGAAAAGACAGGCATTTGTTCAACACGAAACAGTGTGTCACGCTGAAGTGAACAACGCCAGTCAGGTTTTTGGTGGTTGATTTGAAGCTTGCCGGGCGGCGGATTCAGAGACTGCGAAAGCCGCCGACGAGTTCCTCCATGTCCCTCGGTATCGGTGCCTCGAACCTCATCGACAGATGGGTAGTCGGATGGCGAAATTCAAGGAGCCAGGCGTGCAAAGCTTGCCGGGAGAAGGCCTTGACCTGGCTTCTCAGCGGTTCGGGCAACCGGTTGGCCTTGGTGCGAAAGGCTTGGCCGTAATCGGGATCACCGAGTACCGGATGACCGATATGGGCCATGTGGACGCGGATCTGATGGGTGCGGCCGGTCTCCAGCCGGCATTCGACCAGACTTGCGGTCGCGAATTCCTTTTGGTTTTCGCCGAAGCGCTCCTGCACCGCAAAATGGGTGACGGCGCGGCGGGCATCGTCGCGTCCTTCGGGTACTACGGCGCGACGCACACGGTCGGCGGCGCGGCCGAGTGGGGCATCCACCGTTCCGGCCGGCCGCTGCGGTATGCCCCAGACCAGCGCCAGGTAGGCGCGCTCGAGATCGCCTGTCAGGCCGTGATCGGCAAAGGCCTCCGAAAGCGCCTTGTGGGCGCGGTCGGTCTTGGCCACGACCATGACGCCGCTGGTTTGCTTGTCGAGGCGATGAACGATGCCCGGCCGGCGCACGCCGCCGATGCCGGACAGGCTGTCGCCGCAATGATGGATTAGCGCATTGACCAGCGTGCCGGTCCAATTGCCGGCGCCGGGATGGACGACAAGCCCGGCGGGTTTGTTGATGACGATCAGTTCGTCATCTTCATAGAGGATATCGAGGGCGATGTTTTCCCCCTGTGGCTCCGCCGGTTCCGGCTCCGGCATGGCGACCGAGACAGTTTCGCCCGGCGACATCTTGCACTTGGTCTCGACAACGGCCTTGCCGTCGACCAAGACCGCGCCCTGCCTGATCAGCATCTGCACGCGGCTGCGCGACATTTCCGGGCCGAGCCTGCCTGCCAGCCACTGATCGATGCGCTGGCCGGCATCGTCGGCGCCGGCCACGAGCACGATCGGTTCTGCCTGCATGAATTGGTCCTCTATCAATCCGGGGGCCTCTTCGTTATGAGCGCTCATCGAGAATCGTTCCGGAATGTTTGCCATGGCCCGCCCCGCCGCCGACGAAGACGCCGTTGTTGAAGGCGGGGAAAAGCCGCTCAACCCCGAGATCGAAAAGGTGCGCGGCAGGCTCATCCGCTTCATGGCCATCAATCTCGGCCTGCTCTTGCTGGCCCTTATGGTGGTGATCGCGGCGATTGTCTACAAATCACGCAAGGCAGCGCCGGTGAGCCCGCCGCTGGCTGGCGACATCCAGGTGCCCGCCGGCGAACCGCTCAGCGGAGACATCGTGCTGCCGGTCGGCGCCAGGGTGGTCAGCCAGTCGCTATCCGGCAATCGCGTCTCGATCGAGGCCGAACTTGTCGATGGCAGCCGCACGATCTTCGTCTACGATATGGGCGAGCGGCGCATAATCGGCCGCTTCGCAATCCGCAACAAATGAAGCCCGGCGCGCAATGACCGGCTTTGCCGAAAACCGTCATATCGCCACCGTTGCGCTGGTCGTCGACAGCTATGACGAAGCAATCGACTGGTATGTCGAGCGAATGGGCTTTGTGCTCCTGGAGAATGTGGACCTTGGCGGCGGCAAGCGCTGGGTGACGGTCGCGCCGGCCAGCGGGCGCGGCGCGCGGCTGCTTCTGGCCGAGGCCTCCGACGAGGCACAAAGGAAGAGCATCGGCAACCAGACCGGCGGGCGGGTTTTTCTCTTCCTGGAAACCGACAACTTTGCCCGCGATCATGCGGCGATGGTGGCGAAGGGCGTCGAATTTCGCGAGCCACCGCGCTTGGAGCCCTACGGCACGGTGGCGGTTTTCGCCGATCTCCACGGCAATCTATGGGACCTGATCGAGCCAAAACGCTAGCAGCAGCCAGCTTTTTCTTGATCCCGGGAAAGCCGGCGGACCCCAGTTGCTTTTTCTCCGCCGCCAGCCTATATCGCCGGTTCTTGAACGCGCCCATCGTCTAGCGGTCAGGACACCGCCCTCTCACGGCGGGAACAGGGGTTCGATTCCCCTTGGGCGTACCAAGAAGGCGACGGCTCAGCCGTTGATGATCCCTCCAGCATCAAACAATGTTCAAGGCCTCCGCGGAAGCTTCGTCATATGCGCGCATATGACCGCATGGAGCGCTGGCAAAAGCCGGGCTCGGAGCTATGGCATGGCGGCTTCGATTAACGTTTCGTTTACCTATAATCTGTCTATTGGAGACAATTCACCCGCGACCACGGATGTACTGGCGCTGCGGTGAAAACAAAGGTCGGCCCACTGCCGGCCTTTTGTTTTTTGGCCGGCCGCTGCGGGCAGGGCTGCCTCCAATGCTTTCGGCAAGAGCTTTCGCCAAAGCATATTGCCCTTGCCATCTCCAGCCCTACCATCAATCCTGACGATCGCACGCGGGCGGCCGGAAGGGTCGACGGTGGAGGAATTGCAATGAAAAGAACCGCTGGAATGCTCCTGATTAGCGGCGCATTGGCGATTGGCGCCACCTGCCCGTCGGCTGCCGCCCAGCTCAACACGATGGACGAAGTCGGCACGGCGATCCAGGCATGCTGGACGCCGCCGGCGGATGCTGGAAATTCCATCGTCACTCTGAGCTTCAGCTTCAAGCGCGACGGCACGCTGCTTGGTCCGCCACGGCCGACCGCCGCCAAGGTGGCCGGCGACGACAAGGCGCGAAAGTCGTTCATCGACGCCGCAATGACCGCGGTGAAGAATTGCACGCCGCTCAGCCTTTCGCCGCAACTGGCGCAAGGGATTGCCGGCAACGTGTTCACCTTGCAATTCGTATCTCCCAAGATCGGCCAATAGCTGTTTTCCGCAACTCTCCGCGCAGGGCGCGCCGCGGCTTAATGCGCTAGAGCCGTTCGGCGTTCGGATCGCCGATCCCGCTTCAATTTTTTACGCAATCCTGACGGAAAACGTCTGCCAGCCAGCCGCTCAGGTAGCGACTACCACCAAACCATCTCGCCCAGCACCGCCTTCACCGGTCAGTGGCTGGTACGCCGCGCCTCGGCGTGCCGCGCCAGGTCGGGTGTCTCGAAGACGTAGTCGTTCCAAGCCGATTCCGGGATTTGCCCGGCCAGATAGCATTCCAGCAGCAGGTTTTGCTCGGCGCTCAGGGGCCTCGGATCAAGTCCCAGGGAATGAAAAAGATTTCTTGTCAGTTCCGATACCGTGACCTGGATCGACATCTGCGTTCTCCTTCGCGCTTCAACGCGAAAGGACGGGCAAAGGTTTCAGGGCCCGTTTCCGGTAACGCCGGAGTGATTCGGCAGGCCTGCCAGCCGTCGGTCCGGCTGCATTGTTTTGCAGTTCGTCTCAATCTTGAAATAAAAATGCAATATTGAATTCACAGAGGTTCTTCTATTAAACTAAAGACAAGTCTCTCAATGCATGGATACTAGAAAGATTAGATGAAACTCATTTAGCGAAAGCTTACCGAAGTCGAAAGAGTTGTCATTCCAAGTTCTCAGCAACAAGGACCGCGTCCTTCCGATGATCCGTTTCTGGTCCCCCATGATGATCGCGTTCGTCACCCTGACCGTGCTCGCGCTCGGCATGTCCAGTTCTTATGCCGACAGTTGCAGTGCAATAAGAAATCAGTTGTCTTCGGCCGGCCGTGGCGGCGGCACGAGCCCCGAGCTTGCCCAGTTGCACCGCCAGCTTGCCGCGATCCAAGGCATCGAGAGGCAGCGCAAGTGTACGGCGAAAAATTCCCTCGGTGGTTTCTTCAACGCATGCGCCGATCTTGCCAGGAACAGGAGCGAGGTGCAGCGCCAGATCGCTGCGGCCTCCAATTCAGGCCGGGACATGTCGGGGCTGCGGGCACGCTTTGTCGCGCTTGGCTGCGCGCCAGCGGCAAAGCGCGCGGCGGCGAAGACCCAATCGGTATCTGCGGCGGCGCCAGCGGCGAGGGCAACGGGCGCCGGCAACGCGATGCTGTTCTGCGTGCGCCTTTCGGATGGATATTTCTTCCCAGCACCCAAGTCGCAGTTCGCCGGCAGCGACGATGTGAAGGATATGGCCGATCAATGCCGCTACATCTGCGACGAGCCGGGCGTCGACCTCTATACGCTCAGCGACGTCAGCCTCGAAACCGAAAAGATGGTCTCTCTCGACACGCGCAAGCCCTACACCGATCTGCCGACCGCATTCCGCTACCGCGACGACGTCAATTTCAAGGCATGTGACCTAAAACGCTACTACAGCAGGGTCGCCGAATTGAGGGCCCGAACGGTAACGCCCACAAACATGACCAATGCCATCATCCCCTTGCCGTCGGCCAAGCCGGACCTCGGCAGCGTCGCGGCAATTCCCGCGGCGGACGCCGAAGCCTCCGGGGCGGCCCAGCATCAGTCGATAGAGGCCGGCAAGCGGCCGGTGAGAATAGTCGGCCCGGCCTTCTTCCCAGCCGAATGATCATCCGCCCCCGGTTGTAGGCGCCGGTTTCTCAGCCAAGGTCAGTTTTGGGTGGCACCCATCAGTCGCAGACCATGCGAACCCTCTTTCCGGGTTCGCTGACATTCCTGCATGCCAGGGGCTTTTCCTCATCGGAGGACGGCGGAGGTGGCCTCGAAACTCTTGAAAGATGACGTCTCGGTGCGGCGCGCGGCGCGGGCCTGCGCTCGGAAAACCGGGTTGGCGGTTGTGGCGGCGCCGGAAAAGCGCCGTTTTCCATTCCGGACGGCCCGTATTCCACATTGGGCGGCGGCCGGTCCCAGAAACGCCGGGCATCGAGCGGGCGCGGAATGACGACGGTGCCGTCATAGCTGCGCGAACAGCCGCTGCCGAAAAGCAGCGCAGCGCTCAGCAAGCAAGGCACAATCCGTCCAAACATCAGCAACACCCCTGTATTGGCTTATAGCGCGGCTTCGATCCGGCCGACAACCGGGCGCAATGGCGCAGGCCAGGGCCCGTCCGGTGCGCAACGGCTTGTTAAGGTTAGCGGATCGTTAATGCTTCTCGGGCACATTCCGCCGACGAACCGCGGAGGGAGGGTTCGGCCTTGGATTCGGGGTGGGGACGGCATGGCTGAAGCGAACGAGACAGCCGGCGTGCGCGGCGAGCGCGGGTCGGGCGAAATGACAGTGAACGACGCGGCCTCGTTCACCGCAGGCATGGATTTGGCCATGCTACGCCAGCTGGTCGAGACGGGCTCGGACTGGATCTGGGAGACCGATGCCGAGCTGCGCTTTTCCTGGCTTTCGCACAACTACCAGGCGGTCACGGGCATCGACCCGGCCGCCGTGCTCGGCCGCTTCCGTTTCGATTTCCTGAAGCAGGTCCTGAACGGCAACCGCAGCGCGGCAATGCATCTGGAGGATCTGCAGGCGCATCGGCCGTTCCGTGACTTTGTCTACGAACTGAAGGGAGGTCGCGCCGATTGCCGCTGGGTGCTGACCTCAGGCTTTCCACGCTTCGATGACGAGGGGAAATTCGCCGGCTATCGTGGCATTGGACGCAATGTCACGGGATTGGCCGTCGCCTTCGAAGAACTGGAGCAGAAGCAGCAAGGAGAGGCGTCTTCGGGAGGCCTTCCCGACCTTCGCACGATGGTCGATTCGATGCCGATCGGGATCATGGTCCTCGACGCCGACCTGCGCGCCGAAGTGATCAACCAGGCCTTCTACAATTTGTGGAAAATCGATCCCCAGCGCGCCGGGATCGGCTCGGGCTTCCGCGAGTTGATGGAGGCCAGCCGCGCCGCCGATTCCTACGGCGCCGACGACGTTGCCTGGCAGCGTCATACCGCCGAGCGCGAGGCCGAGATCAGGGCCGGCGTCGCCGGCTCGAGACAATTGCCGCGCAATGACGGGCGTACCCTGGTTGCGTCGCTGGCCCCGCTGGCCGGCGGCAAGCGGCTCATCTCCTATGTCGATGTCACCGACATGAAGGATCGCGAGGCCGAGCTGGCCGACGCGCTGGAAAAGGCGCGACTGGCGGAAGCGGTGATCAACGGCGTCAAGGATCCGATCTTCGTCAAGGATGACGATCTGCGCTTCGTCTTCGTCAACGAGGCGTTTGCGGGCCTGTTCGGCCAGACGCCGCAAACCATGCTTGGCAAGCCCGGCGGCAATTTTCTCGCGCCGGCCGAGGTTGCGCTGTTCGAGAAAAGCGAGCGCGAGGTGCTGGCGACCGGGCGGCCTTACGAGGTGGAGGAAAGCTTCGAGGTCGACGGCGTCAACCGCTCGCGCGTCGTCAGGAAGAACCGCGTTAGAATGGTAAGCGGCCGCAACTACGTGGCCGGCTTCCTCTTCGACGTCTCGGACATGAAGGGCCGTGAGACCGAGGCGCAGGACGCCCGCAAACACCTGGCCAGCGTGCTGGAATCGCTGCCGGCCGCCGTGATCATCTACGACCGCGAGGACAATTTCGTTTTCGCCAACCGCAAGATGCAGGACACGCTGCCGGCGTTGAAGCCGGCGTGGCAGCCCGGCCGCACCTTCCGCGACGCGCTGGCACTCGGTCATTCGGCTGGCTATTTCCGCTCGAGCGGCGATCCGCGGGTCGATGCGCTCTATGATGGCGATCTCGATGGCTGGCTGGACAGCATCCTCGCCCGTTACCACCTGCCATACTCATCCTTCGAACGTCTCAATCCCGACGGCCGCTGGTATCAGGTTTATGACATGCGCACCGATGACGGCACGTTCATCGGCGTGCGCGTCGACATCTCCGAGATCAAGAGCCGCGAAAAGGCGCTGCACGATTCGATGCGGCAGATCGACCTGTTCCGGCACGTGCTGGACGAACTGCCCGTGGCCGCCTTCATCAAGGCGCAGGACCTCAGCATCGAGTTCGTCAACAAGGCCTGGTGCGCGATCACCGGGCTCGCCAAGGAAGACGTTATCGGCCGCACCGATCGGCAGCTGTTCGGCGACGGAGATGGAGAAAGCTACAGCCTGGACGATACCGAGGTTGCCCTCACGGGCAGCGTCAGGGAGGTCGAGGAGCCCGTCACCCATCGCGACGGCACGGTGCGGCAGTTGATGACGCGCAAGAGCCGGCTGGTGGCGCTGGACGGATCGGTGCATCTGGTCGGCTCCAGCACCGACATCACCGAGGTCAAGGCGCGCGAGCGGGCGCTGGAAGAAAGCATGCGCGAGAACGAGGTGTTCCGCAGCCTGATCGACAACGTGCCGGTGTCGATCTATGCCAAACGCTCCGATCTCAGGCAATTCTACGTCAACAAGGGCTGGTGCGATCTCACCGGCTTCAGCAAGCAGGACGCGATCGGCAAGACCGATATCGAAATTTTCGGGCCCGACGGCGAAGCCTTCGTCAATGGCGACCTCGCGGTGCTACGCAGCGGCGAAACCCAGGAGGTCGAGGAGACGGTGATGCTCCCGGACGGCAGCGTGCGCCACCAGTTCGCCCGCAAGGGCGCGATGATCGCGTCCGACGGGTCGCTCTACCTGATCGGGTCGACCACCGACATCACCGAATTGAAGCTGCGCGAGGCGGAACTGCGCGAGGCGCGCCAGCGCGCCATACTTGCCGACCGCGCCAAGTCGGAATTCCTCGCCAATATGAGCCATGAGATTCGCACCCCGATGAACGGCGTGCTGGGCATGGCCGAACTCCTGGCCAAATCCGATCTCGATCCGAAGCAGAAGACCTTCACCGACATCATCGTCAAATCGGGCAACGCGCTGCTCACCATCATCAACGATATCCTGGATTTCTCCAAGATCGATGCCGGCCAGTTGGTGCTCGATCCCGCCCCCTTCAATCTCGCCGAGGCGATCGAGGACGTGGCGACGCTGGTGTCGACGCGGGCCAAGGAAAAGGACCTCGAGCTCATCGTGCGCATCGAGCCTGGGCTCGAAAGCTTGTTCATCGGCGATGTCGGCCGCATCCGGCAGATCGTCACCAACCTGCTCGGCAATGCGGTGAAGTTCACCGAAGAAGGCCATGTGCTCGTCGACGTCACCGGCGAAAGTGTGCCGGACGGAACCAGGCTGACGATCTCGGTCACCGACACCGGGATCGGCATCCCTGAGGAAAAGCTGAAACAGGTGTTCGAGAAATTCAGCCAGGTCGACACCTCCTCGACGAGGCGGCATGAGGGCACTGGGCTCGGGCTCGCGATCACCTCGCGGCTGGTCGAATTGATGGGCGGCGACATCGGCGTGGAAAGCGCCGAAGGCAAGGGGTCGACCTTCTGGTTCACGGTCACGCTGCCCAGGGCCGGACAACAGAACGCGCAGCGCATCATGCCGGTGGACGTGACCGGCGCGCGGGTGCTGATCGTCGACGACAATGCCGTCAACCGCGCCATCCTGACCGAGCAGATGACGTCATGGACCTTCGATTCCTGCGCGGCCGAGAGCGGCGCCGAGGGACTGAAAGTGCTGATCGCGGCCGCCGCCTACGGCGTGCCGGTCGATTGCGTCGTGCTCGATTATCAGATGCCCGAGATGAGCGGCGCCGAGATGGCAGGTGTCGTGCGCAACACCGCCGGGCTTGCCGACACGCCGATCATCATGCTGACCTCCGTCGATCAGTCGCTGGCCAACACCAGTTACCGCGATCTCGGCATTGATGCCCAACTCATCAAGCCCGCACGCTCTTCGGTGCTCCTGGAAACGCTGGTCGCCACCATCCAGCGGCATCGCCACGCCACGGATGTCGCCCGGCCGCTTGCTGTCGAGGGAGACGGGGGGAACGGTCCGCAACCATCGCCAGCGGCTGCGTCGGGGCAACGCGCGTTGCTGCAGCCGCCGCCGGTCAGACCCCGGCTCGCCGCGATTGGCGGCGAGCAGCGGCTGGACATCCTCGTGGCCGAGGACAATGAGGTCAACCAGATGGTCTTCACCCAGATCCTCGGCGAGACCGGCTACGGTTTCGAGATCGTCGGCAATGGCCGCAAGGCGCTGGACGCATTCGGCAGGCTCAATCCCTGCATGATCCTGATGGACGTCTCGATGCCGGAGATGAACGGGCTCGAGGCAACCGCCGCCATCCGCCGGCTGGAAGAGGAAACCGGCACGCATGTGCCGATCGTCGGGGTCACCGCGCATGCGCTCAAGGGCGATCGCGAACGCTGCCTGGACGCCGGCATGGATGATTATCTGCCCAAGCCGATCAGCCCCAGGGCCCTGCTCGAAAAGGTCGAGCGCTGGGTCGGCGCTGGTCGCCAGGCCCGGCGCAACGCGGGATAGACTTTGCGCCTTCGGCCGGATTGCGGCGAGAATCAGTCGGGGTCGGCCGCTGCCCTTCGAGCAAGACTATGGTGCGATCGCACCATATCAAAGCCGGCGTCCAGCCGGGACAATGACGGCATCGAATTTCCGCTCTCTCTTGAGTTACGGGCGGGAGCAGCGACCGCCAGTATGAAGCAGCGTCAATCTACCCCAACGGACCTGTTTTTGGCGATGGCCCGGCCAAGACATCCTCTGGCCTCGAGCAACGCGCTCCCGTCCGGCTTTTCTTAGATCAGCGATCCATGCCGAATCCGATGGCTGTTTGGGTGACCGGATAGCGCAAGTCCCTGATTCCCGAAGGCAAACCGGCGCCATGCCGCAGCCGCCAATCGCCATCGCCTTTCCAAGCGCCGGCGACGCGTTACCGGGCTGACACGAAACTGTCATGCGACTGTTATAATCGAACGCTATTGGCCTCAGCGGGCGCTGGCAAGGAATGGCGCCGAGAGACCATCTTCCGAACAGGAGCAGGCCATATGAGACATTTCATCCGCTCGGCGGCCGTTGCGATCGCAATGGCTGCGGCGTCCACCCTCACCCTTTCCGCGGCAATGGCAGCTGACATCTCCGGTGCCGGCGCCACCTTCCCTTACCCGATCTATGCGAAGTGGGCCGATGCCTACAAGAAGGAGACCGGCATCGGTCTCAACTACCAGTCGATCGGCTCGGGCGGCGGCATCAAGCAGATCAAAGCCAAGACCGTCACCTTCGGCGCTTCCGATGCGCCGCTGAAGGGCGAGGATCTCGAATCCACCGGACTTGCACAGTTCCCGATGGTGATGGGCGGCATCGTTCCGGTCGTCAATCTCGAAGGCATCAAGCCGGGCGAACTGGTGCTCGACGGCCCGACGCTGGCCGATATCTTCGTCGGCAAGATCACCAACTGGAATGACGCGGCGATCGCCAAGCTCAATCACGACGTCAAGCTTCCCGACCAGGCGATCGCCGTCGTGCATCGCTCCGACGGTTCGGGCACCACGTTCAACTTCAGCTACTACCTGGCCGACGTCAGCGCCGACTGGAAGTCGAAGGTCGGCGTCAACACCGCGCTCGAATGGCCGGTTGGCATCGGCGCCAAGGGCAATGAAGGCGTCGCCAACAACGTCTCGCAGACCGGTGGCTCGATCGGCTATGTCGAATACGCCTACGCCAAGCAGAACAAGCTGACCTATGCCGACATGATCAACAAGGACGGCAAGAAGGTCGAGCCGACGGCGGCGGCGTTCTCGGCGGCGGCGGCCAATGCCGACTGGAGCTCGCAGCCGGGTTACGGCGTCATCCTGGCCAACCAGCCGGGCGCCGAATCCTGGCCGATGACGTCGGCGACCTGGATCCTGGTCTACAAGAAGCCCGGCGACGTGGCGGCGACCGGTGAAGCGCTCAAGTTCTTCGCCTGGTCCTACGCCAAGGGCGACGACATGGCCGGCGCGCTGGACTACGTTCCGATCCCCGACGCGGTCGTCAAGAGCGTCGAGGACATGTGGGCCAAGGACATCGTCGGCGAAGACGGCAAGCCGCTCTATTCCGCCATGTAATCCCTGCTGAACGAGGAGGGCGCTTCACGGCGCCCTCCCTGTCTTCCTTGAAACGCGAGGGCCAGATGACCGCCGTCTCCGAAGCCATGCCATCGTCGGCCGCCATGCGGGCCAGGGAAGCGACGGTCCGACGCTTCGCGCTCACCGATACGATTTTCCGAACGGCGACACGCTTTTCCGCCATCCTCGTCCTGCTCATCCTCGGCGGCGTGGCGATTTCGCTGTTTGCCGGCTCGTGGGAAGCGCTGTCGAAATTCGGGTTCTCCTTCCTGACGACCGAATCGTGGAACCCGGTCACCGAGAATTTCGGAGCGCTGGCCCCGATCTACGGAACCATCGTCACCGCCGCCATCGCCATCCTGATCGCCGTTCCCATCGGCATCGGCATCGCCATCTTCCTTACCGAACTCTGCCCGCGGCCACTCCGGCGCCCCATCGGCATCGCCGTCGAGCTGCTTGCCGGCATACCCTCCATCATCTACGGCATCTGGGGCCTGTTCGTGTTCGCGCCGTTCCTGCAGACGACGGTGCAGCCCTTCATCATCAAGCTTTTCCACGACGTGCCGGGACTCTCCAGCCTGTTTGCCGGCCCGCCCTACGGCATCGGCCTTCTGACCTCGGCGCTGATCCTTGCCATCATGGTCCTGCCCTTCATCACCTCGATCACCAAGGATGTCTTCGACACGGTGCCGGCGGTGCTGAAGGAATCGGCCTACGGCATCGGCTGCACGACCTGGGAGGTCACGCGCCGCGTCGTCATCCCCTATACCCGCGTCGGCATCATGGGCGGCGTCATGCTCGGCCTCGGCCGCGCGCTCGGCGAAACCATGGCGGTAACCTTCGTCATCGGCAACGCCCACCGCATCAGCGCCTCGCTGTTCGCGCCCGGCACGACGATCTCGGCGACCATCGCCAACGAGTTCACCGAAGCCGACGGCGATCTCTATACGTCTTCGCTGGTGGCGCTCGGCCTGATCCTGTTCGTCATCACTTTCCTGATCCTTGCCCTTGCGCGCTACATGCTGCTGCGCATGGACAGCCGCACGGGAGCCTGACCGATGTCGACGGCCACATCGCTTCACAATCGACGCAAGCGCAGGAATGCCGTGATGATGACGCTATGCGTCACGGCGGCGGGCATCGGCCTGGCCTGGCTGGCGCTCATCCTCGGCGCACTGCTCTATAAGGGCCTGTCGGGTGTTTCGCTCTCTGTGTTCACCGAAATGACACCGCCGCCCGGCGATGCCGGCGGCCTGCTCAATGCCATCTACGGCAGTATCATGATGACAGTCATCGCCGTCATCGTCGGCACGCCGATCGGTGTCCTCGCTGGGACCTACATGGCCGAATATGGCCGCTTCTCGCGCCTCACCACCGTCGTGCGCTTCATCAACGACATCCTGCTGTCGGCACCCTCGATCATCGTCGGCCTGTTCGTCTACGAGCTGCTGGTGCGGCCGATGGGACATTTCTCGGCGATCGCCGGTGCCGTCGCGCTGGCCATCCTGGTCATCCCGGTCGTCGTGCGCACCACCGAGGACATGCTCAACCTCGTGCCGAACGCCCTGCGCGAGGCCGGCGCCGCGATCGGCGCGCCGCGCTGGGTGGTCATCCGCTCGGTCGCCTACCGTGCGGCGCTGTCGGGCATCGTCACCGGCATATTGCTGGCCATCGCCCGCATTTCCGGCGAGACGGCGCCGCTGCTCTTCACGGCGCTCAACAACCAGTTCTGGTCGAGTAATCTCAATGCGCCGATGGCCAGCCTGCCCGTCACCATCTTCCAGTTCGCTCTCAGCCCCTACGAGGAATGGCAGCAGCTGGCGTGGACCGGCGCACTCATAATCACCCTTACGGTTCTCGGGCTGAGCATCTTCGCCCGCAGCCTTACCGGACGCAGAGAGGACAGATGAAACCGATGTTGTCCACCGAATTGAACACGCCCGAAGTCGCGGTCGAGAAAGCCAAGATCGAGGTCAAGAATCTCAATTTCTACTATGGCCAGTCGAAGGCGCTGAAGGATATCAGCCTGTCGCTGCCCGAGCGCAGCGTCACCGCCTTCATCGGGCCTTCGGGCTGCGGGAAGTCGACGCTGCTGCGCGTCTTCAACCGCATCTACGAGCTCTACCCGAGGCAGAGCGCCGAGGGCCAGGTGCTGCTCGACGGCCAGAATATCCTCGACCGCTCGCAGGACCTCAACCTGCTCAGGACCAAGATCGGCATGGTGTTCCAGAAGCCGACGCCGTTCCCGATGTCGATCTACGAGAACATCGCCTTCGGCGTCAGGCTCTATGAGAAGCTCAGCAAGGCGGAGATGGACGGCCGTGTCGAGCAGGCGCTGAAGCGCGCGGCACTGTGGAGCGAGGTCAAGGACAAGCTCAACGCCAGCGGCCTCAGCCTTTCGGGCGGCCAGCAGCAGCGCCTCTGCATCGCCCGCACGGTGGCGGTGAAGCCGGAGGTCATCCTGCTCGACGAGCCTGCCTCGGCGCTCGATCCGCTGTCGACCGCCAAGATCGAGGAGCTGATCGATGAGCTGCAGGCCGACTATACGATCGTCATCGTCACCCACAACATGCAGCAGGCGGCGCGCGTGTCGAAGCAGACCGCGTTCATGTATCTGGGCGAGTTGGTCGAGTTCGACCGCACCGAGAAGATCTTCACATCGCCCCGCGAGAAGCGCACGCAGGACTATATCACCGGCCGCTTCGGCTGATCCCAGGCATACGAGGACCAAGATCATGGCCGAACACACAGTCGCAGCCTTTGACGAAGATCTCGGACAGATCAGCAGGCTGATCCGCGACATGGGCGATCTCGCCTCATCGATGGTCGGCGGCGCCACCAAGGCGCTCCTGAATTCCGACAACGCGCTCGCCCAGCGCGTCGTCTCCGACGACGCCATCATGGACGCGCGCCAGCGCGAACTCGACGACCGCGCCATCACCCTGATCGCCAAGCGGCAGCCCATGGCGGACGATCTGCGCCATGTCGTCGGCTCGATCCGCATGGCGGGCGATCTCGAACGCATCGGCGATCTCGCCAAGAACATCGCCAAGCGCGTCGGCACCGTCGGCCTTGCCGCCACGCCGCGCGACCTGTCGCACTCCATCGACGCCATGGCGCAGCTTGTGCTGATCCAGGTGCAAGGCGTGATCGAGGAGTATGCGGCGCGCGATGCCGCGGCACTTGCGAAGCTGCGCGCCGACGATGAACGCATCGACGTCAAATACACGTCGGTCTTCCGCGAGCTGCTGACCTACATGATGGAGGATCCGCGCAACATCACCGCCTGCACGCATCTTTTGTTCTGCGCCAAGAATCTCGAGCGCATCGGCGATCACGTGACCAACATTGCCGAAAATGCCTATTATGTGCTGACCGGCACGCAATTGCCCGCCAATCGCCCGAAGCAGGACGAGACGGCGATGTCGGCGCCAGCGGCTTGACGGCAGGGGTGACCAGTCGATGATCGCGCCACGCATCATGGTGGTGGAGGACGAGGAGCCGCTGGGTGTGCTGCTCCGTTACAATCTGGAATCGGAGGGTTATCAGGTAGAGGTGGTGACGCGCGGCGACGAAGCCGAGATCCGCTTGCAGGAGAATGTCCCTGACCTTCTTGTGCTCGACTGGATGGTGCCGGCGGTGTCCGGCATCGAGCTCTGCCGCCGTCTCCGGATGCGGCCCGAGACCGAGCGGCTGCCGATCATCATGCTGACGGCGCGCGGCGAGGAAAGCGACCGGGTGCGCGGTCTCTCCACCGGCGCCGACGACTATCTGGTCAAGCCGTTCTCAACGCCGGAATTCATGGCACGCGTCAAGGCGCTGCTGCGCCGCGCCAAGCCCGAAGTTCTGTCCAGCGTGCTCAAGGTCGGCGACATCGTGCTCGACCGTGAATCGCACCGGGTCTACCGCAAGAAAAGCGAGATCCGGCTCGGGCCGACCGAGTTCCGCCTGCTCGAATTCATGATGCGACATCCCGGCCGCGTGTTCTCGCGCAGCCAACTGCTCGACAATGTCTGGGGCGAAACGATCTATATCGACGAGCGCACCGTGGACGTGCATGTCGGCCGGCTGCGCAAGGCGGTCAACAATGGCCGCATGCCTGACGTGATCCGCACCATTCGGGGCGCGGGGTATGCGATTCGCGAAGACTAGGGATATGTCACGCAACGTTCTCGCCCACGCCTGATTTCGCCTGTGCCCCCGGCGCGAAAATCTCCTGGTCGACGAAGGTCAGCGCGCGCATGGCGCAGCCCTCGCGGATCAGTGGCAGTTCGTTCGGCTCGGTGTCGAAGGAAATCGATTTCGAGTGCTGGCCGCCGGCGGTCTGGGCAATGGCCTCGCGCAGAGCCGGCTCGATCAGGTCGAAGGCGGCGGCGCTGACGCCGACCATGGCGACCGGCGCCGGATCGATCAGCGCGAACAGGCTGCCAAGGCCGTAACCCAGCGCCTCGCCGGCCTTGCGGTAGGCTTCGCGCTCCGGCCCGTCCTTTTCGCGCGCCGAGGCCGCCAGGGTGCGCATGTCGGCGTCGCTGACGTCGACGGGCTCGGTGTCCTCGCCAAGCTGCCTCGCGTTGCGCCAGATGGCATAGTTGCCGGCATAGGCCTCGACGCAGCCGCGCCGCCCGCAGCGGCAGAGCGCCCCGCCGGGGCGATGGATCATGTGGCCGAACTCGCCTCCGGATGAATGGGTGCCGGTGAACAGTTCACCCTTCAGCACCAAGCCCATGCCGATGCCGTGCGACAAAAGGATGGCGATGAAGTCGTCGCGGTAGCGCTGGGGATCGCGCCAGCGCAGCGCCACCGCCATCATGTTGCAATCGTTCTCCATGGTGGCGGGAATGCCGAACTCGGCCTCCAGTATGTCGGCGAAGGCGATGTCGGTCTGCGGCGTGATCGGCGACCACAGCATGGTGCGCGCATCCGTGTCGGTGATGCCCTGGATCGCCAGCGCGATACGGGCGATGCTGCCGACGTCGAGGTCGGGATCCTCGAACCGCCGCCTGACGATGGCCACGCATTCGCCGATCAGCGCCTCGCGCGACAGGGTGAGCGTGTCCAGCCGGCGCTGCTCTTCAGATATCACCTGGCCGGCATAGTCGATGACGGCGACGGAGAGAAAATTCAGCGACAGCACCACGGTCATCACCGCCGCGGCTTCAGGGTTGAGGCTGAGGCCGACCTGCGGCCGGCCGCGTTTCAGCGCACCGGCCTCGCTCGGCTTGCTCTGCGCCAGGATGCCTTCGCCAATCAGGTCGGAGGAGATCGCCGATATGGTGGAATGGCTGAGCCCGGTGGTCGCGGCAATCTCGGTGCGCGAGGGCTGCCCGGCACGGCGCACGGCCGCGATCACCATCGCCCGGTTGCGTCGGCGCAAATCGTCGTGGCGGATTCCGACCGACATGTTTCTCGCATCCTCCCCGTCGCCGCGTTCTCTCCCCAGGATCCCGACGACCGTCAAATACTGGCAGAACCGGCCTTGGCTGTCATTATTTATTCCGGAGCTCGAAAAAAATTCACGAGGACATCAAAATACATCAGAATCGACGTTGACAGCGTTCCGACGATGGACCAGTGTTTTTTCGAGGCTCGAAAAAATAGAGCCTTTGTGCCGGCCTACGGGCCTGTTTGGTCGCGCCATACGCGGCGCAGGGAGGATTAAGATGAAGAGATTCACA
The DNA here is from genome assembly GCF_006442955.1 of Mesorhizobium sp. B1-1-1. NCBI lineage: Bacteria > Pseudomonadati > Pseudomonadota > Alphaproteobacteria > Hyphomicrobiales > Phyllobacteriaceae > Mesorhizobium > Mesorhizobium sp. B1-1-1. The sequence continues at coordinate 33,426 of NZ_VFWW01000015.1, forward strand.
GCCGCCATCCTGGCGGGTGTCGCCATGTCGCTGACGCTCGCGTCGGTCGCGCAGGCGAAGGACAAGGTCATCGGCGTTTCCTGGTCGAACTTCCAGGAAGAGCGCTGGAAGACCGACGAGGCCGCCATGAAGAAGGCGATCGAAGCCGCCGGCGACAAGTATATTTCCGCCGACGCCCAGTCCAATCCCGGCAAGCAGCTCACCGACGTCGAGAGCCTGATCTCCCAGGGCGCCAATTCGCTGATCATCCTGGCGCAGGACGCCTCCGCCATCGGCCCGGCGGTGCAGAAGGCGCTCGACGAAGGCATTCCGGTCGTCGGCTATGACCGCCTGATCGAGAACAAGGACGTCTTCTATCTGACCTTCGACAACAAGGAAGTCGGCCGCATGCAGGCCCGCGAAGTGTTCAAGGTGAAGCCGGAAGGCAACTACGTCTTCATCAAGGGCTCGGGTGCCGATCCGAATGCCGATTTCCTGTTCTCGGGCTCCATGGAAGTGCTCAAGGACGCCATCGACAGCGGCAAGATCAAGAATGTCGGCGAAGCCTATACGGATGGCTGGCTGCCGGCCAATGCGCAGAAGAACATGGAGCAGTTCCTGACCGCCAACGACAACAAGGTCGACGCGGTCGTCGCGGCCAATGACGGCACTGCCGGCGGCGTCGTCGCGGCGCTGACGGCTCAAGGCCTGGCCGGTACCGTTCCGGTCTCGGGCCAGGACGGCGACCACGCGGCGCTGAACCGCATCGCGCTCGGCACGCAGACCGTGTCGGTGTGGAAGGACGCGCGTGAACTCGGCAAGAATGCCGCCGAGATCGCCTCGCAGCTGGCCGACGGCAAGAAGATGACCGATATCGCCGGCGTCAAGGACTTCACAACGCCCGGTGGGAACACCGTCAAATCGCTGTTCCTGACCCCGGTTGCGATCACCAAGGACAATCTCAACGTCGTCATCGACGCCGGCTGGATCAAGAAAGACGAGGTCTGTGCCGGCGTCGCGGCGGGCAGCGTAGCGGCCTGCAACTGATCTTCCATTTCATGCGATGAACGCCGCGGCTGCCAAGCCGCGGCGTTTTTTCAAGAAAATTTGTTTTTCCGCCCCGGGCGGGTAACTTCTAGGCTGGCTTCCGGCATCCCGCATCGGACGGGCAGGCCGGTGGGAGAAAATCATGACCGATACGACGTCCAACCCGCAGGCCGACACCGCGCGTGCGTCGGAACTCGGCGCCGTCGCCCGGTTCCTTAAGGCGACCGAGATCGACACGCGCATGCTCGGCATGATCGGCGCGCTGCTGCTGATCTGGATCGGGTTGCATGTCTTGTCCAGCCTGCGTCTCGGCGTCAATCCGCTCGATTTCGACAGCCGTACCTTTCTCACGCCGCGCAATCTGTGGAACCTGTCGGTGCAGACCTCGGCCGTCGCCATCATGGCCTGCGGCATGGTGCTGGTCATCGTCATGCGCAATATCGATCTGTCCGTCGGTTCCGCCGAAGGGTTGATCGGCATGGTCATGGGCTTCGCCCAGGTGCATTTCCTAGTGCGCTTCGTCGGGCTTGAGCTTGGCAACCCATGGATCTGGGTGCTGGCGCTGGTCATCGGCCTGGTGCTCGGTCTGTTGATCGGCGCCTTCCAGGGCTTTGTCATCGCCTATCTCGAAGTGCCGGCCTTTATCGTGACGCTGGGCGGGCTTCTGGTCTGGCGCGGTGCGGCATGGTGGGTTACCAGCGGCCAGACGGTGGCGCCGCTCAACGCGACGTTCCAGCTGATGGGCGGCGGCCCGGCCGGATCGATCGGCGCGACCTGGAGCTGGGTGGTCGGTATCGCCGCCTGCCTTGCGGTGGTGCTTGCGCTGTTCAACGGGCGGGTACAGCGCAAGCGCTTCCGTTTCCCGCTGCGTCCGATCTGGGCCGAGACGCTGATCGGCGTGGTGACCTGCGCCGTCATCATGGGCGCGGTTTGGCTGGCCAATTCCTATCCGTGGCCAGTCGGCATCGTGAACAGATATGCAGCCGCCAACAACATAACCGTGCCCGAGGGCGGCCTGTTCATCGCCCACGGCATCGCCATACCGGTGCTGATGGCCATCGCCGTCGGGCTGGTCATGACCTTCATCACCAAACGCACCCGTTTCGGCCGCTATGTCTTTGCCATCGGCGGCAATCCGGAAGCAGCCAACCTCGCCGGCATCAACACGCGCTGGATCACGATGAAAGTGTTCATGATCATGGGCGTGCTGGCCACGATCGCCGCCGCGATCTCGTCAGCCCGGCAGAACTCGGCCACCAACGTGCTCGGAACGCTCGATGAATTGCTGGTGATCGCGGCGGCCGTCATCGGCGGCACATCGCTCGCCGGCGGTTCGGGAACTATCATCGGCGCCATGCTGGGCGCGCTTTTGATGCAGTCGCTGCAATCCGGCATGGTGCTGCTTGGCGTCGACTCGCCGCTGCAGAGCATCGTCGTCGGCGCCGTGCTGGTCATCGCGGTGTGGCTCGACACCGTCTATCGCAAACGCGTTTGAGGGAGGAGGACAATCATGGCTGACAGGATCGCTCCCGCCGGCAACCCGCTGGTCGACATGCGCAACATCTCAATCGCGTTCGGCGGCATTCGCGCCGTCGACGATGCCTCGATCGATCTTTTCCCCGGCGAGGTCGTGGCCCTGCTCGGCCATAACGGCGCCGGCAAGTCGACACTGATCAAGATCCTGTCGGGCGCCTACAAGCGTGACGCGGGCCAAATCTTCGTCAACGGCGAAGAGGCTTCGATCTCCAACCCGCGCGATGCCAAGAAATACGGCATCGAGACGATCTACCAGACCCTAGCGCTCGCCGACAATGTCGACGCCGCCGCCAACCTGTTCCTCGGCCGCGAGCTGAGGACCGCCTGGGGCACGCTCGATGATGTCGCCATGGAGGCCGAGGCGCGCAAGGTGATGGGCAGGCTCAATCCCCGCTTCCAGCGCTTCAAGGAGCCGGTGATCAAGCTGTCGGGCGGACAGCGGCAGTCGGTGGCGATCGCACGCGCGATCCTGTTCAACGCCCGCATCCTGATCATGGACGAGCCGACGGCAGCACTTGGACCGCAGGAAACGGCCCAGGTCGGGGAACTGGTCAGGCAGCTCAAGTCCGACGGCATCGGCATCTTCCTGATCAGCCATGACATTCACGACGTATTCGAACTGGCCGACCGGGTGTGCGTCATGAAAAACGGCCAGGTCGTCGGCACTGCCCGCACCACCGATGTGACCCAGGACGAGGTGCTGGGCATGATCATCCTGGGCAAATGTCCGCCTGGCGCCATTCCCGGACCAGGCGCGTTGAAGATCGCTGCCTGAAGCCTGCTGGCCTGAGCCCGTTACCGATCTGCCGATCAGGTGATATGCCAGCCGGCGGGATGGCTTGGCCTTGCCATTGTGTTGACCGGGCGACTTGCCCATAAAGGGCTCACATGCTGATAGGCCGCATTATCCGTTGAAGAAGCTTTTTCCAATCGTCGCTTTCGTTGCCGTTGCGCTGATCAGCATGACAATGGCGGGGTTCGCCTATTTCGCGACGCAAGAGGCGGCTCGCATCAAGTTCGACGCGACCGCGGACGATGCGCTCAACCGTATCGAGAGCCGGATCGACCTGCAGCTGTCGCTGCTGCGCTCGTCGCAAGCCTTGTTCGACGCCCGCAATGGCGACATCTCGCAGAGCGAGTTCAAAGCGTTCTTCAATGCCCTCAATGTCGATACCAATTTCGCCGGCCTGCGCGGCATCGGCTTTCTCCGGCTGGTGAAAGCAGGCGACGAGGCGACGGTCGAGCGCGACATGCTGCATGACCAGGGCACCAGGCGTGCGATCTATCCGGACACCACCCAGCCATGGCGGACGCCCGTTGTGCTGTTCGAGCCGCTCGACCCGTCCAATAAGGCCAGCATCGGCTATGACATGTTCACCGAGCCCGTGCGGCGCGCGGCAATCGAGAAGGCAATGGCAGATGACCAGCAGCACGCGAGCGGGCTGGTGCAACTCGGCCAGGGCACGGGCGCGGCGCAGACCTTCACCGGCTTTCTCGTGTTCGTGCGGCTCAACGTCGAGACCGCACCTGATGCCATAAACGCATCGCGGTCCTCGACGGTAGGCTTTCTCTACGCGGCCTTCCGGGCCAGGGAGCTGTTCCAGATCGCGCTCAGCCGCGCGCCGCTGCTGCCGGTCAACACCGAAATCTACGATGGCGGGGTCGATCCGGATCATCTGCTGTTCCGGTCGGAGACACCGCCCGTCTCGGGCTTTGGCGACAGGCTGCTGGTCACCCGCAAGATCAGCGTGGCGGGCCGGCCGTGGACCGTGCAGTTCAGGCCGACAAGCGCCTTCTCGCAGCCATCGTCGCGGGCCATCCCGGTCATGCTCGGCCTGTTCGGGCTGCTGCTGGCTGGCGCCATCGCGCTCGTCGCGCGCTATCAGGAGCGAGCCTACGAGGCAGCGTCGCTGCTGCATGAGACGACGGAAAAGAGCCTGCTCGAAAAGGATTTGATGCTGCAGGAGATGAAGCATCGCATCAAGAATTCGATCACGCGAGTGCTGGCGATCGCGCGCCAGACCGCGTCACGTGCCAGCGACGTCAATGAGTTCTCGGCATCTTTCTCGGCCCGGCTGCAGGCAATGGCCGCGTCCCAGGACATGCTGACGCGCTCGCGCTGGCAGAAGGCGGATCTCGGCGATCTCCTGCGCATCGAGCTTGGCCAAGTGTTCGGAAAGGAGCTGCCGGAAGAGCTTTTGTCCGGGCCGGAGGTGCTGCTTGACGAAACCACGACGCAGGCACTGGGCCTCACCTTCCACGAACTGGCAACGAATGCGCTGAAATATGGCGAGGCCGGCAATACGGTCGGCGCCCTCAGGATCGAATGGTCGGTCGAAGGGCGCGGGCGTGACCGGGTCTTGGCTCTGAGCTGGCAGGAAACCGGGCAGAAGAAGGTCGACGCGCCGGCCACGACCGGCTTCGGCACCAAATTGATCGACCTCAATGTCACGCGTGAGCTGCGTGGCACGATCCACCGCGATTATCGCGATGACGGATTGAATGTGGAAATCAGGATTCCGCTGCCGGCGTGAATGCCATCGGGCCTTGGCGGAATCGCTCCAGGCTTCACGCGGCGGCCAATAAATTGCCGCACCGCTGCCGGGTTCGCGAATGAGCCCGACAGCGCGCGATTCAAGTTGCTCGGAGCGGTTCAGCGTCTGATAGATCGCCGATCCGCTCCTTGCTCGCAATTCCGGCGGGAAAACCGCTCCGCGCTTTTCCCGCCCGAATTGCTTAGTTGCAGCGAGCCGTGTAGATGCGACCCCGATGATCGCGATACTGGCAGTATCCATTGCGCAGGTTGCGGACCAGCAGGCCGGAGCCGGCACCGACGGCCGCGCCGATCAGCGCGCCCTTGCCGCCGCCGACCAAGCCGCCCACGCCGGCGCCGATCAAGCCGCCGCCGACGACATCCTGCTCGGTCGAGGTACAGCCGCTGACGGCGACCACGGCAGCCATGGCAATAAGAATTTTCCGCATAGGGTCACTCCTCACTTCGTGTCCTCACTTTAATAAGCTCCAGCCGTCACTTAGCATGAAAAAACGACCTTTGCTGCTCCAATTTATTGTTGGTGAAGAGAGTCTTTTTCTGGGCGCAGCTTTCCGATGCCTCGGCCGCCGAAAAACCCGAGCGATGTGCGCGCGCGAACGTGGGGGCGGGATCAGGCCAGCTGGGACAGGGCGATCAGGACAATTGCCGCGGCCAACGCCGGAGCGACGATGGGCAGGATGCCATGAGCAACCGGCGATGCCGTGGATGTCTCGGGATCCTGGATTTCGCCCATCGAAATGCGAGCGGCATGCTCGAGTCTGTTGATATCGGCGACCGTCAAGGCGCTCCTCCCCACTATGCTGCGGCAAAGCCCTCGAAAGCATGCTCGTCGGCTCGGCAGTTCCATCGGTATCTGGCAAAAACAGCATCTGCTTCTATGGTGAACAGCCGGTTAAAAAATGGCGGTCGCCTACTCCGTCTCGAAATTGCCGTGCGGAACAACGAGATGGTATTCGAGGCGACCATCCGCGATCTCGAGGCGCGCCGTTCCGTTCAGGGAAGAGGGCACTACGCGTTCCAGTGCGACGCTGCCGAAGCGCTTTTTGCCCTCTTGGTTGCTGTCGGTTCCTATGGTTTCGGCCCAGGTCAGCGACAGGGCAATGCCGCCATCGGCGGCGGTGTCGAGGACGGCGGTCACTTCGACGAAGCCCTCCGGCCGCGACAGGGCGCCATAGCTGACCGAGTTGACGGCCAGTTCATGCATCGCAAGGCCGATATGCAGCGCGGCGTTGGGGTTGAGGTAAGGATTTGCGCCGCGGAAGCGAAGGCTGTGCGACGCGTCCGTCCCGTAGCGGCCGACCTGACCGGCGACGAGTTCGCGAAGGGCAGCACCGCGCCAGTTGGAGGAGGTTACCAAATCCTGGGAGGAGGCCAGCGACTGGAGCCGGCCGCGAAAGCGGGTCAGGAAATCGCCGATGCTGTCGGAATAGCGTCCCGTCTGGGTGGCGATGCTCTGGATGATTGCCAGCAAATTCTTCGAGCGGTGCGTGACTTCGCGCAACAGCGTCGTCAGCGTCTGTTCGCGGCGTCGCTGCTCGGTCGTCTCGACCATGGTGGTGACGACACCTTGCACGTCGCCGGCCTCGCCATGGTCGGCGTCGATCCAGACCTGAAACCAGCGCATGCCGTCCTCCATCGGGACGCCGATCTCGAGGCGCTGCGGATCGCCGCTTGCGACGACGTTGCGCTTGGCAGCGCCAATGCGGTCGGCCTGTGCCGGCGGCAGGATGCCGTCGCCCTCGCTGCTGTCGGCGGCCCAGGGCGCACGCATGTTCCGCGCCCAGACCGTTTTCATGTCGCGGTCCTGGTAGAGGACGGAAATGCCGGCATTGTGGAGTGCGTGGAGAAGCGCCCGGCCAAGTTGCATGCCGCTTTCGGCGGGATGCAGGGCGATGACCTCGTCCCCCCGCTCGTTCTTCTTGGTATCTCGAGCCCTGGAACGCATCCGACCTGTTCACCCAACTCAGGCTGAACGGCTCACCGTCCAATGGGTTCCAAGGCAGGTTTTACGGGAACCAGACGCCCAAAAGCGGTCCGCCGGGCGGCGTCCTTGTGGGACACCACCCGGCGGTGGCTGGAAACCGTTTGAGGGGTGCGGCTTCCAGTGTTCGCCTGATAACCCTCAGGCCCGTCTGAACAGGCCGGCGAGAAGCGAAATGATGAGGAAAGCGAGAAAGATGAAGAACAATATCTGCGCTATCCCGGCAGATGTACCGGCAATGCCGCCGAAACCAAGCGCGCCGGCGATGATTGCCACGACGAGAAATACGAGCGCCCAGTAAAGCATGGTTCCATCTCCTTCCAACTATGTGAGAAAAACGTGGGTGGATGCGGTTTGTTCCACTTTTTGCCGAAAAAGACGATCCCCCCGCGCACCATCGTGGCGCGGAAAAGCAAGGCGCGGCCAGCGGAACCTTCCGGCTGGTCGCGCCCTGCTTTTGCGCGCGTTTGCGACTTCAGTTGCGCATGGCTATGCGGCTGCTTTCGCCTGCCGGTCGAAGAACAGAGCCTGGCTGATCAACGCCTTGACCATGTCCGGGTTGAACGGCTTCGTCACCAGGAAAGCCGGTTCGGGCCGCTCGCCGGTCAGGAGACGCTCGGGAAAGGCGGTGATGAAGATCACCGGCACGGAAGTCGACGACAGAATCTCGTTCACCGCCTCGATGCCCGAACTGCCGTCGGCGAGTTGGATGTCCGCGAGCACCATCTTCGGCCGCGTCTTGCCGAACATCGTCACCGCTTCGGCATGGGTGCGGGCGGTGCCGACGACCCGATGGCCCAGGCTCTCGACCATCTCCTCTATATCCATGGCGATCAGCGGTTCATCCTCGATGATCAGCACGTCGGTCGCCACCTGGCGGGAAATCTCGTTGCTCGCCTGGGCAAGCAGTTCTGAGAATTCCTGTTCGCCGACGCCAAGAATTTCGGCCGCCTCATCCTCGCTGAAACCCTCGACGGCCACCAGAAGGAAGGCCTGGCGGGGAAGCGGCGCGATCGCATTGAGATTGGCCGCGGCGCGCTGTTCCCATGCCGATTGCGCCTGTTCTTGTGGAACGCGGATGGCGACGGACGTGAACAGTTTGGCGAAGACCTTGTACAGCGCGATTCGGTCGCTAGATGCCTCGGGAAAAATGTCGACATCGGCGATGATGGCCTCGAGCATCGCGGCAACCAGCGCGTCGCCGCTCTCCTGCGATCCCGATACGGCACGCGAGAAGCGGCGCAGGAACGGCAGGTGCGGAGCGATGGTGGCGGATAAACTCATGACGGACGTCTCCCTCAGATGACGTGATTGACTAAAAATGCAGGTCAAGCCCCATTGCAAGCCCCAACGACACAAACGCGGGCTTTCGCAAAAAGTTCCGGCCCCGGGAACTAATACGCCTGAACGGCGTTTGAATTGGGGATGGGCAACCAGACGAGGATGCCGCTTGTGTTGTGTTGAGTTATGTTGAGCGGCTATGGGGCTGGATTAAAGGGCGAAATGAAGGAAATGACGAAAGATGTCTTGACTGGCGCCTCAATCAGGCGCCGGAACGGCGTGGGCGACCCGCTCGGGCCGAATTCCGAAATCGGACGCAAACTCAAGCAGTATTACGACGAGCTGGTCTCCGACGATGTGCCGGATCGTTTCGCGCAGTTGCTCAGCCAACTGGAGCGGGCCGAGCCCGCACAGAAAAAGGACTGAGGCATGGCAACGGTCTCACAAGGCTTCAAGACCGATCTGCTTGGGGCAATACCGAGCTTGCGTGCCTTCGCAGTGTCACTGACGCAGAATGCCGACAAGGCCGACGACCTCGTGCAGGAAACGCTGGTCAAGGCCTGGGACAAGCATGAGAGCTTTCAGCCCGGTACCAACCTGAAGGCATGGCTCTTCACCATCCTGCGCAACGAGTTCTATTCGCAGATGCGCAAACGCGGCCGCGAGGTGCAGGACAGCGACGGCATCATGACAGCCAGGCTTGCGGTGCATCCCGCCCAGCACGGCCAGCTCGACCTCAAGGATTTCCGCGGTGCGCTCGAGCAACTGCCCGAAGACCAGCGCGAGGCCATCATCCTCATCGGCGCCTCGGGCTTCTCTTACGAGGAGGCGGCCGAGATTTGCGGTTGCGCGGTCGGGACGATCAAGAGCCGCGTCAGCCGAGCCCGCACGCGCCTGCAGGAGATACTGAAAATCTCCGGCGAAGACGAGTACGGTCCCGATGCGATCTCAGCACAGGTCACGGGCACGGCGGCGCACTAAAAAAGCGTCGCATCGAAACGGCTGACAGAATCGCCATCGCATCCGCTCTGACTCTTACGCGACGCGACGCGACGTCGTCAGGCGGGCGGGACTCGTCCGCAGGCCCGGGCCACCGCTTCCACAAGATCTTCGCCCGAATAAGGTTTGCTGACCAGCCTTATCCCTGGAAAGGCAACCTTGATCTCGTCCGCATCCGAATAACCGGAGGCAAAGACGAAGGGCACGCCCGTTTCACGCAGGCGCGATGCAAAGTCGAAAGTCGGAGTGCCCCCCAGCATGAGGTCGACGATCGCCGCATCGAATTGGGTGGCAACCTGTCGACCATCGATCTCGGCCAGGTCGCGGACAAGCACTACGTCGTCGGCGCCGTGATCACGGCAAAGCTGCTCGACATCCATGGCGATGAGAAATTCATCTTCCAGGACAAGAATGCGCAATCCGTCAAGCAAAGGCGACACAGGCAATGGCTCCTTGAAACGCAGCGAGTCATGATCGCTATTTGACGCGCTGTCATTTAAAAAAGACATGCCACCGCAGCGGCTGAGCCCGCGGTTCTCGAGGAGCGGTCGAAATGTCAATCCAGAACGGCCTTGCTTCCTCCAGCCGCCGGTATGATTGCGAGAATTGCCCGCTGCGGCCGCTGCCGGGTTTCCGCAAATTCGAGAGATCGGAACTGGCCTTCATCGACAAATTGAAGAAAGGCGAGCTCGCGGTCGACAAGGGCGCAACGGTGCTGGTGGAAGGACGCCGCAGCACTCATCTCTACACGGTGCTGTCGGGCTGGGCTTTCCGCTACAAGCTGTTGTCGGATGGCCGCCGTCAAATCCTCAACTACGCCATCCCTGGAGATCTCATCGGGCTGCAAGGCAGCGTGATGGGCGAAATGCAGCATTCCGTCGAAGCCTTGTCGCCGATGCTGCTTTGCGTGTTCGAGCGGGAGTCCCTGCATGAGCTTTTCCGCAACCATCCGGGCCTGGCCTATGACATCACCTGGATCGCGTCGCGCGAGGAGCGGATGCTGGATGAGAACCTGCTCAGCGTCGGCCGCCGCAGCGCGATCGAGCGCACCGCCTATCTCATCGCCTTCATCGGCAGCCGGGCCAAGGCCGTTGGCCTCAATGGCGGGCGGCTCACCCGGATCGCGTTCACGCAGCAGCACATCGCCGATACGCTCGGGCTGTCGTTGGTCCATACCAACAAGACGATTCGCAAACTGATGGATCGCAAGCTGATCGCTTGGCGCGATGGCGGCTGCGAGATCATCGATCATGAAGGGTTGAAGCAGCTTGCTGGCTGGGAGGGGCTGGGCAAGGAACGACGGCCACTGATCTGATCGGATGCAGGAGGCCCCGTTTTGAGCTAGGGTCCAGATCGATGGAACCGGGACGGCCTCAATCCATTGGATTGAGCGTGATCTTTTGGCAAACCGACACCCGCTTTGCGGGATCATGCCCGTTTATCCGAGGGGCTCGGAACCTTGAGACATGCAGCGCGTTGAAATCAAAGCAATCACAGGGAGTTAAGCGATGGCAGCTGCCGCAGGAAAGAACGCAAGCGAAGCGCGGGCGAACTCGGACCTCGAAGCCGATATCAGGCAGTTGAAGGCCGATATCGACAAGCTGACGAAGCAGCTGGCAAAGACAGGTGAGCATGGATACGGCACCGCCCGCCGTGCCGCCGCCGAAGGTGTCGAGCATCTGCGCGCCCAAGGCGAGGCAGCCTTTGATAGCCTGCGCAGCAACACCAGGGATATAGAGGCGCAGATAGCGGCAAGCGTGCGCGAGAAGCCGGTGACTTCATTGGCGATCGCCGCCGGCGTTGGCTTCCTGTTCGCGCTCCTGGCGCGCCGCTAGTCCCGCTCAAATGGGATTGCTGGCTTCCCTTGTCTCGGGCCTGGCTTCGGGCGAAACCGTTGCAGCCATGCGCCGCGCGCGCACGGCTGCAATTGTCTATGCGCTTGCCGCGCTCGCGGCGCTGTGCGGTCTCGGCTTCCTGATCGGGGCCGGCTATATATGGGCTGCGGACCGCTATGGGCCGCTCGCGGCGGCGTTGGGCTTCGGCGTCGGCTTTCTGATCGTCGCGGGCCTGATCTTGCTGATCTATCGCTTCTCGGCCGGCTCGCGCGCACGGCGCCGGGCAGAACGGCGCAAGGCGGACATGACCGCAATCGGGGTCACCGCCGCACTGGCCGCTCTGCCGGCGCTGCTCAAGGGAAAGGGCGGCCTCGGGGCCATTCTCGGTCCCGCCGTGGCGTTGGCGGCTTATGCCATCTACCGCGAGAACGTGAAACCAGGTCCCGGCGGGCCGGCTGGCGGCGATCCTGATTGAGGCTGACCGGATGAAGGCTGCGTCCGGATTAAAGCTGGGCCGGTCACTTGGAGAGATCCTCCAGCGGCATGGATATTTCGGCAAAGACGCCTTCCGGCCGGAACTCGTGCGCCACTTCGCTGGAGATGACCTTGGCCAGGCTGCGGCGGATCAGGATCGAGCCGAAACCGTGCCGCTCGGGCGGGGCAACCGCAGGACCGCCGCTTTCGCGCCAGGTCAAGACAAGGCGCCGGTCGCTTTTTCTGCCTTGTGTCTTCCAGCTCAGATCGACCTTGCCGGATGTTGCCGACAGCGACCCATATTGTAGGGCGTTGCTGGCCAGTTCGTGCAAGATCAGGCCCAGCCCCACTGCCTGGTCCGGCGACAGCAACAGATCGGGACCGGTGATCGTCATGCGCAGTTGCTCGGCGGTGTCGAAGGGCCTCACCTCGATCTGGATGAGTTCATGGATGCCGATGCCGCGCCATTCCCGGTCGGACAGGAGATTATGGGCAATGCCGAGTGCCTGGAGCCGGGCGCCGAAGGCTTCCAGGAAAGCGCTCGGCTGCCGGGCATGGCGCACGGTCTGCGTCGCCAGCGCCTGAACGGTCGCCAGCGTGTTCTTGACGCGATGATTGAGTTCGCGAAGCAGCAGCCTTTGCCTTTCCTCCCCAAGCTTGCGTTCGGATATGTCGTAATTGACCCCGAAGATCAGCGTCGGCTTGCCGTCGCCATCGCGCTCGATGACGCGGCCGCGCGTCGCCAGCCAGCGGGGTGGATGGAAGCCTTTCACGCGGTACTCGCCGAAATAGTCGTCGCCGCCGGCCAAGGCGTCGCGGAAGCGGGTTTCGGTTTGATAGACGTCGCGTGGATCTATTGCCATCAGGATGTCGCGCGCCCGCAACCGGTTCGATCGCGGCAGATTGAACAATTCCGGCAGCAAACCATCGCATTCGATCATGTCGGTGCGGATGTCCCAGGCCCAGCTGGCAAGCGATGCCGCGTCGAGCGCTATGGCGCGCCGTTTTTCTTCGCGAACCAGCGCCGCCTCGGCGATGGCGCCGCTGCGCGTCGCATCCTTCAGCGTGAACAGGCTGGCGGCTAGGCCGGCCAGCGCCTTCAACTGGTCGAGCCTGACGCGCGATGGAAAGGGACGGGGCTTGCGGTCGAAAACGCAGAGCGTTCCGATCCTGGCGCCGGCGACGGTCACCGGCGCGCCCGCAAAGAAGCGGATGTGATGCTTGCCCGTGACCAGTGAGTTGGCTTTAAAACGCGGATCCAAGGTCGCGTCGGGTACCACCATCAGTTCGCCGCCCGCGGCAATCGCATGGGCGGAGAAGGAGATGTCGGTTGCGGTCTCGATCTCGTCCAGGCCGACACGCGACTTGAACCATTGCCGCTCGACGTCGACGAGCGTAACCAGCGCGATCGGTGCGCGCATGGCGGCCGCGGCAAGGCGGCTGACGCCGTCGAAGTCGGCGTCAGCCATCGTATCCAGCGCCTGCAAGCCGTGCAGCACGGCCAGCCGGCCGGCGTCGTTGACGACGTGCATTACTTCGGCCGGAAGGCCCGGCGCCAATTTCGCCGCCTTGTTCACCAGCGCCCCCGACGCTTCCTCGCGAGCCCTCCGACTTCGCCTTCCCGACTTGCCGGCGAAGGGCTTGGCCAAACGCGGAACCTTCGTAGCAAGGAACCGTTACCCGAAGATGTTTTGCCAGAGACGCTCAACGCGTCCACATCGCATCGAGGCCGGCTATGCCCAAGACCATTCCTGAAAACAAAGCGCGTCAGGGACACTGGGGCTGGCACGGCTTGCGGATCCTGATTGCGGGACTTCTCCTGGCCTTTGTCGTTTGGGGCATCGTCGAGATTTACGGCGAGTACACGAAATCCCCGACCACCGAACAAGGCAGCGCTCCGAGCGGCTAGTCTTCTGTTCCTCGTCGGCTGCCCCTGCATCAGGCCGCCTTTGCCCGCATGGCGTGCCGCGGCACCAGCACGTTCAAGGCGCCCGGGTGGATTTCGATGGTAATTTCGTCCTCGAGCTTGATAAGTTCACCGTCGAGGACGGCGCGGTATTTCCTGGCCGCCGACCGGATCTTCAGCACAGCCCGCTCTGTCTGATGGATTTCGACATGTTCATTGTCCCGCCATTTGCCACGCGCGACGTTGAAGAAGAACTTGACCAGTTCGGCGCGCTGCCGCGCGACCGTGACATAAATGCCGAGCACGCCGCCCGCCGGATTGTCGGCAAAGGGCAGGTGACCCTCTCCAAACAGGTTGTTGGTGACGCCGACGCCGGTGGTTCGCGCCGTGATCTCGGCCTCGCCAATGGTCAGGGTGACCGTCATCGCCGGCGGATTCTTGATCGTCTGCCAAGCCGCTTTCGCGGATGCCCGCATCTTGCCCAGCCGGGAGCCGAACTCCATGTTCTGGCGTAGCTGCACCATCTTGGCGTGCATGCCGATCGAGAACTGATGCACGAAAGGCCGGCCATTGGCGGTGGCGATGTCCACCGCCATCACCTCGCCATCGGCGAAGGATCGCAAAGCCGCATCGAGCGTCTGCGGGATGCCGAGCCCGCGCGCGAAGAGGTTCATGGTGCCTGCGGGCAATATGGCCAGCGCCTTTTTCTTGCCCATCAGCCGCGCCGCCGCCGCCGATATCGTGCCATCGCCGCCGCCGGCGAGAATCACGTCGATGCCGCGACGCGAAGCCGCGTTGTCCAATGCCGGCACGATGTCCTTGCCGGCAACCACGTCGATATCGATGGAATGGCCTGCTGCCTCCAGCAGGTCGCGCATGCGATCGCGAAAGCCATCCAGGTCGAGGGTGCGCAAGGTGCCACCGTCCCGGTTCAGCACCGCCGCAAACCGCATGTCCCCTCCGTGTTCTCAAAAAAACTCCGAGCCGGAGAAGCTCCAGCCGTCGGCTGAACGGCGCAAGTGGCAAAAAGGTTCCGGATGATGCGGCGAATTTCCCTTTGCAGGACGCAAGTTGCGAGCCGCGTGTGCGGAGAATATGCGTCCTGGCTTTTGTCGGAACAATGGGCGCAGTCACGACGTTGTGATCAGGCGAATGCCGCGTTCGCCCGTCGCCGGTGACGGCGGAGGCCGGTGCGGCATGCATGAAATCAGGCACGAGGAGACACCATCATGATCCGCAATCTTTTAGCCACGACTGCTCTTGCCATGTTCGTGGCGACGGGCGCGCATGCGCAGACAACTCCGACACCGGCTGCGCCTGGCGCGGAGCAACCCGCCGCTCCTGTGGTGCACGCCGAGGGCAGCATCGCCACCAACATCATCGGTGAATCGGTTTATAACGGCACCGGCGACAATGCCGAGAATATCGGCAAAGTAACCGACATCGTCTTCGACAAGGACGGTCAGGCCAAATCCATAGTCATCGGCGTCGGGGGCTTTCTGGGCGTTGGGACGAAGAATGTCGCGTTCGATTACGACAAGCTGCAGTGGGCCGAGAAAAACGGCGACCGCTGGCTGGTCGCCCAGACGACCAAGGACCAGTTGACGGCGCAGCCGGAGTTCGACACCAAGCCCTATGCTCCGGCACCGGCCGCATCGACAGCGGCACAGGCGCCGTCAACATCCGCGCCGAGCGATACCGCCCAGGCGCCAGTCGACATGAACGCGGCTCCGGCGGAACCGGTGAAGCGCGCCGACGGCAATCTCGCCACCAATATCATCGGTGAGAGCGTCTATAACGGGACCGGCGACGATGCGCAGAACATCGGCAACGTCAACGACATCGTCCTGACCAAGGAAGGCAAGGCGCAATCACTGGTCATCGGCGTCGGCGGCTTCCTCGGCATCGGCGAGAAGAACGTCACCTATGATTTCGGCAAGGCCCAGTGGGCCGAGAAAAACGGCGACCGCTGGCTGGTGGCCCAAACCACCAAGGAAGAGCTGCAGGCATTGCCGGACTTCAACCGCAAGGCTTATGATCCGGCTCCGGTCACGACCGCATCCAACGCACCTGCTGCGTCCACCCCGGCCGTCGCGCCGACAACCAATACGGCTCCGATGGACAAGACGGCGCAGGCCCCGTCCGCCTCCACGCCTGATGCGACCGCTCCCGACCAGACGAAGACCGCAGCGATCGACAAATCCAAACTGACCGAAATGCCTGTCGGCGAGGTCAGGGGCGACGATCTCAAGGGTACCACAGTTTATGGCGCCAACGACGTCAAGGTCGGCGAGATCGGCGATGTCGTGCTGACGCCCGACAACAAGACCGACGCGGTCATCGTGGATGTCGGCGGTTTCCTCGGCGTCGGCGAGAAGGAAGTCGCCGTCGGCATGGACAACCTGAAATTCATGACCGACAAGGACGGTAACAAATATCTCTACACGACCTTCACCAAGGAGCAGCTCGAGGCCCAGGCCGCCTATGACAAAGGCAGCTATGCGCAGAACCGCGAGCAGCAGCGGATGATCGTGAGATAGCAACAACGGCAGTAGGGCAGTAGGGCAGTAGGGCAGTAGGGATTCCCTATTCCCCTACTGCCCTACTTACACAGCCCACAACGCCATCCCTGGTCAGCTCCGCCAGCGCCAGCGACTGGTCGAGATGTTCGGCCCGCCAGGCAAGCAGCCGTTCGGCGAACTCGAGCCTGGTCGGGAGATAGGCGGGATCGGCGGCGAGATTGGCGAGCTCGGCGGGATCCTTCTCCAGGTCGAACAGCAAGGGCGGCAGGCCGCCGCCGAAATGCACATATTTGAATTTTTCCGTGCGGATCACGGCGAGATTGCACTGGCGCGAGGCATGGCCGAAATGCCGTTCGGCTTCGCCTTCCGCGATCGAACGAAAATCGAATTCCCAATGCGCGGCGTCGCGCCAGTCCGACGGCTCCTCGCCGACGATGAACGGCCGCAGCGAGTGACCGTCGAGATGCGGCGCCGGTTCGCCGCCCAGCAGGTCGAGCAAGGTCGGCAATATGTCCACCGCCTCGGTAAAGCGGTCGACGGCCACGCCTGCGGTGTGGCCGTGACGCGGGTCGCGGATGACCAGGGGGATATGATAGCTAGCGTCGAAGAAGCCGCCTTTGCCCAGCATGAAATGGTCGCCCATCATCTCGGCATGGTCGGAGGTAAGCACAACGATCGTGTCGTCCCACGCGCCCGCCGTCTTGACCGCCTGCCAGATACGGCCGAGCTGCGCATCGACTTCCGAGATCATGCCGTAATAGATCGCGCGGATGCGGCGGAAATCATCCTCGCTCCAGTCATGTACGCTGCCGGCGGCGCCAGGTCGAAACTTGTGCTTTTTCTGCCTGCCGAAATCGTAGGCGAGATAGGGATGGCTGTCCGCCTCTTTCTGCCAGCCTGCCGCGCGGCGAAAGCCGGGGCCGTCGGCGGGGTCGTACATCGCGTCGTATGGTGCAGGCGCGATGAAGGGCGGATGTGGGCTGATGAAAGAGAGATGCGCGAACCAGGGCGCGGCATGATCCTGTTCGCCCAGCCATCGGATGAATTCGCCGGCAAGAAAAGCCGTCGGCGTCTGCTCCTTCGAATAGACGGGCGGCGCAGTCGTCACGGAGCCGGCGTCGCCTGCCCCGTTCGCCGGTCGATGGATCGCGGGGGAGCCGGCGTCGGTATCGATGCCCTGCATTCCCAGCCATGACAGCCACTGCTTCTGATGCTCTGGCAGCAATTGGCGCACCGTGAAACCAGGAAGCACGCCTTCATAGCTTCGCAGCCGCGGATCAGCCGGAGCGAGCCGGCGCGGATCCAGCGATACGTCGGTGTAGCCGAACAGCGTCGGATCGTAGCCCAGCGCGCGCGCCGAAAGCGCTATATTGCCGTGACGGGCATCGAGCGGCGTGCCGTTGCGGCAAACCCGGTTATTCATCTGGTAGAGGCCGGTATAGAGGCAGGCACGGGCCGGCGAGCAGGGTGCCGCGCCGCCATAGTGCCGCTTGAACAATACGCCTTCCGCTGCCAATGCGTCGGCATTCGGCGTCTTCACCAGGGGATGGCCGGCCGCCGAAAGGCAATCGCCGCGCCATTGATCGCAGGTGATCAGGAGAACGTTCGGACGCCTGCCTTTTCCGGTCACTGGCGATAATCCTTGGCTAATGTGCGAGCGTCGCTCATGGAACCGAAATCCCGCCCCGGCGCAAGCCCGGGCTGCTGGTGGTTCGGTGAACAAACTGCTTTCGATTGTTCACTTCCAGAGTACAGTCCATCCCGTCTTTGTCGCCTTTGACGGGAACAGGCCGATGCTCATATTGGCGAGGACAGCGGCAGGGGCCGCAATAGAACAAGGGAGCAGCACTCATGCTCGACCAGATCAAGGGTTTGCATCACGTCACCTCGATGGCCAGCGATGCCCGCCAGAACAATGAGTTCTTCACTGGGAAGCTCGGCCTGCGCCGGGTCAAGAAAACGGTCAATTTCGACGCGCCCGACGTCTACCACCTCTACTATGCCGACGAGCTCGGCACGCCGGGTTCGGTGATGACCTATTTTCCGTTTCCCAATATCGGCAAGGGCCGTCACGGCGTCGGCGAGGTCGGCACCACCGCCTATTCGGTGCCGGAAGGCACGCTCGCCTATTGGGAAAGGCGCTTCGCCGAGGAAGGTATCGCCGGCCTTTCGCGCGAAGAGACCTTTGGCGAGAAGCGTCTGGCCTTCGCCGGACCGGACGGCGACGGTTTCGCGCTCGTCGAGGACAGGGCCGACACGCGCGCGCCATGGGCGAAGGGCGGCATTCCCGCCGACGAGGCGATCCGGGGCTTTCACTCCGTGTCGCTGCGCCTGAAGGATGGCGGCGCTACCGAGGAACTCTTGAAGTTCATGGGCTATGAGGAGCTCGACAAATCCGGCAATGTCCGGCGGCTGGCGATTAGGAACGGCAATGGCGCCGACGTCGTCGACATCGAATCGCTACCCGGTGCCGCCTTTGCCGATCTCGGCGCGGGCTCGGTCCATCACGTCGCTTTCGCTGTCGAGGATCGCGCCAGGCAGCTCGAAGTGCGCAAGGCGCTGATGGATACCGGCTACCAGGTGACGCCAGTGATCGACCGCGATTACTTCTGGGCGATCTATTTCCGCACGCCGGGCGGCGTTCTGTTCGAAGTCGCCACCAACGAGCCGGGCTTCGACCGCGACGAGGACACCGCCCATCTCGGTGAAGCTTTGAAGCTGCCGGCGCAGCATCAACACCTGCGGCCCTATCTCGAACAGCATCTGCAGAAGCTGGAAGACTGAGGGGCGGGGTCATGAGCACAGACAGCTACATCCACAAGGTGCTGCCCGGTTCGCCGGGCGGTCCGCTGCTCTTCGTCTTCCATGGCACCGGAGGCGACGAGGGCCAGCTCGTCTCGCTGGGGCGCGATCTCGCGCCCCAGGCAACCATCATCTCGCCACGCGGCGATGTGTCTGAACAAGGCGCTGCGCGCTTTTTCCGTCGCACCGGCGAGGGCGTCTATGACATGCAGGACCTGGCGCGCGCGACTCGGAAGATGGCGGGCTTCGTCAAGGCGCAGATAGCAGCGGCGAAGCCGTCGGCGATACACGCTCTCGGCTACTCCAACGGCGCCAACATCCTGGCGTCGCTGCTGTTCGAAGCCCCTGACCTGTTCGACGCGGCGGTGCTGATGCACCCGCTGATCCCGTTCGAACCGCAGGTGAACGGGAGTCTTGCCGGGCGCCGCATTCTGGTGACCGCCGGCAGGCGGGATCCGATCTGTCCGCCGAACCTGACTTCGCGGCTCGAAGCCTATTTGCGCGCCGATGGCGCCGATGTCACAGTGGAGTGGCATGAAGGCGGGCACGAAGTGCGGCCGAACGAAATCGAGGCGGCGCGGCGGCTCTTTGCCGGCGTGGCCCAAGGAGTAAGCGATGCCTGACCAACTGCCGGAGATCGAACTCGAAGATCGTGGTTCCAAGGGCCGCTACGTGCTGCGCGGTCCGGGCGGCGCCGAGGCGGAGATGACCTTCACCAGGATCGGCGAGCACCAGATCATCATCGACCACACCGAAGTGCCCGACGCGTTTCGCGGCCAGGGTGCCGGGCTTCGGCTCGTCACCCGCGCCGTCGAGGACGCGCGCGCGGCGGGCAAGAAGATCATCCCGCTCTGTCCCTTTGCCAACGCCCAGTTCCGCCGTCATCCGGAGTGGGCCGACGTGCTGAAGGGGTAGAATCAGCCGGCGCTTTACCAGTCGGGACCCGCGGGAGTAAAACAGTCTGATAGGCCAGCACGGCTTTGGCATTTGCACGCTCGGCCCATCTTGCCTAAGTAGATATGATATATCGCGGGCAGCGTGCGACACATCGAACCGAATGATCCCTTCATGACCGAAACCGATCTCGTTCCCGTCTTCGACGGCCATAACGACACGCTGCTCAGACTCTATCAGTCGAAAGACCCGGACGTCGAAAAGCTGTTCATGGAAGGGAAATCGGGCGGCCATATCGACCTGCCGCGCGCACGGGCCGGCGGGTTCGCCGGCGGCATGTTCGCGATCTTCCCGCCGCCTGTCGAGAGAGGCCGGCGCGGCGCTGTCCCGTCGACGCCCAGCGATGCCGAGCCTTTGCCGCCCGAACTCCCGCACAGCGATGCGCTGGCCTCGACGATTGCGATGGCCTCGATCCTGTTCAGGCTGGAACGGGCCGGAGCGCTGAGCGTCTGCCGCAATGCCGCAGATGTGCGCGGCGCCATGGCGCGCGACTCGATCGCTGCGGTATTCCATATCGAAGGGGTCGAGGCGATCGATCCCGAACTCACCATGCTCGACGTGCTGCATGCCGCCGGCTTGCGCTCGCTCGGCATCGTCTGGAGCCGCCCGAACGCTTTCGGCCATGGCGTGCCGTTCCGCTTTCCGTCCTCGCCCGATACCGGTCCCGGCTTGACCGATGCCGGCAAGGCGCTGGTCAAGGCCTGCAATCAACTCAGGATCATGATCGACCTGTCGCATCTCAACGAGAAGGGCTTTCGCGATGTCGCCGCGCTCAGCGATGCGCCGCTGGTCGCGACCCATTCCAACGTGCATGCGATCTGCGGCCACTCACGCAATCTCACCGACTGGCAGCTCGGCGCGATTCGCGAAACCGGCGGCATGGTCGGGCTGAACTTCGCCACCGGCTTCCTGCGCGAGGACGGAAAGATGAATGCCGATACCGGCCTCGACATCATGGTGCGCCACATCGATTCCCTGCTGCAGGCGCTGGGTGAGGATGGGGTTGGCCTCGGCTCCGATTTCGACGGAGCCATGATCCCGGCCGTCATTGGCGACGCCGCCGGCCTGCCGAAGCTCATCGATGCGCTCGCCGCACGCGGCTTCGGCCGCGGGCTGATCGAAAAGATCGCCTACCGAAACTGGCTGGCCATGCTGGAGAAAACCATAGGATAGGAAGTTCAGCCGAATCCCATGCGCTTCAGCCAGTCCTTGCCGACGCCGCGGTCGCGGATGATCGGCAGCGGGTTTTCCGAATCGAGCCGCGCGCAGATGCGGTAGACCTCAAGCGTCTCGGCGCTTATCTCGCCGCGCTTGTAGAAGAACATTGCGGCGGCATAGCGTGTGCGGCCCGACCATTTTTCGCCGAGTGGCGTGTTGACCAGTTCCCACTGTTCGGCCGCCTCTTCTTGCTGCTTGTCGGCTTCCTCGTCCATGGTCAGAAATCCGCCGGCGGATTGGCGGTGCGGCGATCGAGCTTGATGAACGGCCGCGGCACCACCTTGGCCCGCTTCATCAGCTTTTGGTATTGCAGCTCGCGCATGGCGTAGATCTCGACCCAGAGGTCGTCGACGACAGTATCACCATATGGTCGCGCCAGCGAAGCGATGGCGATGTTGCGCTTGGCCATCGGCGACCACATGGCGGCGCTGACCAGCCCGACCTCCTGGCTTTTTCTGTGATAGACGATGGCGTGTTCGGCCGGGATGTTGCCTTCGATCTCCAGCCCGACCAGCACATGCCGCAGCGTGCGCTTGGCGCGTCCCTCGAAGATGGCGCGACGGCCGTTGAAATGGGCCTTTTCCAGGTCGATCATGAAGCCGAGCCCGATCTCGTCGGGCATGCGCAAGCGGTCGGCACGGATGGCGTGTTCGGCTGTCGTGAAGTCGGCATTGGCGGCGATCAGCCCGGCCTCGATCCGGGCGCGGTTGAGCGCGGTATAGCCGATGGCTCGGATGCCGCGCAGTTCGCCGGCCGCCATCAGCCGGTCCCACAGGCTCAGCGCCTTGTCGGCCGGCATGAACAGTTCATAGCCGAGATCGCCGGTGAAGCCGGTGCGCGAGATGGTGACGGTTTCGCCATCATGCGGGAATTCGGCGAGGTCGAATGCCTTCAGCATTTCGACTCCGGCAAAACCGGCATCACGCAGCACGGCGAAAGAGGTCGGACCCTGCAATGCGAGGCCCGCGACGGCTTCGGTCTCTTCCTCCACCGTCACATCGAACCCGATGGCGCTGTCGAGCAGCCAGGGCAAATGCCGCTCCTGCGAGCACAGCCGGAACCGCATCGGCGAGAGCCGGAACAGCGTGCCGTCATCGAGGACGAAGCCGTCGTCGTTGCACCACGCGGTGTAATGGACGCGGCCCGGCTTCAGCCTGGTCACGTCGCGCAGCGTGACGCGGTCGAGGAAGGCCTCGGCGTCCGGTCCCTCGACGCGGTACTTGGTCATCGGCGAGATGTCGAAGAGCGCCGACTGGCTGCGAATGGCGAAATATTCGAGCTCCTCGTCCCACAGCGAATGGGGGGCGCGGTAGCCCGCCCAGTTGTACCAATCCTGGGTCTTGGCCAGAGCATCGATGCGCGGCTGGAACGGCGTGCCGAGACGCAACGTGCGGAAGTGGGATTGGGCTTCGATGCGGGCGGATGATGGTTGCTGATTCATGCTGGCGATCCTTCGCCGTAGAATGCGACTGCCGCCAACTGAAACATCGCCTTACCCCTTCATCGCAATGATACGTCGAGCGGCGTTCAATCCAGGTGCGCCGGAGACGCCGCCGCCGGGATGTGAACCGGCACCGGCGAGAAACAGCCCGTCGAGCGGTGTGTCGTAGCCGGACCAGCCCGAGACCGGGCGCGAGATCAGCATCTGGTCGGCCTGCAACTCGCCGTGGTGCCAGTGGCCGCCCGGCATGCGGTAGCGCGTTTCGATGTCGGCGGGCGTCAAGAGCTCGGTGTGGCGCACCGTCTTGCCGATGCCTGGCGCGTAGGCTTCGAGCTGAGCCGTGATTGCCTCCAGGAATTTCGCCTTGCCGGCGCCCCATCCCTCTTTCAGAGCATAGGGCGCGTATTGCACCACCGCCGACAGCACGCAGGCGCCGCCGGGCGCGAGCGATGGATCGGCGAGGCTTGGCAGCGTGATCTCCATCACCGGTTCGGGCGAGAACGCGCCGTATTTGGATGGATTGAAGGCGCGCTCGACATGATCGGGCGAGGGGGCGATAACCAGCCGCCCCCTGTGGCCGGCGGCATCGACACCTGTGAATTGCGGCGGCCTGTCGAGCGCCAGGTGAAGCTTGGCGACATCACCCTTCATGCGGATGTTGTTCACCTTGCGCACGAAGCCGGTGTCGAGTTCGCGTGGACCGACAAGGTCGAGCAAAGTCGTCGCCGGATTTGTCGCGGAGACGATCGTCCTGGCGCGCAGCACCTCGTCATTGTCCAATGCGACACCGACGGCGCGGTCTTTCTCGACAATGATCCTTGCGACAGGCGCCGATGTGCGGACGTTCACGCCGGCCTTTTCGGCCGAGGCGCGGATGGCGGCGATCACCGCGCCCATGCCGCCCTTCGGCACTATCTGCGCGCCGGCCGCACCGCCGGCCTCGCCGGCCAGCCGGTAATAGAGGCCGAGCAGCGAGGTGGGCGAGCGCGGACCGAGATGGCTGCCGAGCGTCGCGTCGAAGGACAGCAGCCCTTTCAGCCTGATGTCGGCAAGCTGCTCGTCGAGCAGGTCGGCGACGTTCATCAAGAGCACGCGCAGGAAATCGCGCATGTCTTCCTTGCCGAGCCTTTTCAGCGCCAGTGCGGCCTGGCCGAGCGCCGCTGTCTCCAGCAGCGACATGCCGGCCAGCTCGGGCGGACGACGCGAGAGGAAGGGTTCCAGGATGCCGGCGTAGCGCAGCAGCTGCGCGCGCAACTGCTTCCACGCCGATTGCTCCGACGAACTTGCGCCGGTCAGCGTTTCGCCATAGGCGCCGTGCAGGACCAGCGGGGAGCCGTCCATCGACAGCGCAACCGACGGCGCGAAGTCGTCTGGGGTGATCCGCAGACCATGCTTCTCCAGCTCCAGCGTCTTCACCACGTCGGCATGCAGGCGGTTCAGCAGATGGGCGATCGATGAGACATGAAAACCCGGCGCGAATTCCTCCGTGCGCGCGGCGCCGCCGAGTTCGGCTCCCGCTTCCAGCAGCAGCACCTTGCGCCCTGCCTTCGCCAGCGTGGCAGCAGTGACGAGGCCATTATGGCCGCCGCCAATGACGATTGCATCATATGACGTCATGGGCCGGGCTCATATGTGAGATCGATTTGGCGAGATCGCGCAGGATCTCCGCCGCGGCATTGCGTCCGGGCGCGCCCATGACGCCGCCGCCGGGATGGGTCGAGGAGCCGCACATATAAAGCCCGCCGATCGGTGAGCGGTATTGCGCGTAGCCCGGCACCGGGCGGTTGAACAGAAGCTGGTCGAAGGTCAGTTCGCCCTGGAAGATGTTGCCTTCGGTGAGACCGACCTCGGCCTCGATTTCGCGCGGCGTGCGCACCTCCATGTGGACGATGCGGTCGCGAAAGCCGGGCGAGTAGTCGGCAATCTGCGCAATCACGCTTTCGGCGAATCCGTCGCGATCGGCGTCGGTCCATTCATGGCCGTTTACCTTCGGCGGCGCGTATTGCACGAAGCAGCTCATGAAGTGTTTTCCCGGCGTCGCCATTGTCGGGTCGAGCGTCGTCGGGACGACCATGTCGAGGAAGGGATCGGCCGACCAGCGCCCGGCCTTCCAATCGTCATAGGCGCGCTCCATGCGCTCCATCGAATCGGTGAAATGCATGTCGCCGCGATAAACCGGCGAATCCTTCGGCAGAGCGGGGAATTCGGGCATCGAGTCCAGCGCGATGTTGACCTTGCCGGACGAGCCTCGGATCTTGAAGTTCCTGACCCGGCGCAGGAAAATCTCGGGCAGTTCCTTTTCCTCGACCAGCTTCAGGAAGGTTCGCTTCACGTCGGCGTTGGAGACGACGAGCTTGCCACGGATCTCCTCACCGCCGGCCAGCACCACACCCTTGGCCTTGCCGCGGCTCACCAGAACATGGTCGACCTCGGCGCCGGTGCGAATGGTTCCACCCGACGCCTTGAAGGACGCCGCCAGCGCTTTGGTCACCGCGCCCATGCCGCCGCGCGCATAACCCCAGGCGCCGACCGAGCCGTCAACCTCGCCCATATAGTGGTGCAGCAGCACATAAGCCGTGCCGGGCGACATCGGCCCGAGCGCCGTGCCGATGATGCCGGACAAAGCGAAATTGGCCTTGATGACATCGGTCTCGAAATATTCATCGAGGAAGTCCGAGATCGACATGGTCCAGAAGCGCAGCGTCAGCGCCATTTCCTCCGCCGACAGGCCCGCGAATTTCTTGCCCAGATAAAGGAGCTCGCCCAGATCCCGCGGCCGCAGACTGGTCGGGTCGGGCGCGGTGCGCATCAACAGCGGCTGGATGAAACGGCACTGGCGCGTCACGTCGCGCGCATAACGGTCGTAGGCTTCGGCATCGCGTTTCGAGAAGCGCGCAAATTCGCGCCGGTGTGCATCATGGTCCCGGTAATTGGCGAGATAATCGCCATCCCTGGTGAACACCGCGCCGCCCTCATAGGAGATAACCTGCAGGCCGAAGCGCGGCAGTTCGAGGTCGCGCATGATTTCAGGGCGAAACAGCGAACAGACATAGGAACAGTTGGAATAGAGGAAGCCCGGCGTCAATTCCCGGCTGGTGGCGGCGCCGCCGACCCAGGGATTCTTCTCCACCACCAGCACGTCGAGCCCGGCGCGCTGGAGATAGCAGGCATTGACCAGTCCGTTGTGTCCGCCGCCGATGACGATCGCATCCCAAGCTTTCATTTTGGCCCAGTCTTTCCATGCGATCCGCTGTTCATTTTGGCGTAATCCGTCCCCTCAATGCGCGAAACTTGGCATGGTAGTCGTCGTTTTGTCCAGCTATATTGAATGAATGTTCAACAAATGATGTTGCGTTTTCCCAGACATGGGCTAGGCTTTGCAGGCGTTCGAGACGGACATTCGTCGATTGGGGATCGAGGGTTGATGATCGAAACGGCCGAGGCCGAGCCGGAGTATGACGGAGCCGCCATCCGCTTCCTCGAGGCGCTGTGGGGCGACGGCTACCTGTCGCCGGGCGGGCCCGACGAAGTCGACCGCGTGCTCGAGGGGCTTTCGCTCGCAGGCAAGACCATCCTCGACATCGGCTGCGGGTCCGGAGGCATCACGCTGCATCTGGTCGAACGGCATGGCGCCGCGCACGTCACCGGCTTCGATGTTGAGCGGCCGGTGATCGAAACGGCCAGGCGGCGGGCAGCCTCCCGCAGGCTTGCCGACCGCGCCAGCTTCATCCAGGCGCCGCCTGGGCGGTTGCCTTTCGAGGATCAGTCCTTCGACGTCGTCTTCTCCAAGGATGCGCTGCTGCATGTCGCCGACAAGGATGCGCTGTTTGCGGAGATATTCCGCGTGCTCAAGGCCGGCGGCGCCTTTGCGGCATCAAACTGGATGATCTCGCATGACGGCGAACCATCACCGGAGATGAAGGCCTATGTCGCCGCCGAAGGGCTGTCCTTCGCGATGGCCTCGCCGGCGCGCTACGCAAAGGCGATGCGCCAGGCGGGCTTTGCCGAGATCGCGGTTCGCGACCGCAATCCCTGGTACCGCGAGGTGGCGCGGGGCGAACTGGAAAGGCTGAAGGGGCCGCTCTATCCGACGGTCGCGGCGGCAGTGGGCGCCGCCTATGTCGACAAGAACATACGAACCTGGGAGGCCATGCAGAAGGTGCTTGACAGTGGCGAGCACCGTCCCACTCATCTTCGCGGGCAAAAACCGAAGATGGTCGGCTAGCCGGCGATGTGGAGCATGACCGCACCCATGAAAATTGCAGCACGCCAAGAGCAGTCCGCCGAGGCATCGAGCGAACCCGAGAAACGCGGGCGTAAGGCTTCCAAGGAGGTCAGGCAGCTTCAGCTGATCGAGGCGACGATCGATTCGTTGGCCAAGCGCGGCTATTCGGAGACGACGATGGCCGACGTCGCCGATGGCGCGGGCCTGTCGCGCGGCATCGTCAATTTCCATTTCGAGAGCAAGGAAAAACTGCTGATCGCGACCTTGCAACATATGTATGACGAGTACTCGGCGCATTGGCGCAATGCCTTGGAGAAAGCGGGGAACGACCCCGCCGACCAGTTGCGGACCCTGGTCGCGGCCGATTTCGACCGTTCGATCTGCAACAAGCGCAAGCTGGCGGCCTGGTGCGCCTTCTGGGGCGAGGCCAAGTCGCGGCCGACCTATCAGGCGCTGAGCAGCGCCCGCGATGCCGTCTACCAGAACATCTTCATCGAGCTTTGCGCGACGCTCAAGCAAAGCGGCGGCTATGCCTATGAGCCGCAGGTCATGGCGCTGGCGCTCAGCGCGACGCTGGAGGGACTGTGGCTGCGCTTGATGATGGGCACCGAAGACACTACCCGCGAGAGCGCCTTGCAGGCAGCCAACGAATTCCTGTCGGCCGCATTCCCTAAACATTACCAGGGAGCAGCCGCCACCCGTCGCAAGGCATGAAGCAATCGATAAATAAAAGAGGATGGAACAGCAATGAAGACATCAATCCAGCGGCTGACATTGGCCCGACGCCTGACATTGACCCTGGCATTGACCGGCGTGCTGGCGGCCTCGGCCGCAGCCCTGGCGGTTGCCGCCGACAAAGACCTGGTCGTGTTCGACTGGTCCGGCTATGAGGATCCGAGCTTCCATCCGAAATATGTCGAGAAGAACGGCGATTCGCCGACCTTCGCCTTCTTTGGCGACGAGGACGAGGCGTTCGAAAAAGTGCGCTCGGGTTTCAAGGCCGATCTCGGCCATCCCTGCTCGCAGAGCGTGGTGAAATGGCGCGAGGCCGGCCTGCTGCGGCCGCTCGACACATCGAAGATAACAGGCTGGAAAGATCTCAATCCCGGAATCATGGCGATGAAGGATCTCGCCACGACGGCCGATGGCAAGGCCTGGTTCATGCCCTGGGACTGGGGCAACACCCAGCTCACCTATAATTCCGAAAAGGTCGACGCCAAGGACGTGCAGTCGCTGAAGGCGTTCGCCGATCCGAAGTTCAAGGGCCGGGTTTCGATCGGCGACAATGTCGACGACGCCTATGCGCTGGCAAGCCTGGCCATCGGCGTCAAGGACTGGACCAAGATGACCGACGACCAGTTCAAGCAGGCGTCGGATTTCCTGCGCCAGGTGCATAAGAACGTGCGCTCCTACTGGACCGACACAACGGACGTGGTGCAGCTTTTGAGCGGCGGCGAGGTCGATCTTGCCTGGGCATGGAACGACGCCACCGTGCAATCGGTCGCCGCCGGCGTGCCGATCAAAGCCAAGAAGGACACGGACGAAGGCATTTCGACCTGGGTCTGCGGCTATGTGCTGTTCAAGGATGCGCCCGGCAATGTCGACAAGGCATATGATTATCTGAACGCCGTCAACGATCCCGAAACCGCCAAGGTGCTGGTCAAGGACTGGGGCTATGGCCAGGCCAACGCCAAGGGCATGGCCGGCGTCGATCAGGCCGTGCTGAAGGAAAAAGGCTATGACGATGTGCAGAAATTCGTCGACAAGACGCTGTTCCAGTCGCCGGTGCCCTCGCAGCTCAAGCTCAAGATGATCGCCGAATTCGAGAAGATCAAAGCCGGATATTGAGCCGGTTCGGCCGCCCGCCCGCCTGCGGAGATGGTGGGTGGGCTCGCCAAGAGAGGCGAATTCTCATAACCTCGCGGCAGCCTTTCGCGACGGGGGAATTCGCACCATGAAGCCAGTGCTACGCAGCCTTGCCCTTGCCGCCGCCTGCGTGATCGGCGCCGGCGCCGTCTATGCCTGGGCGGAAGGTGGCGGCGACCTCGTCGTGTTCGACTGGTCCGGCTATGAGGACCCGCTGCTGCACCCTGCCTATGCCGCCAAATACGGCGCCGAGCCGACCTTCGCCTTCTTCGGCGACGAGGACGAGGCCTTCGAGAAGATGCGGGCCGGCTTCAAGGCCGACATCGCGCATCCCTGTTCGCAAAGCGTGGTCAAGTGGCGCGAGGCGGGCTTACTGCAGCCGCTCGACACGTCGAGGATAGCAGGCTGGAAAGACCTCAATCCCGGCATCATGGCGATGAAGGATCTCGCCACCACCGACGACGGCAAGGCGTGGTTCATGCCATTCGACTGGGGCAACACCTCGCTTCTCTACCGCACCGACAAGGTGACGCCGGAGCAGGCGCAATCGCTCAGGATCTTCGCCGACCCGAAGTTCAAGGGCCGCGTCACCATCGGCGACAATGTCGACGACGCCTATGCGCTGGCGAGCCTGGTCATCGGGCTGAAAGACTGGACCGGGATGACCGATGCCCAGTTCCAGAAGGCGTCCGCCTTCCTGCGCGACGTGCACAAGAACATCCGTTTCTACTGGACCGACGACACCGATCTCAACCAGGCCTTCATCGGCAATGAGGTCGATCTCGTCTGGGGCTGGAACGAGACCTATGTGACGCTGAAGGGGCAAGGCCTGCCGATCGCCATGAACCGCGACAGCAAGGAAGGCATCTCGACCTGGGTGTGCGGCTATGTGCTGATGAAGGATGCACCCGGCAAGCTCGATCAGGCCTATGACTTTCTGAATGCAGTCAACGCTTCTGCCGTTTCGGACTATCTGGTGAAGACCTTCGGCTACGGCCACGGCAACAGCGCCGGCATGGCTGTAGTCGACCACACGGTTCTGGCCGATCGCGGCTTCGACGATCTCGACAAATTCCTCGACAAGACGCTGTTCCAACAGCCGGTGGCGCCGGAGCTCAAGCAGCGCATGGTCGCCGAGTTCGAGAAGATCAAGGCCGGCTATTGAACAGCGAATCCACAAGAGCCGATGTCGTCATCATCGGCGCCGGCTTCACCGGGCTGTCGGCGGCGCTCGAGCTGAAAAAGGCCGGCGTCGATTTCGTGCTGCTCGAAGCGCGCGACCGTGTCGGCGGGCGCGTCGAGTCGATGGAGATCGGTTCCGGCGAGCGCATCGACAGTGGCGGGCAGTTCCTGTGCGAGGACATGCCGGAGCTGATGGCGCTTGTCGACGCGCGCGGCAAGACGCTTGTCGAAACCCATGTCGACGGCGCGTTTATCGCCCAGCCGCCAATCTCCGCCGCCGAGGCGAAGCGAACCTATTCTGGTTCGATGGCGATCCGCGATCGGATGAACGCGATCGCGCCGGACGATCCCTCGATTGCCGGGCTGACCGTTGCCGCCTGGCTCGACCGGCAAGACGATGCCGATGCCGCCAAGGCAGCCTTCCGCTCGATGATCGAAGGCCTGTGGTGCCTGACGCTGGAGAAACTGCCGCTCTGGCACCTGATCGACAACGATCGGCGCATCACCAATGAGGTGCCGGAGCTCCAGTATTTCCTGCGCGAGACGATGCAGTCGGTGGCCGAGGACCTGGCCAGCGATCTCGGCGACCGGCTGTGGCTCAACGCGGCCGTTTCATGCATCGAGCATGGACCGCAAGCCGTTCGCATCGTCTCGGCGGCGGGTGTCATTGAAGCGCGGGCGGCACTTGTCGCGGTGCCGCCGGTCATGGCGGCGAAACTGGGCTTCGCACCCGCCCTGCCCGAATCCCTGGCGAAGGCGCTCGGCGTTTGGGAAAGCGGCGCCGTGATCAAGGTGCTAGTGCGCTACCCCGCTGCCTTCTGGCGCCGCCGCGGCTTGAGCGGCATGGTGATGTGGCGCGACCCGCCGGGGCTGTTCGCTTGCGATGCCAGTCCGGATGAAGGCCACGCGGCGCTGGTCGTCTTCGTCGGCGGCCCGCTCGCCTTGCGCTGGGGTGAGCTTGGCGAGACGGCACTGCGCGCCGAAGTGACCGGGAAACTGGTGGAAGCCCTCGGTCCCGACGCGGCCGAAATCGCGGGTTTCAGCCAGCGCGACTGGACGCATGACCGCTGGAGCGGCGGCGGCTACAGCGACCTCATCGTCGACGTCGCGGCGACCGATGCCGAACCTGTGCTCCTGGCCGGCGCGCCGCCTGTTCATTTCGCATCGTCGGAGCTGTCGCCGTCATTTCCCGGCTATGTCGAAGGGGCGATCGTTGCCGGTCGCATAGCGGCGCGAAAGATCATCGCGGACCGTCAATCCGCCACCGCCACCAGGGCTTCGGGATCGTAGGCGAGGCGAATCGAAGTGCCGACCGGAATATCGTCGGCGCCGAAATCGTTGGTCTCGGTTACCGACAGCGGCTTTTCCAGGCCGGGGATCTCGACGATCAAATGGGTGATCTCGCCAAAATAGTGGCGTTCGACCACCTTTCCGGCAACCTCGAACTTGGCCGTCGCATTGTCCCACAGGACGCGCAGGCGCTCCGGGCGGATGCCGAGCGTGGCGCCGCCGCCATTGCGCACGAAGGCCTTCGGCTTGTCGGTCTTCACACGGCCGAAGCCCAGCGTGTCGACGACCAGCGAGGCGCCGTTCTCCTCGACGATCTCGGCCTTGACGAAATTCATGCCGCCGAGGAAGTCGGCAACCTGGCGGTTGACCGGCCGCTGGTAGATCTCCTTGGGCGAGGCGACCTGCGCGATCTTGCCGCCGAACATCACGGCGATGCGGTCGGACATGGCCAGCGCTTCATACTGGTCGTGGGTGACCAGCACGAAGGTGATGCCGACGGCCTGCTGCAGGCGGCGCAACTCGACCTGCATCTGCTCGCGCAGCTTCTTGTCGAGCGCCGACAGCGGCTCGTCGAGCAGCAGCACCTTGGGCCGCATCACCAGCGCGCGGGCGAGCGCGACGCGTTGCCGCTGGCCGCCGGACAGCTCGGTGGCGAGACGCTTGCCGAGGCCGGTGAGAGAGACCTGCGCCAGGGCTTCCTCGACGCGGCGCTTCTCCTCGCCGCCCTGCAATTTCAGCCGCTTCAGGCCATAGGCGACGTTCTGCTCGACGTTGAGATGCGGGAAGATCGCATAGCTCTGGAACACCATGTTGGTCGGTCGGCGATTGGGCGCAATGCCTTCCATCGGCTGGCCGCCGACCGAGATCGAACCGCTCGTCGGGTTGTCGAAGCCGGCGATCATGCGCAACAGCGTGGTCTTGCCGCAGCCGGACGGGCCGAGCAGCGAGAAGAATTCGCCCTCGCGGATGCTCAGGGAGGCATCGTCGAGCGCCTTGAAGGCGCCGTAGCTGCGGGTGACGCCGTTGATCTCGATCATCGTCCGTTCTGACAGGGTTCGTGCGGATGGGGCCTGCTCAGGCATAAAGCCCTCCCTCGTTCTTCGTGCGTCTGGCGGCGCGGCGGCGCAGGATTTCGGCGACGGTCATCAGCAGGAAGGAGGCGACCAGCAGCAGCGTGCCGAGCGCGAGCACGCCCGGCAGTTTCGCCGCGAAGCGCAACTGGCCCCAGATATAGATCGGCAGCGTCGCCTCGGTACCGGTCAGGAAGAAGGCGATGATGAACTCGTCCAGCGAAATGGTGAAGCAGACCAGCAGGCTGGAGATGATTGCCGGCGCCACCATCGGCAGCGTCACCCGCCGGAAGGTGCCGAAGGCGCTCTCGCCGAGGTCGGCCGAGGCCTCCTCGAGGCTGCGATCGAAACCCTCGAAGCCGGAGGTCAGCACCGTCATCGAATAGGGGATGCAGACCAGGACATGGCCGAGCACGACGGTGAACAGGGAGAGGCTCAAGCCGAGCTGCAGCATCACCAGCAGCATCGAGATGGCGACGATGACTTCCGGCAGCACGAGCGGCGCCATGATCAGGCCGTTGATGGCCCGCCGGCCGGGATAGCGGTAGCGGGTGATCGAGCGGGCGGCGAGGATGCCGAGAACCGTCGAAAGGACGGACGCCGAGACGCCAACGATCAGGCTGTTCCAGGTGGCGTCGAGCAGCGCCGGCGTGTTGGGCAGGTCCTCGTACCATTTGAGGGTGTAGCCGGTGAGAGGGAATTTCGGCGTAGCCGCCGTGTTGATCGAAAAGATCGGCAGGAAGATCACAGGCAGATAAAGGAAACCTACATAGAGGAAGGCATAGGCCGATAGCCAGCCGCCCGGCAGCAGACGTCGCGCCGCGCTCATCGCGCAAGCCTCTGGGCGGCACGGATGACCAGCACCGTGGCGCCGGCCATCAATGTCACGACCAGCATGGTGGTGACGGAAAGGGCGGCGCCCAGCGGCCAGTTCGAGGCCTTGCCGAACTGCGCCTGGATGGCGTTGGCGATCATGACGCCGTCCTTGCCGCCGACGAGCTTGGGGGTGACATAGTCGCCGACCGTCGGGATCATGACGATCAGCGCCGCCGAGATGATGCCTGGCGCCGACAGCGGCAAAGTCACGCGAAGGAACGAACGAAAGGGACCGTCGCCGAGATCCGTGGCCGCTTCCACCAGGGTCCGGTCGATCTTCTCCAGCGAGACGAAGATCGGCAGGATGGCAAAGGCCGCCCAGGCGTGGGTCAGCGTGATGATGACGGCGCTCGAATTGTAGAGCAGCGCCGTCGACGGCTCGTCGATGATGCCGAGGCCGATCAGCCCGGAGTTCAAGACGCCATTATAGCCGAGAATGACCTTCCACGACATCACGCGCAGGAGATAGCTGGTCCAGAACGGGATGGTGATGAGGAACAGCCACAGGCTCTTGTGGCGGCCGCCGTGGAAGGAAATGAAATAGGCGATCGGATAAGCCAGGACGACGGTGAAGAAGCTGACCGTCAGCGAGATATACAGCGAGCGCCACAACAGATCGCGATAGATCGGCTCGGTCAGGGCGACGCGGTAGTTTTCCAGCGTGAAGGTGCGGTCGATGGTCAGATAGTTCTGCGTCCAGAAGGAGTGGGCGATGACCACCAGGATCGGCAGGAC
This sequence comes from Mesorhizobium sp. B1-1-1, assembly GCF_006442955.1. Taxonomy (NCBI): domain Bacteria; kingdom Pseudomonadati; phylum Pseudomonadota; class Alphaproteobacteria; order Hyphomicrobiales; family Phyllobacteriaceae; genus Mesorhizobium; species Mesorhizobium sp. B1-1-1. Next base: position 67,199 of record NZ_VFWW01000015.1, read on the forward strand.
CAGGAGGATGAGCGCGTAGAGAAAGGTCGGGCTGATCAGGGCAAAGCCCTGCACGGGTTCGGATTGCAGAAGGGCATTTCGTCTGGCCCGCGTCATGCGCAACGGGGGCGACCCTTCCGCCGCCGCCGTCATTGCCAGGCTCCGGGGGGCAGGGCTCCGGCTGTGATCTCGGTTGCTGGCCTGGAGCGTCCCGCCATGCGGTATCCCATTGGACTGGCGCCGGCTGTTTGTTCCCAATTTTGTTTTGGAGCGCGATCGAACGCAAAACCGGTGACCAGTTTTGCTGATCGCGCTCCGAGCTTGCCGGCTTTCTTTCATCATGCCCGCATCCGCGGATTGAAATCAAGCGCTATTTCTGAGATATTGATTGAACGGACATTCAAAATTGTGGGGATTATGCCGGAAATTTCCAGCATTGCCGGCCAAATTTCGAAATCCTGAATTCGACAAGTGATGTGGAGATGACGATGGCGGCTGCGAGGGACCTGAAGGCGAGCGAAATGGCCGGAGCCGGAGCTGCCGATGCCGTCGAGTTGGCCAGGCGCCATCTCGTCCAGCCTTGGCCGTATGCCGGTTCGGTCGGCGCGGAAGCGCGCGCGCTGATCGGCGAAGGCGACGGCATCTACATCACCGACGGCACCGGCAAGCGGTTGATCGACGGGCCGGCCGGCATGTGGTGCGTCAATGTCGGCCATCGGCGCGAGGAGCTCGCCAGGGTGATGTACGACCAGGCGATGGCACTGTCCTACAATACGCCCTGGTACACGATGAACGCGCCGTCGGCGGAACTTGCCGGTCGCATAGCAGGTCATGCGCCTGGCGATCTCAGCCACGTCTTCTACACCACAGGCGGCTCCTCGGCGGTGGAGACGGCGCTGCGCTTCATGCAGTTCTACAACAATGTGCGGGGCCGGCCGGAGAAGAAGCTGATCCTGTCGCGCGGCGGCGCCTATCACGGCTCGACCTATCTGTCGGCCTCGCTCAATGGCCGCCCGCGTGACCGCGACTGGATGGACGGCGCCGACGAGCTGGTGATCAAGCTGTCCTCGCCCGATCCGTTCCGTCGTCCGCAGGGCATGAGCATGGCTGATTTCACCGATTTCCTCGTCGACCAGTTCCGCGACACCGTCGCGCGAGTCGGTGCTGACCGGATCGGCGCTTTCGTCGGCGAGCCGGTGCAGGCCTCCGGCGGCGTTATCGTGCCGCCGGACGGCTACCTCAAGCGCATCCGCGAGATCTGCCGCGACAACGACATCCTCTATGTCTCCGACGAGGTGGTGACGGGCTTTGGACGGCTGGGCCATGTCTTCGCCTCCGGCGATGTGTTCGGCATCGATCCCGACATGATCACCTTCGCCAAGGGTGTGACGTCAGGCTATTTCCCGCTCGGCGGCGTCATCATATCGGAACGGCTGCTGGAGGAACTGCGCCGGTCGAACCATCCCGACGCGATGTTCGGCCATGGCCTGACCTACACCTCCCATCCGGTCGGCTGCGCAGTGGCGCTCAGGAATCTCGACCTTCTGGAGCAGGGCGTACTTGCCCACACGCAAGCGGTCGCGCCCTACTTCCAGGCGCAGATGAAGACGCTGGAAGAATTGCCGTTGGTCGGCGAGGTGCGCGGGCTGGGATTGATGGGCTGCGTCGAATGTGTCGCCGACCGCGAAAGCAAGGACCCGCTGCAGCTCGACAAGGATGTCGGCAAACGCATCGACGCGCATTGCCACGAGCTCGGCCTGCTGGTGCGGCCGCTGATCAACATGTGCGTGATGTCGCCGCCGCTGGTCATCACGCGCGAGCAGATCGACGACATGGTCGGCATTTTGCGCGAGGGCATTTCGCGCACGATGGATGATCTCAGGAAAGAAGGGGTGTGGCGGGGATGACGTTCTTTCTTCGCCCCGCATAGGACGGGGAGAGGAGCGCTCTCACCGATGGTTTCGCCAATTATCGGCGTCGCCTATCCACGCGACCGCAGCGCGTCGTTCAAGTTCCACATGTCGTTCTCCTCCGGCGCCGTTTCGAGCCCAAGCACGGGGATCTGCCTGCGCAGATGGTCGTGGTGGGTGCGCACTCCGTATTCTAGGTCGGAGAGGTAAAAACCCTCGAAGGCTTCCGACAGCATGGATTCGTTCGACCACACCGAAAGCTGGACATCCTCCGACATGGTGTCGCGGTCGATGCGGAAGGAGAGATAGCGGGCCGCAGCCTGCTCGCGGCTTTCGTCGCGATAGCGGTAAATGGCGCCGCGCAGCAGGGTCTCACCCGTCGACAGCGGGAACTCCTGATAGAACTGCACCGATTCCGGCATCACCGAGAGGACGGCATTGGGGAAGATGCCATAATAGACCCAGGCCTTCTTCAGATAGTCCGGCAGATGCGCCGGCTCCGGCGCGATCTTGACGTAGTTCCTTACGCTCCAGCGACGGCCGGCATGCGGGTTGTAGCTGGCGAAGGAGCGCGACACGCCGTTGACGAAGGGTTCGTCGAAATAGGTCGCGCCATAGAGGTCCTGCAGAGCCGGGTGCGCCATGGCGACGTGATAGCCCTCATTGTCGACGTCGCGCACCGACTTCCAGTTGACCGGAGTTTTCTGGGTCCAGATGCCCCAGGAAGGCACCATGTCGGCGGCCTTGTAGTGCGAGAATTCGGGCTCGATCGGCTTCATCAGCTCGGCGACGGAGGGCTGCGGGCCGCCAGCGCGGAAGCGAATGAAGATAAAGCCCATCCAGACCTCCAGATCGAGCGGCATCAGGCCGAACTCGGTCTTGTCGAGATCGGGAAAGGAACGCGGGCGGGCAGCGCCGCGCAACGTGCCATCGAGATTGTAGACCCAGCCGTGGAATGGGCACACAAGCGCGTTCTTGCAGTTGCCCTGGCTGTCGGCGACGACACGGCTGCCGCGATGGCGGCACATATTGTTGAAACCGCGCACGACGCCGTCCTTGCCGCGCACGATCAGAGCGCGTTCGCCGACGACGTCCATGGCCAGGTAGTCGCCTGCGTCAGGGATGTCGCTGACATGTCCGGCGATTTGCCAATGGTTGCGGAAAACGTGCTCCTTCTCGAGTTCGAGGAGGGCATCGGAATGGTAGCTCCAGCCAGGCAGTCCCCGCCGGTCCCAATCGTTGGGAATGGCCACGTCACGGAGATGCGGGTTCATAAAACGTCTCTTCTTTTTATTGAATATCCGTTCAATATAATCATATTTTTCATTGAAATGCAATGGCTTGTGGAGACAAGCATATTTTCGAAAGAAAATTGGCGCGCCGATTTCAATCCAATCCGATGCGACGGCTGGCCCCGAAAACCCCGGAGAATCCGGGCGTTAGCCCGGGTTTCAAAGCTTGGTTCCGGCAGGGTTTCGAAGCAAATCCTGCCACGGCGGAAGCCGAGGCAAAAGGCGTCGCCGCGCGTCTTGCCCGCTTGCCGATCCGCCGAGCCGAGATCGGCAAGCGGGCGCGTGATGCCCAGTTGGTGGGGTCTGCCGCGGGTGCCGTTTCAAGGCGGTTACAATATCAGATTCACGCCAGCTTTCCGCTGATACAGAGCGCGACTAAGTTCGTTTTATCAAAAAAAGAAAGTCAACGAAGGGGATGATGATGCATGCGAAAGTTCAGATTGCCAGCAATGACCGCCGGTCCCAGGCTCCGGAGCGCGTTGGCCGCCGCCCGAAGCTGGCGTTGCGCCAGCGCGCCAGCGACCACCCCATGGCGATGTTCATGGCGCTGGCTGCTTGCGCCTTCGCCGGCATGGCGTTCGCGCCGACGGTCGGCCCGGCCTTTGCTTCGCTCAATCCACCGGCCAACGTCGTCGGCGGCGCAATGACCACCACCAGAACCGCACGCCTGCCGATGCCGATGGTCGATTTTGCCTGCAAGAGTCAGGCCTGGGGCGCCGAGAGCGTCGACTGCCTGCGGGCCATAGCCGAGCAGTCCGGAGCCCACAAAGCCCGTGCGGTCCGGATGATCGCCAATGCCGCTGACCAATACGCCGAATATTTTCTGAGTTCGACTGAAACATGGTTCCGAAGCGGCTCCGCTTTGGAACGTGCCGCGGCGCTCCCCGAGCGCGTCCAGCGCTCCCTTCGGCTCCCGCCGCATGTCGGCCGGGGGCTTTTTTTACCGGTTGGTGCGGTCTATCCCTTCGAAACCACCTGGTCGGCAATGGCGGACAGGACGCTGCGCACATCCAGCGTGCTGAACGGTTTCTCCAGGATCTGCGGACGCTGCAGTAGCGGCAGCGCCTCGATTTCGGCCTTGGCGCCGATCAGGTCGCCAGTGACCAGCACGAAACGCCGCGCCAGTTCCGGTCTTTCGGCAAGCAACTCTCGATAGATGGTCATGCCGCTTGTTCCAGGCATGCGCAGGTCCGAAAAGACGATGTCGGGCGGCATGTGGCCAGCCAATATGGCTGTGGCCGTGTCCCAGAGGGGCGCGATCCGTGACTTGATGCCCATCAGTTCGAGTATGTCGGAGAGCGAACCGGCGACGTCGGGCTCGTCATCGATGATCAAGGCGTGGCGCAGCCCGCTCGATCGCGGCTGGCCCTCGCCGGCGATGGCGACGCCGGCTACAATGGCCGGCAGCTGGACGACGAAACGGGCGCCACTTGGCAGCACTTCCTCGAACCAGACATTGCCATTGTGCCGCTCGATGATCGATTTCGAGATCGACAGGCCGATGCCGGTTCCGACGCCGACCGGCTTGGTGGTGAAATAGGATTCGAAGATGCGGGACCGGATCGCTTCCGGTACGCCAGGCCCATTGTCCTCGACCGAGAAACCGGGATCGCCGCGCTCGCTGCGGAAGGTCCGCACCTTGATCAGCCGGTCGCCGCCTATGCCTGCCAGCGCATGCTGGCTGTTGATGAGGAAATTGGCGGCCACCTGGGTGACGTGATCGGCGTCGGCCATGGCCAGCAACGGGCCAGGCGCGAAATCGGTGTCGATGATGATCCCGCTCGAGCGCGCGCCGTAGGCGGTCACCTCGAGCGCCGCGCGGATCACCTGGTTAAGGTCCGTCTCGGCCCGCTCGGTCGGATGCAGCCGGACCATCGACAGGAAACTCTTGACGATACGGCCGCAGCGCTCGGCGGCGGCGCGAACTTTCTCGGCGCGAACCTTGGTCTGCGGATCGGAGGCGAATTCGTGCAGCAGCGTCGACTGGGCGACAACCACGGCCAGCGGGTTGTTGAGCTCATGCGAGACGCCCGCAAGCAGCGAACCCATCGCCGCCATCTTCTCGTTCTGGTGCAACTTCTCGCGCTGCCGATTGATCTCCTCCTCGGCGCGCAGCTTGTCGCGCAGGTCGCGGATGGAGCCGAAGATCAGGCGGCGGTCGGCGACTCGCATCTCGGTCGCCGTCAGTTCGATGGGGAAAATCTCGCCGGCGGCGTTCTGGGTCACCGTCTCGAGCCGCTGTCCGACCATTGGCGCGCCGCGGCCGGACATGTATTCGGCCCCCGACGCATAGCCCTTGCGGTAATAGATCGGCACGATGGTGTCGAGCAGGTCCTTGCCGAGGATATCGCTGCGCAGGAAGCCGAACATCTTCTCGGCGGCCGGATTGAATTCGACGATCGAGCCGGTCTCATCGATGACGAGGATGGCATCGAGCGAGGCTTGCAGCATGGTGCGGCGGATGACCTCGCTGGCGTGGGCGTCGGAGGGCGAGCGTTCGATCGCGTCGCCGATGGCCAGCGCGATGATGTGCAGCGTCGCTTCTTCCTCGTCGGTCCATTCGCGCTCCTCGATGCAGTCATTGACCGCCAGCGTCCCCCATAGGTGGCCATGCGCGAACACGGACACCGACAGGAACGATTTAATGCTCTGTTTTTCGAAATCGGCTCTCAGGAAGCCGTCCAGGTCGCGCGTATGGCCGGCGAAAATCTTGCCCTGCCGTTCATCCTCCTGCAGCCGTTCCAGCAGCGGATCGGCGTTGATGATCGACTGCACGATCACAGTCGGCGAGGCCAACTCGCCACCGAGCACGGGATCGATCCAGTAGGCGGCCACCGACTGGGCAAATCCCTGGCCGGGCAGTTCGCGCAGGCGGAACAGGATGCCGCGCTGGCAGTCCATTGCGTGGCAAAGCGTTTCCAGTATGGCTTCCATCTCGCGCTGCCAGTCGCCGGCCGCGCGCAGCCGCCGCACCACGCGCACGGCCGCCATCGCCGCGCCTTGCCGGCCGTCTTGCATGTCCGTGCCTGCTGCTTCAGCGGTCATTTTCAGCCATTGTTGCGGTGCCAAGCGGATTTCATGCGCCGCGTTTCAAATCCTTGTTTTTATGCCTTGTCCCAAATCCAAGAGCGTTTTTGGGCGACAAGTATTGCGACGGGTCCGTCCACAGACCAGCACAGGCGCGGGAGCAATCCCCGCGCCCACTTAGTGGCCGTCGCCGGCCGGCAGCGAGAAGATATAGCCTTCGCCGCGCACCGTACGCAGGAATTTCGGGCTGGCCGGATCCGTTTCTATCTTCTTGCGCAGGCGCATGATGCGAATGTCGACCGCGCGCGAGGATTCCGGATCTTCGGCGAGGCCGATCGCTTCGGAAATGGCAGCACGTGTCAGCAGCCGGTTGGCGCGGGTCAGGAAAACCTCCAGCACGTCGAACTCGCTCTTGGCCATGTCGATCACCGCGCCGTTGGCGCCGGTGACCAGCCTGCCGTCGAGATCAGCCTGGAAGGAGCCGAAAGCGACGGAGCGGCGGGGATCGCTCGCCTTTTGGCCGTGCATCGGCGCGTGCTGCGGAACCCGGCGCAGCACGCTTCGGACCCTGGCCAGCACCTCGCGCAGCTCGTAGGGTTTGACGATGTAGTCGTCGGCGCCGAGCTCAAGTCCGACGATGCGATCAAGCGCGGTGCCGGCGGCGGTGGCATAGATGATGCCGATCGGCAGTCTCGAGCGCAACCAGCGGCCGAGCGATAGCCCATCCTCACCCGGCATGGCGATGTCGAGGATGGCGAGGTGGAATGATTGCGTTTCGACCAGGCTGCGCGCGGCGGCCGCGGTTTCGGCGGTCGCCACGTCATAGCCGGCGGCGCCGAGATATTCGGCGACCGCCTCTCTTAGATCGGGCTCATCCTCGACAATTAAAATTCTTGCCCGCACGATGCGCTCGCTCCCACTTTCGGTGGAAAGTAGATTGGGTATAAACATGATGTCCAGCACTCATATCGGGTTGCCAGGAAATGGTTGGAAAACATGGCTGCACGCGCCGTTATCGGGCTTATCTGCGTCGCCGACGTGGTGGCGACCGAACTCGCCGATCACCTTGAGCGGCGAGGCCACGACGTGCGTCAGGCGCGCCAGCCCTGGGAAGCGGAATCTATGCTGGCGGGAAAGGGCGTCGACGTCGTCGTCGTCGGTGACAGCCTCAGCCAGGCGGAGGGACGTGATCTGCTCAGGCGTTATGGCAGCCAAGGCGGGGGCGGTGAAGGCGGACCGGATTTCATCCTGATCTGCCGGCCGTGCGACCTCGTCGACAAGGTGCTGGCGCTCGAGCTCGGTGCGGCCGACGTCATCGAAAGTCCGCTCAATGTCAGGGAACTCGCCGCCCGCGTCGGCGGCCTGCTGACGCGGCGGGGCAGGGCCGCCCAGGAACTGATCGTGTTGGAGAACGCGACCGTCGATTTGAGGTCGGCCATCGTCATGCACCGCTCGGGCACGGAGGAGCAGCTTTCGCCCGGCCAGGTGGCGCTGCTTCGGCTGTTCCTGGCCAGTCCCCGCAAGGTGCTGACGCGCGACGACATAATCGCGGCGGCGCCGGCCGAGAATGTCGACGCTTTCGACCGCTCGATCGATTCGCGCATCGTGCGGCTGCGCCGCAAGCTCGATACGGAAGCCATCATCACCATACGCGGCGCCGGCTACCGTTTCGATCCGCCGGCGCAATTCGCCGATTGACGGCCGGGCGCTCACGCAATTCCTCTGGTTGAGCATCGGATTTCCAAACCGGTTTTCACCTCGGGCCCGATTGCCCTGCGCTCAGCGCACCACCAGTAGCGATGGCCCCGGCGGCATGTCGCTGCCTGCCGCGAACTCGCCTGCATGCGCGCGCTCTTTCAAGAGCACGGTGGCGAGCCCGGCAAAGCCGAGCAGGCCCTGTGCGTAGAGCAGTGCCGAAAGCACCGAAGCTGCAAGTTTCGTTTTCATTGCGTCAATCCCCAGTAAATCATGTTGCGGCAGCTTGTTTTCCGAAGACCAACGCCCGTCTTGGGTGGGCGCGTGACGCCTCGGCATACTTCAGGAACTCCCGAAGTGCCCGCGCCGTCTACGGAGCCCCCCGTCACGGCGCGGGCCTTCGGTCCTCTCAGCAGCAAGTTGCCGGAGGGGCCGCGCAATGCCAGCAGCCGAAGGCCAACCCGCCAGTGGGCCTTGAGCCGGACGATGCGCAGGCTGGAACAATCCAGACCGTGGCACAAAACAGGACGGTATAGAGGGTTGAGATCTCACTCGAACTCATCGCCGCGAGGCTGGCCATGGAACCGTCGGCAACCGTGCCGGCGACGCTAATGGCTGCTGCTGCGATGCTGATCCCGAGAAACCAGGACCGCATGTTCGTTTTCGTTCCCGTGGTCGTTGCCGTCTGCTTTCGTTACGTCAACTTTGCCGACGGCCTGTATCCGCTTCATGCCGCCGAAAATGCGCTTTGTTGCAGATTCTGTTTCGAAATAGGGCTCCAACCTTTCAATTTTGGCTAATCCGAACTTTCGTTTCGGGCTGGATACCTATGTGCCTACTCCTGTCCAGGGTGACAGCGTCGATGTTCGCCATATGGGAACTTTGGCCCATTAACCAGAGGAAACATATTCGAAACACAAACGAGCATTTCACGAAATCTCTCCGAAACATGATGCAGGGATAAGCCGCTCATCGAATTTGGGGCCGGCCAGCCCGGCAGAGAGAGGGACATCATGCATACTGCTATTTCCGCCAAGCTCATCAACATCACCGCCGCCGCTGCCCTGACGGCTGCGGCGCTTCTGTTCGGCGCCGGCACGGGTACCGCGCATGCCGCCAACAAGATCGTGGCGCGCGTCTCGCTTTCGCAACAGGTGATGGAAGTCTCGGTCGACGGCCGCCCGGCCTTCGCCTGGAAGGTTTCCACCGGCGACAGGGCGCATGTGACGCCGACCGGCTCGTTCAAGCCGACGCGCATGCATGAAATGTGGTATTCGAAGAAGTACGACAACGCGCCGATGCCGCATTCGGTGTTCTTCAGCGGCGGCTATGCGGTGCACGCCACCTATGCCATCAAGCGGCTTGGCCGGCCGGCCTCGCATGGTTGCGTGCGGCTGCATCCCGACAATGCCGCCGATTTCTACCAGCTCGTCGAAACCTTCGGGCCGGCCAACACCAGCATCGTCATCGTCAAGTAGCTGGCTGGCAACGGATCGGCACAGCAGCCATATCCGTTCAGGGCTCCCGCCGGAACATTTTCCCACGGTAATCGAGCACAGCCAAAAAGAGGCCGGGACGTTTCCGGCCTCTTTTTTGTTAGTTTTTGTTAGTTCGGCAATGCCGTTTCCATCAGCTCGGCAATGCCGGCATCAATTTGGGATCCGGCTTCTCGGCCAGCTGGGGCAAGTCCTTGCTGGCAATGAAGGTATAGAACATGGGCACGACGAAGAGCGTGAACATGGTGCCTACCAGGATGCCGGTGAAAATGACCAGGCCCATCGAATAACGGGCCGCGGCGCCGGCGCCGCTGGACGTGATCAGCGGCACCACGCCAAGCGCCATCGCCGCCGTCGTCATCAGGATAGGCCGCAGCCGCACCTTGGCCGAAGCGATGATGGCGTCGCGCCGCCGCATACCGTGGATCTCGCGCTGCTGGTTGGCGAACTCGACCAGCAGGATGCCGTGCTTGGTGATCAGGCCGATCAGCGTGATCAGTCCGACCTGCGTGTAGATGTTGAGTGTGCCGAGGCCCAGATTGAGCGGCACGATGGCGCCGAAGATCGACAGCGGCACCGCCATCATGATGATCAGCGGATCACGGAAGCTTTCGAACTGCGCCGCCAGCACCAGATAGATGACGATGACGGCCGCCCCGAAAGCGATCAGGATCGTGTTGCCCTGTTCCTTCTCCTGCCTGGACTGGCCCGAATAGTCGATGAAGAAGGTGTCGGGCAGGCTCTCCCTGGCTATGTCCTCGAGGACTTTCAATCCATCGCCCGTGGTGACGCCGGGCAGCGGCAGCGCCGAGATCGTCGACGAATTCAGCTGGTTGAACTGCTCGATCGCGGCCGGCGACGCATTGGTCGAGATCTTCACCACCGCCGACAGCGGCACCATCTCGCCCGTTACGCTGCGCACGAAGTACTCGCCGAGTTTTTCGGGATTGTCGCGGAATTCTTTCGGCACCTGCGGAATGATGTCGTAGCTGTTGGAGTCGCGGTCGAACTGCGCCACTTCGGCGCCGCCGACCAGCAGCGTCAGCGTCCGGCCGATATCGGCGATCGGCAGGTTCAGCGCCGCGGCGCGGTCGCGATCGATGGTCACCGTCACCTGCGGCGCGTCATAGGCCATCGAATTCTGCACGACGATGAAGCGGCCGGAGGCCTGTGCCTTGTTCTTGATCTTCTCGGCCACGTCGTACACTTCCGAGGAGTCGCCGGTCGATCGCACCACCAGGGCGATGGGCAGGCCGCCGCCGGAGCCCGGCAGCGTCGGTGGCGCAAAGACGAAGGCCTGGACGCCCGCCACCTTGGCGAGACGGGCTGTGATGTCGGCCTGCAGCTCCTTCGAGTTTCGCTTGCGCTCCGCCCAGTCCTTGAAGGCGAAACCGACGAACGCGCTGTTCGTCGTGCCGCCGAACGCGACGGCCGAGAACTGCGCCCGCGTCTCGGGAATATCCTTCACCAGACCGAGCATCTGGTTGACGTAAGTCTCGGTGTAGTCGGATGTCGCGTAACGCGGCGCCGTTACAAGCGAGAGCAGGAAGCCCTGGTCTTCTTCCGGCGCCAGTTCGGTTGAGGTCTTGGTGAACATGAAGCCGGTCACCCCGACAAGCGCCAGCACGATGATCAGCGTCAGCGGGCGATAGTTGAGCGACCCGGTGACGGCCCGCTCATAGACGTGCTCGACCCGCGCGAAAGTGCCGTCGACAATGCGCTGGAAACGGCCTGGCGTGCCGGACTTCAGCAGGCGCGCCGACATCATTGGCGTGATGGTGATGGCGATCACGCCCGACAGCACCACCGAGCCGGCGAGCGTGACGGCGAATTCGCGGAACAGCGCGCCGGTCAGGCCGCCGGTGAAGGCCAATGGCGCGAACACCGCGGCCAGCGTCATGGTCATGGCGACGATGGCGGTGGCGATCTCGCGCATGCCGTTGAAGGCCGCCTGCATCGGCGACATGTGGTCCTCTTCCATGTGGCGGTGGATATTTTCCACCACCACGATGGCGTCGTCGACGACGAGGCCGATCGCCAGAACCATGGCGAGCAGGGACAGAAGGTTGATCGAATAGCCCACCGCGAACAACAAGAAGCAGACGCCGATCAGCGACAGGGGGATGGTGACGATGGGCATCATCACCGAACGGAAAGAGCCAAGGAACAGAAGGATGACGACGACGACGATGGCAACGGCCTCGCCGATGGTCTTGAACACTTCGTCGATCGAGGCGCTGATCTGCCCGGTCGCGTCGTAGACGATCTCGATCGTCATGCCTTTCGGCAACGTCTCCTGGATTTGAGGCACCAGCTTGGTGAGCGCCGCCGCCGTGGTCAGGGGATTGGCAGCCGGGGTCGGGAAGATGGCGAGGAAGGTGCCTGGCTTGCCGTTGAAGGAAACCCTGGTGTCGGTGTTCTCGGCGCCCAGTTCGACGCGGGCGACATCGCGCAGCCGCACCACATTGCCGTCGGTCGAGCGCAGCGGCAGCTCGGCGAAGGCTTCCGGCGTCTGCAGCGTCGAGCGCACGGTGATCGAGGAGACGACATATTCGTTCTCGGTGTTGCCGGGCGCCGACAGGAAGTTGGAGTTGTTGATCGCCGTCAGCACTTCCGATGCCGTCACGCCGCGCGCGGCGAGCCTGACCGGATCGATCCAGACGCGCATCGAGTATTCCTGGGCACCGAAGATCTGCACGTCGGCGACGCCTTCGACCGTCGACATGCGGGGCCTGATGACGCGTTCGATATACTCGGTCAGCTGCTCCTTGGTCATGTTCGGGTTCTGCATCGAGATGTACATCATCGCGAATTGCTGGCCCGTGCCCTTGACGATGACGGGATCCTTGGAGGCGTCCGGCAAGGTGCCGCGCACGCCCTGGACCTTGGACAGCACTTCGGTCAGCGCGACGTCCGGGTTGGAGCCGAGCTTCATCTGCACAGTCACGGTGCTGGAGGACGGTCGGCTCGACGACGTGACGTAATCGATGTTCTCGGTCGAGGCGACGGCGCGCGCGATCGGAGCGGAAATGAAGCCCTGGATCAGGTCGGCGCTGGCGCCCGGATAGGCCGTCGTGATGGTGATCGCGGTTTCGTCAACCTTCGGATACTGGCGGATCGACAGGCTGAATATGCCCTGGAAACCCAGGAGCAGGATCATGCATGCAAGGACCGTGGAGAGGACGGGCCGGCGAATGAAGAGATCGGAAACGCTCATTGCTGGTCGGCCTGCTTGTTCGCCGATTTGGTTGGGTCGATGGTGTTGTCGACGTTGACGGACATGCCGTTGAAGAGGCGATTCTGACCTGCCGTGACAACCTCATCGCCCGCCTTGAGGCCCTCGACGATCTCGACCATGCCCTCGTTGCGGCGGCCGGGCTTGACGAATACCTGCGACAGGACCAGGGCAGGCTGCTCGCCCCCGGTGGCCGGCTTGGCCTGATCGGCGGCGGCCTTGTCCGCTGGTTTTGCCGCATCGGCGGCAGGCTTCGCGGCTTCGGCCGGTTTGGCATCGGCCGCGGGCTTGGCGTCCGCCGGCTTGTCGGTCGCCGCCGCGGCGGGGTTTGTCTCCGGCTTGGTCGGCTGCGCCTCGGCGGGCTTTGCCGGGTGCACCACGAATATGTAGTCGCCATAGAGGCTGGTGGTCAGCGCCGTCTGCGGCAGCGCCAGCACATTCTGCTCCTCGGGCAGTTCGACACGCACTTGCACGAACTGGCCGGGGGTCAGCTTGCCTTCGGGATTGGCGACTTCCGCCCGGATGTTCACCAGCCGGCTGGACGGGTCGATCTTGGGATCGATACCGCGAATGGTCCCGGCAAAAGGCATGTCGCCGCCGCTGAGGCCCAGCCGAACCGTCTGCCCGATCTTGAGCAGCGGCAGTTGCTGTTCGGGAACCGTGAAGTCGACCCGCATCGTGTCGAGATCCTGCAGTGTCACCACGGCGGTGCCGGGCGCCAGATATTGGCCTAGATCGATCTTCGGGATGCCGACGGTTCCAGCAAAGGGCGCCGTCAGCTGCTTCTGGTCAAGCACTGCCTGAAGCCTGTTGACCTGGGATGCCGAGGCGGACGCGGCCGCACGTGCGGTGTCCAAGGTCGAGTCCGAGCCGACACCGCGCTTGGTCAGTTCGAGTGCACGGGTCAGCGATGTCTGATCGAGCGCCGCCTGCGCCTTCTGTGCCGCGAGATCGGCACGCTCTACGGCGTCGTCGAGCTGCAGCAGCACCGCATTGGCCGCCACTTTCTCGTTGGCATGGAAGGGGATCTCCTTGACGATGCCGGCGGTCTCAACCGTCAGGTCGACACCGCGCACGGCGCGGACCGTGCCGATCGCCTCGATGCCCGGCGTCCAGTTCGACGGCTTGACGATAGTTGTCGACACGGTTGCCGCTGGCGGCTTCATCGTGGCGAAATACTGCTTGATGCCGTTGTCACGCAGGAAATTGAACCCGACGATGCCGCCGACCATGATGACGAGCACGGCCAACACAACAATGATGATAACGAAACGGAGTATGCGCTTGAACAAGGAAGTCCCCTCAGTCGAAATCCGGCGCGAAGCGCGGATATCGGGACACATATCGACTGCGGGCCCCGATTTCAAATGACCGCGGTCTTACTGTACCGTCTGGACGGTCTTGTCAATTGGGCCTAAGCTTGCGATGGGAGGCGCCATGAAAGCCCAACGAACGAACTCGCGCGAGAGGATTCTCGCTGCGGCGGCGGACGTCGCACGGGAATCCGGCCCCGGTAGCCTGTCCCTGGATGCCGTCGCCAGCCGCGCCGGCGTATCGAAGGGCGGACTGCTCTACAATTTCCCGACCAAGGCCAAATTGATGCAGGGCCTGGTCGAAGGCTATCTGCGCGAGTTCGAGCAGGCGCTGGAGACCGCCAGCAGCAACGACAATGGCGCAAATCCGCTCGCCGTCTACATCAGGCTTTCGGCCAAGGATTGCGAGGACAAGCAGCCATCGGCGTCGTGGATATTTTCGGCGATCGCCGAGGATCCGGACTTCATGTCGCCCATAAAGACGTTCAAGCGACAACTCTTCCAACGACTGAAGAGCGAGACGCCGGATCTCAAATCGCTGCTGGTCTGCTATCTCGCCATCGAGGGCCTGCGCAGCATGAATCTGTTCGACGCGGATGTGCTTTCCCCAGACGAGCGGCAATTGCTGGTGTCGTCGCTGCTGGAAATCGCCGGATCGCCCGATGTCGGTCCTGCCCGGGCCAAGCGACCCTGACGGACCATCAGGGCCATTTGACCTATGGCCAGGGCGCCGCGGCCGAACTCGTCGCCATGGTGACCATCGGCATGGCCGACAGGCTCGGCCTGCCGGTGTCGACGACCCATGTGCTGTCGTCCGGCATCGCCGGAACCATGGCCGCCAATGGCTCGGGCCTGCAATGGTCGACGGTGCGCAACCTGCTGCTGGCCTGGGTGCTGACGCTGCCGTGCTCGATCACGCTGGCCTTCGTGCTGTTCATCATCTTTCACCAGGTGTTCTGAGCCGGGGCAGGCACTTTCAGAAAAAAGGCAGGCCGGTCGCCGGCGCTGCTTTTTTCTTTGCGCGAGGCTCTGTCATTATCATGCTGCGACGCACAATTATATCGTCATCTTCCCTCCCACTTCTCGCGAGATCGCCATGGCTTCCCTGTCTTCGAAAAACGCCCTCGTCACCGGCTCGACCAGCGGCATCGGCCTGGCTATCGCCCGCGCCTTCGCCGCCGAAGGCGCCAATCTCACCATCAACGGCCTGGGCGACGCCACGACCATCGAGCAGGAGCGCGCCGGCATCGAGAAGGATTTCGGTGTCAAATGCCGCTACTCCGACGCCAACATGATGGACGGCGCGGCGGTCAGCGCCATGGTGCATGAGGCGGAAGAGGCGTTCGGCAGCCTCGACATCCTGGTCAACAACGCCGGCATCCAGCATGTCGCGCCGATCGAGGAATTCCCGGACGACAAATGGGAAGCGATCATCCGCATCAACCTCGTGTCGGCCTTCTACGCGATAAAAGCGGCGCTGCCTGGCATGAAGAGCCGCAAATGGGGCCGCATCATCAACACGGCTTCGGCGCATGCGCTCGTCGCCTCGCCGTTCAAATCCGCCTATGTCTCGGCCAAGCACGGCATATCAGGCCTGACCAAGACGGTGGCGCTGGAAGTCGCGCAGGACGGCATCACCGTCAACGCGATCGCGCCCGGCTATGTCTGGACGCCGCTGGTCGAGAAGCAGATCCCCGACACGATGAAGGCGCGCGGCATGACCGAGGAACAGGTCAAGCGCGATGTGCTTCTGGCCGCACAGCCGACAAAGGAATTCGTCGCCGTCCAGGACCTTGCCGCCCTGGCGCTGTTCCTGTGCTCGGATTCAGCCAGGCAGATCACCGGCACGACCTTGCCGATGGACGGCGGCTGGACGGCACAGTAAAGCCCAGGCGAGGCGTTCTGTTCCCGGCTGATGCCGCAGGCGCCGGCAAGCGGTTGCAAGAGGCACCGGACCGGTCGGTCCTCCTGTTTATGCACCACCCGCCGTTCGGCATCCACATGCCGGTGCTCGACGAGGTCACGCTAACCGACGCCGATGCCCTTCAAGAGCTATTCCAACGCCATGGCAGTGTCCGTCACATCTTCGCCGGACGTGTCCACCGGCTGATCGCCGGCAAATGGCGCGGCATTCCGGTCAGCACCATCATCCATTTCCACGATTTTCCGGTTGGCTAGCACTTAAGCAGGGGGCGCCCCTTCTCTCGCCATCAAGCGCGCTCACGGTTGAAGTTTTTCCGGGCCCGAATGCGTCGAACCGTCGCGAGCGTTTGGTTGTCGGATTTGCCGGTTTTCCCACCTTGCTCGTGATGCTGGAAAGGGTACAAAAGTGCTACGAATCTGGACATTAGTCTTGACAGAAATACAGATGTTCAATACCCGTCAGGTGATTGAATAGCAGCATTACGGGAGGAATGAGCGGTATGGCTTCCAATGTTTCGTTGACGGGCCTTGCCCGTGATCTCGAGGTGCGGGCCAAGTCGGGCAAGCCAATCCGCATCGGCTTGATCGGTTCGGGCGAGATGGGAACCGACATCGTCACCCGCGTCGCCCATATGTCCGGCATCGAGATCGGCGCCATTTCCGAGCTGAACCTGCCCGCCGCCAGCAAGGCCGTGGATATCGCCTTCCAGGAAACCGGGCATGCGCGCGAAGTGTCGAACGCCTCGGCGATGACGGCCGCCATGGAGGCCGGCAAGGTGGCGGTCACCAACGACGCCAGCCTGGTCATCAACAATGACCTGATCGACGTCGTCATCGACGCCACCGGCGTTCCCGCCGTCGGCGCCGAGATCGGCTTGCGCGCCATGGAGCACGGCAAGCACCTGGTGATGATGAATGTCGAGGCCGACGTCACCATCGGCGCCTATCTCAAGAGCGAGGCCGACCGGCTCGGCGTCACCTATTCGCTGGGCGCCGGCGACGAGCCGTCTTCCTGCATGGAGCTTATCGAATTCGTCTCGGCGATGGGCCATCCGATCGTCGCCGCCGGCAAGGGCAAGAACAATCCGCTCAACATCGACGCCACGCCGCCCGACTATGAAGAGGAAGCCAAGCGCCGGCACATGAATGTGCGTATGCTGGTCGAGTTCGTCGACGGCTCCAAGACCATGGTCGAGATGGCGGCGATCGCCAACGCCACCGGGCTGGTGCCCGACAAGGCCGGCATGCATGGTCCGGCGGCGACGCTCGGCGAATTGTCCAAGGTGCTGGTGCCGCAGAAGGACGGCGGCGTGCTGTCGAAGGTCGGCGTCGTCGACTATTCGATCGGCAAGGGTGTCGCGCCCGGCGTGTTCGTCGTCGCCGACATGTCGCATCCGCGCATTTCGGAGCGCATGGAAGATTTGAAGATGGGCAAGGGCCCGTACTTCACCTTCCATCGGCCCTACCATCTGACCTCGCTCGAAGTGCCCCTGACCTGCGCCCGCGTCGTGCTCTACGGCAAGGCCGACATGGTGCCGCTGGCAAAGCCGGTGGCCGAAGTCGCAGCCGTGGCCAAGAAGGACATGAAGCCGGGCGAGAAGCTCGATGCGATCGGCGAATATTGCTACCGCGCCTGGATCATGACGGCGCCGGAAGCACATGCCGCCAGGGCCATTCCCTGCGGTCTGCTGCAAGGCGGTTCGGTGACGGCGCCGATCAAGAAGGGCGAGCTCATCACCTACGCCAATGCCGCCCCGGCTCCCGGCTCCAAGATCGCCGAACTGCGCGCGCGCCAGGACAAGCTCGTCTACGGAACCGTGGAGGTGTGATCATGGCCGCAGCCAGCAAAGCCGTCGCGGACAGCCGCGCCAACCTGCCCTTCGTCTATCGCCAGTACAGCGCCGAGCAGCTCAGACAGGTGCTCTACAAGATGTACCTCATCCGCCGCTTCGAAGAGGGCGCGGAGGAGAGCTACACGCGCGGCCTCATCCACGGCACCATGCATCTGTCGATCGGGCAGGAAGCCAGCGCCATGGGCATCTGCATGCCGCTCGGCGAGGATGACCAGATCACCTCGACGCATCGCGGCCACGGCCACTGCATCGCCAAGGGCGCCGAGGTCAAGCGCATGTTCGCCGAGTTCTTCGGCAAGACCACCGGCTACTGCAAGGGACGCGGCGGCTCGATGCACATCGCCGACGTGGCCAAGGGCAATCTGGGCGCCAATGGTATCGTCGGCGGCGGCATTCCGATCGCCGTCGGGGCGGCGCTCTCCTCCAAGATGATGAAGACCGGCAAGGTCGTGGTCTCCTTCTTCGGCGACGGCGCCAACAATGAGGGCGCTTTCCACGAGGCGCTGAACATGGCGGCGATCTGGAAGCTGCCGGTGATTTTCGTGTGCGAGAACAATGGCTACGGCATGTCGACGTCGACGGCCCGCTCGACCGCGGTCAAGAACATCGCCGAGCGCGCCGCCGCCTATTCGATGCCCGGCGTCATCGTCAACGGCAACATTTTTTCGGAGGTCGCCGAGGCGTCCTACAAGGCCGTCGAGCGCGCACGCGCGGGCGAGGGGCCGACGCTGATCGAGTCCAAGACCTACCGCCATCGCGGCCATTCCAAGAGCGACCGCAACCGCTATCGCACCAAGGAGGAGATCGAGGACTGGATGTCGAACCGCGATCCGATCACCCTGTTCGAAAGCGAGCTGCGCGACTTCGGGTTCATTGACGACAAGGGCATCGAGGCGATCCGCGAAGCGGTGGCCAAGGAAATCGCCGACGGCATCGAGTTCGCCAAGGCGAGCCCCTCGCCTGATGTCAGCGAGACCGGAAATTACGTGTATACGGAGCAGGCGTGATGGACGCGATGGTGCGTGAACTGAGCTACGCCCAGGCGATCCAGGAAGCCATGGCGATCGCCATGGACATGGACGAACGCGTCTTCCTGATGGGCGAGGACATCGGCGTCTATGGCGGCGCCTTCCAGGTGACCGGCGATCTGGTCGAGCGCTACGGCGCGGACCGGGTGATGGATACGCCGATCTCGGAACTGGGCGGGGCGGGTGTCGCGGTGGGTGCGGCCCTCACCGGGATGCGGCCGATCTTCGAGTTCCAGTTCTCCGACTTTGCCACGCTCGCCATGGAGCAGATCGTCAACCAGGCGGCCAAGATGCGCTTCATGCTGGGCGGTGAGGTTTCCGTTCCCGTGGTGATGCGCTTTCCCGCCGGTTCCGGCACCGGTGCCGCCGCGCAGCACAGCCAGAGCCTGGAGGCCTGGCTCGGCCATGTGCCGGGCCTAAAGGTCATCCAGCCGGCGACGCCGCACGATGCCAAGGGCATGCTTTTGGCTGCCGTCGCCGATCCCGATCCGGTGATGATCTTCGAGCACAAGCTGCTCTACAAGATGAAGGGCCCGGTTCCGGAAGGCTACTACACGGTGCCGATCGGCAAGGCCGATATCCGCCGCGAAGGGCGCGATCTCACCATCGTCGCCACCTCGATCATGGTGCAGAAGGCGCTCGACGCCGCGGCCGCGCTGGAAGCGGAAGGCATCGACGTCGAAGTCGTCGACCTCAGGACGATCCGGCCGATGGACAAGCAGACCGTCATCGACAGCGTCAAGAAGACGTCGCGGCTGATGTGCGTCTACGAAGCGGTCAAGACGCTGGGCATCGGCGCCGAGGTCAGCGCCATGATCGCCGAGAGCGAGGCGTTCGACTATCTCGACGCGCCGATCGTGCGGCTGGGCGGCGCGGAGACGCCGATCCCGTACAATCCGGAGCTGGAGAAGGCGACGGTGCCGCAGGTTCCCGGCATCATCACCGCCGCCCGCGACCTCGTGAGAGGGGTTCGCTGAGACATGCCGACCGAAGTCATTCTTCCCAAGGTCGACATGGACATGGCGACCGGACAGATCTCGCGCTGGTTCGCCGAGGAAGGCGCCCGGGTCAAGAAGGGCGACGTGCTGTTCGAGATCGAGACCGACAAGGCGGCGATGGAAATCGACGCGCCGGCCAGCGGCATCCTGCGCGATGTCTCCGGCAAGGAAGGCGTCGATATCCCCGTCGGCGCGCCGGTTGCGTGGATCTATGCCGATGATGAAAGCTACGGGGCCAAGCAGGACAAGGCGCCAATCTCCCCCCTTGAGGGGGAGATGTCGACGAAGTCGACAGAGGGGGTTGCCTCAGAAGGCCCCGCCCTCGCGCTGAGCCCGGTCGAACCGACCCCACCCGACCGGCCTTCGGCCGGCCACCCTCCCCTCGAGGGGGAGGGAAAAACCCGCGCTACACCCTTGGCGCGTCGATTGGCTCGTGAAGCAGGACTGAATCTCTCCGGCATATCAGGCACAGGCCCACATGGCCGCGTCGTGAAGGCGGATATCGATGCGGTACTCTCCTCCCCCCTCGAGGGGGAGGTGTCCGCGAAGCGGACGGAGGGGGTCGTCTCAGGAGGCACCGCTTTTGCGCCGAGCCCCGTCGAAGCGACCCCACCCGACCGGCCTGCGGCCGGCCACTCTCCCCTCAAGGGGGAGGGGGACGTGCTGCGCCTGTTCGAGGAAGGCTCCTATGAACTCGTCCCGCACGACAACATGCGCAAGACCATCGCGCGCCGGCTGGTCGAGGCCAAGACCACCATCCCGCATTTCTACCTGACGCTCGACTGCGAGCTCGATGCGCTGCTTTCGCTGCGCACGCAGCTCAATGCGGCCGCACCGGTAAAGAAGACCGACAAGGGCGAGGCGCCCGCCTACAAGCTGTCGGTCAACGACATGGTGATCAAGGCGATGGCCATGGCCCTGAAAGCGGTGCCGGATGCCAATGCCTCGTGGACCGAAAGCGCCATGGTCAAGCACAGGCATGCCGATGTCGGCGTCGCCGTCTCGATCCCCGGCGGCCTGATCACGCCGATCATTCGCAAGGCGGACGAAAAGACGCTGTCGGTGATCTCCAACGAGATGAAGGACCTGGCCAGCCGCGCGCGCAGTCGCAAGCTGAAGCCGGAAGAGTATCAAGGCGGCACCACGGCGGTGTCGAACCTTGGCATGTTCGGCATCAAGGATTTCGCCGCCGTCATCAACCCGCCGCATGCGACGATCCTGGCGGTGGGCGCCGGCGAGGAGCGGGCGGTGGCCAAGAACGGCGAGATCAGAATCGCCACGGTGATGTCGGTGACGCTGTCGACCGACCATCGCGCCGTGGACGGAGCACTCGGTGCCGAACTGCTGGTCGCCTTCAAGAAGCTGATCGAGAACCCGATGGGCATGCTGGTGTAGGTCACGTTGACGTGAGCCGGCGTCGAATGATGCGCCGGCTCACCACAGAATCGACTTGTCAGGCGCGAACCCTTCGCCCATGTTTCAGGTGGACTGTGATCAAGGGAGGTCCGCATGCCCGCATTCGATCCATCCGACGTCAAGACCCTGTTCGGCAAGGTGATGGGCGCGTCTCCGTCCGACATCAAGCTGGTGGCGCAGCGCCTGCACGATCACGCTTTCGAGCCGCGCATGTCGGCGGACGAAACCAAGCAACTCGTCGCCAGTCTCGGCTATGAGAGCCTGGATGCGTTCTGCGCCGACATCGGCTTGCCTGCGCATATCGCGGAGCGCTGGGGCCGCTTCGGCGTTTCCGGCGAGATGAAGCAGGTGTTCACGCTGCTGGCGGCCCAGCGCAGGCGGGTGGCCGAGGCGATCGCCGAATTCGAATCCATGACCCATGTCGGCGTCGAGGATTTCTTGCGCGAACGCGGCCTGATCTAAGCGGCACTGGAAGCAGCGTCAGCCAGCCTTTGCCAGCAGCGCCGTCGCCGTATCGCTGTCGGTGATCAGCACATTGGTGCTGACGGCCTTCAGCGCGGCGAGGATCGCGGCCACCTTGCGTTTTCCGCCGGCGGCCAGCACGACATTCGGCACCTGGCCGACGACATCGAGGTCGATGGCCATGACGCGGCCGTTGACTTCGTGGTCGACCAGCCTGCCTGAGGCATCGACGAAATAGCACAGCATGTTGGCGACCGCGCCCTTCGCTTTCAGCGACGCGATGAGCGACGACGGCACGATGCCGTGGCGGAAGATGGTCGCGTCCGGCGACATGTCGCCGACGGTAAGCAGCGCGATATCGGCGGCGGCAGCGCGCTGCCGCACGTCTTGCAGCGCCGGCTGCGCCCAGAGCAGGTCACGCAGCGAGGGGTTGTCGACCGTCACCGGCGCGGTGATCTGGTAGCTGTCGACCTCGAAGACATCGGCGACCTTGGCGGCGACGATGGACGGATTGATCCATTGCGAATGCGGCAGACTGCCGACGAGCGCCACGACCGAGGCGTGCTTCAGCTGCCGGCGGGCGAGAAAGCCCAAACTGGCATGCAGGGTCGCGCCGCCGCCGATTGCCAGCGTCATGCCGTCCTGCATCTGCTCGCCGAGATAGGCCGCCACGGCGTGGCCGATCGCCTTCTCCAGGTGGTCTTGCGCCGAAGGCGTCGGGATGACGACGGCGGCGTCGAGGCCCCAGCGCTTCTCGAGTGCACGTTCGAGCGCCACCTGTTCGGCGGTCGGCGCGTTGATCATGGTGACGACGATGCCTTCGGCCGTGCACGCGGCCAGCGTGCGCATGACCTTCACCCTGGAGACGTCGAGCTTCTCGGCGATCTGCTCCTGCGTGAAGCCCTCCACATAATAGAGCCACGCCGTCTTGACGTTGAGATCCGACGACACCATCGGCAATCCGGAGCGGGCCGGTCTGGGTTTTTCCACGGGCATCGCTTTTCGTCCTCATGAGCCTTGGCCTGGGCCCCGCATCGCCTCTTCGGAGAAAGGCCGGCCGCGTGTCAACTGGCGCCGGATGTCCGGCGTGTCGATTGTTGCACAGTTTTGTTCATTTGTAATTGACATCGAACATATGAACATATTTTGTATATCTCACGCGCTGTGTCATCCACCAGTCATATGCGCCGTGCAGGGAGGAAGAGACAGGGAACCGGCCGGGGCCGGACCGGTCGTGCACAGACAGGACAGGAGGTCTTATGAAGACGCTATTCATCAAGCTGCTGGGCAGCCAGCTGGCGCTCGCGGCAACTTTGTTTGCCGGCATGGCAAGTGCCGAAACGTTGACGCTCTACACATCCCAGCCGGAAGCCGATGCGGCCAAGACCGTGGAGGCCTTCAAGAAGGCGCAGCCCGGCATCGACGTGGCAATCTATCGTTCCGGTACCAGCGACATCCTCACAAAGATGGCGGCCGAATTCGCCGCCGGCAGCCCGCAGGCCGACGTGCTGTTGATCGCCGATGCGGTCTCGATGGAGCTGCTGAAGAAGGACGGCCGGCTGCTGCCTTATCCCGAGGCAAAGCTCGACGGCATCGAGCCGGATGCTTACGACGCCGACAAGACCTATTTCGGCAGCAAGCTGATCACCACCGGCATCGTCTACAACACCGCGGCCGCCGAGAAGCCGGAACATTGGGCCGATCTCGCCAAGCCGGCCTATGCCGATGGTCTCGTCATGCCGAGCCCGCTCTATTCAGGTGCCGCCGCCTACCTGCTTTCGGGCTTCGCCGGCGATGCCGATTACGGCTGGGATTTCTTCCAGAAGCTGAAGGCCAACAACACCGTCAGCGTGCGCGGCAATGGCGCGGTGCTGAAGTCCGTGGCATCAGGCGAGAAGCCCTATGGCATCCTCGTCGACTTCATGGCGATGAACGCCAAGAAGAAGGGCTCGCCGGTGGAATTCGTGTTCCCCTCGGAAGGCGTGCCGGCCGTGACCGAACCGGTCGCGATCATGAAGACGGCCAAGAATGTCGACGGCGCCAAGAAGTTCGTCGACTTCATTCTCTCGGACGAAGGCCAGAAGCTGGCGCTTTCCATGGGCTACCTGCCGGCACGGGCCTCGGTCGGCCGGCCCGAATGGCTGCCGGAAGGCGTCAAGGTCAAGGTGATGTCGTTCGACACCAAGGCAATCGTCGCCAAGACCGACGCCGACAAGGCGAAGTTCTCGGAACTGTTCGGCGGCTGACAAGGCTCGGCGATCCGGCCGGGATGCCGCTTCGGCGGCATCCCCACTGCGCGCTGGTCGAATTTCAGGAAAGCAACGATGCCATCAACGATCAGGGAAAGCCGGGGCCAGGAAATGGTCCTGACGGCGGCGGTAGCCGTCGTCATCGTGCTGCTCTCCCTGCTGCCGATGCTGCGCCTGATCAAGGAAATCGTGGCACCCGGCGGCACGGTGTCGACGATGGCCCTGGAGGCCGGACTGAGAAGCCCGGCGACCTGGATCGCCACCTGGCACACGCTTGTCGTCGGCATAGGCGGCACGGTGCTTGCCGTGCTGTCGGGAACGCTGGTGGCGGTGCTCATCACGCTGACCGACATACGCGGCCGAAGCGCGCTGGTGCTCTGCTACGTCATGCCGCTGATGATCGCGCCGCAGGTCACGGCGCTTGCCTGGCTGCAACTGTTCGGACCGGCCAGCCCGTTCCTCAAGCTGTTCGGCGCCGCACCGCCGCTGGGCACCAAGAACCCGCTCTATTCCACGTCGGGCATCATCCTGCTGCTCGGCGTGCAGTATGGCCCGCTGGTGTTCCTGCTGGTGCGCGCCGGCCTGCGCAAGCTGCCGCGCGAACTGGTCGAGGCGGCGCGAGCCGGCGGCGCGAGCTGGTTCACCGTGCTCGTCACCATCGTGCTACCCCTGATGACACCGTCGATCATGGCGGCAGCGGCACTGGCTTTCGTGTCCTGCGTCGGCAATTTCGGCATTCCCGCCTTTCTCGGCATTCCCGCCAATTACTTGGTGCTGCCGACCTTGATCTATCAAAAACTGGCCGGCGGCGGGCCGGCCGTGCTCGGCGAGACGGCGTTCCTGTCGGTGCTGATCGGCATCATCGCCATGGCCGGTATTATCGCCCAGGAGGTCATGAGCCGGCGCCGCGACTACCGCATCAGCTCCACCTCGCTGCCCGCCGATCCCTACGAGCTTGGCCGCTGGCGTCCGATCGTCCAGGCCGGCATGTGGCTGCTGGTCGTGCTGGTGTTGTTCCTGCCGCTGTTCGGGCTGGTGCTGACGTCGCTGGTTCCCGGCTACGGCATCGCGCTCAGCGCCAAGACGGCGACGCTCGACAATTACCGTTTCGTGCTGTTCGAGCACGCTGCCGCCAGCCGCGCCTTCTTCAACAGCTTCTGGCTGTCGATCGCCGCCGCCTTCTTCGCGGTCCTCGTCGCCGTGCCGATCGGCTATCTCATTGCCTGGGGCAAGCAGCGCTGGGTGCGGCTGCTCAATCTTTCGGTCGAACTGCCCTATGCCTTGCCCGGCGTGGTGCTGGCGATCGCATCGCTGCTGCTGTTCCTGCGGCCGATCCCGCTGACCGGCATACAGCTCTACAACACGGTCTGGATCATCCTCTACGCCTATCTCGCCCGCTTCCTGGTGCTGGCCTTGCGGCCGACGATCAGCGGCTATCACCAGATCGACCGGACGCTGGAGGAGGCTGCACAAGTGGCGGGCGCCGGCCTGTTCACGCGCATGCGCACCATCGTCTTTCCTTTGGTGGCGCCGGCGGCGATCGCCGGCGGCCTGCTGATCTTCATGACGGCGCTCAGCGAGCTCACGGTCTCGGCGCTGCTGTGGTCGTCGGGTTCCGAGACAATCGGCGTGGTGATGTTCTCGTTCGAACAGGGCGGCGATTCCAACTACGCGGCGGCGATGTCCGTCATCAC
Organism: Mesorhizobium sp. B1-1-1; assembly: GCF_006442955.1. Classification (NCBI taxonomy): domain Bacteria; kingdom Pseudomonadati; phylum Pseudomonadota; class Alphaproteobacteria; order Hyphomicrobiales; family Phyllobacteriaceae; genus Mesorhizobium; species Mesorhizobium sp. B1-1-1. The sequence continues at coordinate 92,769 of NZ_VFWW01000015.1, forward strand.
GGTCGCGGTCACCTTCGTGCTGATGCTGGTGACCAACCTGCTTGCCCCTCACCTTCCGAGTGGAGTTCTGCCATGGCGCGATTGACCCTGGACCATGTGACCAAGAGCTTCGCCGAGTTCGATGCGGTCAAGGACGTTTCGATCGATGTCGGCGACGGCGAATTCCTTGCCGTGCTCGGGCCTTCCGGCTGCGGCAAGACGACGTTGCTGCGACTTGTCGCCGGCTTCGAGAAGGTGACGTCGGGCGAAATCCGGGTCGGCAGCGAGGTCGTGTCGGGTGCAGGCGGCAGCGTTCCACCAGAGAAGCGGCGGGTCGGCATCGTCTTCCAGAACTACGCATTGTGGCCGCACTTGACGGTCGCCGAGAACATCGGCTATTCGCTCAAGGTTGCAAAGCTGGACAAGGCGGTCGCCCGCCAGAAGGTTGCCGACGCGCTGGCCCTGGTCAATCTACAGGGGTTGGGAGACCGTAGGCCGGCCAACCTCTCCGGCGGCCAGCGCCAGCGCGTGGCCCTGGCGCGCTGCCTGGTCGCCGCGCCCTCGCTGGTATTGTTCGACGAGCCACTCGCCAATCTCGACGTGCATCTCAGGGCCTCGATGGAGGACGAGTTCGCCGCCTTTCACAAGCGCACCGGCACGACCATCGTCTACATCACCCACGATCAGGCCGAGGCCATGGCGCTGGCCGATCGCATCGCGGTGATGGATCACGGTCGCCTGGTCCAGCTCGCGACGCCGCGCGAGCTCTATCATGAGCCGGCGAATGAAATGGTGGCCTCCTTCATTTCACAGGGCATTCTGCTTCCGGCCGACGTGCTGAACGCCGAGGAAGCCGGTCATTGCAAGGTCCGGGTTCTCGGAACCGAGCTGGTCGTCCGCTGCCGGGCAGGCGAGCGGCCGCGCGCCGGCGCAAGGATCTGCTGCCGGTCGGCCGATCTCGACGTCTCGCCGGACGGCCCCGGCTTCGATGGCCTCGTCAAGCGGGTGATCTACCAGGGTGGCTCGGCGCGCATCGAATTTACGCCTTCCGCAGGACCTGATCTTACCTTGCATTTCGAGCAGCCCGACCCGGTCGTGCTGGAGAGCGGAGCCCAGGCGCGCCTGCGCATCAAGTCCGGCTGGCTGATCCCGGCGGAGGCGGCGTCGTGATGAAGCTGGACCTGGCCGGCGGCTTCGGCGAAAAGGGCCGCACCAGCGTTGCCGTCCGCAGCGGAAACGATCGCATCCTGCTCGATATCGGCATCAAGGTCGGGGCCACAGGGGCGGAGTACTATCCGGCACTTGACGGGTCGATCGCCGACATCGACGCGTTGTTTGTCTCGCATGCGCACGAGGATCACGTCGGTGCTCTGAGCTGGCTTTTGTCGCGCGGCTATGCCGGTCCGATTTTCATGACGGCCGAAACCCGCGCCGAGGCTCCGGCCACGCTCGCCGGCTATGCCGATCCCGGGGATCTCAAGCGATTTCCCTTTCCGGAAGATCGCATCGAGATTTTCGAACCCGGCGATTTGCTGAAGAGCGGCAATCTCACGGTCAGGACGGGGAGGTCGGGACATGTCGTCGGCGGCGTCTGGTTTGCCGTCGACGATGGCAAGAGCCGCGTCGTCTATTCGGCCGACGTGGTGCCGGACAGCAATGTCTTCGTGATGGACGCGATCCCCGAATGCGATCTTCTCGTTCTCGACGCGTCCTATGGCGCCGATCCCGTGCCGGGTGCGGCGCGCGCCGAGGCCATTTCGGGCTGGGTGGCGCGCCATTCGAACGGATGCCTTCTGCCGACGCCGCTGTCGGGGCGGTCGCTGGAATTGATCGCGGCCTTGCCGGGACCCTTCGCCATCCACGCCGGCATGCGTGCTTCGCTCGAAGCGCAGATCGCCGCCACTTCAGCGCTGCTGCCTGGCGTATCCGAGATCCTGCGCTTGCGGCTGGGTAGTGCCGCAGACTGGACCGACGCCGACCCGCTGCCCTCGCTGCCCTTGCTGGCCGATGACGGCATGGGCGAGGCCGGGCCTTCGTCCCGCCTGCTGCCGCGCGCCGACCGGGCCGGCTTTCCGGTGTTGCTGACCGGGCATCTGCCCTCCGGCTCCCCCGGCGATCTGCTGCACAAAGCCGGCCGGGCGGACTGGGTGCGCATGCCCACCCACCCAACGCTGTCGGGCAATGTCGATATCTGGGAGAAGGCAGGGCGCCCGGAGGCGCTCGGTCATTCCTGCGCGAGCGAACTCCTCGACGACCTGAAAGCCCATATTCCGTCGCTGCGCCCGCAATGCCGCACCGGCCAGAGCATAACGGTGCGCCGAGGAAAAGAGACATGAGACTCCTGATCTGCAACGATGACGGCATCGAGGCGCCGGGCCTTGTCCGGCTGGTCAAGGCGGCCGGCGGCCTGAGCGACGATTTGTGGGTGGTGGCACCCGACGGCAAGCGCACCGCCGCGGGCGCGTCGCTGACGATCGCGCGGCCGTTGACGATGCGACGCGTCAAGCCCGGCTGGTATTCGTGTTCCGGCACTCCGGCCGACTGCGTGGTGAGCGCGATGGCCTGGCTGTTCGCGGATGGCCAAAAGCCCGACCTGGTTCTGGCGGGCGTCAATGACGGGCGCAACGTCGCCGAGGACCTTGCCTATTCCGGGACGCTGGGCATTGCGCGCGAGGCGACATTCTGGGGTATTCCGGCGATCGGCTTTTCCCGGGTGAAGAATCCGGACTTCAGCGGTGTCGACGACGAGTGGCTCGGCGCGTTGATCGCCTCGCTCTGGCGGTCGCGTGAAGAGTGGGCGGCGGATGGCCATTGGCTCAGTATCAACCTGCCGGCTTCGCTGCCGGCCGGGATCCGGCAGCCGCGCATCGGCCGCGACAAGATCGGCCGCAAGGCTGAAATCCTGGAGAGCGACGGCGATCGCACCGTCATCACAGTCCCGCGCGGGCGCGCTCACGCAAGTGAGCCGGGCGACGAGAACGAGGCGATCGATGCCGGCTTCGTCAGCATCAACCGGCTGAACTGGTTTGGCGAAACGCCGCTGGACGGACAGTTTCTGGACGAGATCCAGCACCAGCGGCAAGGCTAGTCACTCGTCACAGAACAGGGTCGTTGCGAATATTCAGGACGGTACGGTCGCTCGACCAGCCGTGCCAACGCCTCGACGGGCGGCGCAGCGGCGCGGATCATCCAGATCACCGAGCTGTGCAGCGGTTAAATTGCATCAATCCAAAGCCTATGCTTGAAGCCGCCGCTATTTCATTCCACATCGGTCAGCATGAAGGACGAGGCACGAGAGCGGCGTCGGGATCTGTTGTGGGCGCTGCCCGCATCGCTGATCCTGCATGCGCTCCTCGCAGCGCTGGTGTTCTACAACCTGCCGAGGCCAGCCCAAGAGCCGCAGCAGGACCAGCCGGTAAATGTCGCGCTCGTGCCTCCGCCCGATCAGCCAAAACCGAAACCTGCTCCCGCACCGCCAAAGGAGCCCAAAGCCGAGAAGCCGCCGGAAACGAAGGCTGAAGAACCGCCCGCAAAGCAGCCGCGCAAGACGCCGCCGATCGAGACCTTGAGACCTGTCTTTCAGTTCGGCGACAAGGACGCCGGCCCCAGGAAATCCCTGGACGGAGCCAGCGCTCAAGACAATTCGCCAGCGCCTGCCAAGGAGGAGACGTCGAAGCCGCCTGTGACACCTGAGCCTGCGGAGACCAAGTCTGGCGCGCCGGCGGCCACCGAAAAGGGGGCAGAGTTGCCCGAGGCCGGCGAGAAGCCGGCAACCGCCGCGAAGGATGCCGAGTCCCTGAAGGATGCTGAGGAGGCGGAAACCCCCGACGCCGACAAGCAAACGGCCGCGGCACCGCCGTTGGCCGCCGATGACGGCGACACTGAGGTCGAGCTTCCCATATCGGCTGAAAAGCCGACGCCCAAACCCGCAAATGCGCCGAAGCCCGGCTCTTCAAAGGTCTCGAAGTCCCCCAAGGGGAGCGCGGGAGACCCAGCTTCCCCTGATGTCGCCAGTGCCGCGTCGCGTCGCTATTCCGGGCTTCCGGGCGTTCGCAAGCTCTATTCGCAAGACGCTACCGGCGATGCGCTGGCCACGACCTCGATGGGCGGCGTGCCGCGCGCCCAGCGTGGTGCCAAACTTTGCGCCAGCGCATTGCAGCAGCAATTGCTGGACGCCTCTTATTTCCCCGACTTGATCCCAAGCGTGCCGCTGAAGGCCGGCAATATTCTCAACGCCCCGGATGTCGCTTTCCGCGCAACGGGCACGTGGTACCATCTGGGCTTCCGCTGCGAGGTCGACAGCGATGTGACCAGGGTTTTGTCGTTCGGCCTACGTGTCGGATCTGTAATCCCGCCCGACGAATGGGTTCGGCTTGGACTACCCACTCGCTAGAACAAGCTCTTAGGCGGGGACACCGAGCCCGGACAATTGCCGGCTGATCTCTTGCCAGTCGGTGCAGACGAAATCGGCGCCGGCCGCCTTCAGTCGCGCGCCATGCTCGGGATAGGTGTGGCCGCCGCCGGTGTAGCCGATCGCCGTCATGCCGGCGGCAACCGCGCCCTGGATACCGAAGGGCGAATCCTCGATGACGATGCAGTCCGCCGGATTGGCGCCCCTCTTTGCCGCGGCGAACAGGAAAATGTCCGGCGCGGGCTTACCGTTCTTAACCATCGAGGAGCTGTAAATTGCGTCGCCGAAGAACCGTGCCAGCGCCGTCACTGCCAGGCTGTGGTTTATGCGCTCGACGGAGGACGACGAGGCAACGCAGCGGTCGCCCTCAAGCGCCTCCAGAAACGCGGCGATTCCTGGTGTCGGCTTCAGTTCCTGCGAAAACAGGATCCTGGTCTCGCTCCAGATGTCGCCATCCGCCGCCGCCGGAAACTGATGGCCGGTCAATTCCCTGATTTTGACGATGATGTCGGACTGTTTCATGCCGATGCACTGAGCGATGATGCCGCCGTGCACGCCCGGCATGCCGTGCTTTTCATAGACGCGCTCATAGGCCCTCGCGGCCAGCGGTTCGCTGTCGACGAGAACGCCGTCGCAATCGAAAATGATAGGCCTTGATCGCGCCACGCGCTTCTCCCCGGAGTTTTGCACTTTGCTACCGGCAAAAAGTCAAATGTTCAATAGCGTGGTGGTCGGGCGCCAAAATCTGTCAAAGCTGGCGTAGCGCATCGCTGGCCCGGGCCGACCCAAGCGCCCTTTGCATGGCCTGCCGCGATTGCGCGCGATCCGGCGTGATCCAGTTCGGTTCGGCGCCAAGGAAGCGGTCGAGGAAAGCCACGGCATAGGCCGGCATCTCGGTCACGTTCTCGCGATAGGACCACCATGTGCGCAGGTCGTCGGCGCATTTGTCGATGCTGGGCGCTGAGCCGAATTCCTGCTCGTAGATCGCCGAAATCACCGAAACGCAATAATTGGTGTAGAGGAACCCCTCAGGCCAGAAGCGGACGATTTCCAGCGTGCCGGCATTCTGCTCGGTCTCGACGAGATGGCTGAGGCCGGAGACTTCCCTGGCCGGCGCCTGCCGTATCAGTTCGCGCAGCACGAGGCCGGCGGCAAAGACGATGAAGTCGGCGCGGTCGATCGCGGCGAAACGCTTCTGCGCCTCCATGATCTCGACCCAGTCGAGAAAAGCCCTTGTGAGCCTGGCTTCGTCGATTTCAAAACGCACGCCGAATGTGTCGGACACCACCTTGGCGCTGCCGCGAAACGTGGCGCGGAACCAGCGCAATTGCCGCAACCGATGGCGAAGGTCGGGCATAAGGGCCAGTTCATCCCTGAAGGGCAGTTCCATTTCACATATCCCGTTTGACGACAGGCTAGCACAACCGTGCCGTCGCCGAAATCGGCCGACGGCCCTGTGGATGACCGTGACCGAGGTCAATATCATACATATTGACATTCTCGGAAACAAATGTTCTCACTTTGCTGTTGTCGCGCATCCGTCCAAGATGCGGTTCAATGAAGGCTTCGGGAGGAGAACCGAATGGCGATTTGGCAGTGGGGACTGCTTCTTCTGGTTATCGTGTGGGCGCTGCAGTCGCTCGGCGTCTGGCTGCAGATGCGGCACTATTCGGATGTCTTCCGGGGCGTCACCGACCAGTACAAGGATGGCTTCGTCGGGGCCGGCAATTTTCGCGGCCGGCTGGCCAAGGGCACTATCGCGCTCGTCGTGGTGACGCCGGACCTCATCGTGCGCCGCATGATGGTCATGAGCGGGCGCTCGGTGTTCACCAAATTCAAACGACATCAACAATTCGAGGGTGTTCCCCTCGATCAACTCCGGTCCAACCCTGCGATCATGGGGGAGGGGGAACCCGGTGTGGCCGAGGCCGTGAAACGGGCGATCGAACAGATCGACAAAGCACGGTCGGAGCCGGGGAAGAAGCCGGGCTTGTCCGGCTTGAACGTAGCAAGGGCCTAGAGGACGCCGCGCACCGGCCGGGATCAACCGGCGGGCGGCATAAGGAGGAGAAATGTCTGTATTTTCGTTATTGGCGCAGCATGCCGACATGGCCGTGCATAACCTGCATGTTGCAGGCACCATGGTCTCGGATGCTGCCTGGCACGGCAGGCTCGGCGTCGAGCATGCCACCGATCATCTCGTGGTGTTGGCGCAGGCGCAGACCGACAGCGCGCCTGTCACCGCCGATCAGCTGAAGGAACAGCTGAAAAACGTGCAGCAGGAAGAGCAACTCGGCTGGCTGACCGCAATCGGCAAATACTTCATCGGCATCTTCCAGAAAGGCGGCGAAGTGTTCGCCGGCTTCGTTACCGGCATCATCCCGACACTGGTGGTGCTGATGACCGCCTTCTACGCCGTCACCGAACTGGTCGGCGAGGAGCGCGTCCACGGCCTGGCACGCGGCGCCGGCAGGATCGCGCTGACCCGCTATACGCTGCTGCCTCTGCTGGCGGTGTTCTTCCTCACCAATCCGATGGCTTACACCTTCGGATCGTTCCTGGAAGAAAAGCACAAGCCCGCCTTCTATGACGCGGCTGTCTCCTACGTGCATCCGCCGCTCGGCCTGTTCCCGCATATCAACCCCGGCGAATACTTCGTCTGGGGCGGCATGCTGGTCGCATTGCTCGACCTGGAGAAGCGGGGTGTCGTCGCCGGAGGTTATCACGTCAAGGTGGCGATCTGGTACGCCATCGTCGGCCTCGTCGTCATCCTGCTCAAGGGCATGCTGACCGAGCGCATCACCGCCATCATGGCACGCCGCCAGGGCGTCGAGCTGTAAGGGCGGGGAGGACATCATGGCCAAGACATACAAAGCCGTAAGGATCTCCCGGGGCTCCACGGGCTGGGGCGGCCCGCTCGTCATCGAGCCGACCGCACAGCGCGACAAGATCGTCTCCGTCACCGGAGGCGGCATCCATCCCGTGGCACAGCTCATCGCCGACATGACCGGCGCCACGGCCGTCGACGGCTTCAAGGCGCCGCCGATCGAAAGCGAGATGGCGGTCGTCGTCGTCGACTGCGGCGGCACCGCACGCTGCGGCGTCTATCCGCGCAAGCGCATCCCGACCGTCAACCTGACGCCGGTCGGCCAGGCTGGGCCGCTCGCCCAGTTCATCACCGAGGACATCTACGTTTCGGGCGTGAAGCCGGCCAATGTCACGATGGCGGACGGATCCGAGGCGGTCACCACTGCGGGGGGAGCAGCATCGATGAGTCCAGGCAACAACACCGCGGCCGCGGCACCACGGCCGCTGCCGAGCGAAGGCGGGCTGATCGGCCTGATCAGCTCGATCGGCCGCGTCATGGGCCGCGTGGTCGGCATCTTCTTCAATGCCGGCCGCCGTACGATCGACCAGGTGGTGCGCAACGTGCTGCCGTTCATGGCCTTCGTGACCATGCTCATCGGCCTGATCCTGTACACCGGCATCGGCGACGTGCTTGCCCAGCCGATGGGACCGCTCGCCAACAACATCGTCGGCCTGCTGATCATCTCGGCTATCTGCGGCCTGCCGTTCCTGTCCCCCATCCTGGGACCGGGTGCGGTCATCGCGCAGGTCATCGGCGTCGCCATCATCGGTCCGCAGATCGCCAACGGCACGATTTCGCCGGCGATGGCGCTGCCGGCGCTGTTTGCCTACAACACCCAGGTGGGCTGCGACTTTGTCCCGGTCGGCCTGGCGCTCGGTGAAGCCAAGCCCAAGACGATCGAAATCGGCGTCCCGGCGGTTCTCATCAGCCGCCAGATCATGGGCCCGGTCTCGGTGCTGATCGCCTGGGTCGTCAGTCTGATCGTGTTCTAAGCAAATTCCGGGAAAGCCTGAAACGGCTTTCCCGGAAAAAGGCGCGTAGCGCTTTCCCTTGGGAATTGCGCCAAAGCACGGAGATAGAGGGGTTCACGGGCGTCCGTGACCCCCTCGAGGAAAGTAAGGAAATGAGGTTCGCCATATGACGGTTCTGCTGAGAACACGGGTCACTTCCATCGGGCCTGAAGTAGCGGACCTTGCCGAAGGGGGCGTGCTCATCCTGTTCGCGGATGGCTCGCCGCCGGAGCTTGCCGAGGTTTCCGTGCTCCACAAGACGGAACTCGGGCCCAGCGAAGGCGCGCCGCAGAAGGGCGCGTCGATCACCCTTGGACCTGTTTCCGCGACAATCACGGCGGTCGGCTCCAGCGCCTGGAGCAAGGTGCTCGAGATGGGGCATGTCGTCATCTCGTTCAATGGCGCCACCGAGGCCGAGCGGCCGGGCGAGATCTGCGCTTCGCAGGTCGACACCCAAGCGCTCGTGGCCGCCCTGAAGACAGACGCGATCATCACCATCGCCGCCTGAAGCATTCGCGCCGCGACCCATGTCGGCGCGGCGCCACAACAGAGTATTTGCCATGGAACGCTCGACCATCGTCAGAGTGCATGAAGGTTTGCACGCCCGTCCCGCCACGCGCTTCGTCAAGCTTGCCAAGGGTTTCGAATCCGATGTCGAGCTGGTCAAGGACGGCAAGGCGGTCAGCGCCAAGAGCTCGGTCAAGCTGATGCTGCTGGCGGTGAAGGAAAACCAGGAAGTCACCGTGCGGGCGAATGGCGCGGACGCCATCGAGGCGATCGAGGCGCTGATCGGCTATCTCGAGAATCCGAAGGCAGGTCTCGACGATGACGATCCGCAACCGGCCGCCAATACGGGCGAGGACATTGTGCCGGCGTCCGAACCCGCACCGGCTGCTTCAGGCGTGGCCGGTTTGCGCGGCGTCGCGGCGAGCGAGGGCGTCGCCATCGGGCCTGCCTTCGCGCATTTTCCGCCTGACATCGCTGGACAGGGCCGCATGCTGCAGGCGGAGGAGATCGCCGGCGAGATCGACAGGTTCCGCGCCGCCGTCGCCGCCGTTCAGGCGCGCATGGACAAGGCGCTGGCGCAGGACACCCTGTCCGCCGGAGATCGCGGCATCATCGCGGCGCTGCGGGACATCGCCGCCGACGACAGCCTGACCGGCGAGGCCGAGAAGGCGATCAAAAGCGGCAATGACGCTGTCTCAGCCGTCATCACCGCCGCCTCCACCATAGCCGCCGATTTCAGCGCGGTCGATGATCACTATCTCAACGCGCGCGCCGACGACTGCCATGCGGTCGGACGACAGATCTGTCTGGCGCTGCTCGGCCAGGATGACGCCAGCCTCGAAAATATCCCCGAAGGCGCCATCCTGATCGCCGACGACATCGGCGCCTGGGACCTGGCGCGGGCGCCGCTGAAGCGCATCGGCGGGGTGGTGTGCGGCCATGGCGGGGCCACCTCGCACATTGCCATCATCGCCCGTTCGCACGGCATTCCGGCAGTGCTGGGCCTTGGCGACCAGATCAATGCCCTGCGCAGCGCGCGCGAGGTGGCCGTGGACGGCAATGGCGGGCAGGTGATCGTCGATCCCGATGCGGCGACCCGCGCGGACTTCGCCGCCCGCGTCGAGGCGGCGGTCAAGGAGCGCGCCGGACTGGCCGTCTTCAAGACCGTGACGCCAAAACTCGCGGACGGCAGGATCATCGAGGTCGCCGCCAATATCGGCTCGCTGGAGGAAATCGAGGCAGCGCAGGAAGCCGGCGCCATGGGCGTCGGCCTGTTCCGCACCGAGCTTCTGTTCATGCGTCATATGCATCTGCCCTCCGAGGACATGCAGGCGGAGACCTATGCGGCGCTGGCCAAGGCATTCGCGCCCTATCCGGTCATCGTGCGCACGCTCGACATAGGCGGCGACAAGCCGATCGCCGGCATCGAATTTCCCGACGAGGAAAATCCCTTCCTCGGCTGGCGCGGCATCCGCATGTGCCTCGACCGGCCCGACATCTTCAAGCGCCAGCTACGGGCGCTGCTCAGGGCAGCCGTGCACGGCAACATCAAGGTGATGTTGCCGATGGTCTCCGACATATCGGAGGTGCGGCAGACGCGGGTTCTGGTTGCCGAATGCGCGGCGGAGTTGAAGGCGCAAGGCGTGCCGCATGCGGCGTTCGATCTCGGCGTGATGATCGAAACGCCGGCCGCCGTTCTGATCGCGCCGGCGCTGGCGAAAGAAGTGTCGTTCTTCTCGATCGGCACCAACGACCTGACCCAGTACATCATGGCCGCCGACCGGCTCAACCCGACCGTGGCCAAGCTCAATGATGTCGCCAACCCGGCCGTCATGTCGGCGATCGAGTTGACGGCAAGAGCCGGCGTGGCCGCCGGCATCATGGTGGGCATGTGCGGCGAGGCGGCCGGACGCCCCGACCTCATCCCGGCCTTTCTCAAGATGGGGCTGACCGAGCTCTCGATGAGTCCGGCCTCGATCCAGCGCGCCAAGAAGACCATCGCGGACATGGCGCTCGGGCGATAGTCTCGGCCAGAACCGGCAGCTACGGCAAATGGGCAAGCAAGGTGGCGAAGACAGGCGTCAATTCATCGACCGCGTTGGCCTTGGCACAGGCCTTGACGATGCGGTCATGACGGATGCCGGCCGCCAGAATGGCGGTCTCCAGCATGTCGGGCTCCGGCGCACCGTCGCTGGCCGTGGTGGCCAGACCGCAGGCCAGGACGACAGGTGCCAGGCAAGCTATGTCGAGGGTCCGGTCGCCCATTGCTTCCGGCTCGACTTCGACAAGGCGGACAGGACGGTGATTGAGGCATTCGACCAGCAGCGCCGCACAGGCAGCGGCGACGGCCGGCAGCGCGGCGGGGGTGGGTCTGGCGGGTATCGCGGCCAGCAGACCGGCGTGGCGTTTTCGCATGGCGGCGTGGACGGCGGCGAAATCCGCCTCGTGGATCCGGGCATTGTCGATCCTCAGGGCGGCGAGCACGGTCCTGGTCAGATAGTACATGTCGCGCCGGAAGACGCGCTCGGCGCTGGACCGGCGTTCCTCGTTGCCGGCCGGGAAATAGATGCCAAGGCCTTTCACGGTCGTTCCGTCGATCTTCGTCGGGCGGTCATGCGGGACAAAGGATTCGGCGATCGACAAGGCTTCGTCGACGGCACTGGCGGCATGGCCGAGCAGGCCTTCGATGCCTTTGCCCGGGAACGGCGGCAAATGGCTGGTTGCTTCCCGCACGAGATTGGCCTCGCTGTCGCTGTCGTGGCGGCTCTGGCGAATGATGTCGCGGACGTCGCGCAGCCGGTCCTTCAAATTGACGCGGACATCCCTGGAGATTTGTCGGAGCATCGCGAATCGCCTCGAAAACGTCTACCGGCCTCGGCCGCCGAGAGCCGGCCGCTGACCCTACATTGTTCCTATCGATTGGTAGCTCAATAGGCGATATTAAACCAGCGTGGAGAATCGGCGAGGGACTCCTACATCGCCGAGCGGGGAGACAGACAGTTGGGCAGGCGACGGCAGGGCGATAGCGAAAACGGCGGGGCCGAGGCGCCCGAACAGGTCGTCAACGAGAGCCGTACGGACCGCCTCCGGATCCGCGCCGCCTGGATGTATTTCGTCGAGCAGATGACGCAGAACGAGATAGCCGACGTGCTCGGCGTCGGCCGCGTCACCATCGTGCGCATGCTGGCGGAGGCGAGATCCCGCAACGAGGTGAAAATCACCATCGAAAGCGAGTTGTCAGAGATCGTGCGGCTGGAGCGCGCGCTGGAGCGCACGTTCGGCCTGAAGCAGGCGCTGGTGGCGCCGCTGACCGCGCCCAATGCCGATCCGATTCCCGCGATCAGCGCGAAGACCGGGATTTTCCTGTCCGACACGATGAAATCCGGCATGCGCGTCGGCGTCGGCTGGGGTCAGACGCTTTTCTCGAGCCTGCCCTTCATCAGCACCAAATCGCTCACCGACTTCAAGGTCATTTCGCTGCTGGGCGGTGTGGGCGTCGTGCGCCGCTACAACCCGGCCGAGTTCGCCTGGCGCTTCGCCCAAATCTTCCAGGGCGACGGCTATCTGATCCCGACGCCGGCCGTCGTCGACAGCGTCGAGACAAAGATCGCGCTGGTCGAGCGTTGCGGCCTGCAGGAAGTTTTTGAGATGGCCAACGTGCTCGATGCCGTTCTGCTGAGCGTCGGCGGCATCGCTTCGGCCACCACCTTCTCTCGCGGCGGCTTTCTTAAGGAGGCGGACCGCGAGGCCTTGGTTGCGCGTGGCGCCGTTGGCGACCTTCTGTTCCATTTCTTCGACCGCAATGGCGATTTGGTCGACCATCCCGTCAACAGCCATGTGATGTCAGTGGAGGTCGATCGGCTGCGCAAGGCGCCGATCCGCATTCTCACGTCCGGCGGCGAAGAGAAGACAGCGGCGCTGCTCGGCGCCATGAACTTGATCGCCCCGACGATCCTGATCACCGACGAGGAGAGCGCAAGGCGCATGCTCGAGGCGGTCAACGGAAGCTGAAGGACTCCGTGACGTAGTCCGGCCAGGCCTGCTCCTCGTCGAAAACAGCGACAAGATCCGAAGTGTCCGCCAATATCCCGCTCAGGACCAGCGCCGTGGCGATGCCGGAGCCGTTTCCGCCCGCTATGTCATGCTCGACACTGTCGCCGACGCAGACCACGCTGGCACGGTCGGGCTCGCCGGCCAGCGCCAGTGCGGCATCGAAGATCGCCGGGCCGGGCTTGCCGATGCGGGTGACGCTGCCGCCCAGGCTCTCGTAGAGATCGGCGATCTCGCCGGCGCCGAAGCGAGGCCCGACCGCCGTCAGCATGATCTTGTCGGGATTGGTGCAGAAGCATGGCACCTTTCGCGCCGCCGCCGGCGCCAGCAGGCGGCGATAATGGTCCAGGTCGTAGCGGTCGCCCTCGCTGGCCGCGATCAGTACCAGGTTGGCGGTATCGCCGGCTCCGGTCAACACAAAAGGCAGGCCCTCGATCGCTGTGCGGTCATTATCGCGGCTGATCAACAGGCAGTTCGTGCCGGGCCGCAACGCTCCGGTCCCCGCCATTTCGTGGAAGGATCGCCACGCCACCTCGCCGGAGGAAACGAAATGATCCCAACTTCCGGCCTCGAAGCCGAGCCTCAGCAAACGGTCCTCGTTGGGCTTGGCGCGCCTGCCGGAGTTGGAGACCAGCACCACGGTCTTTCCGGCGCGCTTCAGTGCCGCCAAGGCCGCCACCGCGCCGGGATAGGGGGCCGAGCCGTCATGCAGCACGCCGAACTGGTCGACCAGGAAGACCTGGTAGCGCTCCGCCAGCGGTCCGATGCCGTCGAGGCGTTCAGCCAGTTTCCGGTTCATAGCAGCCCCGCCTCGTTCGCACCCTTCAACGCCAGCCGCGCCGTTCCGGCAGCGGCCTCGTCCGACAAAGCCGGCAAGAACGCAACGCCGAGCTTACGCTGCCGGATCGCGCTCCACGCCGGATTTGCCGCGCCGCCGCCGACGCTGCGCACCGAAGTCAGCGCCGGCGCGCCGAGCTCGCCAAGCCGGCGATAGCCGAGCGCTTCGATCGCGGCCATGCCTTCGAACATCGCCTTGAGATAGTCGGCATCATCCGCCGGGCGCGGGACGAGGCGCGGGGGGAGCGCCGGATCGGCGATCGGGAACCGTTCGCCCGATGTGGCGAGCGGATAATAGTCGAGGCCGGTCTCGGTCGCCGGGTCGATCATGGCACTGAGCTCGATGATGCGCGCGAGGGGAAAATGCTGCGCCAGCACCTTGCCGCCGGAATTCGAGGCCCCGCCGGCCAGCCAGGCATTGCCCAGCCGATGGCTGTAGATGCCGTATCGCGGCGCCGAGATCGGCCGGTCGGACAGGATCTTGATGGTAAGCGAGGAGCCAAGCGCCGTGACTCCGTCGCCGACCCCCGCCGCACCCGTCGCCAGGAAAGAGGCGCAGCCATCGGTCGTGCCGGCAACGACGATCACGTCGCGGCCCAAGCCAAACAGATCCGCTATCGCCGCGGTGAGCGTGCCGGTGACGTCGCCCGGCTCGACGACGTCAGGCAGCAAATCCATGCGCATTCCGGTCGCCGCGATCCAGTCCGGCCAACGGCGGGCCTCGACATCGTAACCGGTTTTCAAGGCGTTGTTCTCGTCGCTGACGTCGAAGCGGCCCGAGAACTGTCCGGCGATCCAGTCCGCCTGATGCAGCACCGCCGCCACGCCCGGCAGATGCTGGAAGCGAAGCGCCTTGGCGAGGCCTGAGGTCGCGCCGTGCGCGGCGCTGCCCGCCGGCGCCTCGCGCGCGATCGCGGCCAGTATATCGTCGCCGGCGACCTTGTCGTTGTACATCAGCGGTTCGGCGAGCGGCCGTCCGGCACCGTCGACCGGCAGCAACGTGCCCGAGGTGCCATCCACGGCGATGGCGCGGACCGTGGTCCGGTCGATGCCCGCAATCAACTCCGCCAGCGCTGCCCGGACCGCTTGCCACCATGCCGCCGGGCTGCGCGGATCCTGGCCAAACGCGTCGAGGCGGACGGCGGCTTGGCCGGCAATTGAAAAGTCCGGGCGCATGGCTACGGCGCGGGCGCCCGAGGTGCCGATATCGACGCCGATGACGAGGCGATCCGAGAGAGGCGAGCCGGCGACGGGCGGCATGTCAGCCACCGGAGGCGTTCAGTTTCTGGCGGTACTGCTCGGCGTCCCAGTTGACGAGTTCGTCGTTCTCCGCCTCGGTAAGGTAATTCAACGTCGCCGTGACATCGACCCGCGCCGTCACGTCGGCAAGGCAACGCTGCATGGCGTCGGCGCCGGCGCTGGCATTGGCGCGCATCAGGACGCCGAGCCCCGGAAACAGGATCGACAGGGGCTGGGCGCCGCGACGCCTGACGACAGCGGCGACGTCCTCGCCGGGCGCAGCCACCACCGAACCCTTGCCGAGGAAGATGACATGGTCGGGATAGAGGCTGCCGCCCGATGCCATGCGGCGGCTGTCGGGATCGATGGCGACCGCGTGCGCCTCGGTGTCGATGGGCAAGCGGTAGCCGGAGTTTGCGGCAAGCGCGGTCAGTGCCGCGATGTCGGGCGCGGCCGCTTCGCGCGGCGCCCTTGCCAGAAGCCCGGTGACGCGGCGCAACAGCGCCTCCGCTCCGGTGACGGTCTCGGCCGCGACGACGAGGCCGTGATTGCCCAGGATCAGGACATCGATGCCCGGCCGCAGCCTTTCGGAGATGCCCTGGGCCAGCGGCAGGCCCGGCCGGCGGTAGGGAACATAGGCCCATTGGATGCCTGCGAGCCGGCGCGCGGCCAGGACCTCGCAATCGGCCTGCACCGCAAGCGAAATGGTGTCGACGCAGTGGACATGCAGGACCACGCGCTGCGGCATCAAGGCATGCACCGTGGTCTCGATCGAGGGACGCAGCCCGCGCGGGTTGAGCGCGCCAATGGCGAAGGCCTGAGGCTGGTCGGCGGCGGGGTCGCGTCGTTCAACCGCCTCGAGCAATGGCGCCATCGCCACCGGCACCATGATGTCATCGGCGAGCGCGTCTTTCAGCCAGGTCCCGGAAGCCTTGATCCACAGCGTGTCTCCGGCTTTCAGCGAGGTGTTGCCGCCGGCGGCCTGGGTCAGATGCGGATCCTGTCCGATGGCGGCCGAAAGCGCCCGCAGCGCCGCCAATTCCTGCGCATCCGCCTGGGTCGCCATCACGCATCTCCTCCAACAATCCGCCAACCGTCGAATGCGGTGGTCGGGCATTCGACGGGTTGATATCGCAGATAAGAGTGAGTTCCGTCAACCGTGATCGAATACCGTCAGTTGCGGCTTGCAATCGAGCTAATGTTGAGTAAGTTACACCAACTGCCGTCGCAGAACGGCGTTTTGGAGGAAACAGGTGAGCGACTCCGGCCGCCAGCGTCAGATCGTCGAACTCTTGCGTGATCGCCCCTTCGCCTCGGTGCGGGAGCTGCAGGAGCGGCTCGGCGTTTCGGCCGCGACGGTGCGGCGCGACATCGACCGGATCGACGAGGCGGGCGAGGCGCGCAAGGTCTATGGCGGTGTTTCGGCGCTCGACGGCACGTCGCAGGCCGGCGTCGCCTATGCCCGGCCCTATGACGAGAATCGCGACCTCGCGGTCGAGGCCAAGCGGCAGATCGCCAACCTAGCCGCGACCATGGTGCGCGACGGCGACGCGGTCATCGTGCATGGCGGCTCGACCTGTTTCCATCTCGGGGTCAAGCTCGCCGAGCGCAGCATCCGGCTCTACACCAACTCGATGCCGCTGGCGGCGTATCTGAGCGATCATGGCCATTGCAGCCTGACCGTTGCCGGCGGCGACCTGCACCGCGAGCCGGGCATCATTCACTCGCTCACCCATCCGGCACCTTTCTACGCTTCGAAGTTCTTTCTCGGCGCGCAAGGCATCGGCCAGGAAGGCTTGCTGGAATCGCACCCGCTGCTGGTGCGCTCGATCGTCGAGCTTAGCCAGTGCGCCGACCAGATCGTCGTGCTGGCCGACAGCCGCAAGCTTTCAATCCAGGCCCGTAACGTCGCGCTGCCCCTGTCGCGCATCGGCACGCTGGTCACCGACGACGGTCTTTCCGATGCCGACGCGCGCATGCTGGAGGATGCCGGCGTCATGGTGCGGATTGCTTCGACCATGGGAGCCATCGCATGAAGGTCGCGGTGCTCGACTTCGGCAAGACCAATTCGAAGCTGTTCGTCTTCGGCCAGGACGGACGCATTCTCGACGAGCGCCGGACCCAGCCGAAATGGGCGCGCCAAGGCGGCTTCAGCGTGCTCGATGAGGCCGACCTCCACGATTGGGCGCTCGGCGCCGTCACCGCTGTGATCGAAAACCATGGCGTGGAAGGGGTGATGGTGTCGGGCCATGGCTGCACCTTCGCCCTCGTGGACGACGCGGCGCTGACGCATCCGATCCTCGACTATGAGCAGGAGCCGCCGGCCGAAATCGCCGCGCGGATCGATCGCCGCATTCCGGACTACGCCGAGACGTTCTCGCCGCGGCTGCCGCTCGGTTTCAACTACGGCCGCCACATGCTGTGGCTGCAGGAGGCCGCATCCGACGCTTTCGCGACGGCGAAATGGATTCTCGGCTATCCGCAATATTGGAGCTGGCGCCTTGGCGGCAGGCCGGTTTGCGAAGTGTCCTATCTCGGCTGCCATTCGCATCTGTGGGCGCCGCGTCGTCACGATTTTTCCTCACTGGTCGACGCCGAGGGGTGGCGCCACCAGATGCCGGCCTTCGCGCGTGCCGGTACTGTCATCGGCGAACAGGACTTCGGCAGCGCGTCGCGGCCGCTCGCCATCCACAACGGCGTCCACGACTCGAATGCCGCGCTCCATGCCTATCGGCGGCAGGGGCTGGGCTCGGTGACAGTGGTTTCGACCGGCACCTGGGTCATCGTGCTCAATCCCGACTGTCCGCTCGAGGCGCTCGACCGCGATCGCGACATGCTGGTCAATGTCGATGTGGACGGCGGCCCGGTGCCGACCATCCGCTTCATGGGCGGGCGCGAATTCGCCGCCATCAGCGACGGCTGGCAAGGCCCGGTCGAAGGCGCGGCGGTGCAGCGGGCGATCGATGCCGGCATGATGGCATTACCGAGCTTCGCGCCGGGCGGGCCGATGCCAGGCCGTTCGGGCCGGCTGGTCGGACGCACGCCTGATGCCGGCGAGCGTGCGGCCGTGGCACTGCTCTATGTCGCGCTGATGCTCGACCTCTGCCTCGACCTCATCCATTCCAGCAACACCGTGATCGTCGACGGCGGGCTCAACACTGGCGGCCTGCTCGCCAGCCTGCTGGCGCAGCTGCGGCCGGAGCAGGCCTTCATGCAGGGCGCTTCGCTGCAAGGCAGCGCCACGGGCGCTGCGGCCCTGGCTTTCGAGAGCGTCGGGCGTGAATTCGCCGCCGAGCCGCCGGAGCCGGTGAAAGCAGCGCGCTTCACCAGCCTCGCCGGCTACCGCGACGGCTGGCGCGATCTGGTCGCCGGGACCGCCGGCAAGGTCGCAGCCCGATGAGCGCGCAGGCCAGGACGGAGACAGCCGGCATGGGGGCGGAACGCCACCCGGTGCTGGAAATGCGCCATATTTCGAAGACGTTCGGCGCGATCCGCGCCCTGCAGGATGTTTCGCTTACCGTCCAGGCCGGCGAGCTGCACGCGCTGATGGGCGAGAACGGTGCCGGCAAGTCGACGCTGATGAAGGTGCTTTCGGGCGCCTATCGTCCCGATCCCGGGGGCGAGATCCTGATCGATGGCATGCCCGCCGCGACCGGCGATCCGATCAAGGCGCGCGCCAGCGGCGTCGCGGTGATCTACCAGGAACTGTCGCTGGCGCCCAATCTGACCGTGGCGCAGAACATTTTCCTCGGCAACGAACCGCGCCGTTTCGGCATCGTCGACCGCGACCAGTGCAACCGGCGCGCGACCGAGATCATCGGCCGGCTCGGCGTTTCCTTTTCGGCGCGTGCCCTGGTTTCCGGCCTGTCACTCGGCGAGCGCCAGCTGGTCGAGATCGCCCGGGCGCTGTCGACCAATGCGCGCATCATCGTCATGGACGAGCCGACCACGTCGCTGACCTCGCGCGAGACCGAGCGGCTGTTCGAGGTGATCGCGACGCTGAAGGCGCAAGGCATCGCCATCATCTACATCAGCCATCGCATGGAAGAGGTCTACCAGCTCGCCGACCGCGTCAGCGTGCTGCGCGACAGCGGCTATGTCGGCACGCTGGAGCGCGCCGACCTCAGCGCCTCGCGGCTCGTTTCGATGATGGTCGGCCGCGATCTCTCGGCGTTCTACAAGAAGGATCACCGCCCGCCGGGCGAAAAGCGCGCCGTGGCGCTGTCGGTGCGCGGCATGTCCGACGGCAGGCTGCTGAAGGACTGCTCCTTCGACCTCTATCACGGCGAGGTGCTGGCGCTGGCGGGCCTCGTCGGCTCGGGCCGCACCGAACTTGCCAGGCTCATCTTCGGCGCCGACCGGCGCAGCGCCGGCACGCTGGAGCTCGACGGCAAGCCGATCGCCATCGGCTCGCCGCGCGAGGCGCTCGATGCCGGCATCGCCTATCTCACCGAGGACCGCAAGGAACTCGGCCTGTTCCTCGACATGTCTATTTCCGACAACATCAACATGGGCGTACTGGCCAGGGATGCGCGCGCCGGCGGCTTGCGGGACTTCGCCGCCGCCGACAGGCGCGCTGCGAAAGCCGTCGCCGATCTCTCGATCCGCACCCGCTCGGCGCAGGCCAATGCCGGTTCGCTGTCGGGCGGCAACCAGCAGAAGGTGCTGCTGGCTCGCCTGCTGGAGACCGAGCCGAAGGTCGTCATCCTCGACGAGCCGACGCGCGGCGTCGATGTCGGCGCCAAATCGGAAATCTACCGGCTGATCGACGATCTCGCCAACCGGGGCATCGCCATACTGATGATCTCCAGCGAATTGCCAGAGGTGATCGGCGTCGCCGATCGGGTGTTGGTGATGCGCGACGGCGCCATAGCGGGCGAGGTGACGGCGTCCCGGGGCGAGGCGCTTCGCCAGGAAGCGATCATGGAACTTGCGACGGGAGCGGCCCAGGAAGGACCGAAGGGATGACCGACAGAACGACCGCGACGACGAGTGTGGATCAGGCGGCGGTCAGGAGCCGGCGGCTGCGCACGGCTCTCGCCGCGCTCGGCATGCTGCCGGTGCTGGTGTTGCTGGCGGCCGGCTTCCAGTTCATCAATCCGCGTTTTCTCACCGGCACCAACCTGTTGATCGTCACGCAGCAATCGTCGATCAACATCGTGCTCGCCGCCGGCATGACCTTTGTCATCCTCACCGGCGGCATCGACCTGTCGGTCGGCTCGATCCTTGCCGCTTCCGCAATGGTGGCGGTGCTGGTGTCGCTGGTGCCGGACTGGGGCCTGCTCGGCGTGCCGGCGGCCATTCTGGTCGGTCTCGGCTTCGGGGTCATCAACGGGCTGCTCATCGCCTATATCAGGCTGCCGCCCTTCATCGTCACGCTGGGATCGCTGACCGCCGTGCGCGGCGTCGCCCGCCTGCTCGGCGAAGACACGACCGTGTTCAACTCCGACCTGCCGTTCGACTTCATCGGCAACGGCTCGCTGTTCGGCGTTCCCTGGCTGGTCATCATCGCGCTGACGGTGGTGGTGGTGTCGTGGCTGGTGCTGAAACGCACCGTGCTCGGCACCTGGATCTATGCCGTGGGCGGCAATGCCGAGGCGGCGCGGCTGACCGGCATCAAGGTGCCGCTGGTGCTGCTCTTCGTCTATGGCGTGTCCGGCCTGCTGGCAGGTCTCGGCGGCGCCATGTCGGCGGCCAGGCTCTATGCCGCCAACGGCCTGCAGCTCGGCCAGTCCTACGAACTCGACGCCATCGCCGCGGTCATCCTGGGCGGCACAAGCTTCGTCGGCGGCGTCGGCTCGATCTGGGGCACGCTGATCGGCGGGCTGATCATCGCCGTGCTGTCCAACGGGCTCATCCTGGCCGGCGTCTCGGACATCTGGCAGTACATCATCAAGGGATTGGTCATCATCGTGGCGGTCGCCCTCGACCGCTACAGGCTCCAGGCAGGGGCAAGAACGTGAGTGACCTTGTCGCCGGCATCAAAGACCGGCTTGTGTAACGCACCGTGAGAGGCGCGGGGCATCAGGAGGAAGTAAGCGTAATGAAGACCATCGCCAAACTGCTCTGCGGCGCCGCGTTCGCGGCCGTCGCCATTGCGCCGGCATCGGCCAAGGACCTGAACAAGGTCGGCATCTCGGTCGGCCTGCTCGGCAACCCCTTCTTCGTCGCCACCATCAAGGGCATCGAGGACGCGGCCAAGAAGATCAATCCGAACGTCGAGGTGACGTCGGTGTCGGCCGACTATGACTTGAACAAGCAGGTCTCGCAGGTCGATTCCTTCATCGCCGCCGGCGTCGACGTCATCATGCTCAACGCCGTCGATGCCAAGGCGATCGCGCCCGCGGTGAAGAAGGCGCAGGCGGCGGGCATCGTGGTCGCGGCCTTCGACGTCTCCGCGCCAGGCGCCGACGTCACCGTGATGACCAACAATGTCAAGGCCGGCGAGGAGGCCTGCCAATATCTGGTCGACCAAACTGGCGGCAAGGGCAACTACGTCATCCTCAACGGTCCGGCGTCCTCGTCGATCCTGGAGCGCGTGAAGGGCTGCAAGAACGTGCTTGCCCAGCATCCTGACATCAAGATCCTGTCCGACGACCAGAACGCCGAAGGCTCGCGCGACGGCGGCCTGAAGGTGTTCCAGTCGCTGCTGACCCGTTTCGACAAGATCGACGCGGTGTTCGCCATCAACGATCCGACGGCGATCGGCGCCGAGCTCGCCGCCAAGCAGCTCAACCGCTCGGAGTTCATCTTCACCGCCGTCGACGGCGCGCCGGACATCGAGAAGGAACTGGCATCCGGCAAGTCCATGATCAAGGCTTCTGCCTCGCAGGATCCCTACGTGATGGCCGGCCAGTCGCTGACGATGGCCGCCGACGTGCTTGCCGGCAAGAAGCCGGCGGAGCCGGTGGTGCTGCTCGATCCGAAGCTGATCACCGCCGAGAATCTGAAGGACTACAAGGGCTGGACCGCGGCCCGCTGATCAGTCCAAGGCGGACGCGGCCGGGCTGACCTGCCGCGTCCTCCTCATTTCGTCGCAAAACCGGAGACGATCATGTCGCGCATCGGAATCCACTCTTTCGTCTGGTCGGCGAGCTCGACGCAGGCCGAGCTCGAACGCACGCTGGCCAACACCAAGGAGGCCGGCTTCGACCTGATCGAATTCTCCTATCTCGACCCCGCCAATGTCGATATTGGCGGGCTCGCCAAGCGCATCGCCGATCTCGACCTCGGCGTGGCGATCAGCATCGGCCTGCCGGTCGACGGCGACATTTCGAGCGCCGACAAGGCGGTCGCCGCGCGCGGCGTCGGGATCCTCAACGACACCATCGCCCTGACGCGCGACCTCGGCGGCCAGAAGGTCGCCGGTATCCTCTCGACCAGCCACGGATTGCAGACCGAGGCGCCGACGCGAGACCAGTGGAACCGCAGCGCCGGGACGCTGGCCAAGGTCGCCGAAACCGCGAAGGCGGCAGGCGTCACGCTCAACCTCGAGATCGTCAACCGCTTTGAGAGCAATCTGCTCAACACCGCCGCGCAAGGGCTGGCCTTCATCGAGGACACCGGCTCCGACAACATCTTTCTCCACCTCGACACCTTCCACATGAACATCGAGGAGGCCGATGTCGGGCTGGCCATCCGCCATGCCGCCGGCAAGATCGGCTATGTCCATATCGGCGAGAGCCATCGCGGCTTCCTCGGCACCGGCAATATCGACTTCGCCGCGATATTCGATGCGCTGACGGCGATCGGCTATGCCGACGATCTCAGCTTCGAATCCTTCTCCTCGGAGATCGTCGACGAGAACCTGTCGAAGAAGACCGCCATCTGGCGTAATCTGTGGACGGACAACATGGCGCTGGCCAAGCACGCGCGCGCCTTCATCGGGCTGGGAATGGAAACGGCAAGGCGCAAGGCGGAACTCGTCGCGGCGCGCCACAAGCCCTGAGGATTTCAGACTGAGGAGCAGCAGGAATTACCAAATCGCCCACCCCAGGCGCGGACGCGCCTGGTTCCTGGTGCAAGGCCGCGAACTCAGCTTCATTGACTGTGAAGGCAGTTAATGCTACAAATTGCCTATGGTGCTGAGTCGCGCCAGGGACCCGCCGAGCAGGCGGGTTTTTTCGTTCAGAGCTCCGTCAAACAGTGCGAAGGCGCCGGTGAACCCGGATTGGTTGCCCTGGTCCCCCTGGCGGCATTGCCCACGCCACGCGTAACGGCTATCCGACGGTGCGACAGCGAAGCAAAACGGAGCCCCGGCATGACGAACAAGACGATCCTGAAATTCGGCACCGTCGAACACGCGGAAGCCGGCGACCTGCCTGGCTGGATCGCGGTCGAGGGCCGGCCGACCATGCAAACCGCAGTCCAGCACACGACCGCGGACGGCAAGGTGATCTCCGGAACCTGGCGCGCGTCGCCCGGTACGTATCACGCCACCTACACCGACTATGAGTTCGTGCACATGATCGCGGGCCGCATCATCATCACGCCCGACGGCGGCACGCCGGTCGAAGTCGGCCCCGGCGACGCCTTCGTGGTGGAAGCCGATTTCAAGGGAACCTGGAAGATCATCGAGCCGGTGACGAAGCATTTCGTGGTCAGGGTGGGCTGAGGCAGGCTGTCAGACAGACAAGCCAGCCGCTCGCTGGCCTTTGATACCTTTCGTCAATCCCGGCCATCCTCGCATGTCCACGCAACTGGCGGGGCCGTGACTGGCGCCCGGTTGGAGCGAACGGGACCAGAATGCCGGCAGGGCGAACGGTGTCCGCCTTGCTGATCGTGCCATCGCGTGAGACCTCGCGGCGAGCAATCTCACCATCGGAGCACGCAATCGGGCTACAGGACCCGCGGCCATCTCATTGTTTACTGAGAAAGGCCTTGCAACCCGGCGTAAGTTCGCTGAGGTGCTGTTTAAGGCAGCCTTGCGCCTTCACTTCGTTGTCCATGTGGCACACCCGCTTGGCGTCCGCTCTACAGGGGGTCTTGTAGGCATCTTTCGCTAAAGCGGCGTCGGTGAGAAAAAGCGATATACAAGCCCAAAGCGCCAGTTGAAGTGACTTTCGATTCCGCATGGTTGTGTTCCCATCGTGAGTGCAGAAGCGCGGTCTTTATATGCGTTAATGCTAAAGAATGGGAATCCACCATAAGGAGGAGGGTGCGAGCACCCGCGCAAAATCGGATGAGCAATGTAGCGCAAAACACGGCTTACATAAGCGCAGTGCTGACCAACTGTCTCGCGCACGGCTCAATCAAAAGCGCTAATATAATCGCCCGGTTTGTCGAGCTTGTTTCCAATTTTGTGTTGGAGTAACCCAATATCGCTTGGGAACACGAAATGGAGAGGGTCGTCAGGCCGGGTGCGGGATAAATTTTTTCCTGCCATTTTTCTGAAATACGGAATTGTTCCTTGGCATCGGAGGGAAATACTCTCCGTCTTGAATAAATAACGAATCCGTGATTGCGGGCGTTTTATTCCTGATTGTCGATGACGCGAAGAATATTCGATCCGTAATCGAGCAGTTTTCGTATACTTATAAATGAGGGGCGAGATGTCTACCGTGTTTAGACGCGCGTACATCAAACCAGGTTGGTGTTTTCTTCTCGTGGTCACGTCGGTTGCGTTCCTCATTTGCCTGGGGGGTGGGGAACTCACTGCGGGTGAGTTCAAGAAAACCAGCTGTTGGTTCGAAATTCCGCGGGATCGGGCAATGACGTGTGGGACCGTGAATGTTCCAGAAAATCGAAAGAAGACGGGTGGTACCGAGGTCGTCCTGTCCGTGGTCGTATTCGAACCGGACCGCGAACGGCACGAACCGGTAGTGTTTCTCACAGGAGGCCCGGGGCAGCCTACCGACATCGCCAATAGCGACGACATCGATGGATGGTGGGAATTCATCGGCGCCCAGAGCTGGATGATCGGACGCCGAGTAATCGTTGCTGATCAGCGGGGCATCGGAAAGTCCGCTCCCGCCTTGGACTGTTCTCAATATTTCAAGCCCGATCATTGGAACGCCATTCTCTCGAGCGTTGAGGTCGAAACCACCTTTAGCAAGCTCAAAAAAGATGAAGTTCTTGCATGCAGGACGGCGTTGATCGCAAAGGGCATTGATCTTGATGCCTACAACACTGAGGAGAATGCGGAGGATATTGATGACCTTCGGAAGGCTCTCGGGATAGAAAAGTGGGTTCTCTATGGCGTCTCGTATGGCACCAGGCTTGCACTCGAAGTGATGAACCAGCACCCCGAAGGGGTATCGGCGAGTATACTGGATTCAGTTGTTCCTCTGGACATCAATTACCTGAACGAAGATGGGCCGAATCTCGACCGATCGTTAAAATTGCTAGAGCGAGACTGTGAGGCAGCGAACAGATGCATGAATGGGATATCCAATGCTGTTCAGCTTATTGCAAGACAGCTGGATCGGCAGCCTTTGCTCTTGCGCAGCACAGATAAAGAGGCGCGCTACACATATGTCTCCGGGGCAGATTTCCTCGAGCTTATATTCGGCATTTTATACGATCGCGATGCGCTCCTGACCCTGCCGGAGCTGATCGAGAGGACATACAAACAGGATTTCAGACCCCTGGCGGAGATACTTTTCGATGCTGACGACCTGGAGATCTCCCAAGGTATGGACTTCTCTGTAAGTTGTTCCGACAGCGATCTCCCCGATCTGAATGGCAAGCAGGACAAATACTGGTCGAAATGGGTTGAGCTGAACGACTACTCCTGGGCATGCCCTCTTTGGATGCTTGAGAACGGGCCAGCATCGCAGGTGCAGCCGCGCCGCACTGACATACCCACTCTTCTGTTGTCGGGAGAATATGATCCAGCAACGCCGACAGCATGGGCGGACCACGCGGCGAAGACCCTTCCTTTCGGCCAGGTGGTGGTCTTTCGGGGGATCGGACACGATGTCATAGATTCCGATCCGTGCGGGTCGAAAGTAGTTGCTGATTTCCTTGCAAACCCCAAGCTCAAGTTGAAGACTGAATGTATCGGTGAGATGGGGGCCCCGCAATTTCCAAGCCCGCCAAAGGAACTGTGGTCGGGAGCGGAGGCACTACACTCTATATCAGCAAATCGCTCAAGGCAGGATAGGTTGAGATTTCGATTTGGGCACTGAAATTCCTCTTAGCCAAAATTGTAAAATCCGATATTTTGCTGCCGACGAAGTTAAGCTAAAGCGGAACTCGCAATCAATTAAACACTACGGTAGCATCGCTTAAGGACCCCTCTCGTCTTGCGGGTGGAAGTCGCGTGCGTGTCGCATTTCGATTATCAAATTCCGAAGTTTCACAGAAATTGTAGGAGGATCGAACAGTGTTTACGTCTCGTCGTGTATTGCTTTCGGCCTTGGGTGCAAGCATCGCATACGCCGCCTTTGGTGGC